>NZ_MSIE01000047.1 GCF_001921205.1 Actinophytocola xanthii | reverse complement strand
CCGTCGCCGCCGCGACGGCGGCCCGCGAGGCCGCGGGTCGTTCCGACCTGGCCAGAGCTCGGGCCGAGGGCGTCGCCGCGGCCGAACGCGAACGCGCCGAGGACGCGCTGCGGCAGGCCGCTGAGGCCCGCGCCCAGGCGGCCGCCGAGCACGCCAGGGTCGAGGCGGCCCGCGCAGAGGCCCTGCGCGAACACCAACGCGCCGACGAGGCCCGCGCCCAGGTGGCGACCGAACAGGCCAGGGCGGCCGCGGCCCAGGACCGAGCCGAGGAGGCTTCCCGTCAGGTCGCGGAGCTGCGTGCCCAGGCCGAGGCGGCCCGGGCCGAGGTGGCGAGCGAGCACGACCGGGCCGAGGACGCCCTCCGTCAGGCAGCCGACTCCCGCACCCGAGCCGACGAGGAGCGGCGCCGTGCCGACGAAGCCGCTGCCGCGATCGCCGAGCTGACCACGACCCTCGCCACCCGCACCGCCGAACGCGACGCCGCTCGGGACAAGGGCTCAGCCCTGGCCGAGGACCTCGCCGAGACAGGCCGGCGAGCCGACCGGCAGGCGGCCGAGATCGCCCAGCTCAGCCGCGGTCTCGCCGACCTGAGCGCCGCACTTCTCCCGCCACGCGCCGAGCCGACGTAGCGGAACTGGCCGGGAGGGGTCGCGACCACGGACATCCGGACCGTCGGCCGAGCGCATCGAGGTCACCTACGCTCGTGCGGTCACGGATCGCCGGCTACTCGTCGAGCCCGCCGCCGCTGCCGTGGATCAGTCGCAGGCGCGGGCGGCTGTCGTGCATTCCGAGCAGGCCGCGCAGCCTCGGCAGACCGATGTGCAGGGTCGCGGCGAGGCGGGGGAGCGGCAGGCCGTGCGCCGCGGCGAGTTCGACGGCGCGTACCAGCAGCTCGGGCTCCTCACCCCGGTAGTCCGCGCGGACGGGCTCGCGGGTGGTCCAGCCCAGCCGGCCGAGGGTGGCCATCATTCGCCGGACCGCCGTGTCGTTGTACACGCCCAGGTCCTTGCCGCGGTACACGAGCGCGGCGACCGACACGCCGTAGCCGTCGGCGACCTCCTTGAGCGCGGGCACCTCCGCCCGCGCCGGCAGCCGGTCCCCGATCTCGGCGGCCGGCATCAGCAGCTCGGCGGCGAACGCGTTGGCCTCGCGCTCGTGGTGGCCGGAGCCCGGCGCGGGGTCGGGGTGCAGCAGCAGGTGGCCGAGCTCGTGAGCGACCGAGAACCGCTGGCGCATCGGGTTTCCCTTGCCGGACAGGGCGATGACCGGACGGCCGTGCGGCGCGGCGGAGAACGCGTCGATGGTCTCGGCGTCCACCGCGGGGATCCTGGTGACGACGATCCCGCGTGCCTCGAGGTTGCGCACCAGGTGCACCACCGGGCCGGTCGGCTGGTGCCAGGCCTTGCGGGTCGTGCGGGCCGCGGCGGCCGGGTCGCCGTGCGGCATGCCCAGCGGCAGACCGACGTCGACCGCGGGCAGCTCGATCACCCGCTCGAGCTGGTCGGTGACCTCCCAGAGCAGCTCCACGTGCGCGAGTGCCTGCTGACGCTGGACCGCCGTCGTCGCGCGCAGTGACCGGAAGTGGGCATGCGCGGTGTCCAGCCGCAGGTGCGGACGCCCCGAGGTGAAGAACCCGACCGGCAGGTCCAGGGCGCGCGCACACCGGCCCAGGGTCTCCGCGCTCGGCCGCGACTGGCCGAGCTCGTACTGCGACACCGCCGCCGCGGTGCGGTCGATCCGGTCGGCGAGCTCGCGCTTGCGCAGGCCCGCCAGCTCGCGGGCCATGGTCAGCCGGGCAGGGTCGAATGCCCGCGCGACGGCGAAGGCATCCGTGCTCACGAACAGGCTCCCTACAGGTACGGCGGAACGGCTGGACACTCCATGGTGGTCCAGTACGGAGAGTGGCACCCGGCGGGTGCGGGGGTCAGTCCGCTGACCCGGATGGTCGTTCCCGCCGCGGCCGCAGCGGCAGCACGGGCTCGGGAACGTCGAAGATCGTCGGGTCCAGTGGCCGGGCCGGCTCGGGCACCGCCACCGGGCCGAAGCGGCCGCTCTCGGCCACCTCGAGCAGGTTGACCAGCCAGTCCCAGTCGAGCCTGTTGTCGTAGAGCTCACCCTGTCCGACCCAGGCGCCGGTGAGACCGGCCTCCTCGTTGCCGGCCCAGCCCAGGAACAGCAGCTGCCGGTCGGCGAGCCAGATGTCGCGGCGGCTGAGCAGCCCGGGGTCGCCGTTGGTCGTCAGCAGATCCCGGCGCAGGTCGCTGGCGTCGCCGATCGAGCCGTGTGGGCCGGTGGGGAACTGCATCTGGTAGACGCCGAACCGCTCGAACTTCAGCAGCACCGACTGGAACGCGGAGTCCACGACCAGCCCGGGGAGCTCGTTGTCCAGCGAGCCGGCCGTGCCGAGCAGGTACTGGTAGCGGTCGGTGCCGAAGCTCGTGTTGTTGCTCCACCCGCCCCGGTGGTTGCCGCGCCGCTGGAGCTGCACCTCGGCCGCGGCCTCGTGCGCGTCCTGCAGCCACCGGCACAGCGAGCTCGCGAAGCCGGCGAGCGGAACGGGCCGGATGAGCTCGGTGAGGCGCTCGAGGTGGACCGAGCTGTTCTCCGCCACCGACGCCTCCCTGAATGCCCTGCACGACTGCCCTGGACAACGGCTATCTACTTGATTCTTGCACCCGATCTCGCGGCAGTGCTTGATTTGTACCGGCGTGTCGGACCTCGGGTCGGGCCGGATCGCTCGGAAATGTGGTTGAACCGATCTCGTTCCCCACCCGTGTATCTGCCGAGCAGGAGATCGGCTCATCTATCTGGTCGCACATGCGGGGACACGGACAGGAGAGGTGTCATGTCAGTTCGAGGGCCGCTGGTCACCGCGGCGGTCGTCGTCGCTGGTCTGGTCGGGTTCATGACGATCAACTCGGTCGGCGGGCTGGTCGTGGCCGGTGACAACACCGACGTCCCGCCCGCCAGCGAGGTCGCCAGCTCGGGTGAGATCGAGACGACCGACCCCGAGACCACCGAACCACCGACGTCGGAACCGCCCGCCTCGGACACGACCGAGTCGCAGCCGACGGAGTCCCCCGAGGACACCGACGGACCCGTCGAGGAGGAACCTCCGGCCGCGCCCCCGTTCCCGGCCGAGGCCGTGTACGCGGGCGAGGTCGACAAGGGGCCGATGACGATCGCCGTCGCGGTCAAGGGCGAGGAGGCCGCGGCCTACCTCTGCGACGGCGCGACCGTGGAGTCCTGGCTGCAGGGCAGCGCGGTCGACGGCCGCCTGGACCTGAAGTCCAAGGACGGCAAGAACCGGGTGGTCGGCTCGCTTCAGGGCAGGAACCTCACCGGAAAGGTCACGGTGGGGGGCCGGGAGCTCCCGTTCACCGCGCCGGTCGCCACGGCCCCGGCCGGCGTGTACCGCGGCGAGGGCGCCGAGGCCACCATCGGCTGGATCATCCTGCCGGACGGCAGCCAGGTCGGGATCGCGAAGAGCCGTGGCGGGTCGGAGCCCGCGCCGCGGCTGGACCCGGCCAAAGGTGCTGTCACGCTGGACGGCCAGCGGATCGAGGCGGACAAGGTCGCCGGGGACACCACGTTCTGAGAGCGACACGAGCGGGAGACAGGAGACGTGTGATGAGCACGCCGTCAGGACCACCACCGGAGTTCGGCCCGGCCGGGCCGATCCCGGACGCGGACGCGACCCAGCCGGTCCCGCAGCACTGGGCCAGACCTCCGGTCAGCCCGCCGCCGACCTGGAGCACCGGCGAGTGGGGGGCCCTGGACATCGAACGGGACCCACCCGAGCGCGGGAACTTCCGCGCGGTCATCTTCGCGTTGGCGGTCGGTTCGCTGGTCGCGGTGGCGATCGGGGTCTACGGCAAGCTGCACGACCCGGCCGACCTGGCGTTCAGCCTGGCCGGGTTCTCCAGCGGCCTGCACGCGAAGGCCTGGCTGGGCTCGATCGCGTTCCTGCTCGCCGTCGTGCAGCTGCTCTCCGCGCTCGCCATGTGGGGCAGGCTGCCCGGCGTGCGCGGCGACGGACGGGGCGTGGGCGTGCTGCACCGCTGGTCGGGCCGGATCGCGGTGCTGGTCTCGCTGCCGGTCGCCGCGCACTGCCTGTACGCGCTCGGGTTCCAGGGTTTCGACACCCGGGTGCTGCTGCACTCGCTGCTCGGCTGCTTCTTCTACGGGATCTTCGTCTGCAAGATGATCGTGCTCACGAAGGACGAGAAGCCCGGCTGGGTGCTCCCGGTCGTCGGCGGCGCCGTGTTCACCGCGCTGACCGGACTGTGGCTGACCTCGTCGGTCTGGTTCTTCACCAAGTTCGGCGTGACTTTCTGAGAGCAGGGATCGATGAACGAGAACACTCCGGTGCTGCCCCGGCGCAGCGCGGTGGCCGGCACCGTCGCGGTCTGCGGCCTGGCCGCGGGGTGCGCCCGCTACGGCGGCCCGACCGCCCCGCCGCCACCCGACGCGGGTGACGGCGGCGGTGGCGGCGAAACCGGGACCGGGTCGGCGCAGGCCCCCTCCGGCGAGGTCCTCGGGGCCGCGGCGGACATCCCGGTCGGCGGCGGGAAGGTCTTCAAGGACCAGGAGATCGTCGTGGTCCAGCCCGTCGAGGGCGAGTTCAAGGGCTTCTCCGCGGTCTGCACCCACCAGGGCTGCCTGGTCAACGCGGTCGCCGACGGCACGATCAACTGCGACTGCCACGGCAGCAAGTTCGCCGTCGCCGACGGCGCCGTGACGGCTGGTCCGGCCCCGGAGCCGTTGGGGGAGCAGCAGGTCAGCGTCACCCCCGACGGACAGATCGTCCTCGGCGAGGCCCCGCCCGCCGAGACAACCGAAGCGCCGGCGCAGGAGGAGACCACCGAGGCACCGCCGCCGGGGCTGGCCTCGACCGGCGACATCCCGGTGGGCGGCGGCAAGATCTTCGCCGACGAGGAGGTCGTGATCACGCAGCCGACCGCCGGCGAGTTCCGGGCGTTCTCCGCCGTGTGCACCCACCAGGGCTGCATGGTCACCAAGATCACCGGCGGCACGATCAACTGCGAGTGCCACGGCAGCAAGTTCGCCGTGGCCGACGGCGGGGTGACCGCCGGTCCCGCCTCCAAGCCACTGCCCGAGCGGACCGTCCGGGTCACCGGCGACCAGATCTCGCTGACTTAGGACGCGTCCTCGCCCCGACCAGGCGAGGACGGGTGCGCCCGCCACGGCCGGACCGCGCAGCCAGCGCGGCACGGCGAGGGCGCGGCTCGTCCTGACCGGGGTGCTCCGGGCCGGCCGCCCCGCCTCCCGCGGCCGGCCCGGTGCGCCCGACGGCGACGGGCTCAGGGGCCGACGCTGGTGGCCGCGTGCAGGTTGCCGTCCTCGCCGGCCAGGCAGGCGGCGGCGCGGTCGTCGGTGGCCAGGAACTCCCCGAGGCAGCGGCCGAACTGGGCGTGGCCGCGGGCGTTGGGGTGGAAGGACTCCTGCAGGGCGTGGGTCGCGCGGTCCTGGTGCCGCAGGTCGTCCCAGCGCACGGCGAGCCGCCGGAACCACTCCCGGTCCGGGTCGCTCCCCTGCGAGCAGGCCTCGCGGCCGGTGCCGGCGCGGGACAGGTCGAGGAACCGGGCGCCGACCTCGTCGGCGGCCTGCCGCACCCCGGCGGTGAGCGCCGGCACCGCGGTCTTCTCCACCCACCGCAGGTCCTCGGACAGGAACGGGCAGCCGGACAGGTCCTGCAGGCCGCGGGCCACCCGCTGGCCGACCGGGGCGGCATAGGACTGGACGACGAGCTGGTAGTCCCGGCGGCCGTAGCCGGCGTCGCGCATCACCTCGCGCACGTCGTGCAGGGCGTCGACCAGCTTGGGCACCATGTTCTCGACCCGGTCCTGCCACTGCCCGCCGACCTGGTCCCGGCACGGGCGCCCGTGCCCGGTCCAGGCCTCGACACAGTCGTTGAGCACGTGGGAGAAGCTGGGGTCGTCGTTGGCGCCGGAGGCGACCACGACCGCGACCACGCGTTCCCGGGCGGCGATGCGGGCCAGCCGAGCGGCCTGGGACGGCTCGGTGTACTGCTCGACCTCGCCCAGCCCCACCTGGCCGGACGGCGCACCCGAGCAGGCGAGGTTGTAGGCCCTGTCGATGCCCAGCAGCTCGGTGTGGTGGATCGAGGCGTGCGGCGAGCGGTGGCACCAGTTGCCGTTCTCGCCGTCGGTGCCTGGCTCGTAGTCGCCGGCGCCCTCACCGGAGATCGTGCTGTCGCCCAGGGCCACGATCACCCGCGGCGCGTCCTGCGGTGGTCCCGGTTGCGGCGTCGGCTCCTCGGCGGGATCGGACGCCACCAGGACGAACCCGGCGCAGAGCAGGACCACCAGCGCGAGCGCGAACCAGCCGCGCCATCCTGACCGTCGCATCGCGCTCAAGTCTAGAGAGTGCGGCGGTACCCCACCGCCACGAGCGGTGGATCATTGGCTGGTGAGCACGGATACTCTCAGTGGCCGGTCCCGCACCCTGACGATCTGGGCCGGCGGGTTGATCGCGGTCGTGTCGGCCATGCACCTGGCCTTCTTCCTCGTCCGCTCGCTGGATTTCGTCCCGGACTGGGTGGGCGGCGAGCTGTGGCGCGTCGTACCGGACGGCGATCCCATGCCGCAGGCGCAGGCGTACTTCTGGCAGCTGCTCGGCAGCTTCGCCGTACCGCTGCTGCTGGTGGGGCTGCTGCTGGTCCGGTTCGCGCGGGCGGGCCGGGCGCTGCCGCCGTTCGTCACCTGGACCGTGGCGGGCTGGACGCTGGTGTGTGCCCTGGTGCTGCTGCCCTCGGGGTTCCCGGTGCTGGTCGTCGCGTCGGTGCTGCTGGTGCTAGGGCGCGCCCGGCGCGGCTGAGGGGCGCCCTCGTCGTGGCGAGGGCGCCCCTCACCGCGTCACAGCGGCCGGCGGATGTCCCGCGGGTCGCGTGCGTCGAGCTCGGCGAGCGCCGCGGAGCGGGCCGTCGAGCCCGTCTCGACACCGGCCCAGCGGCGCAGGGTGGCCGTCGCCCTGGCCCGGTCGGCCGGGTTGAGCAGCTCGATGTCCGCGCCGTGGTTCGCGCCCGGCGCGGTGAAGGTGTAGGAGTCCTTCTCGCTCGGGTGGAACGGCTCGGCACCCCACGGGTCGTTGGAGCCGTAGACGAACAGCATCTGGCTCGCCTCGCGGCTGACCCACCGGTCCACGTCGGCCATCGGCGCCGGGTCGTGCCGGGAGCGCAGCTCCGGGGGCAGGCTCGAGTTGGCCACGTACAGGTTCGGGTAGCGCAGCAGGCCCTGGAGGTACCGGAACCGTGGCTGCGGCCAGCCGAGCTGGGTGGCCGCCTGGTAGTAGTACGGCGCGTAGGGCGTGATGCCCTCGTCGGCGTAGAAGGCGAAGCTCGCCACCCCGTCGATGAACTCGAAGATCTCCTCGGTGGTGGCGTCTACGCCGGGCACGGCGCCGCAGGCGCCCTCGCCCGAGTACTGCCAGAAGGCCCACTCGGTGTCGAGCACGGTCATCTCGAACGCCTTGTCGGTGGAGCCGAAGACGCTGTCGAAGGTGAGCCCGTTGGCGGCGGCGTACTCGTCGTACATGTTCACCAGCTCGGTGCGCCGGCGCAGCGCCTCCGCCTGCAGGGTCTTGAGCGCGGTGCGGCACGCCGGGGTGGACCCGACGCTGTCGAAGAACTCGTCGTAGGCCCGGTCGTCCTTGTTGTCCGCGTCGTTGGGGGCGACGTAGGCGACCACGCCGTCGACGTCGCGGGGGTAGTAGCGGCGGTGGTAGACCGAGGTCATGCCGCCCTTGCTGGCGCCGGTGGAGACCCACTTGCCGGCGTAGACCCGCTCCAGGGCGCCGACGATCCGGTGGTGGTCGGTCGCGGCCTGCCAGATCGTGAGCTTGCCCCAGTTGGCCGGCTGGGGCCGGGACGGGGTGAAGAAGCGCTGCTCGACCGAGATCTGGTTGGCGTCGAGGAGGGCCGTCGGCTCGGAGCGGAAGGCGTAGCCGGGCATGCCGTAGCCGGTGGTGTGCAGGACCATCGGCCGGTCCTCGGCCCGGTGCAGCAGCTGGAACCGTTGCTCGAAGGTGGGCCCGGCCGGGTTGGTGTGGTCGACCGGCTGGCGGTAGGTGAGGAAGAAGAACCGGTACCCGGGGGCGGGGGCCGACTCCTCGGACACGACGGTCACGCCGGGAAGCGCCTCGAGGCGGTCGGCGAGATCGGCCGGGGCGGCGTTCGCGGGGCCGGCCGCGCCGAGCCCGACCATGCCGGCCGCGAGCACCGGCACGACCGCGGCGGCGACCGCCCTTCTTCGGATGGACACGCCACAACTCCTTGGTCTTGGTTGGTCGCTCAGGGTGTCCGGGCGACCTGGCGCGAGTGTTCCCCACGGGAACCGCCGGGGGTAGACCCGAACAAGGGCACTTCGGTGCGCGTCCGACCGGTCACCCAGCGAAAGGGTGGCGTCGCCCTCACCTTGGGGCGCCCGCGCATGACGGGCGGAGCCGGGGGTACTGCGGTTCGGTACGCGCGGCACTCCCACGGAGAGGACAGCATGACGATCCCGAACGTCACCCTCAACAACGGCGTGAGCATGCCCCAGCTGGGCTTCGGCGTGTTCCAGGTGCCGGACGAGGAGACAGCGGCGGCGGTGTCGGAGGCGCTGCGGGCCGGGTACCGCAGCATCGACACGGCCAAGATCTACGGCAACGAAGGCGGCGTGGCGCAGGCCCTGCGGGAGTCCGGCATCCCGCGCGAGGAGCTGTTCGTCACGACCAAGGTCTGGAACGACGACCAGGGCTACGACGAGGCGCTGCGGGCGTTCGACGCGAGCGTCGGCAGGCTGGGCCTGGACTACCTCGACCTGTACCTGATCCACTGGCCGGCGCCGTCGGCCGGGCGGTACGTGGAGACGTGGAAGGCGCTGGAGAAGCTGCTAGCCGACGGCCGGGTCCGGTCGATCGGCGTGTCGAACTTCCAGCCGGCGCACCTGCGGCACCTGTTCGAGGAGACCGGCACGGTCCCCGCGGTCAACCAGATCGAGCTGCACCCGTACCTGCAGCAGGCCGAACTGCGGGCACTGCACGCCGAGCGCGGCATCGCCACCGAGGCGTGGAGCCCGCTGGCCAAGGGCGGGGACCTGCTGGCCGACCCGGTCGTGACGGCGCTGGCCGAACAGCACGGCCGCACGCCGGCGCAGGTCGTGCTGCGCTGGCACCTGCAGCTGGGCAACGTGGTGATCCCGAAGTCGGTGACCCCGGACCGGATCCGGGAGAACCTCGACCTGTTCGACTTCGAACTGACCGCCCAGGACCTGGCGGCGCTGGGCACGCTCGAGCGCGGTCACCGCACCGGTCCGGACCCCGACCGCTTCGGCTGACCCCGCGCCCGGTGCGGCCGGCGGTGGTGGACCGGCCGCCGCCGGCCCTGCCAGGGTGAGCCCATGCCCGCTCCCACCTTCGGTCTGCTGCACGACTTCCGCCGGCCCGAGGGCGGTCCCGGCTCGTCCTACGCGGACTACTACGCCGAGTGCCTCGAGGAGGTCGTGGTCGCCGAGCGGCTGGGGTTCACCGCCGTCTGGCTGTCCGAGCACCACCTCACCCGCGACGGGATGACGCCCTCGCCGCTGGTGCTCGCGGCCGGGGTCGCGACCCGCACCAGCCGGATCGGCATCGGCACCAGCGTGCTGGTGCTGCCGCTGCACCATCCGCTGCGGGTCGCCGAGGACGCCGCGGTGGCCGACCTGCTCTCCAACGGCCGGCTGCTGCTCGGGGTGGGTCAGGGCTACGCCGAGCACGAGTTCGCCGCGTTCGGTGTGGACCGGCGGCGGCGGGCGTCGCTGCTGGAGGAGGCGGTGCCGATCCTGAGCCAGGCGCTGGGCACCGGTCGCGTCACCGCCGCCGGAAGGCACTGGTCCTTCGACGACGTGCCGGTGACCCCGAGCCCGCTCCGAGCGGTGCCGATCTATGTGGGTGAGGTCACCGAGGCCGGTCTGCGCCGGGCGGCGCGCCTCGGCGACGCGGTGATCGTCTACTGCGCGACCCCGGCGGACCTGCGGGCGCGCCGTGCGCTGCTCGACTCGGTTCTCGCCGACTCCGCGCTCCCACCCGTGCCGCTGGTCTGCACGAGCGTCCTGCACGTCGCGCGGGATCCGGACCTCGCGTGGGCGGAGGCGGCGCGGGGGATCGCCTACCTCGAGGGCGAGCTGGCCGGCTACCGCGACCGTTCGAGCGGGCCGGCGCCGAACCGGGCGGACTACCTGGTGGGGACGCCCGAGGAGGTGGCCGACCGACTGGTCGCCCTGCACCGTGACGTCGGGTTCTCCCACTTCGCGCACTGGGCGCGGTTGCCGGGCCTGTCCCACGCGCGGGCCGTCGAGTCGCTGCGGCTGGTGGCCGAGGAGGTGGTGCCGGCGCTGCGGTGAGCCGTCAGGGCTCGGCGAGGGTGCGGGCCCGGTGGAGCACGGCGTCGAGCATGGGCTCGGTGAGCAGGCCCGTGTTGGTGTTCTGCTGGCTGGGGTGGTAGCTCGCCAGCAGCACCAGGCCGCTCTCCAGCCGGTGCTCGGCTCCATGGGCGAAGCGCGGTCTCGGCCGTGCCCCGGCCCAGTGCAGCGCGGTCGTCCAGGCGAACGCCCCGAGGCAGACCAGCACGCGCAGCCGCGGCAGCGCGGCGACCTCCGCGGTCAGGAACGGCAGGCAGGTGTCGCGCTCGGCCGGGGTCGGGCGGTTGCCGGGCGGGGCGCAGCGGACGGCGGAGCCCATCCACGCGCCGAGCAGCCGCAGGCCGTCACCGCGCCGCTCGGAGGTCGGCTGGCTGGCCAGGCCCGCCCGGTGCATCGAGCGCACCAGCCAAGCGGCGGTCGGGTTGCCGGTGAACGCCCGGCCGGTGCGGTTGCCGCCGTGGGCGGCGGTGGCCAGCCCGAGCACGTAGATGCGCGCCGCCGGGTCGCCGAACCCCGGCACGGGTCGGGCCCAGTACGGCTCGCCGGCGAAACGGGCGGGCGGGGTGCGCGCGGCCTCGGCTCGCCAGGCCACCAACCGGGGACACCGTGAGCACTCGGTGACGGCCCGGCCGACCGCCTCGATTCCGGTCACGGGGACCACTCCAGCACATCACGTACCGTTGATGCGTGAGCATCGCACCGCCACCTACCGTCACGCTGAGTCACGACTTCGCCAGCACGCTGCCAGAGTTGGCCCGGCCCTGGCAGGCCGAGGAGCCGCCCGAGCCGCGCCTGCTCGTGCTCAACGAGCCGCTGGCAGCGGACCTCGGCCTGGACGCCGCCTGGCTCCGCGGGCCCGAGGGGCTGGGCCTGCTCGTCGGGACGCACCTCCCCGAGGGGGCGGCCCCGGTCGCGCAGGCCTATGCCGGCCACCAGTTCGGGTACTACTCCCCGCGCCTGGGCGACGGCCGCGCGCTGCTGCTCGGCGAGCTCGACCACCCCGACGGCCACCCCCGCGACCTCCACCTCAAGGGCTCGGGCCGCACCCCGTTCGCCCGCGGCGGCGACGGGCTGGCCGCGGTCGGCCCGATGCTGCGCGAGTACGTGGTGAGCGAGGCGATGCACGCCCTGGGCATCCCCACGACCCGCTCGCTCGCGGTGGTGGCCACGGGGCGCACCGTGCACCGCGACACCCCGCTACCCGGAGCGGTCCTCGCCCGGGTCGCGCGCAGCCACCTGCGGGTCGGCACCTTCCAGTACACCCGCGCCACCGGCGACCTCGACCTGCTGCGCCGGCTCGCCGACCACGCGACAGCCCGCCACCACCCCCAGGCCGTCGAGGCCGAGCACCCCCACCTCGCGCTGTTCGAGGCGGTGGTCGCCGCCCAGGCGTCGCTGGTGGCCCGGTGGATGCTGGTCGGCTTCATCCACGGCGTGATGAACACCGACAACATGACGATCTCGGGGGAGACCATCGACTACGGGCCCTGCGCGTTCATGGACGCGGTCGACCCGCGTACGGTGTTCAGCTCGATCGACCACGGCGGGCGCTACGCCTACGGCAACCAACCGGTGGTGGCCGAGTGGAACCTCGCGCGGTTCGCCGAGGCTCTCCTGCCGCTGTTCGCCGACGACCAGGAGCGCGCGATCGCGCTGGCCGGCGAGGCGCTGGACACCTTCCGCGGGCACTACGACCATGCCTTCGCCGCGGGGATGCGGGCCAAGCTCGGCCTGCCCGAGGACGTCGCGGACGTCGCGACGGCGCCGCTGATCGAGGAGCTGCTCCGCATCCTGAGGGACAACCACGTCGACCACACCTCGTTCTTCCGCCGGCTCGGCGCGGCCGCGCGCGGCAACACCGAGCCGGCGCGGGAGATGGTGCTTGACCTGGCCGCGATCGACGGGTGGCTGGCGCGTTGGCGCACGCTCAACCCGGACGCCGCGGCGATGGACCGGGCGAACCCCGTCTACGTCCCGCGCAACCACCTCGTCGAGGAGGCCCTCGCCGCCGCGACCGACGGCGACCTGGGGCCGCTGGAGCAGCTCCTGGTCGCGGTGTCCGCCCCGTTCGACGAGCGCCCCGGTCTGGAGCGCTACGCCGAACCGGCCCCGGCGGACTTCGGCCGGACCTACCGGACCTTCTGCGGGACCTGAGCACGGGCGAGGTCGCCGGCGGCCGCGCCGAAGGCATGCACCGAAGCGGTGGCATCGGCGGCGAGCCAGGCCAGGCCCCAGCGCACGGGCGGGGCGTCGGGGAGGTGGACGTAGGCGACGTCGGGCCTGGCGTAGTAGCGGCGGGTGCTGGCGCCGACCGGCAGGACACCGTGTCCGGCGCCGACGAGCGTGAGCAGCTCCTGCAGGGTCGAGGCGCAACGGCCGGTGCGGACGGGACGCCCGGACGGGGTGGTGGCCGGAGCGTGGTCGGCGCGTAGGGACTCCGGCAGCGTGTCCGGCAGCCGCAGGACGGTCACCGCGGCGAGGTCCTCCACCGACAGCGCCGAGCGGGCGGCGAGGTCGTGCGCCGCCGGCACGGCCAGGAAGCGGGCCTCGGACACCAGGACCGGTCCGGTCGCGACGTCGGGTTCGTCGACCGGGAACGTGGTCAGGGCGAGGTCGACCTCGCCGGAGCGCAGCCACGGCATCAGGTCGGCGAACTGGACCTCGCGGATCCGCACGTCGCAGTCGGGGTGGCGGGTGTGGAACAGCTCGGCCACGCCGACCAGCAGCTGGCCGCCGGCGGCGCCGGTGAAGCCGACCCGCAGCGTGCCGGTGAACCCCCTGCCGGTCTCGACGGCCCTGGCCAGCGCCGCGTCGACCTGGGCCCAGGCCGGGCGGAGGTCGTCGAGGAGCTGGCGGCCCAGCGCGGAGAGCTCCACCCGGCGGCTGGTGCGGTGGAACAGCGGGGCGCCGACCCGCCGTTCGAGGGCGCGCACGGTCTGGCTGACCCTGGCCGTGGAGACCCGCAGCCGCTCGGCGGTGCGGCCGAAGTGCAGCTCCTCGGCGAGCGCGAGGAACGTTTCCGCCTCGTGCCGCTCAAGCATGCGCACCTCCCCGCGGCGTTAAGTGTGGCTTCACGATCGTGGCACAGATGGCCGTTGATCGCGGTGGCCCGGACGCGCAGATTCGAGGGCGACGACGACGTAAAGGGAGCCCCGATGCACCTCACCGACGACCCGACGCTGCGCGAGCTGCGCGACCGTTCCGAGATCGCCGACGCGCTGTACCGCTTCGCGCTCGGCCAGGACCTCAAGGACCGGGAGCTGTTCGCGTCCGCCTTCGCCGCCGAGGCCGAGCTCGACTTCCGGCCGGCTGCGGCCCGGTGGGGTGGGGAGGTGCCGCTGATGTCCGGCCGCGACACGATCGTCGACACGATCCTGGGCTCGTTCACCGGCCGGGTCGACACGACCCACCAGGTCACCAATCCCCGGGTGAGCGTCGACGGCGACACCGCCCGGATGACGGCCCTGGTGGAGGCCCAACACCTGTTGAGCGCCGACCACGCTACGTTCGCCCTGTTGAAGAACCACTACCAGGTAGCCCTGGTCCGCGAGGAGAGCCACTGGCTGGTCCACCGCATGCGCATCGAGAACGTCTGGTTCACCGGCGACCCCCGCGCCATCTTCACCGGCTGACCCGGGTGGGGGAGCGGGTGGCGGGGTTGGTCCGGCACGTCCGGCTGATGGTTCGGGCACTGGGGCTGGCCGTGCGGCGTCGGCGGGAGGTGCCCGAGGACGGCGCGGCCATCCCCTACGGCGGTCCGCTGCGGCCGATGATGTGGGTGTTCACCGCGCTCACCCCGCTGGAGGTCGTTCTCGTCGAGCTGGCCGTGCCGTGGCCGCCGGTGCGTGTGGTGCTCACCGCGCTCGGGGTGCTGAGCACCCTCTGGTTCCTCGCGCTGATCGCGACGATGTCCACCTACCCGCACTCGGTCGACCCCCGGGTGCTGCGCCTGCGCTACTGCTCGTTCACCGACCTGCGGGTGCCGGTCGCCGAGATCGACGGCGTCCGGACGATCCGGCGCGACCACGACGCGACGAGCTCGGGCAGGGTGGTCGAGGGCACCCTGGTCCTCGACGTGATGAGCTCGACCAACGTCGCGGTCACGCTGCGGGGCGATCACGAGGTCGGTCCGGGGCTGCTCGCCAGGGCGGTGGACTTCTGGGCGGACGATCCCGACCGCGCCGCGCGGCTCATCCGCGCCGAGCTGCGGGGGTAGGTTCGGGCGAGCCGGGCGGGGGTACGTGCAGGGCCGTGACGCACTCGAAGATCACCTGCCCGTGCGGGGTGGCGTGATGCCGCAGGTACTGGTCGCCGGCTTCTGGGGGCTGGTCGCCGGCGCCGCGCTCGTGGCGGGGGCGCTGGTGGGCTACCTGCTGCGGGTGCCGCGCCGGGTCGTCGCGAGCGTGATGGCGTTCGGCAGCGGTGTGCTGCTCTCCGCGGTGTCCTTCGAGCTGATCGCCGAGGCGCACGCGCAGGGCGGGCTGTTGCCCACCGCGCTCGGCGCCGCGTGCGGGGCGGCGGTGTACACGGGGGCGAACGTGCTGCTCGCCCGCCGGGGTGCCCGGCACCGGAAGCGGTCCGGGGACCACCAGCCCTCGGAGTCGGAGCAGGCCGGGTCCGGCACGGCGATCGCCCTCGGCGCGCTGCTCGACGGGGTGCCGGAGTCGATGGTGATCGGGACCAGCCTGCTCGGCGGGGGCGCGGTCAGCGTGGTGACGGTGGCCGCGGTGTTCATCAGCAACGTCCCAGAGGGGTTGTCCAGTGCGGCGGGGATGCGGCAGGCCGGGCGCGGCGCCCGGTACGTGTTCGGGCTCTGGGGTGGGATCGCGGTGGTCAGTGCGCTGGCGGCGATGTTCGGGTACGGGGTGCTCGGCGGCGCCCCGGCCGGGCTGATCGCCGGGATCACCGCGCTCGCCGCCGGCGCGATCCTCGCGATGGTCACCGACACGATGATCCCGGAGGCGTTCGAGGACGCCCACCTGCTGATCGGGCTGATCACGGTGGCGGGGTTCCTGGTGGCCTTCGGCCTCTCCCAGCTCGAGGGCTGAGGCGCCGCTCAGGCCCGGTGGTCGGCCCACCAGCGCTGTCCGGCCTCGGGCAGCGTGGAGATCGGGTCGTAGTACGGGTAGCGGCGTTCCAGCGCGTCGGGGTCGTCGCGCTCGATGCCCGTGCGGTAGTTCTTGGTCCAGTAGGAGATGCCGCGTTCCCGGTCGTACTCGGCGAGCTGGTGGACCCAGCGCTTCCCCACGTAGGGGACGTCGCAGATGATCCTGGGGGTGGCGTAGCCGGGCAGGTAACCCATGATCGCGTGCTGGAGCTGCTGGGCCTCCCAGACCGCCACCCGCCAGTGCTCGGCGTTGGGGATCATGTCGCACAGGTAGAAGTAGTACGGCAGGATGTTCGCCTCGCCCTGCAGCGCGAAGCACAGGTCCAGCAGGTCGTCCGGGGTGGCGTTGACGCCCCGCATCAGCACGCCCTGGTTGCGGACGTCGCGCACACCGACCTCGAGCGCGGTCCGCGCGGCCTCGGCGACCAGCGGGGTCACCGAGTTGGCGTGGTTGACGTGGGTGTGGATGGCGAGGTTGACCCCGCGCCGCGCGGCGGTCCGCGCGACCCGCTCCAGGCCCTCCACGACCTTGGGCTGCAGCCAGTGCTGCGGCAGTCCGGCCAGCGCCTTGGTGGCCAGCCGCACGTCGCGGACCGTCTCGATGTCCAGCAGCCGCATGAGGAACGACTCGAGCTGGTGCCACGGCACGTTCGCCACGTCGCCGCCGGAGACCACCACGTCCCGCACACCCGGGGTCCGCTTCAGGTAGTCGATCATCTGGTCCTGGCGGTCGACCGGCTTGAGCGCGAGCTTGTGCTTGTCGACCTGCGGCGTCGAGTTGCCGACCAGGTCCATCCGGGTGCAGTGCCCGCAGTACTGCGGGCAGGTGGCCAGCAGCTCGGCGAGCACCTTGGTCGGATAGCGGTGGGTGAGCCCCTCGACGACCCACATCTCGGCCTCGTGCAGCGAGTCCCGCGACGAGTGGGGGTGGTTCGGCCAGACCGGGTCGCGGTCGCCGGCCACCGGCAGCATGTAGCGCCGGACCGGATCGGCCAGGAAGGCCTCGGTGAACTCGGCGGGCGCCGCCGTGGCGGCCATCGTGTTGAGCATCTGCGGCGGGATCAGCATCGACATGGTCGCCAGGCGACGCTGGTCCTCGGCCAGGTCGTCGTAGAACGACTCCGCCAGCAGGTCGCCCATCAGCGCGCGGAGCTGGCGGACGTTGCGCACGCAGTGCACCCGCTGCCACTGGGCGTCGCGCCACTGCGCCTCGGTGACCTCCCGCCAGCCGGGGAAGCGCCGCCAGTCGGGCTCGACCAACTCTCGGCGGACGTACTCGTACGGTTGCCGGGAGGTCTCCTCGACCGCAGCGGAGACCGTCGTGGCGGCAGTGGCCACATCGTGCAACGCCGTCATAACTTCTCCTCGCCGCTAGGGTGACCTAAAGATATGCTGCCAGAACCTGATCGAAACGTAAATCCTGCGGAACTGGAGGGCTCAGGGTGTCTTCGTCGTACGGGTTGCACCGGGTGCTGGAACCGGTCGGGGTGCTCCCGCAGCAGGCCTGGCGGCTCCGCACGGACCCCCGCGCGTGGCCCGACGAGGTCGTGCTCGACGTCGCCCGGCTGAACCTCGACGCGGCGTCCTACCGCCAGCTCCGCGAACAACACGGCTCCCCGGAGGCGGTCCGCGAAGCGGTGCTCGAGATCATCGAGACGCGCGGCAAAATGCACAACCCGGTCACCGGCTCGGGCGGCATGCTGCTCGGCACCGTGCGCGAGGTCGGGCCGGAGTCCCCGCTGGGACTGCGCGTCGGGGACCGGGTGGCGACGCTGGTGTCGCTGACGCTGACCCCGCTGCGGATCGAGGACGGGCTCGCCGACTGGACCGGTGAGACCGAGCAGGTGCCCTGCCGCGGCACCGCGGTCCTGTTCGGCCGGTCGATCGCGGCGCGGTTGCCCGACGACCTGCCCGACGAGCTCGCGCTGTCGGTGCTGGACGTGTGCGGCGCACCGGCGCTGACCGACCGCGTGGTGCGCGAGGCGGGCCCGGGCGCGTCGGTGCTGGTCCTGGGCGGCGGCGGCAAGTCGGGCAGCCTCTCGCTGGTCGCCGCGCGCCGCGCCGGCGCCGGCCGGCTGGTGGCCCTCGTCCCCACCGAGGAGGAGGCGGCGAGCGTCCGCGCGGCCGGCCTGGCCGACGAGGTCGTGGTCGCCGACGCGCGGGACCCGGTCGGCGTGCTGGACGCCGTGGGCACGCCGGTCGCCGTGACCGTCGTCTGCGTGGACGTGCCGGGCTGCGAGCACGGCGCGGTGCTGGCGACCGCCGACGGCGGCACGATCGTGTTCTTCTCCATGGCGACCTCGTTCGCCGCGGCGGCGCTGGGCGCGGAGGGGCTCGCCGCCGATGTGCGGATGCTGATCGGGAACGGCTACGTCCCCGGTCATGCCGAGTTCGCCCTTGACCTCGTGCGCACCGAACCGGGTGTGCGTGCCCTGTTCGAGCGCCGCGAGCGGCACACTTCCCCGACATGACCACCCTGTTCACCGGCGGCCGCGTGCACGGCTCGCCGGCGACCGCCCTGGCCGTGGACGACGGCGTGATCACCTGGGTCGGCGTGGAGTTCCCCGGCGCGGCCACCGAGACCGTGGACCTGGCCGGCGCGCTGGTCGCCCCGGCGTTCGTGGACGCCCACGTCCACGCCACGGCCGCCGGCCTGCTGCGGACCGGCCTGGACCTCACCCGCGTCGACTGCCGCGGCGAGCTGCTGGACGCCGTGCGGGACCGGGTGCGCGCGCACCCCGACACACCGCTGTGGGGTCACGGCTGGGACGAGACCCGCTGGCCGGACCCGCGGCCGCCCACCCGCGCCGAGCTCGACGCCGCGGCCGGACAGACCCCGGTCTACCTGTCCCGGATCGACGTGCACTCCGCGCTCGCGACCACCGCCCTGGTCGACCGCGCGCCGGCGGCACGCGCCGCGTCCGGCTGGTCGGCGGGGGGTCCGCTCGCCCGCGACGCCCACCACCACGTCCGCCGCGCGGCCCTGGACGCGATCACCCCCGACCAGCGGCGCGCGGCGCAGCTGGCGTTCCTGGCCCACGCCGCCGCGATGGGCGTGGCGTGCGTGCACGAGTGCGCCGGGCCGGACATCTCCGACGAGGACGACTTCGCCGACCTGCTCGCGCTCCCTGGTCCGCTGCCGCGGGTGGTCGGCTACTGGGGCGCCACCGACAGCGCCCCACCCGGTGCGCACGGGCGGGCCGGCGACCTGTTCGTCGACGGCGCGCTCGGTTCGCGGACCGCGGCGCTCGCCAGTCCCTACACCGACGCCCCCGACACCAGCGGCGCCCGCTACCTGGACGCCGACCGCATCGCCGCCCACGTCGTGGCCTGCACCGAGCGGGGCGTGCAGGCGGGGTTCCACGTGATCGGCGACGCCGCGGTGGCCGAGGTCGTCGCCGGCTTCCGGCTCGCCGAGCGCGCCGTGGGGGAGCGGGCCCTCGCCGCGGCGGCGCACCGCCTGGAGCACCTGGAGATGGTCACCCCGGAGCAGGCCGACGAGCTCGCCCGGTTCGGCGTCGTCGCCTCGGTGCAGCCGCTGTTCGACGCGACCTGGGGTGGCCGGGACGGCATGTACGCCCAGCGGCTCGGGGAGCGCGCCGCGGCGCTGAACCCGTTCGCGATGCTCGCCCGCGCGGGGCTGACGCTCGCGTTCGGGTCCGACGCCCCGGTCACCCCGGTCGACCCGTGGGCGACCGTGCGGGCGGCGGTGCACCACCGGACGCCGGGTTCCGGGCTGGACGAGGCCGCGGCCTTCGCCGCGCACACCGTCGGCGGTTGGGCGGCGGCCGGCGAGACCGGCGGGCTGCTCGAGGTGGGGGCGCCGGCCACGTTCGCGGTGTGGGACGGGGAGACCTGTCTGCGCACCGTCCTTGACGGAACCACGATTCACGAGCGATCCGCGGAGGTAGCGTGATGGCGTTGCTCGGCCTGGACCCCGAGGTCGTCGCGGCGGCGCGGGCGCTGGCCGCCCGCGCCGCCGAGCCCGTGGTGGAGATCGCCAGGGCGCACACGACGGTCGCGGTGGAGCGCGCCACGCTGCGACTGGCCGGCATCACCGGGGCCGACACCGGTCACCGCGCCGGCGACGTTCCCTGGGTGAACCGCGTCGTCGACACGGTCCGCGAGCACTGCGGCCTGGAGCACGGCGTGGTGCTGCCCGCCTTCCACGCCCTGCGTGAGCACGACCTCGCCACGCTCACCGAGCTGGCCGAGGCCACCGCCGCCGGACAGGTCCGGTACACGGTGCCGACCGGGCGCGACGCCCAGCGGGCCGCACGCGCCGGCCGGGTCGCCGTGGCGAAGGGACTGCGCACGATCGACCGCAACCGGGCCCAGCGCGAGAAGCTGGTCGCCCGCCTCGGCGACCCGCCGCGCCGGCCGTGGATCTACCTGATCGTCGCGACCGGTGACATCGACGAGGACGTCGTGCAGGCCGCCAACGCGGCCCGGGCCGGTGCCGACGTGATCGCGGTGATCCGCTCGACGGGACAGTCCCTGCTGGACTACGTGCCCGAGGGCGCCACCCACCACGGCTTCGCCGGCACCTACGCCACCCAGGAGAACTTCCGGATCATGCGGGCGGCCATGGACGAGGTGTCCAGGGAGGTCGGCCGCTATGTGCGGGTCACCAACTACGCCTCGGGCCTGTGCATGCCGGAGATCGCCGTGCTCGGCGGGCTCCAGCGGCTGGACATGATGCTCAACGACTCGATGTACGGAATCCTGTTCCGCGACATCAACCCGATCCGCACCTTCGTCGACCAGCGGTTCTCCCGCCAGGTGCACGCGCGGGCGGGGATCATCATCAACACCGGTGAGGACAACTACCTCACCACCGCCGACGCCGTCGAGGCCGCGCACACCGTGACGGTCTCCCAGCTGCTCAACGAGCACTTCGCGCACGAGGCGGGCCTGCCCGACGAGCTGCTCGGCCTCGGCCACGCCTTCGAGATCAACCCGTCGCTGCCCGAGTCGTTCCGCCTGGAGCTCGCGCACGCCCTGCTGGCTCGTGAGCTGTTCCCGGACGCGCCGCTGAAGTGGATGCCGCCGACCAAGCACATGACCGGCAACGTGTTCGACGGCTACCTGCTCGACGGGTTCTTCAACCTGGCCGGTGTCCTGACCGGCCAGTCGATCCTGCTGGTCGGGATGATGACCGAGGCGGTGGTGACCCCGTTCCTGTCCGACCGGGACCTCGCCCTGCGCAACGTGCGCTACGTGCTGGACGCGGCGGCCGGGCTGCGCGAGGACTTCCGCCCGGCCCCGGACGGGTTCATCGTCAAGCGCGCCCACCAGGTCCTCGGCGAGGCCGTCGACCTGCTCGGCCGGATCGTCCGCGACGGCCTGCTCGACGCGATCGCGGACGGCACCTTCGGCCTGATGAAACGTCCGCCCGACGGCGGCAAGGGGGCCGACGGCGTGGTCGAGAAGGCTCCCGGCTACGTCAACCCCGCCGCCGACCTCCTCGACGAGGGAGCGACCCGGTGACCAATGTCCGTCCGTACGGCGACACCACCGGTGACGGGATGGTGCAGGTGTCGTTCACGCTGCCGGTGCCGCCCGGGCCGCGCGCCGACGGCGCGGCCATGCAGCTGGCCGCGAAGATGGGCCTGGAGCCGGCGATGGTCGTGCACTCCCACGGGATCGGCACCGAGTTCACGTTCTTCGTCGTCTACGGCTCGGCTCGGCACATCGTCGACCTGGACGAGGTCACGGTGGTCGAGCGGGAGTACCCGCTGCTGTCCCCGGCCGAGGTCAACGGCGCGGTGCGCAAGCTGCTGCGGCGCAAGCTCGTGGTGGTCGGCGGCTGCATCGGCACCGACGCGCACACGGTGGGCATCGACGCGATCCTCAACATCAAGGGCTTCGCCGGCGAGAAGGGCCTGGAGTACTACCGGGAGCTGCGGGTGCTCAACCTCGGCGCGCAGGTGACGGTGCCGGAGCTGGTCAAGCGGGCCCGCGCGGAGAAGGCCGACGCGGTGCTGGTCTCCCAGGTGGTCACCCAGCGCGACGCGCACATCCTCAACACCCAGGAGATGTCGGCGGCGTTCCGGGAGGCCATGGGCGAGCGCCGCCCGGTGCTGGTGGCCGGCGGGCCCCGGTTCGACCCGCTGATGGCGGCCGAGTTGGGGGTGGACCGGGTGTTCGGCCGGGGCACCACGCCCGGGGAGGTCGCCAGCTACCTCGTGCACGCGATCAGGGAAGGCAGGGCCGCATGAGTCCGACCGTGGGGTTCTCGGTGACCCACCGCCGCTACGTGCCGTACGCGCACGCCCACTACGGCGGCAACCTCGTCGACGGCGCCTACAGCCTGGCGCTGTTCGGCGACGTCGCGACCGACCTCGCCATCCACACCGACGGCGACGAGAGCCTGCTGGCGGGCTACTCCTCGGTCGAGTTCCTCGCCCCGGTGCAGGCCGGGGACGTCCTCGAGGTCACCGCCACCCTGACCCGCGTCGGCACCCGCTCCCGGGACGTCTCGTTCGAGGCGCGGGTCCTGTGCCGGGCCGCTCCCGAGCGCGGTCCGTCCGCCGCGGACGTGCTCGACCCGCCCATCGTCGCCACCCGCGCCACGGCGACGATCGTCGTGCCCGGCTGACTCAGCGGGTGGCCTCCAGCACGCGGGTGAGTGCGGCATGCAGCGCCTCCAGCTCGCCGAGCTCCATCCCGAGCCGCTCCACGACGCGGTAGGGGATCTTCTCCGCCTCCGCCCGCAGCGCCCGGCCGGCCTCGGTGAGCTCCACCGCGAGCTGCCGTTCGTCGGTCGCGTCCCGGCGCCGGGTGAGGTAGCCGAGCGCCTCGAGCCGCTTGAGCATGGGGGAGAGGGTCGCCGGTTCGTGCCGCAGCGTCTCCGCGAGGTCGCGCACCGAGCGGGGGGAGGACTGCCAGAGGGCCAGCAGCACGAGGTACTGCGGGTGGGTCAGCCCGTGCGGCTCGAGCAGCGGCCGGTAGATCGCGATGACGCTGCGCGAGGCGACCGACAGCGCGAAGCAGACCTGCCGGTCCAGCGCCAGCGGATCCTTGCCGAGGTCGATCGGCGGCCGGGCGGTCTCCTGTGTCACGGGGCTCACCCTATCAGTTAGCGTGCTAAGTGTTAGTGTGCATACATGAGCGCGACGCGACCCAACCCGTTCCAGTGGCTCTGGTACGCCGTCGGCGGCCGCCTCCCCGAGGCCCTGCGCGACTGGGTCCTGGCCGACGTGACGGCACGCAGCTGGGTGTGGCGCCACGTGGCCCGGATGGCCGTGATCGTGGTGCCGCTGGCCGCGCTCTGCCTGCTGGTCCCCGGCCCGCTGGGCCTCCGGCTCGCGATGGCGGGCCTGCTGGTCATCGTCGGCACGTACTTCTCGCTGTCCTACGTCGAGGAGGGCTCGGACATGCGTGCCGTCCGCCACGGCCACGCCCCCGGCACCGCCAAGGCCATCCGCGAGGCTCGCACCGAGCACACCCGCGCCGCCACCCGCGCCCGCTACGAGACCACCTACCGCAACTCCGCCGACGAGAACTAGTCACCCTCGCGTCGGTCACCACTCCCGGTTGCAGGGCGAAAGGGCCATACTGGAGCGTCTCGACGAGGGGGTGGGAGACATGGCGTTCGAGGTGGGACTGCGCCGCACCGCCGTGCTCGTCGCACTCCTCCTCGCGAAGCCGACCGGCGACCCCGACATGGGGAGACACCGGCCTCAGCCGAATCGATCAGGGACGTTCGTCTACACGTGCCCGGTCGTCGGCTGCCCAGAACGGAAGAGCCTCCCGCGAAGACGGCCGGCGGGGCCACGGTGCCCGATACACCAGGACAAGCGAATGCGGCTCGAAGAGTAGGGCGGCGGCGGATGGGGGCGACATGCTGGACGGGATAGCCAGCGCCGGCGCGAAGGCCCTGGGCGGCGCGCGGTTCAGCCTCGTCAACTTCCTGCCGGCGGCGTTGGTGGCGGCCTTCGTCATCTTCCTGTTCGCCTCGGGTGTCTACACCGACGCCGCGCCCAGACCCGGCGAGGCCATCTCCGTCTTCCGCAACGCCGGCTTCGCGGTGCTGGCCGTGTTCGGGGTGTTCGTGCTGGCAATCCTGCTCCGTCCGTTCCAGGCGGCCCTGGTGCATCTGCTCGAGGGCTACTGGGTGGCATGGCCGACGAGGTTGCTGGCCGGGGCGGCGACCGAACGGCATCGCCGCATCCTGCACACGGCGACCGTCATCCGCGGCGCCGAGCTCCGGGCCGAGGATCCTCCGGACACGTCACTGCGGGCGGCGGCGGCGCACCGGCGGGCCGAGCGGGAGATCCGGGTGATCAACGACCGGGCGGTGGGGCGGGTCGAGCGCTATCCGGCTTCCGTGTTCCCCGACAGGGAGGACTTCGGCCCCGACGAGTACGACAACCGCCTGATGCCGACCCTGCTGGGGAACATCCTCCGAGACGGCGAGGACCGGGCAGGCGGCCGGTACGGACTCGACTTCACCGCGATCGCTCCGCGTCTCTACGCGGCTCTGTCGCCGAAGTTCGACGCCGTGATCAGGCAGAGCCTGGATCTCCTGGACGTGATGGCGGCCATGTGCGTCTCGTTCGCGGTGGGTGCGGCGATCTCACTTCCGCTGGTGGGCCGGTGGGACGTGTGGAGCCTCGTGCCGCTGGTTCTCGCGCTGCTGTCGGTGTTCGCGTACCGGGGCGCGATCAGGGTCGCGACCTCCCACGGCCGGTACCTGGCCGCCGCGGTGGACCTGCACCGTTTCGACATGATCGCGGCACTGCACTACGAGCTGCCCGCCGACCCGGAGCGGGAGCGATCGTTCAACGTGCGGCTGTCCGAGTTCCTGAACGGACGAAACACCGCCAGTCGGATGATGCGCGGTGATCCCTACGTGCACCCCACCGACGTCGAACCGCGCGCCGAGGATGGCGCGGCGGACGAGCAGGCGTCTAGCGCGCCCTCGTGAGGACCACCCGCCCCAGCCAACCCTGGATGTTCAGCACGACCAGGTTCGGTTCGTCGCTACTGACCACCTCGTCGATCGCGGGAACGCGCGACGACAGCTCGCCGACAAGGGCCATCGGGTGGCCCAGCACCAGCCGTCCGGCGCGGACCGGCCACTCGGCCGGGAGGCGGACCTCGGTCCATCCGCCGAGGACGGTGAGGTCGATCGTGAGCCGGTCGGCGAGAACACCGCTCGGTTCTTTCGGGAACGTCGCCTTCTCCAGGTCGAGGACCAGATCGCCGAACAGGCACCGCGCGATCAGCTTCTGCGGTGCCGGCCCCGTCACGACGAGCCGGCGCGGCAGGAACAACGAGGTCCGGCGGCGGACGATCGACGCCAACGGGTCCTCGCGCCGCCGCTCGGTCATGGCCACGAGTATGCCGCCCGCGACCAGCGCCAGCGGCGCGATCTCCACCGCCCTACCGAGCGGGAACAGGTCGAGCTGGACCGACAGCCAGAGCAGGCCCGCACCGACCAGGATCAGCGGCCCGAGCACGGGCCGGCTCGGCGTCAGCGCCCGTACCAGCAGGAGGAGCCCGACCGCCGCCAGGAGTACCGGGGCGACCCGCAGCGCCGCGGCGCCGGCCGCGCCGACGGCTGCCAACCCGCCCACGGCCCACGCCGTACCGGCGGCGACAGCCGCGAGACCCACCCCGATGCGCGTCCGGCTCAGTTCCGTTCTCCTTCGTGTCCGCGACCACGCTAGGGGACCGGTCAGAACAGGGAGATCACCCCGTAGGCCAGGGCGGCGACGGTCGCCGCGGCCGGTGCGGTCAGGACCCAGCCGACCGCGATGTCACCGGCCACCGACCACCGCACGGCCGAACGCCGCCGGGTCGCCCCGACGCCCATCACCGCCGAGGTCATCACGTGCGTCGTCGACACCGGCGCGGCGAACACGAACGCGGTCATGTACAGCACCGACGCGGCCGAGATCTCCGCGGCGAAACCGTGCGCCGGGGTGAGGTTGAAGATGCGCCGGCCCAGCGTGCGCATGATCCGCAGGCCGCCCGACCAGGTCCCTGCCGCCAGCGCGGTCGCGCACAGCAGGATCACCCAGAACGGCACCGTGTAGTCCTCCTGGTGCCCGGTGATCACCAGGGCCAGCACTATCACGCCCATGCTCTTCTGCGCGTCCTGCAGACCGTGGCCCAACGCCAGGCTGGACGCGGACACGATCTGCGCCCGCCGCAACCATCGGTGCGCCTGGTGCGCGTTCGCCCGGCGCAGCAGCCACATGAGCCCGATCATCACCAGGTACCCCAGGGTCAGTCCCACCAGTGGTGAGACCACCATCGGGATGGCGACCTTGGTCAGCACCCCGGACCAGTGGACCTGGGTCGCCGACGCCAGGGCGGCGCCGACGAGCCCGCCGATCAGCGCATGCGACGAGGACGAGGGCAACCCGAAGTACCAGGTCGTGATGTTCCACAGGATCGCCCCGACCAGCGCCGCGCCGACGACGGTCAGGCCGCCGCCGCCCTGCGGGGTGGCGATCACGCCGCTGGCCACGGTGACCGCGACCCCGGTGCCGGCGAGCGCGCCGACCAGGTTCATCACCGCCGCGAGGCCAAGCGCGCCGCGCAGCGACAGGGCCCTGGTCGACACCGCGCTGGCGATCGCGTTGGCGGCGTCGTGGAAACCGTTGGTGTAGTCGAAGCCGGTAACCAGCACAACCACGAGCACGAGCGCGAGGAGCTCCACCGCTCAGGACTCTTTCACCGCGATGCTGTGCACCACGTCGGCCACGTGCTCGAAGGCGTCGGCCGCCGACTCGAGCTGGTCGATGATCTCCTTGAGCTTCATCACCGTCAGCGGGTCCAGCTCACCGCCGAACAGGTAGGACAGCAGGCGCCGGTACACCGTGTCCGCCTCGTTCTCCAGCTCGTTGATAGTGATCCAGTACTCGGTCAGCTCGCGCAGCGTCGCCAGCCGCGGCATGGCCTCGGCGGTCAACTTCGCCATCCGGTCGAGCAGGTCCACCTGCGCGCCCACGCCCTCGGGCAGCGCGTCGACGTTGTACAGAGCGGCCAAGTCGACCGCGGCGTCCATGAAGTCGATCACGTCGTCGAGCCGGACCGCGAGCCGGTAGATGTCCTCGCGGTCGAACGGCGTGATGAACGAGCGGTCCAGCTGCTCGACGATCGCGTGCGTCGCCTCGTCGCCGGCGTGCTCCGCCTCGTGCATCCGCCGCGCCAGCTCCTCCCGCGCCTGCGCGGGCGCCGAGACGAACTCCCGCAGCACCGTCACCGCCGAGACGATGTTGGTGCCGGCCACGGCGAACAGCTCGAAGAACCGGGTGTCCCGTGGCTTGAGTCGCAGTCGCATGAGGCCTCTCTCCGCCGAACGTGCCGTGGAGTATGGCCGACGGTTCACCGAGTCGACACCTCCCGTCCACCTTCCACTCGTGACATGGGGTGAACAGGCCAGGCCGTACCCTGACGTGGTGGTCGCACCCGCCGTCTCGCCGACACCGCCGCAGCTGCCCGACGACACGGGTGGGCCGCGCGTGCACCGGCACGTCCTGGTCCCCGTGCTGGCCCGGGTGCTGGTCTCCACCGCCGCCGGCGGGCTGCTGTACCTCTCGGCACCCCCGCGCACGCTCTGGTGGCTCGCCCCGATCGCGTTCGCCGCGCTCGGCTCGGTTGTGTACGGCCGGCGCGCACGTGCCGGGTTCGGCTACTCGCTGTGCTTCGGGCTCGGGTACCTCGTGCCGCTGCTGGCCTGGACCGGCGTGTTCGTCGGCCCGGTCGCCTGGCTCCCGCTGAGCGCGGCCGAGGCGCTGCTCGTCGCGCTGTCCGGGGCCGCGATCGCGGTGGTCTCGACGCTGCCCGCCTGGCCGGTCTGGGCCGCGCTGCTCTGGGTGGCGGGGGAGGCGCTGCGCTCGGTCTTCCCGTTCGGCGGGTTCCCCTGGGGCAACATCGCGTTCACCCAGCCCGAGGGGATCTACCTGCCGCTCGCCGCGGTCGCCGGTACGCCGCTGATCGCGCTGGCCGTCGCGCTGACCGGCTTCGGCGCCGCCGAGGCGGGCCGTCGGCTGGTGCTCGAGCGCCGCCGCTCGCCGCGTGCCCTGCTCGCGCCGGCCCTGGCGGCCGTGCTGCCGATCGCCGCGGCGTTCGCGGCGGTCCCCCTGGTCGGCACCGACGCGAACGACGGCACGGCGGTGGTCGCGATCGTGCAGGGCAACGTCCCCCGGGCCGGCCTGGACTTCAACGCCCAGCGCCGCGCCGTCCTGGACAACCACGTCGAACGCACCCAGCAGCTCGCCGCCGACGTCGCCGCCGGCCGCGCCGAGCAACCCGACCTGGTGATCTGGCCGGAGAACGCCTCCGACATCGACCCCTACCGCAACCCCGACGCCTGGGCCCGCATCGAGGCGGCCGCTCGGGACATCGACGCGCCGATCGCCATCGGGTCGGTGCTGGTCGGCGACGACGACCAGCCGCGCAACACCGTGCTGCTCTGGGACCCCGACCGCGGCCCGATCGACCAGTACACCAAGCGCCAGCTCCAGCCCTTCGGCGAGACCATGCCGTGGCGCTCGTTCTTCCGGCTGTTCACCTCGGCCGTCGACCGCGCCAACAACTTCGTGCCGGGCGACGAGCCGGTCGTGTTCGAGATGGCCAACGCGCGCGTGGGCATCGCGACCTGCTACGAGGTCGCCTTCGACGGGGTGGTGCGGGAGTCGGTGGCCGGCTCCAACCTGCTCGCGGTGCCGACCAACAACGCCACGTTCGGCCACTCCGAGATGACCTACCAGCAGCTCGCGATGGACCGGGTCCGAGCCGTCGAGCACGGCCGTGGCGTCGTGGTGTCGGCCACGAGCGGGGTGAGCGCGTTCGTCCGCCCGGACGGCTCGGTCAGCCAGCAGACCGGCCTGTTCACCGATGCGGCCCTGGTCGAGCGGGTGGCTCTCCGGTCGACGACTACGCTGTCCGATCGACTCGGCTCGAGCCCGGAGTGGGGCATGACGCTCGCGGGGCTCGCGGCACTGGCCACCGCGATACTCGTGCGTCGCCGCGCCCGTCCGAGCTAGCCCGACCACACCGCGGCGCACAGGGCGCCGCCGAGGAGGAGAACGACGCATGGCAGACCAGCTCGAGCCGGTGCTGGTGGTGATCCCGACCTACAACGAACGGGACAACCTGGAACCGATCGTCACCCGGCTGCAGGCGGCACTGCCGAAGGCGCATGTCCTGGTCGTCGACGACGGCAGCCCGGACGGCACCGGTGACCTCGCCGACGAGTTGGCCGCGGCGGACGGCGAGGGGCGGGTGCACGTCCTGCACCGCACCGAGAAGAACGGGCTCGGCGCGGCCTACGTCGCCGGGTTCCACTGGGGCCTGGAGCGGGACTACGCGGTGCTCGTCGAGATGGACGCCGACGGCTCGCACGCCCCCGAGGACCTGCCCCGGATGCTCGACGCGCTCACCGACGCCGACCTGGTCATCGGCTCCCGGTACGTGCCGGGCGGCCGCGTGGTCAACTGGCCGGCGCGGCGCGAGTTCTTCTCCCGGGGCGCCAACCTCTACTCGCGGCTGGCGCTGGGGGCGAAGGTCAAGGACATCACCGCGGGCTTCCGGGCCTACCGCCGCGCCGCCCTGGAGAAGATCCGCATCGACAACGTCGCCTCCCAGGGCTACTGCTTCCAGATCGACCTGGCCTGGCGCACGATCGAGGCCGGCTTCACCGTCGTCGAGGTGCCGATCACGTTCACCGAGCGGGAGCGCGGCCAGTCCAAGATGACCGGCGACGTCATCCGGGAGGCCCTCGTCCGGGTCACCAAGTGGGGCCTGCGCCGGCGCGGCAACCAGGTCCGCTCGCTGTTCGTGGGAAGGCAGCAGTGACCCACTCGGTCGACGCGTCCGACTGGCGCTGGGGCGATGAGCTGGACGCGGTGGCGGCCGCGCCGAACTCCCACCGCGTGATCTTCGAGAACGAGCACGTCCGCGTGCTCGAGGTCACCCTCGAGCCGGGCGCGCACGAGCCGGAGCACACCCACCGCTGGCCGAGCGTGATGTGGGCGGACCAACCGGCCCGCATCCGCTACCGCATCGGCGACGAGGTCACCTTCGAGTCGGCCGACCCGATGCCGGCGCGCGGCGAGCTGACCGGCGACTGGAACAAGCCGGAGGGACCGCACTCGGTCGAGAACATCGACACCGTGCCGCTGCACGCCATCCGGGTGGAGCTCAAGAACGTCTGAGACGCCGAGTGCCACGTCCCCAGCAGGGACGTGGCACTCGGTATCAGCGGTCGGGACCGGTCAGGCGCTGCGGCTCCGGCGAACCTTCAGCTCCTGCAGCCGCTCGTCCAGGAGATCCTCCAGCTCCGGAATGGTCCGGCGCTCGAGCAGCATGTCCCAGTGCGTGCGCGGCGGCTTGACCTTCTTGGCCTCCGGCTCGTTGCCGTCGATCAGCTTGGACACCGTGCCGTGCAGTCGGCACTCCCACATCGGCGGGACCTCGGCGTCGTCGGAGAACGGGACCTCGAACTCGTGGTCCTTCGGGCAGGCGTACCGGATGGTGCGCCGGGGGGCGAGGTCGTGGTTGCGGTCGGTCTCGTAGCTGACCGCGCCGAGTCGGCTCCCACGAAGTACACGGTCGGCCATCGCGACGTCCTTTCGTTCGGCTCCCGCTCCCAGCTGGAGCCAGGGTGGTGCTCACCAAGAGCAACGCCTGAGCGCGTCGAAACGTTCCCACCCGCCGCGACGGGTTGCTCTGGGTGAACGACAGAATCCCTCGAACACAGTTTCGACCGTATAGACGCGTCTTAAACCGTTTTGTGACGGCAACCGCCGAGAATTGCCTGGTGACGTCGCCCACTTGGCCCATCGCGTTGAGCGAGATGGCCTCAGGTCAGTTGCAGCTGCCCGTGCGAGGCCACCGAAGGGCCCAGGTCGCCGAGGCGGAAGTGCCGGCGACACAGCACTTGGTAACGCACAGTAGTAGAACCGAGCGCTGAGGACAGATCACGTTCCGTGTCCGAGGTGTCGGCGACGAGCACGGTGTCCCCGGCCCGGACCACCTCGCCGTCACGCACCCGGGCGTTGAACCGCGCCGGCAGGCCGCACCAGCACAACACGTCCACCTGGACCGGCTCCAGCTCGTCGGCCAGCTCGAACAGCCGCCGCGACCCCGGGAACAGCCGGCTGCGGAAGTCCGTGGCGATCCCAAAGCAGTACACGTCCACCTGGACGTCGTCGGCCAGCTCGGCCAGCTGGTCCACCTGCTCGGGGGTGAGGAACTGCGCCTCGTCGACGATCACGTAGTCGACGCGGGTGCCGCAGGCCCAGCGCTGCCGCACGAGGTCACGCAGGTCGACCCCGGCGTGCACCTCGATCGCGGTCCGGGTGATGCCGATCCGGCTGGTGATCTGCGGCTTGCCGGAGCGGTCCAGGTGCACCAGCAGCAGCCCCCGACGCCCCTGCCTGGCCTGGTTGTGGTCGACCTGCAGCGCGAGCGTGGACTTCCCGCAGTCCATGGGGCCGTAGTAGAAGCGCAGGTGCCCGACCACCGGCACGGCCCGCCGCGACCCGGCGGCGGGCACCGAGGACAGCGCGTCGGTCGGGTCGGCGGCGTTCGGCATGGGCTCCACGAGCAGGCACCCTATCTACAGGACCGCCGGCTCCGGGTTCCCCACCGCACGGATGGCCCGGCGGACCGGCACGAAGAACATCAGCACCAGGCCGACGGCGAAGAACACCACCAGCGAGATGATCGCCGGCCGGTAGGAGCCGGTGGCCCCCGCGACCGCCGCGAACAGCAGCGGGCCCATCCACGACGTGGCCCGCTCACCGATCTCGTAGATCGAGAAGTACTGCGCCTCCTTGCCGGCCGGCACCATCTGGCTGAACAGCGACCGGGACAGCGCGTTCGTCCCGCCCAGCACCAGGCCGATACCGGCCGCGAGCAGGTAGAACTGCACGGCCTGCCCGGCCTGGACGAAGTACGCCGCGCTGATCACGGCCAGCCACACCCCGAGGCTCACCATGATCGTCCGCTTGGCGCCGAGGCGGCGGGCGACCCGGCCGTGCAGGACCCCGCCGAGGAACGCGACGAACTGCACGATGAGGATCGTCGTGATCAGCGTGGTCTGCTCCAGCCCCAGCTCCTCGCTGCCGTACTGGGCCGACACGTTAGCCACCGTCGCGATGCCGTCGGTGTAGATCAGGTAGGTGCCGAGGAACGCCAACGTCAACGGGTAGGACCTGGCCAACCGGAGCGTGTCGCGCAGCTCCCGCAGGCCGCCGCGCAGCACCCCGGCCCCGTGCTCGGCCCCGTGCGGGCGCTGGTGGTCGCGCAGCCGCCGCAACGGGATCAGCGTGAACCCCGCCCACCACAGGCCCGACATCAGGAAGGCGATCTGCGCGGCGTTGCCCTCGGTCAGCCCGAGCGGCTCGTGGGCCAGGTACACCGCGAGCTGCAACGCGAGCGCCACCCCACCGCCCAGGTACCCGAACGCCCAGCCGCGCGTGGACAGCCCGTCACGCTCGTCGGCCGTCGCGATCTCCGGGATGAACGCGTAGTACACCGCGACCGAGGTGCCGTAGCCGATGTTGCCGAGGATGAACAGCACCACGCCCAGCTGCCAGTTCGTGCCGCTGACCAGCGCCATCAACGTCGTCGCGATCGCCCCGCCGAACGCCGAGAACGCCAGCACGCGGCGCTTGTTCTGTGTCCGGTCGGCGATCGCGCTCAGCAGCGGCACGATCAGCACCTGGACCACCGTCGCGGCGGCCAGCAGGTACCCCCACAGCGACCCGGCCTGGATGTGCCAGCCCAGCACGTCGATCTGGCAGTCGACGAGCTTGTTGGTGCTCCCGTCGGCCTTCTCCGGGCACGGCCGCGGCCCGTTGGTCGCGGTGTCCAGCCGCGCCGCCTCCCCGGCGACCGCCGTGAGGTAAAGCGCGCCGAACACGGTGATGACCGAGGTAGGGAAGACCGAGTTGGCCCAGTCGTAGAAGACCCAACCGCGCTGCTCACGGCGTCGGTCCGGGGCACGGCCCGCCGTATCGGCGCCTTCGTCAACGACACTCATCGATCCTCCAACCGGGGTGGCAGCCGGACCCTATCTGGCGGGCACGGGTGCGTGATCGGCACGCACCGCGGTGATGCCGAACAGTGCCCTGTCCACCCGACGGGTGAGGAAACGCTCGATGAATGTCGCGGTCGGTGATGTGGCGGTCGGTGACAGCTGCGGTGCGCGGGCGCTACCCGGCGCGGTTGGCGCGCCGGTGGCGCCGGACGAGCCAACCGGCCAGGGCCAGCGTCGCCAGCCCCGCCCCGACCACCAGCGCCACCGGCAGCGCCGCGGGGTCCTCGCGCTCGGCCGCCTGCTCGGCCGTCTGCTCGGCCGGCTCCTCGCGCCGCGGCTCGACCAGCGCACCGACGGTCTCCACCGGCTCACCCGACGGGGCGGCCACCTGCGCGCCGGGGCGGCTCGGCGGGAAGCTCGGCCGCACCGCACCCCAGGCGTGCTCAGCGCGGGTCGCGAGTTCGCTGGGGGAGATCTCGAACGCACCCGGCACGGTCACGATCGCCACGTCCTCGTCGAAGGCCAGCTCCCCGTGGCGCGTCCCGAACAGCCAGACCCCGTCCCGCGGGAACACCACCTCCGCCGAGTAGTGGCCCGGCGTCGCCGCCCGCGTCGCCGGGAACTCCAGGAACTCGCCCTCGGTCCGCGCGGTCAGCACGACCGGGCCCAGGTCGCCCTGGTACGGGTACGAGCCGTGCTGGAGCACCCAGAACCCCAGGGTGTAGGTCACCCGCGCCTGGACCCGCGCCGGCGTCGGGTCGAGCACGGTCTCCGCCCACCCGCCGGCCTCGGCGGCGGGCGAGAGGAGCAGGCAGGGGAGCAGGGCGGTAGCCACCGCGGTCAGCACACGTCTCATGCCACCGGTACACCGCAAGCCCGCCGGAGGTTCCCGCCAACCGAGGTGGAACCCATCGGGCCCCCGCGGTGTATGAACGGGTGGCCGAGGAGGACAGCACGGACGACCAGACCGCGGAGGACACCCGCGCCCGGGACCACGAGGAGGTGGCCCGGGCCCGCGCAGGTGACCGGGACGCCTACGCGCGCCTGGTCGCCCGGTACGGCGCGCTCGCCCACCGCACCGCCTACCTGCTCGGCGCCGGCGACGAGGCCGAGGACGTGGTTCAGGAGGCGTTCGTGAAGGCCTACCGGGCGCTCGGCTCGTTCCGCGAGGGGGCGGCGTTCCGGCCCTGGCTGCTGCGGATCGTCGCCAACGAGACCAGCAACCTGCACCGGACCTCCCGCCGTCGCCGCACGCTCGAGCTGCGCCTGGCCGAACCCGACGTCGACCCGGTCGAGCCCGAGCACGCCGTACTCACCGCCGCCGCCCGCACCACGCTCCTCGCCGCGGTCAACGCCATGCCGCACCGCGACCGCCAGGTGCTGACCTGCCGCTACTTCCTCGACCTGTCCGAGGCGGAGACCGCGGAGGTGCTCGCCTGGCCCCGCGGCTCGGTCAAGTCCCGCCTGTCCCGGGCCATCGCCAAGCTGCGCCGGGAGCTGCCGGCCGGACTCGCCGGGGAGGTGCTGCCATGACCGACCCCCGCCCCGAGGACGCCCTGCGCGAGCTGGGCGAGCACCTGCACGTGCCGACACCGCCGAGCGGCCCCGCCCTGACCACCGCCGTGCTGTCCCGCCTCGACGACCGCCCCCGGCGCACCCGCCCCGCCCTCGCGGTCCGACTGGTCGCCGCCGCCGTCGCCCTGCTCGCCGCGCTCGGCGTCGCGATGGCCGTCTCGCCCCAGGTCCGCGCCGCCGTGTTCGACCTCCTCCGGGTCGGCGGCGTCGAGCTCAACCAGGGCCCGCCGCCCCCGCTGCGCACCACCGCCCCCGACGCCGCCCTCCCCGGCGAGCGCCCGGTGGCCCTCGACCAGGCCCGCGCCGCGGCCGCGTTCCCCGTCGCCGTGCCGCGCTCGCTCGGCGACCCCGACAGCGTCCTGCTGGCCGGAGGTGACCCGCCCCGCGTCGTCTCGCTGCGCTACACCGGCGCGGGGGAGACCAGGATCGACCAGTTCGACGGCGTCCTCGGCCCCGTGTTCCAGAAGTTCGCCGGCGCCCCCGACGCCGTGCCCAGCGTCGTCGACGGGCATCGCGGCATCTGGGTGCCCCGGCCGCACCTGGTCCTCTACCTCGACCGCGACGGACGACTGGTCGAGGAGGCCGCCCGCCTCGCCGGCACCACGCTCATCTGGGAGGCCGACGGCGTCACCTACCGGATCGAGGGCCCGCTCAGCCACGAGCAGGCCCTCGAGATCGCCGAGTCGCTGCGCTAGGGCACGTCCGCACAGCCCATCGACCGGGACTGTGCGGACGCGCCCTGGCGACGCCTCAGGCCGCCCACAGCCCCCGCGCCCGCAGCACGTCGCGCAGCACCCCGGGCCGGTCGGTCATCAGCCCGTCCACGCCCAGGTCGATCAGCCGGTTCATCTGGTCGGCCTCGTCCACCGTCCACACGTGGACCTCGATCCCGCGCCGGCGCGCCGCCGCCACCAGGCGCTCGTCGGTCACCGCGAGCCGGCCCTGCCGCAACGGCACCTGCGCCACCTTCGCGAAGACGCCGCGACGCAGCACCCACTGCGGAAGCCGTCCCGAGGCCCACAGCCTGGCCACCGCCCGCACCCCCATCGACGTCAGCACGCCCTCCCCGGCGCTGCGCCGCACCCGGGCCAGCCGCGCCTCGGAGAACGACGCCAGGCACACCCGGCGCAGGCTGTTCGTCCGCCGCAGCGTCGCCACCAGCGGCTCGATCGCCGACTCGACCTTCACGTCGATGTTCAGCAGCGCCTTCGGCACCTCCTCCAGCAGCTCCTCCAGGCGTGCCACCGGCTCCCGGCCGCCGATCCTGGCCTGCCGGACCACCGACCAGGGCAGCCGGGCCACCGGACCGCTGGCGTCGGTCGTGCGGTCCAGCAGCGCGTCGTGGTGCACCACGACCACCCCGTCGCTGGTCGTACGGACGTCGGTCTCCAGGTAGTGGTAGCCCTCCTGGACCGCACGCCGGAACGCCGAGAGCGAGTTCTCCATCCCGGTCAGGTCCCCGTAGTGCCAGCCGCGGTGGACGAACGCCCGCGGGTAGGGACCGGCGAAGAAGGCATGATCCTGCACGTGGCCAGTCTGCCTCAGCGGCGTGGCGGACGAGTGCACTCACCGTGGCGAGATAGCGTCGGGAACATGGCATCGCCCCGCCCCCTCCTGCCCGCGACGGCACGATGACCGCACCCGAACGACTCCGGCCGCGCACCGAACCACGGCACTGCGGCTGGTGCGGCCTGCGCCTGCCCGAGGACAGCACCAAGGTGGGCCGGCCCCGGCGGTACTGCAGCCAGTCCTGCCGCCAGCGCGCCTACGAGCGGCGCTCGGCCGTCCAACGCGGCGGCCTGCCCGAGGACGCCGTCGTACTCTCCGCCGCCGAGCTCGCTGACCTGCAAGATCGCCTGTTCCAGCTGCGCTGCGCGGCCGAGGACGTAGTGACCGCCGCAGACGACGGCGCCGCACCGACCGAGCTGAAGGACCTCGCCGCCCAGGTCGTCCGGAACGCCCATGGGCTGGAGCGGCTGCGCTGACGTGAGCGGGTGGGCTAGCCTTCCAGCTCAGTTCACCTCAACCAACAACGGGGCGTTTCGCGATGAGCACCGACGGTATCTCCTCCGAGGAGGTGCTCGACGCAGCCGACGTGGCGCTCGCCGTCACCGACCAGCGAGGGCGCATCGCCTGGGCCAACCGGCTCATGGCCGTGCTGCTCGACCTCACCCCCGACCAGTGCGTCGGGCGCTCGCTGCCGGCGCTGCTGTCGGGCGCGCCGGAGGGGCCCCACCAGGGCGTGGTGATCTCCGATGCCGGCGGGAACGGGCACCGCTGGCTGGAGGTGAGCTGCACCGCACTTCCCGAGGGCCGGCTGTTGTACCGGGCGGCGGACGTGAGCCGCTGGCGCGCCGACGGCGTGGACTCCGTCCAGCGCACCGAATGGGAGGCCGAGCTCGTCCGCCTCGCCGACGAGGACCCGCTGACCGGGCTGCTCAACCGGCGGGCGCTGACCCGCGAACTCGAGCGGCGGCTGGCCCAGGGCGGGCCTGGTGCGTTGCTGCTGCTCGACCTGGACAACTTCAAGGACATCAACGACCTGCGTGGGCACCCCACCGGTGACCGCGTGATGCGTGAGCTGGCGAACGTGCTGCGCGCCCGGCTGGGGGAGGGGCACGCCCTCGGCCGGCTCGGCGGCGACGAGTTCGCCGTCGTGCTGGACGGCATGGGGGAGGGGGCCGCGGTCGAGGTCGCCGACCGGCTGCGCGGCGCCGTCGCGGCACTGCCGGTACCTGGCAGTGTCGGCACCACGCGGATCACGGTCAGCGCCGGCGTCGCCGGCTTCGGTTCCGGCGACAGCTGGCAGGCCGTGCTGGCCAACGCCGACCTGGCGCTCTACGCGTCCAAGGCCGCCGGCCGCAACCGGGCGACGGTCTACGAGCCCGGCCACTACACCGACACCGCGCTGCGGGTCTCCGTGCTCGACCGCATCCGCGACGCCCTGGCCAACGGCGGGCTCGCCCTGCACGCGATGCCCATGGTCAAGCTGGGCACGAACCGCGTCGTCGGGCACGAGCTGCTGCTGCGCCTGGAGGACGGCCGGGAGCCGGCACTGAGCCCGGGGGAGTTCCTGCCGACAGCCGAGCGCAGCGACCTCGTGCTCGAGATCGACCGCTGGGTGATCGGCACCGCGATCGACGCGCTGGTCGCGCACCCGTACCCGGGCCTGCGGTTCAACGTCAACGTCTCCGGGCGGACGCTGGAGGACGAGGACTTCGGCGACTTCGTGGTCCGCCGACTGGCCGCGGCCGGTGTCGCCCCGGGCCGGCTCGGCTTCGAGATCACCGAGACCGCGGCCGTGACCAACCTCACCGCCGCCCGCAACCTGGCCCAGCACCTGCGCACTCGCGGCTGCCGCATCTCGCTGGACGACTTCGGCGCCGGCTTCGGCTCCTTCGTCCACCTCAAACAGCTGCCGATCACCGGAATCAAGATCGACGGTGAGTTCGTCCGCGGGATCGACTACGGCAGCAGGGACACCGTGCTGGTGCACGGCATCGTCGACATCGCCCGTGGCCTGGGCATCTCGGTCGTGGCCGAGTGGGTGGAGCGCGCGACCCAGGTGGAGGCGCTGTCCCGGTTGGGGGTGCGGGTCGCCCAGGGATTCCACCTCGGCAGGCCGGAACCGCTGCGGGAGCTGCTGGCCCGCCCGCACGGGGCCTGGATGCGCCGGCCGCGCGCCCTCAGCGACGTTCCAGCGTCGCTCGAGACGCCTGGGTGACGATGGAAGGGCGGCGGGTCCCGAATCCGCCGCACCCGTTGCCCGACACCCAGCCAGTGGCGGTGGTCGCGATGAGCCGAGCGATGTCCAGGTCCGACAGCAGCGCCGAGATCAGCGGACTACAGGTCTGCATCATGAACACGACCGCGCAGATCGACGCCGCGCTCGATGCGGACGACCGTCGCGCGTTCCGGGTCTGGTGTCTGCGGCGGGCCTCGCTGATCGCGCGCGTGGAACGCGTCCTCGTCGAGGCGGCGACCGCGGCCTGAGCGGTACGGGAACACCTCTCCTTTTTCGTCACGTGACGAAAAAGGAGAGGTGTTCCTGGCCCTCGGGGAGTGGTGTCGGAGGTAGGCTCGGACCGGTGAACGAGCCAACGCGCGCCGTGGTGGCCGACCCGGTCGGCGTGCTGCGCGAGGCGCTCGACGCCGCGTTGCCGCCGCTCCAGCTCCTCGACGACGCGCAGGACAGGGCCGACACCAGGGCCGACACCAGGGCCGACACCAGCGTCCACGACGTCCTGAGCGTCTTCGCGCGGTCTGTCTCGCCGGTCCTGGACGAGCTGGCCGCGCTGGCGGCGGCCGAGCCCGGCGGGCCGGTCGACGCGGCTCTCCGGCAGCTGCGGCGCGCGGTCAACCACCGCGGCGGCGGCACCGTCTCACCGACCTGCCACTGGCAGCTGCGCCGCGCCCGGGCCGCCCTGGACCGTGCGACCCACCTCGTTCGCGAAGTTCGATAATCTACATTATGTCAACTTGTCGTCCCGGACGGCGACGTAGTGCGGGTTGGACATCACCCCCAGGATGTTGCCGAACGGGTCGATGACCGAGGCCGTCACGAACCCGTCACCTCGCGGCGTCCTCGGCTCGTGTGTCCTCGCGCCCATCTCGTGCAGGGTCGCCAGCGCCGCGTCGAGGTCCTCGACGTGCCAGAAGCAGACGACGCCGCCGGGCTGGGTGTCGCGGTGCGGTGCCCAGTCGCGGTCGATGATGCCGAGCTCGTGCTGGTAGTCCCCGATGCGGAACTCGACGTAGGCCGGCGGCCCCTCGAGCGGTCGCACGAAGTACGGCTCGACGCCCAGCAGCGTCGTGTACCAGGCGGTCGCCGCGGCGAGATCGTCGGCGAAGTAGCTGATCGTTGCCATTCCCTTCAACATGGAACCGAGTCTCGCCGTCAAAGTGCTCATCTCATGACCACTTTTTGCGGCAGACTTCGGCCATGCGTGCGGACCGGTTGGTGGCGACCCTCCTGCTCATGCAGGACCGGGGTCGGGTGACGGCGGCCGAGGTGGCGCGGGAACTGGAGGTCTCGGTGGCCACCGCGCGCCGCGACCTCGAGGCGCTCTCCGCCGCGGGCGTCCCCGTGTATCCCCAGCCCGGCCGCGGCGGTGGCTGGTCGCTGGTCGGCGGTGCCCGGACCGACCTCAGCGGCATGACCGCCACCGAGGCGCAGGCGCTGTTCCTGCTGCTCGGCCCGGCCGGTGCGGACACGCCCGAGGCTCAGGCGGCGCTGCGCAAGCTGCTGGCGGCACTCCCCCGCCCCTTCCGGGCCGAGGCCAGGGCCGCGGCGGGCGCCGTCGTCGTCGATCCCGCCGGCTGGGGCGATCCGCTGCCCGAGCGGCCGGAGCTGGTGGCGGCGCTGCGGGACGCGGTCGTGCGCGGGCGGCGTGTGCGCCTGGACTACGCCGGGCGGACGCGGGAGCGGACGAGCCGGCTGATCGACCCGTGGGGCCTGGTGGACAAGGACGGCATCTGGTACCTCGTGGCCGGCACCGCCGAGGGCCGGCGGACCTTCCGGGTGGACCGGATCGCCTCCGCCGAGGTCACCGACGAGGAGGCGGCCCGGCCGGCGGAGCTGGACCTGTCAGCCGAGTGGGACGAGGTCGTCGAGGAGGTCGAGCGGCGCCGGTCGCTGGTCAGCGCGGTGGTCCTGGTGGACGCTCGGCTCGTGCGGGTGCTGCGCGGCCAGTTCGGCCGGCACTGCGTGGTGCTCGCCGAGCGGGACGGACAGGCCCGCGTGCAGGTCGCTGCCCCTACCCCGCTGATGATCGCCCAGCACCTGGCCGGCTGGGGTGCGGGGCTGAGCGTTGTGGAGTCGACGGCGGTGCGGGCGGAGCTGGCGCGCATCGGACGTGAGCTGGTCGGCCACTACTGTGACGACATTGAGTCGACATAGCGCTTTGTCGTCCGCTCGTGGATCGCTCACGGCGACGGGATGAGTCGGGAGGCGAGCAGAGCGGCGGCGAGGACGTCGGGGTCACCGTTGTGCTCGAAGACGTCGAGCACGGTGTCGGCGAACTTGATGACGTGCTCGTCGCCGTGCCGGGCTGCCTGGTCGAGCACCGTGACCGCCGGATCGCCCCCGATCGTCGGTGCCGACAGCGGTTCCGCTCGCGTAGGGGCGTAGGCGGCGGTGATGGCCGCGCTGGCGTGCCAGACCGCGGCGAAGCTGGGCGTCCACATCGGGACGGGCAGCACGGGCAGGATGTGTCGCACGGCGTTGGGGGCGGTCGCGGTGTGCACCAGCAGCACCGGGCTCGCCCGACCGTGGCGGAGATACCCGAGCACGGCGGCCCGGACCAGGTCGGCCAGGCGGTCCGGTACGTCGGCGGCTCTGGCCACCGGCCGCAGGGCGGCCAGCGCCGCCGGCCATCCGGGCAGCTCGGCGAGTCGGTTCAGGCGGTGCGCGATGACACCGCTCTGCTCGGCCAACCGGGGCACGCCGGCCAGCGCGGCTCGCGCGGGTAGGACGCCGGCCGGCGCGGCGATGCCGGGCAGGGCACGCCATCGGGCCGCCCAGAAGGCAAGACCGTGGGCCAGCTCGGCGGCCGCGACGTGGTCCTGATCCACAGCGCGCAGGGCACGAACCGCGTGCCCGACCCGGATCACCCCGTGGGTCGAGCCGGCGACGATGCCGGCCAGCAGCCGGGGCCACCATGTGGTGAGCACCTGCCGCCATGGTCGCTCCGCGACCTGCTGGAGGAAGTAGGCCGTCCAGTCACCGATGCGCCGGGGATCGCCGAGAGCGGCGCGCCAGGTGTCCGCGGTGATCCGCTGGACCCCGTCGGGCAGCTCGGTCAGGCGGTCGAGGTAGCGGTCCAGCCAGCGGTGCACGTCCAGATCAAGGCCGCGGCGCACCATCACCTCGACCGCCATCGGGCCATGGTTGGTCAGGCCGTGGTTGCCTTCCTCGTCCCCGCCGAACTCCGGCCCCTTGCCGTGCAGCCGCTGATACGCCTCGTCGAGAACCGCGTTGAATGTCATCACTCGCCTCACCGGACTGCTCGTCGCCGTGGCACGAGCATGCGCGGAGGACGACCAGGCGGTCCAGGATTAGGGTGGGGCCTAATCTCCTCGCTAACCTTCCCAGGGTGATTCGACTGCGGTTCGGCGTCGAGGACCTCAGCCAGGTTCGGTTCGCCGTCTCCCCGCTCTGGGAGGCCGTGGCCAGCCTGCGGACACTGACCACCGGTTCACCTACCGGCCCACACGCGCCCTGGCTCGCGCAGGTTCGGTGCCGCCGTAGTGACCACGACGACCTGAGCCTGCTCACCGCGGTGGTACGTCCCACCGGCTACCTCCCGGACTTCCTGCTCCCGATCCCGACGCGCCGGGCACCCACCTTCGACACCGGTCTGGAGTCGCTGGCCGCCACCGATCCCCGTCTGGTCGCCACCGAGCTGGCACACCTCGCCCAGCATCCGATCGCCATGCGCGGACCGGGGGTTATCCACCGCCGCTCGGTGCTGGAGGATCTGATCGCCGACCCCCGGTCCGGACTCGCCCGAATCGTCGCCGCCCTCGAGCGCTACTGGCGGGTGAGCATCGCGCCCGACTGGCCGCGCATGCTGGCGCTGCTGCAAGCCGATCTCGCCCACCGCTTGCGGGAACTCGCCGCCGGCGGCGTACGCCAGCTGTTCCGGACCCTGCACCCGGCGGTCAGCTTCGACCGCGACACCCTCAGCGTCGTCAAGTACTACGACGGAACGGCCGACCTGCGTCAACACGGCCTTCTGCTGGTTCCCTGCGTCTTCGCCTGGCCCGACGTCATCGTCCGCACCGCCGACCCGCAACCGGCGGTGAACTACTCACCGCGTGGACTCGGCCGGCTCCAGGAAGCCCGTCCCGCCCCACCCGACTCGGCGCTGGCCGGTGTGCTGGGCGTCAGCCGTGCCGCGATCCTCGCCCAACTCGACCTGCCGATGTCCACCAGTCTCCTGGCCAGCCGGCTCGGCCTGGCCGCCCCCACGGTCAGCGCGCACCTCAAGGCGCTCCGCCGAGCCGGCATCGTGGCCTCCCACCGCGACGGACACTCCGTGCTCTACCACCGCACCTCCCTCGGCGACGAGCTCATCGCGGCTCGGCGGCCGTAGGCGACACCCGGCTCACCCCGCTCCGTGCCAGGAGCGCCAGAGGGCGGCGTAGGCGCCGTCGGCGGCCACGAGCTCGTCGTGGCTGCCCAGCTCGGTGATCCTTCCGGCGGCCATCACCGCGACCCGGTCGGCGTAGTGGGCGGTGTGCAGGCGGTGGGCGATCGCGATCACCGTGCGTCCGGCGAGCACGGCCGCCATCGCGCGCTCGGCGTGCCGGGCGGTGGTGGGGTCGAGCAGGGCCGTGGCCTCGTCGAGCACGACCGTGTGCGGGTCGGCCAGCAGCACCCTGGCGAGTGCGAGCTGCTGGGCCTGGGCCGCGTCGAGCTCGGCGTTGCCCGCGCCGAGCGGCGTGTCCAGGCCCTCGGGCAGGGCCCGTGCCCAGGCGGCGTCGACCGCGTCGAGGGCATCGAGGATCCGTGCGTCGGGCGCGTCGGGCGCGGCGATCGCGAGGTTGTCGCGGAGGGTCCCGATGAACACGTGGTGCTCCTGGGTGACCAGGACGATCCGCCGGCGCAGCTCGTCGGGCGCGAGGTCGGCGACCGGCACCCCGCCGACGGTGACCGAGCCCACGCGGGGTGCGTCGACGCCGGCGAGCAGCCGGCCGAGGGTCGACTTGCCGGCACCGGAGGGACCGACGATCGCCAGCCGCTCCCCTGGCCGCACGGCCAGGTCGACGTCCTCGAGCACGTCGCGGACGGCGTCGCTCCCCTCGCGGCCGGGGTAGGCGTAGCGCACGCTGCGGACCTCGATGCGGTCGTCGCCGGGCGTGCCGCCGGGCGGAGGGTCGCCGCCGGCGTTGCCGACGCCCTTGACCCGCGCCATCGAGGCGGTGCTGCGCTGGATGCTCTCCATCCACATGAGCAGCCGGGCGAGCGGCTCGACGACCTGCAGGGTGTAGAGGCTCGCCGACACCACGACGCCGAGCGTGACCGAGCCGTTGACGTGCAGCAGCCCGCCGACCATCAGCACGAGCCCGAGAGCGAGGACGTAGGAGAAGTCCATCTGCGGGAACAGCACGTTGCGCAGGAACAGGGTGTGTACCCGGGTGCGGTGCGCCTCGCGCACCCGCAGGTCGCCGTCGCGGACCCGGCGCTCGCCCAGGGCGAACGCCTCGACCGTGCGCGCCCCCTCGACGGTGGCGGCGAGGCTCTCGGACATCTCGGAGGTGGCGGCGCCCTCGGCCAGGTAGGCCGTCCGGGCTCGGCGCAGGTACCAGCGCGCCGCCCACCAGAGGCTGGCGATCCCCGCGAGCGCGCACAGCCCGAGCAGCGGGTCGAGCAGGGTGATCGCGACGAGGATGAGCAGGGTCTGCAGCACGCCGACGAACACCTCGGGTGCGGCGTCGCGCAGGGCGCCGCCGATCGTGGCGATGTCGGCGGTGGTCCTGGCCATGAGGTCACCGCTGCCGGCCCGCTCGACGACGGTCGTGGGCAGGGCGAGGGTGCGGTCGACGAACTCCTCGCGCAGCTCGGCCAGGGCCCGTTCGGCGAAGCGGTGGGCGAGATAGCGGGACTGGCGGGTGAGCAGGACGCCGGCCGCGGCGGAGGTGAGGATCCCGACGGCGAGCAGGTCGACGCTGCCGGTGCTCGCCGTCCCGGACTCGACGAGGTTGACGATGCGCCCGATCAGCCAGGGCGGGACGAGGGCCGCGGTGGCGGCGAGACAGGTGGTCAGCAGGACCAGGGCGGTGCCGCGGCGGTCGGTGCGGGCGAGGTCGAGGTAGGCGCGGCGGACCGCGGCGCGGTCGGCGACCGGCAGCCGGGCGGCGGTCACGGGACGAGTTCCTCGCCGCGGTGGGCCAGGGCGCGGTAGCCCGGCTCGGTGGCGAGCAGCTCGGCGTGGGTGCCGGTGGCCGCGACCCGGCCGTCGAGGAGGTAGGCGACCCGGTCGGCGCGGGCGAGCAGCAACGGCGAGGTGGCGACGACGACGGTGGTCCGGTCGCGTCGGTGGGTGCGCAGGCCCGCGGCTGCGGCCGCCTCGGTGTGGGCGTCCACAGCGGAGGTCGGCTCGACGAGGATGAGCACCTCGGGGTCGGCGAGCAGGGCGCGGACCAGCCGGACGCGCTGGCGCTGTCCGCCGGAGAGGTTGCGGCCCTGGGCCTCGACGGGTGAGCCGAGCCCGGCCGGGAGGCCGGTGAGGACGTCCTCGGCGGCCGCGCTGCGGATGGCGTGGGCGATGGCCTCGTCGGTGTGGTCGTGCTCGCTCGCGACGACCTCGCGCAGCGGCCCGGCGAACAGGTGGGCGTCGTTGTCGGCGACGAGGATGCGTCGGCGTACCTCGGCGAGCGGCATGGCGGCCAGCGGCGCCCCGTCCCAGGTGGCGTCGGAGTCGACGAAGCGGCCGAGGCGGTCGACCACGGCGAGTGCGTCGGCGGGTTGGGCGGGGGCGAGCACGAGCAGCTCGCCCGGTCGGACGGTGAGCCCGGAGACGGGGTCGTGCAGTTCGGCCGGCCCCTGCGGGCAGGGCACGGTGCCTCTCTCGGTACCTCTGTCGGTGCCTCTGTCGGTCACGGCCGGGCGCAGCGCGAGGACCCGGACGACCCGGCGGGCGGCGACCAGGCCGCGGTTGATGTCGAGTGCTCCCTCGATGATGAAGAAGACGGGGGTGGCGAGCACGGCGACGTAGCCGTAGACGGCGACCATCTCGCCGACGGTGATCTCCCCCGCCGCGCTCATGCGAGCGGCGAGCCAGGTGACGGCGGCGAGGAAGAGGCTGGGCAGGCCGACGGAGATGCCCTCGACCCAGCTCGCCGTGGCACCGACCCGGTAGCCCTGCTCGCGCAGTGCCGCGGAGTCGCGGCGGTAGCGGTGGGCGAAGCGGTCCTTGCCGCCGATGCCGCACAGGACGCGCAGGCCGGCGACGATGTCGCCGGCGCGGGCGGCGAGCGCACCCTGCTGCTCCCGGTAGGCGGTCTCGGTCTCCCGTACCCGCCGGAGCAGGGAGGCCAGCGACAGCATCAGCGCCGGCACGCCCAGCAGCACGACGAGCGCGAGCACGGGCGAGATGTCGACCAGCAGGACCGCGACCACGGCGTAGGTGATGACGGCGCCGATGCCCGGGCCGGTGCTGGTCATCGTCCGCATGATCCGGTCGAGGTCGGCGGCGCCGATGCTGACCACCTCCCCCGAGCTGGTCCGGCGCGGCAGCTCGGCGCCGACGGCCGCCGCATGACGCACGACCACCTGGACGGTGCGGAAGCCGGCGTCGAGCCGGATGAAGGTCATCGTGCGGTGGCGGAGCACGCCGAGGCCGGCGTTGGCCGCGCCCGCGGCCAGCAGGGCCGCGGTCCAGAGCAGGATGCTGGCCAGGTCGCGCGTGCGCAGCCCGTCGTCGATGGCGCGGGCGAGCAGCAGCGGCTGGACGACCAGGCCCACGAGCCAGGCGCTGGCGAGCAGCGAGCCAAGCAGCACCCGGGCCGGTTGTCTGCGCACCAACCACAGCAGGTAGCGCCCGGGTCCCCGGCTGTCCGGCGTGCCCGGATCGGCGTAGGGGACCGTGAGGCGCACGCCTGTCACCCTAGGTGGTGGACGTGGTCGCGGGTCGACCGATCGAGCGGAGCTGAGGTTCGGCTTGACCGGCTGGGGTATCACTCGAACCGTCGGTGAGCGGGCGCACGGCCAGCCCCGGGGCGTGAGAGTCTGGTGTGGATGGAAGGCATGCGCTGCTCGGCGGTGGCCGAGGGGATAGGTGAGCCGCTGGCGGGCACGGCCGCCACGGCCCAGACCTGGCTGTGTCTCGAGCAGCCCGGCCCGTGGGGCCGGGACGCGCTGGCGGCGAGCCATCTCGACGAGGGCGTGGCGCGCGAGCTGACCCGGCTCTCCGCGGGTACCGGGGTGCGTGTCGTGCTGATCCGCCGGCCGGGCAGCCATCCCGACCGCCACCGCCCAGTCCCCCGCCACGTCTACCTGGCGCACACCGCGCCCGGGCGGACGTGGCTGGAGCGCACGACGGTTCAGGACCCCAAGGAACTGCTCGACCTCGACTTCGTCCAGGCCGGCGCCGGGGTGCCGGGCGGGCTGGGCACGCCGTCGGCCGAGCGGCTGCTGCTGGTGTGCACGAACGGTCGGCGTGACGTGTGCTGTGCGCTGCTGGGCCGGCCGGTCGCGGCGGCGCTGGCGGGCACGCACGGCGAGGCGGTGTGGGAGTGCACCCACATCGGCGGGCACCGCTTCTCCCCCACCGCTGTCCTGCTGCCGACCGGCTACGCCTACGGCCGACTCGACGTTGCCGCCGCGGCCCGCCTGCTCGACGGCGGACCAGGCGTGGTGACCGAGGGCTGCCGGGGCCGGTCCACCTGGCCGCTGCCCGGGCAGGCGGCGGAGCTGGCGGTGCGGGAGCAGGAGCGGGTGAGCGATCCGGACGCGCTGGCGGTGGAGGTCGTTGCGAACCCCGCCGAGGGGTGGCTCACGACGGTCAGCCACGTCGACGGCCGGGTCTGGCAGGTGAACGTGGTGGAGCGGGAGATCGCCCCGCCGCGGGCGGCGAGCTGCACAGCCGGGCTCACCCCCGCCGTGGGGCTGGCGGCGACATCGGTGCGGCTGCGGGTGGCCGCCTGAGCGGGCGCGGGGTCACCGAGTCCGTTCGGCCCGTGCCCCGGCCAACCAGGTGACGGCCGCGCCGGACAGGACGACGAGCACGACGCCCAGTGCGACGGCGGGCGTGAGGCGCTCGTCGAGCACCAGCGCGCCGACCAGCGCGCCCATGGCCGGGTCCACGGCCAGCAGGGTGCCGGTTACCCGCGGAGAGGTCAGCCGGGTCGCGGTGTAGGTGAGGCTGAACGCGAGGGCCACCCCCACCACGCCCGACGCGGCGAGCAGCAGCCAGCCCTCCGCGCCCGGCACCCGGGGCGCGCCCGTGACCGAGAACGGCGCCAGCAGCAGCGCGCCGACGGTGACCGACAGCGCGAGCCCCGAGAAGCCGGTCGAGGCACGGCCGACGACACCGGCGAGCAGGGTGTAGCCGCCGAAGGCCACGGCGGCGCCGAGCCCCCAGGCGAGGCCGGACCCGGTCAGGCCGCCGGTGGGGTCGCTGATCAGCGCGACACCGGTCAGGGCCGCCAGCGGGAACACCACCTGCCACCGGGTCCGCGTGCCGAGGACGGCGACGGCGAACGGGCCGAGGAACTCCAGGGTCACCGCGATCCCGAGCGGCAGGGTGGCGACGGCGTTGTAGAACAGCACGTTCATCCCGGCCATCGCGACGCCGTAGAGCAGGATGCCGGCCCATTCCCGCCGGGGCCGCCCGTGCGGTGCCGGCCGGGTCAGCGCCAGCAGCACCACCGCGGCGACCGCCATCCGCAGCCCGCTCACCCCGACGGTGCCTACCGGGTCGAACAGACCCTTGACCAGCGCGGCCGACAGCTGGATGCACAGCGAGGCACCCAGGATGAGCACCGCGCACGCCGTGGCCCGCCGGGCCGCGACCCGCCGAGGACGATCGCCCGCGGACGGTCCTCCCGTCCTGCCGGGATCAGTACCGCTGCGGCGGCGGCTCGTCGGACAGCTCGGTCGACTCGACCGGCCTGGCCTGCTGCGGGTAGCCCTGCTGCGGCCCCGGTCCCGGCTGGGGGTTCGGTCGCGGTGCCGGCGTGGGCTGTGCCCCGCCGCCACCCTGGTCGGCCGGGGGCTGCTGGATCACCTGGGTCTGCTGCGGAGCCGGCTGCTGAACCGGCGCAACCGGCTGGGCGGGTGCCTGGGGCGGCAGCGGCCGCACCCCGGCGCTCAGCGGAGCGGGCGTCGACGGCTTGCCCACCGACAGCGGGCTGGGCACCTCCTGGCGGGCGACCGCCTCGGCGGCCCGGACGGCCTCGGCCACCTCCGGGTCGGTCGAGGTGTCGAACCAACTGGCGATCTCGTCGTCGTCGGTGTCGGCGCGGTTCGGCGGCTCGTAGGCGGGCGGCTCGTAGCGGAAGACGCCGTCCTCCCCCGGCGCACCCAGGGCCTTGGCGAAGCCCTCGAGCGCCTTGCCGAAGTCGTTGGGCAGCATCCACACCTTGTTCGCGTCGCCCTGCGCCATCTGCGGCAGCGTCTGGAGGTACTGGTAGGCCAGCACCTCCGGCGTCGGCTTGCCGGCCTTGATCGCGTCGAAGACCTTCTCGATGGCCTTGGCCTGGCCCTGAGCCTGGAGGTAGCGGGCAGCGCGTTCACCCTGGGCCCGCAGGATGCGCGACTGGCGCTCACCCTCGGAGGCGAGGATGGCGGCCTGCTTGGCGCCCTCGGCGGAGAGGATCTGGCTCTGCTTCTGGCCCTCCGCGGTCTTGATGGCGGCCTCGCGGGTGCCCTCCGCGGTGAGGATCATCGCGCGCTTCTCCCGGTCGGCGCGCATCTGCTTCTCCATGGAGTCCTGGATGGACAGCGGGGGGTCGATGGCCTTCAGCTCGACCCGGGCGACGCGGATGCCCCACCGGCCGGTGGCCTCGTCCAGGACCCCGCGCAGCTGTCCGTTGATGGAGTCGCGGGAGGTCAGGGTCTCCTCCAGGCTCATCCCACCGACCACGTTGCGCAGGGTGGTCGTGGTGAGCTGCTCGACGCCGACGATGTAGTCGGAGATCTCGTAGACCGCGTCCCGGGGGTTGGTCACCTGGAAGTAGACGACGGTGTCGATGGACACGGTCAGGTTGTCCTGGGTGATCACCGGCTGCGGCGGGAACGAGACGACCTGCTCGCGGCGGTCGATGCGGGCGCGCACCCGGTCGAGGAACGGCACGAGGAAGTTCAGGCCGGGCTCGGCGACCGACCGGAACCGGCCGAGGCGCTCGATCACCGCGGACTGCGCCTGGGGGATCACCAGGATGGACTTGACCACGACCGTGAGGACGAACAGAACCACGACCAGGACGACGATGAGGATGGTCAACGTGCCTCCACTCCGGCTGGGGTTGGCGCTTCCCGGTAGGCGCGCAGGAAGTAGATCACATGGTCACCCCGGGCCTGTTCATGCCGGCATCGCGTCCCACCGGAAGATGGGCGCGTTCACCTGGTTGCATCAGTCGGAGTCCGCCAGCACGACCGCGGTCGCCCCGGCGATCTCGACGACGGTGACCGAGGAGCCCGGCGAGATCGTCTCGCTGGTGACCGTGCGCGCGGTCCAGACGTCACCGTCGAGCCGCACCTGCCCGCCGTGCTCGTCGACCGGCTCCACCACGACCGCCCGGCGCCCGATCAGCGCGTCGACGTTGGTGTGCACCAGCGCCCCGTGCATGCGGCGTTTGAGCCAGGGCCGGGCGAAGGTCACCAGCCCGATCGAGACGAACGCGAACACCAGCGCGGCGATGAGCGTGTTGCCCGACGCCCACTCGGCACCCGCGCCGGCCAGGGCGCCGACGCCCACCATCAGCAGGAAGAAGTCACCGGAGAGGATCTCGGCCGAGATCAGCGCGATTCCCCCGATGAGCCAGAACACTGCGGCCATGGCGTCATGATTTCAGAGTCGAGCCGCCTGGGTCACTACTCTTCACCGGTGGTAACGAAGTCGATAAGCCGTTCCACGGCGCCGATCAGCGGGGTCTCGAGGTCCTTGAAGTTGCGCACGCCGGCGAGCACGCGGCGCCAGCCGTCGGCGGGCTCGCCCCAGCGCAGCGCGCGGCACACGCCCTCCTTCCAGGGGACTCCGCGGGGGACGACCGGCCACTCCCGGATCCCGACCGACCCGGGTTTGACCGCCTGCCACACGTCGACGTAGGGGTGCCCGGTGACCAGGACGTGCGGTTCGCGCAGGGTCTCGACGATCCGGGACTCCTTGCTGCCGGCGACGAGGTGGTCGACCAGCACGCCGAGACGGCGCCCGGGGCCGGTGCCGAACTCGGCGACCATCCCGGGCAGGTCGTCGATCCCGTGCAGCGGTTCGACGACCACGCCCTCGACCCGCAGGTCGTGTCCCCACACCCGCTCGACGAGTTCGGCGTCGTGGATGCCCTCCACCCACAGCCGGCTGTCCCGGGCGGTGCGTGCGGTGTGGCCCTGGACCCGAACCGACCCCGACGCCGACACCGTTGTGGCCGGTGCCGGCCGGGCGACCGGGCGGACCAGCGTCACCGGCTTCCCCTCGAGCAGGAAGCCGGCGGGGGTGAGCGGAAACACCCGGTGCCGCCCGTGCCGGTCCTCGAGCACGACGTTGCCGTGCTCGAAGCGGGTCACCGCGCCGCAGAACCCGCTCGCCGGGTCCTCGACGACGAGCCCGGGCTCCGCGCTCACCTCCGGCACCGCCCGCCGGGCCGGCTTGCGGGACAGGACGTCTCGGCCATAGCGGTCGCTGTGCTGGGAGCTCACGACGGGCGACCTTAGGGCACGTCCGCGCAGCGCGGGCACCCATCGCCCCGGAGTGTCGCCCCCGGGTGCGACGATCCGGGCGAGGAGAGGGAGGAGCGGCATGACCGGTTCCACCGTGCTCGACGTTCGCGCGCTCAACCGCGCGACGCTGGCCCGCCAGCTGCTGACCGAGCGGGTGACGCGCCCAGCGCTCGAGGTCGTCGAGCACCTGGTCGGCATGCAGGCCCAGGCGCCGTTCCCGCCTTACTACGGCCTCTGGACCCGCATCGCGAACTTCGATCCCACCGAGCTGGCCGACGCGCTCCTCGACCGCCGTGCCGTGCGGATCGTGCTGATGCGCGGCACCGTGCACCTGGTGACCGCCGCCGACGTGGGGCTGCTGCGGCCGCTGGTGCAGCCGGTGCTGGACCGGGATCTGCGCAGGAACAGCCAGCACGCGGCCGGGCTCGTCGGCCTGGACCTCGACGCGCTCGCGGGCTGCGCCAGGGAGGCGCTGGCCGCCGGTCCACTCACCGCGGCCGAGTTGGGAGCGGCCCTCGCGCGCAGCTGGCCGGACCGCCCGCCGGGCGCACTCGCCCACGCGGCACGGGGAGCGCTGCCGCTGGTGCAGGTCCCGCCCCGAGCGGTCTGGGGCCGCAGCGGGCGCACCGCCTACCAGCCGGCCGACACCTGGCTGGGCCGGGAGCTGGACGCCGCACCGGACCCGGCGGCGATGGTGGCGCGGTACCTGGCGGCGTTCGGCCCGGCCACGGTCGCCGACCTGCGGACCTGGTCGGGCCTGACCGGGCTGCGGGAGGTGGTCGAGGCCATGGACCTGCTGGCGTTGCGCGACGAGCGGGGGCGGACGCTGTACGACCTGCCGGCAGCGCCCCGCCCCGATCCCGACCTGCCGGTGCCGGTCCGGTTCCTGCCCGAGTTCGACAACGTGCTGCTCTCCCACGCCGACCGCACCCGGATCATCTCCGAGGACCTCCGGCGGCGGCTGTTCGCCAGCCGCAACGGGGTGGTCCCCGGCACGTTCCTCGTGGATGGCTTCGTCCGTGGCGAGTGGCGGATCAGCCGGGAGCGGTCGGCCGCGACGCTCACGATCACCTCCTGGGCGCCGGTCGGCGAGGACGACCGCGCCGCACTCGTCGTCGAAGGCACCCGGCTGCTCGAGTTCGCCGCGCCCGAGGCGGGCTCGCGGGACGTCGTCTGGGTCGGACCGGACTAGAAGCGGACCAGCCTAGAAGGCCGGCCAGGGGATGGCGCGGTAGTCGGCGCCTGGCGTGGGGAACTCGTTGGACCGCTGGAACTGCTCCACCCGCCGGCGCAGCGCGCGGACCTCGGCACGGGTCAGGTGCTCGGCCAACCGCTCGCCGAGGCTTCTGTCCAGCGCGGCCCATAGGGTGTCGAGCATCGCCACGACGTCCTCGGGCAGCGGCTCGCCGACCCAGCCCCACAGGACCGTCCGCAGCTTGTGCTCGGCGTGCAGGCAGATCCCGTGGTCCACGCCGTAGACGTTGCCGTCGGTGCCGTGCAGGACGTGGCCGCCCTTGCGGTCGGCGTTGTTGATCACGACGTCCAGCGCGGCGAGCATGCGGACGCTCGGGTGGTCGGCGTGGACGAGCACGGCGGGGTCGCCGAACCGGTCGTGGGCCCGTAACACCCGCTTCCACCCCACGGGCACCTGATCGGGGGCGAGGACGTCGACCAGGTCGTCGCCCTCCTTGGTGTCGATCCACAGCTGCACCATGCCGGGGCCGAACGGTCCGGGGCGCAGCACGGTCGGCGGGATCAGCGACAGACCGGCCGCCTCCGACACCAGGTACGCGCCGATCTCGCGGCCGGCGAGCGTGCCGTCCGGGAAGTCCCACAGCGACCGCTCGCCGCTGATCGGCTTGTACACGCAGTGGGCCACCGCGTCGCCGCCGGTGATCTCGCAGAACAGGGTGGCGTTGGAGGCGTCGACGAGGCGGCCCTCGATCTCGATGCGACCGCGGGTGAGGAGCTCGGCGACGGCCGGATCGGAAGGCAGCAACTCAGGCCGTCTCGTCCTCGGTGCGCCGGTAGCCGTTCTGCCGGGGGCACACGTGCCCGGCCGGGTCCAGCGGCTCCCCGCACAGTGGGCACGGCTTGCGACCAGCGTTGATCACCCGGTCGGCCCGCTCGGCGAAGGCACGGGCCTCGGCGGGGGTGAGGAACACCCGGACCGCGTCCGGGCCCTCCGGGGTGTCGTCGAGCACGACGGACTCGTCGACGTCACCCTCGGTCACCGCGAGCAGCTCGATCACCACCGCGCGGGTCTCCGAGTCCCAGCCCAGCCCCATCGTGCCGACCCGGAACTCCTCCTCGACCGGCACGACCAGCGGGTCGGCGTCGACCAGCTCCTCGGGTGTCTCGTCGGGCAGATCGGCGCCGAACCGGCGCGCGACCTCCTCCAGCAGCGATCCGATGCGTTCGGCGAGCACGGCCACCTGTTGCTTCTCGAGCGTGACGCTCACCGTCTTGGCGCTCTCCGAAGCCTGCAGGTAGAACGTGCGGTCACCGGGTTGGCCAACCGTGCCGGCGACGAACCGATCAGGTTGGCGGAAGACATGTATAACGCGAGCCATGGCACCTCCGACCCTACGGCAAACAAGCCGCTCGAGCAGGCCTGTTCCCGCCAATGATGTCCGGTCCCTGGCGGGTCGTGGGCGGCGACCCCGCGCTGGACAGCGACTAGGGTTTCTCCCGTGGTGAAGATCGCACCGTTCGGGAGCTGGGAGTCACCGCTGAGCGCGGCCGAGGTCGGTCTCGCGGGCGGAGAGCCGAAGTGGGTCGGCACGCACGCCGGCCGCGTCTGGTGGGTGGCGGGCAGGCCTGCCGAGGGCGGCCGCAACGCCCTGCTCCACGAGGGGGACGGCGCCGAGCCGGTCGAGGTGCTGCCGGCGCCGTGGAACGTCCGCAACCGTATGCACGAGTACGGCAGCCGGCCCTGGACGGTGGTCCCCGGCGCGGCGGGCGAGCTGCTGGTGTTCACCCACTGGGACGACCAGCGCCTCTACGCTGCCCCGGTGGACGGCTCCGGCGCGCCGACGCCGATCACCGCCGAGCCGCAGCGCCACCACGGGGTCCGCTACGGCGACCTCTCCCCCGGCCCGGAGGGCACCGTGCTGTGCGTGCGGGAGACGGTCACCGGGGACCGGCCGACCGACATCCGCCGCGACCTGGTCGCCGTGCCGGTCGACGGCGGCGGCGAGGTGCGGGCGCTGGCCGCGAGCCACCGCTTCATGGCCGGCGCCCGCCTCTCCCCCGACGGCGCCCACCTGGCCTGGATCGGCTGGGACCACCCCCGCATGCCCTGGGACGGCAGCGAGCTGTGCGTCGCGCCGCTCGCGGATCCGACCGCCCACACGGTGCTCGCCGGCGGGCCGGCGGAGAGCGTGTGCCAGGTCGAGTGGGAGTCGCCCGAGACCCTGCTCGCGCTGACCGACCCGGACGGCTGGTGGAACCTGTTCCGCGTCGGCCGCGACGGTGCCGTCCGCAACCTCGCACCCTGCGAGAAGGAGCTCGGCGGCCCGCTCTGGATGCCGGGCATGCGCTGGTTCGCCCCGCTCGGCGAGGGGCGGTTCGCCGTGCTCGCCTCCGGGCGCCTCGCCGTGCTCGACGAGCACGCCGGCACGGTCACCGAGGTGGTCACCGACCTGTCCTGGTGGTCGGCGGACGTGGGCGTGCTGGACGGCGAGGTGGTGGGCGCGGCCGGTTCGGCGGCGCGGGAGGTCGCGGTGGTCCGGCTCGACCCCGCGACCGGCGCCACGACCGAGCTGACCCCGCCGCGGCCCGACCCGCCAGACCCCGCCTACCTGCCGGTTCCCGTCGAGCGGGTGTTCGCCGGGCCGGACGGCCGGTCGGTGCCGGCGCTGGTGTACCCGCCGCGCAACCCCGCCTTCGCCGGGCCGGAGGGCGAGGCGCCGCCGTTCGTGGTGCACGTCCACGGCGGGCCGACCGGACGCGCGCGGCCTGTCCTCGATCTCGAGTTCGCCTACCTCACCAGCCGCGGCATCGGCGTGGTCGCGGTCAACTACGGCGGCTCGACCGGGTACGGGCGAGAGTTCCGCGAGTCGCTGAACGGGCAGTGGGGCGTCGTCGACGTGCACGACTGCGCCGCGGTCGCCACCGCCCTGGCCGACGAGGGGTCGGCGGACCGGTCCCGGCTCGCCATCCGCGGCGGCAGCGCGGGCGGGTGGACCTCGGCCGCCTCCATCACCAGCGTGGACACCTACCGCTGCGCGACGATCATGTACCCGGTGCTGGACATGCTGGCCTTCGTCGGCGAGACCCACGACTTCGAGTCGCGCTACCTCGACGGTCTGGTGGGCACGTTGCCCGAGCACGAGCGGCGCTACGTCGAGCGCTCCCCCATCAACCGCGTCGACCGCCTGGCCGGCCCGGTCCTGCTGTTGCAGGGCCTGGAGGACGAGGTGTGCCCGCCGGCGCAGGCCGACCGGTTCGTCGCCTCCCTGGACGGCACCGGCATCCCCCACGCCTACCTGACCTTCGAGGGCGAGCAGCACGGCTTCCGCAAGGCGGAGACCATCCAGGCTGCGCTGGAGGCCGAGCTGTCGTTCTACGGCCAGGTGTTCGGCTTCACCCCACCCGGAATCCCCCCACTGGAGCTGCGCTCATGAGCCGCACGCGGCCGCGGCGGTTGCGTTCGGGTGACACCGTCGCGGTGGTCGCGCCCGCCGGGCCGGTGTCGCGGAACTACCTGGACACGAGTGTGGCGGTGCTGCACGAGTGGGGGCTGCGGGCCGTCGTCGCCGACCATGTCCTCGACCGGCACCCGGAGCTGCCCTACCTCGCCGGCACGGACGCCGACCGCGCTCGTGACCTGCAGCGCGCGTGGTGCGACCCGGAGGTCGCCGCGGTCGTCTGCGCGCGTGGCGGCTACGGCTCGATGCGGGTCCTCGACCTGCTCGACTGGCCGGAGCTGGCGGCCGCGGGTCCGAAGGTGTTCACCGGCTCGAGCGACATCACCGCGCTGCACGCGGCGATCGGCGAGCACCTGAACCAGGTCACGTTGTTCTCGCCGATCCTGGCCGGCCCGTCCTTCGACGCGGCGGCGCAGAAGCACCTGCGTGCCACGTTGTTCGAGCCGGAGAGCATGTGCGTGCTGACCGGCCCGACCGTCGCGACGGTGAACCACGGCAGCGTGACCGGAACGGTGGTCGGCGGCAACCTCAGCCTGCTGGCCGCCTGCGTGGGCGCCGCGCCGCCACCCCCGGAGGGGGCGATCGTGCTGCTCGAGGACGTCAACGAGGCGCCCTACCAGCTCGACCGGATGGTCACCCAGCTGCTGCGCGCCGGGTGGTTCACCGGCGTGGCCGGTATCGCGCTCGGGTCGTGGACCGGCTGCGGTACCCCCGAGGAGGTGTACGCGGTGCTGGGCGACCTGCTCGGCGGCCTCGGCGTACCCATGGTCTGGGAGCTCGGGTTCGGTCACGTGCCGGCCCAGCTGACCATGCCCCTGGGCGTCGAGGCGACGCTCGACGCGGACGCGGGCACGCTCATCCTGGCCCAGGCGGCCCTGAGTTGACACCCGAACACATCCTGGGCCATTCCTCACATCCATCCGAGTCAAGGCGAGGTGAGGCATGGCTTTCTTCAGGTCGGGACACAGGCAGGACAGCGTACACGCCGAGGAGGTGGTCGCCGAGGCAGAACGTGGCCAGGCTGATCACCGCGATCCAGGGCGACGCCGGCAGCGTCGTGGTCTCGCTCGGGGATCAGCGTGATCGTGGACAAGATCAACGAGACCCAGACGATGATCAGCGGGGTGCTCACCGAGCAGGCGGCCGTGACCCGCGACGTCGTCGGCTCGTAGCCGCTGGTCGGAACGGGTCCCGTGGCGCGGCGCCGTGGGACCCGTGGTCGGTGGCCTACCCGACCAGTGCCGACTCCAGCAGCGTCTTCAGGTCGGCGAGCAGCTCCGGCCAGCCGCCGGTGTGCTCGAGCCGGCCGCTGACCGCCTTGTACATCTCGGTCTCGCCGGCGAACCCGGCGTGGGTCACGGTGAGCCGGACCCGCCCGTCCCCGAGGTCGGCGAGGTCGAAACCGACCCGCGTGCGCGGCTCGCGCCGCAGCTCGTCCAGCCGTTCGGCAGACCAGCCGAACAGTTCGGCGTGCTCGGGCTGGTAGTTGTGCCAGCTGTAGGCGAGCCTGCGGTGCGGGTCGGCCTCGAGCACGACCTGGTCGTGGTCCTGGGCCGGTCCGTCCGGCTCGGCGCGCAGCAGGACCGGGGAGCCCACCCGCCAGTCGGAGACGAGCTCCAGCCCGCCCCAGTACCGGCGGGTGAACTCCGGCTCGGTCAGCGCGCGCCAGAGCCGCTCGGGGGTGGTGCGGATATAGGTGGTGTAGACGAACGTGGTCTCCACGGGCTCCTCCAGGGCTGCCTTCAGGTCGGCCAGCGCGTCGACCCGGTCCCGGTCGTACCGGTGGATCCAGCGTCGGGCGATGCCGTTGATGGGTTCGGCGTTGAGGTAGTGCAACTTCTCCCGCCCCTGCCATGCGGTCGTCACGAGGTTGGCCTCGACGAGGACGGCGAGGTGCTTGCTGACCGACTGGCGCGCCATCTCCAGCCCGGCGCACAGCTCGCGCAGGCTCTGGCCGTTGCGGTCGTTGAGTTTGTCGAGCAGTTGGCGGCGGCTGGGGTCGGCCAGCGCCCGGAACACCTCGTCCATGTCTCACCCCTCAACATGCAGCCGTTTGGCTGCATGATGGAGTTTATGCAGCCAAACGGCTGCACGTCAAGATGTCGATCAGGAGCGCTCGGACAGGCGGAGCGGGTCGGGGCGTACGAGCGACACCGCCGCCAGCACCGACAGGGCGATCGCGGCGATCATCAGTCCCCACACGTAGAGCATGGTCTCGCCCTCGGGCGAGTACGGCGCGGCCATGAACGCGCTGAGCCCCACTGCCACCGCGAGCTGCCGGGGCTTCCACGCCCACGCCGCCGCGATCGCCAGGGCCCACGTCAGGTACCAGGGCAGCATCGTGGGCGAGAGCACCGCGACCGCGAACAGGGCCACGCCCGCCCGGCGTACCGCGGCAACACCGCCTACCCGCGCCGCCCACCACTGCCGGGCGAGCACGACCACCAACAGCACGGTGCCGAGCACCCGCGTGACGGTGACGAACGGGTCGCGGGACAGGTCGAGCAGACCGCCGAAGACCGCGTGCAGCAGCTCCCCCGCCGCGGTCGGCAGCGACAGCCAGTTCACCAGCCGGGACGAGGCGTTCACCATCGTCACCCAGCCCAGGTCCACCCCGGCGGCCAGGGTGACCGCGCCGAACACCACGGCGAACACCGCGACCGCGCCGGCGCACGCCCGCGCGAAGGCCCGCCACCCGGCGGAGGCCAGGTGCCCCGCCCACACCCAGACCAGGAACGGCAGCGCGACCGCCGCGCTGGCCTTCACCGCCACGCCGAGCGTCACCAGCGCGATGCCCGCCACGTGCCGGCGGTCCAGCACCAGCGCCGTTCCCGCGGCCAGGAAACCGACCATCAGCAGGTCGTTGTGTGGACCGCCGAGCAGGTGCACCACAGTGAGCGGCCCGGCGACCAGCAGCCACGCCGCCACCGGCAGGCTGCCGCCGAGGTGGCGCACCAGCCTGGGCAGCGCCCACAGCAGCAGCGCCAGCCCGAGCAGGTTCGTCAGCTTGACCGCCAACACCCCGGCGACGATGTTCGTCCCGGTCACCGCGACGATCCCCTTGACGAGCAGGATGAACAGCGGTCCGTACGGAGCGGGCGTGCTCTGCCAGAACGGGTGCACGTTCTCGATGAACTCGGGCTCGGGCAGCACGGTCGGCCCGACCGTGAACGGGTCGAAGCCCTGCAGCGCGATGGCTCCCTGGGCGAGGTAGGAGTACACGTCCCGGGTGAACAGCGCGACCGGCGCGACCAGCGGCGGTACCGTCCAGCACGCGGCGGCGAGCAGCACCGGACGGGTGCCGGCCCGGCCGGCCAGGACGTGGCGGCCCAGCCGCACCCAGGCCGTCACCAGCAGCACGTAACCGAGGTAGACGACGAGGGCGGCGAGCATCTTCCCGTGGCCGTAACGCATCCACGAGATCGGCCCCTCGGACATCAGCGGGTCGCGCACGGCGCCGGCCGCGGCGCCCAGCCCGCCGACGAGGATCAGGACCGAGCCGACCGTGCCCAGGACGAGGGGCCGCCGCCACGGCCGCTGCCCGCTCCGCCCCACCTGCTCGGTGGCCATCTCGGGGGCCATCTCAGGGGCGGCGGGGTCAGCGCGTAACACCGGGCCCGACCGCGAGAAGTGGTTCCCGGTCGGCGGCGAACAGGTTGAGCGGGTCGTGGCGCAGCAGCGAGACGCCGGCGAGCACCGAGACGCCCGCGGCGCAGGCGATGAACAGCCAGTTGTAGAGCAGGTCGTCGCCGGCGGGGGTGTAGGTCAGCACCAGGAACACGGCCAGGCTCACCTGCACCGCGAGCTGTCGGCGCTTCCAGGGCAGGGCGGCGGCGAGCATGAAGCCCCAGGTGAGGTACCAGGGCAGGGTGGCCGGGGAGAGGATCGCCACCACCAGCAGGGCGATCGCGGCCCGCTTGACCGCGTCGGGTCCGCCGTCCCTGGCCCGCCACCACTGCTTGACCAGGATCACGATCATCAGGATCCCGCCGACCACGCGCAGCGCGTTGACGAAGTAGACCTTGTCCAGGTCGATGACCAGCCCGACCACCGAGTGGATGATCTCCCCCACCCCGGTGGGCAGCGACAGCCAGTTCACGATGGCCGTCGGCGCGTCCAGCGCGGCGATCCAGCCCAGGTTGACCCCGGAGACGAGCGTGGCGACGGCGAACGTGGCCACGAAGATCCCGACCGAGCAGGCGCACGCGCGGGCGAAGTTCCGCCAGCGGGTCGAGTGGAGGTGCCCGGCCCAGACCCACACCAGGAACGGCAGCGCCACCGCACCGGTGGCCTTCACCGCGACGCCGACCGTCACCAGCGCGATGCCGGCGACATGGCGCCGCTCGAGCACGAGCGCCGTTCCCGCGGCCAGGAAACCGACCATGAGGACGTCGTTGTGCGGGCCGCCGATCAGGTGCACCACGGTCATCGGGCCGGCGATCGCCAGCCACATCGCGACCGGCAGCCGCCCGCCGAGGTGACGGACCAGCACCGGCAGAGCCCACATCAGCAGCAGCACGCCGACCACGAGGCCGAGCCGCATCAGCAGCACGCCCAGGATCATGTTCGTGCCGGTGAGCGAGATGACTCCCTTGGCGAGCAGGATGAACAGCGGCCCGTAGGGCGCGGGCGTGCTCTGCCAGAACGAGTCGACGTTGTCCACCACCGGGTCCACGTCGAGGTTGCCCGGCCCGACGGTGAACGGGTCGAACCCGTGCAGCGGCAGGGTTCCGTAGGCGATGTAGAGGTAGGCGTCGCGGCTGAACACCGGCGGCGAGAGCAGCATCGGGACGATCCAGCAGGCCGCCGCCACCAGGACCGGCCTGGTGCCCACCCGCCCGGCCAGCACGTGCCGGCCCAGGCGCACCCAGGCCCAGACGACCAGCAGGAAGCCGGTGTAGAGCACGACGGTCGCCAGCATGCGCCCGTGGCCGTACCGGATCCAGGACATCGCGCCCCGGCCGATCAGCGGGTCCTGCGCGAGGATGGCGCCCGCACCGAGCGCGCTGACCAGGATCAGCAGGCTCCCGACCGTGCCGAGCGCGATCGTGCGTACCGGCAGCGGATGCGTGCGCCGCACACCGGATTCCGCGGAGGTCGCGTCGTCGACGGTGGTCACAGGTGGCGCCCCGGTGGTGGTAGACATGGCGGCTTGAGATTACACAGGAGCGTTGGTCTGTTTGCCGGAGCGGCCCGTTTCGGCTCGACCCGCGGTACCTGCCGGGACACCGGTGGTAGCGATCACCGGGCGGCGCCTCGTCCGGCGCGTGTCGCCTCGGTCCCAGCTGGACAGTCAGGGGCGGGGGAAAATACGGTGCCGCCATGGCGGAGGGCACCGGAACGCAGCGGCCGCCGGCGTCCCCGGCCGTGACCGCGGCGGGTTTCGACCGCTCGCTGATCCTGCCGATGGTGCTCGGCGTGGTGCTGAACCCGGTCAACTCCTCGATGATCGCGGTGGCGCTCGTCCCGATCGGCGTGGCGTTCGGCGCCCCGCCGGCCGAGACCGCCTGGTTGGTGTCCGCCCTGTACCTCGCCACGGCCGTCGGCCAGCCGGTCGCCGGCCGGCTGGTCGACATGGTCGGACCCCGGCCGGTGTACCTGGTCGGCGCCGGGCTGGTCGGCGTGGCCGGGGTGCTCGGCGCGGTGGCGCCCGACCTCGGGGTGCTGATCGCCGCGCGGGTGCTCCTCGGCCTGGGCACCTGCGCCGGCTACCCGGCGGCGATGTCGCTGATCCGCGGGGAGGCGGGGTCGGGGAGCCCGACCGGTGCGCTGACCGTGCTGGCGGTGGCCGGGCAGGTCGTGTCGGTGGTCGGGCCGACCCTCGGCGGGTTGCTGACCGAGCTCGGTGGGTGGCGGACCACGTTCACCGTCAACGTCCCGCTCTCGCTCGCCTGCCTCGCCCTGGGCGTGTGGCGGCTGCCGCGCCGCGAGCGGCGCCCGGCCCGGCTGGACCTGCCCGGGATGGCGTTGTTCGCCGTCGCGCTGACCGCACTGCTGCTGTTCCTGATGGACTGGCGGCACTGGTATCTGGTCCCGGTGACCCTCGCCGCCGGCGCCGCGCTCGCCGTGCGGGAGCTGCGGGTCGACGACCCGTTCATCGACCTGCGGGTGCTGGGCGGCAACGGACCGCTGCTGGTGACGTTCGGGCGGACGCTGCTGACCTTCGCCGTCTCCTACTCGTTCCTCTACGGGTTCACCCAGTGGCTCGAGCACGGCCGGGGGCTCTCGCCCACGGTGGCGGGGCTCGTGCTGCTGCCGCTGTTCCTCACCGCGATCACGGTATCCGCCATCACGGGACGGCGGGTCGAGGTCCGCGGCAAGCTGGTCGTCGGCGGGCTGACCCAGGTCACCGGCTGCGCGCTGCTGTTGTTCGTGGACGGCGCCAGCCCGGTGTGGCTGCTCGTGCTGATCGCCGCGGTCCTCGGCCTTCCGCAGGGGCTCAACGCACTGGGCAACCAGAACGCCATGTACCACCAGGTCGAGGCGGAGCGAATGGGTGCGTCGGCCGGGTTGCTGCGGACCTTCTCCTACCTCGGCGCGATGCTCGCCGCCGCGGCCAACGGCGCGTTCCTCGGCCACGGCGCCGACACCGCCGGCCTGCACGACCTGGCCCTGGTCATGCTCGGCGCGGCGATCCTCTTCCTGGCCGCGTCCGCGCTGGACCGCTCGCTGCGGGGGATCCGCGGGGAGCGGTCCTGATCCGGAGACGGGCGTGCCTTAGTGCTCGGCGGGGGTTCCCAGGGTTGGTAGGGCTGCCAGCAGGGAGCGGGTGTAGTCGTGGGTGGGCGAGCGGAGTACCTCGTCCACCGGGCCCACCTCGACCAGCTCGCCGCGGTACATCACCGCGACGCGGTCGGCGATGTTCCAGGCCAGGCCGAGGTCGTGGGTGATCACCAGCGCGGCGAGCCCCAGGCGGGCACGCAGCCGCAGCAGCAGCGCCAGGATCTCCCCGCGGACCGACGCGTCGAGTGAGGCCACCGGCTCGTCGGCCACCAGCAGTCGTGGTTCCAGGGCCAACGCCCCGGCGATCACCACCCGCTGGCGCTGCCCGCCGGAGAGCTGGTGGGGCAGCAGCGGCATGAACTCCTCCGCCGGCCGCAGCTCCGCCGCCTCCAGCGCCGCGGCCACCCGCGCACGCTCGTCGCCCGGCATCTTGTGGATGCGCAGGCCCTCGGCGACCGACTCGTAGACGCTGTGCCGCGGGTTCAGGGCGCTGGTCGGGTCCTGCAGCACCAGCTGCACCTGCCGGCGGTACGCCCGCAGGCCCCGCGTGCCGGTCGGCAGCGGCGTGCCGTCGAACACCACGCGGCCGGCCGTGGGCCGCTGCAGGCCCAGGACGGTCCGGGCGAGGGTCGTCTTGCCGGACCCGGACTGGCCGACCAGGGCGACGATCTCCCCCGCGTGCACCTCCAGGTCCACCCCCGCCACCGCCGTCGTCACCGACCGGCCTCGGCCGGTGAACGTGACCCGCAGGCCCTCGGTGCGCAGCAGCGGCTCCCCGCTCGGCGGGGGCGGCGGGTCGGGCAGGCCCAGCTCGCTGGAGGTGGCCGGCGCGTACCGGTACTCGGGGTCCCCGACGGTGGGGAACGCCGCGGCCAGCGCGGCGGTGTGCGGGTGCTCGGGCCGGCCGATCACCGCGGCCGACTCCCCCTCCTCCACGAGCCTGCCCTCGTACATCACCGCGAGGCGGCGGCAGGTCGCGGCGAGCACGGCCAGGTCGTGGCTGATCATGATCAGGCCGATGTCCTGCTCGGTGACCAGCCTGCTCAGCAGCGCGAGCACCTGGGCCTGGACGATTACGTCGAGCGCGGTCGTCGGCTCGTCGGCGATCACCAGCCTCGGCTCGCAGGCCAGCGCCATGGCGATCATGACGCGTTGCTTCTGGCCGCCGGAGAGCTCGTGCGGGTACGACTCGCCCTTCTCGGCGGGCAGCTCGACCTGGGCGAGCAGCTCGTCGACCCGGCGGCGCAGGGCCGCGGGTGGGGGCGGGGTGTCGGCGTGCAGCACGATCGGTTCGGCGATCTGGTCGCGGACCCGGCGTACCGGGTTCAGCGCGTGCATGGCGCCCTGGAACACGATCGCCGCGGTCGTCCATCGCACGGCCCGCAGCCGGCCCCACTTCATGGTGTTGACGTCCTCGCCGTCGAGCAGGATCTCACCGCCGATCCGGGCGGAGGCCGGCAGCAGCCGCAGTACCGACATGGCGAGCGTCGACTTGCCGCACCCGGACTCGCCCGCTAGCCCGAGCGTGTCGCCGGGGGCGAGCGAGAGGTTCACCCCGCGCACGGCCTCGATCTCCCGCCCGCGCCCGGTGTAGCGGACGGTCAGGTCCTTGATGTCGAGCAGTGCCACGCCTCAGCCCTCCCGCAGCCGTGGGTTGAGGACGGCTTCCAGCGCCCGCCCGCACATGGTGAACGCCAGCACCACGATCCCGATCGCGATGCCCGGCGGCAGCAGGTACCACCAGGCCCCGGCGATGACCGCGCTGTCCAGCCAGGCCGAGCGCAGCATCGACCCCCAGGAGGGCCGCATCGGATCCGGGTCGCCGAGGCCGAGGAACGACAGCGTCGACTCGGCCACGATGGCCGAGCCGACCGCGAGCGTCGTGTTCACGAACACCAGCGGCAGCACAGCCGGCAGCACGTGCTTGCCGATCACGTGCAGGTGTCCGCCGCCCAGGGCCTTGGACCGCTCGATGTAGGGCCGGGCCTCGATCGTCAGGGTCTGCGCGCGGACCAGCCGGGCCGCCGACGGCCACGAGGTGAGCCCGATGGCCAGGATGATCGTGCCGACCCCGCGCTCGAGCACCGTGGACAGCGCGATCGCCAGCACCAGCGAGGGAAGCACCAGGAAGAAGTCGGTGACCCGCATCAGGCCGGCGGACACCCAACGGCCGTAGTGCGCGGCGAGGATGCCGATGATCGTCCCGATCGCGATCGAGAGCAGCGTGGCGACGAAGCCCACCAGCAGCGAGACCCGCGCTCCCCACAGCGTCAGCAGCAGCACCGAGCGCCCGACGCGGTCGGTGCCCAGCGGGAACTCCCCGCTCGGCGGCTCCATCCGCCCGCCGGTTGCCTTGGTCACGTCCAGGCCCTGCTGGTCGGAGATGTAGGGGGCGAGCACGGCGAGCAGCACGATCAGAACCAGCAGGCCCAGGCCGACCAGGCCCGCCCGCTGGCTCGCGTACTGCTTCCACCCGGCGGCGAACGCGGCACCGCGCCGGCGCCAGGCGAGCGCGCGGGGGCTGGGGGCGGTCACGATGCACGCACCCGCGGGTCGAGGACGCGGTAGAGCACGTCGGCCAGCACGTTCATGAGGATCACCGCTCCGGCCAGGACGACGAACGTGCCCTGCAGCAGCGGCAGGTCACGCACGCGCAGCGCATCGTAGGTGAGCAGGCCCAGGCCCGGCCAGGAGAACACGGTCTCCACGCTGACCGCGCCGGCGATCACGAAGCCCAGGTGCAGGAACACCAGGGTCACCGTGGGCAGCAGCGCGTTGGGCACCGCGTGGCGCCGGCGCACCAGGTCGTCGCGCAGGCCCTTCGCCCGCGCCGTGGTGAGGTAGTCCGCGCCCATCTCCTCCAGCAGCGAGGAGCGCATGACCAGCTGGTACTGCGCGTAGATCACCGCGACGAGGGTGATCGTCGGCAGCACCATGTGGTGGGCGACGTCCAGTGCCTGGGAGAGGAAGTCGGGAGCGGTGTCGGAGTAGACGATCCCGGCCGTCGGGAACAGCCCGCTGGTCGCCGCGAGCAGCAGCATGCCCAGCCAGAACGTCGGCGTCGACCACAGCGCCAGCGCGACTCCGGTGGAGATCCGGTCGAACCTGCTCCCCCGTCGCCAGGCCGAGCGGGTGCCCAGCCACAGCCCCAGCGCCACCGCGATCAGCGTGGCCACGCCGACCAGCAGCAGGGTCGGGCCCAGCCGCTCGAGGATCTTGTCGGTGACCGGCACGTTGAACACGTAGGACTGGCCGAGGTCCCCGTGCAGCAGCCGCCACAGGTAGTCGAGGAACTGCTCGAACAGCGGCTTGTTCAGCCCCAGCCTCTCCTCGGCCTCGGCCATCAGCTCCGGGGAGGCCGGCCGGCCGCGGAACATGGTCTGGATGACGTCCCCGGGCAGCACCCGGAACAGCAGGAACCCCAGGACGACCACCAGCGCCATGCTGACCAGACCGCCACCGATCTTGGTCAGCACGTAGCGGAGGGCGCCGCCACCACGGGTGGGTGGCGGCGCCTCCGCCAGCGCGTCCTCGGTCGGGGTGAGGATGTCCGACACGAATCTCCTACTCGCGTTGCTCTGTTACTCGCGCTCGTCCGCCGTGCGGCGCCGGCCGCGGGCGAACAGCAGGCCGCCGACCAGCAGGACCAGGATCACTCCGCCGACAATGGCCAGCACCACCCCGGTGTTGGAGCTCTCCTCGTCGGCGGCCTCGGAGGTCTCGGCGTCGCTCGCCGAGGCCGTGCCGTCGTCGTTGAACACCGGGACCGGGCCCTCGCCGGCGGGCGTGGCGCCGTAGTAGCCCCAGTAGCCCTGCTGGTTCATGATCACACCGCCCTCGCGGGGCTGGAGCGGGAAGCCCTCGAAGGCGTCCTTGCGGTACGCCTCGAGCGCGTTGTCGTAGCCCAGGATCACCAGCGTGGCCCGGTCGTGGAGCACCTCCTGCATCTGCTTGACGAGGTCGACCCGCTTGCCGCGGTCGAACTCCTGCAGCTGCTGGTTGTAGAGCTCGTCGTACTCCTCGTCGCACAGGAACGAGTCCGGCGTGTTGCCCTTGCCCTCGGCGTTGGGCCGGCTGGCGCAGGTCTGCAGGGACAGCACGTAGTCCGGGTCGGGGTTGGCGTTCCACCCGGAGAAGGCCAGGTCGAACTCGCCCCGGGTGGTGCTCTCGTTGACCTGGTTGTCCGACAGCGGCTGGAGGGTGATGTTGATGCCGATCTCGGCGAGCCATCCCTTGACGAACGGGCCGGCCACCTCGTCGAGGTTGGCCTCGGCGTGGGTCATCAGGCGCAGGTTCAGCGGCTTGCCCTGCTTGTCCAGCCGGACGCCGTTCGGTCCCTTGCGGTAGCCGGCCTCGTCGAGCATGGCGTTGGCCTCGTCCAGGCTGAACTCGCGCTTGAGGTCCTCGGGCGGGCTCCAGGCGAACTCGCCGAAGACCGGCGGGATGTAGCCCTGGGCCTCCTCGGCGTAGCCGCCCCACACCTTGTCGACCAGGGTCTTCGAGTCGATCGCGGTGGCGATGGCCTGCCGGAGCTTGATGTCCTTGAGCGCCGGGTTGCCGTCGCCGATCGGCTTGCCGTCAAACGTCGCCGCGCCTGGGTTGATCAGGATCTCGTTGAAGCGCCGGTTCTGCGCCTTGTTGCGCGCGATGTCCGGGTTGGACTCCAGCGAGTCGAACTGGGTCGGGTTGAGCCGGTTGACCAGGTCGATCTCACCGTTCTGCAGAGCGGTGACCGCGGCGTCGGAGTTGCGGTAGTAGATGAAGTGCAGCTCCTCGACCTTGGGCTTGCCCCGCCAGAAGTTCGGGTTGGCCTTCAGCTTGGTGAACTGGGCCTCCTTGAACTCCTGGATGGTGTAGGGGCCGCTGCCGACCATGGGGAACTGCGGAGCGGCACCGATGTCGGCGACCTTGGACCAGACGTGCTCGGGCACGATCGGGATGTCCAGGGCGAGCATCGTCGCCTGTGGAACCTTGGTCTTGATCACCAGGGTGTGCTCGTCGGTCGCCTCCACCGACTCCCACTGCTTGACGTACGAGCCATTCGCGGTCCGCGCGACCTCGTCGTCGAGCATCTTGTTGAACGTCCACGCGGGATCCTCGGCGGTCAACGGCTCGCCGTCGGACCACTTGAGACCGTCCCGGAGCTTGAACGTCCAGGTGAGCTTGTCCTGCGAGGTCTCCCAGCTCTCGGCCAGGCTCCCGATCGGCGAGTAGTCCTCCTGGTTGTAGACGGTCAGGTAGTCGAAGCCCGTCCGCAGGATGTCGGTACCCGTACGGGTGATGGAGATGAACGGGTTGAGCGAATCGACCTCCTGGGTTACACCCACCCGGAGGATCTTCGTCTGCTGCTCGCTCACGGCATGTGCCTCGGGCGCGCCGGCTGGCACCGCTACGGGTACGGTGACCAGGGCAGTTACCAACAAGGTGATACCGAGCGCGACGCGCCTCGATCTCACTATGATCACCTCTTCCTGATAGTTGGAAGGAAGTAACCACTTGTCGCCCGAGGAAGTCAATCTGTGTCGGCAACGTGTACCAAGCCGTAACGTGTAGCCGTGCGGATCATGATTTCGGCCGACATGGAGGGCGCCACCGGCGTCACCTGGACGGCTGATGTGGAGACGAACAGCCCTCAGTGGGAGCGGTTCCGACCGATGTTCACCGGGGACGTCAACGCCTGCGTGGCGGGCCTGTTCGCCGGCGGCGCCACCGACGTGCTCGTCAACGAGGCCCACTCGGCGCAGCGCAACATCCTGCTCGAGCGGCTCGACCCCAGGGCGCGGCTGCTCACCGGCCGGCACAAGCCGCTGTCGATGATGCAGGGCATCGACTCCGGGGTGGACGGTGTGGTGTTCCTCGGCTACCACGCGGCGGCCGGCCTGGACGGGGTGCTGTCCCACACGTACCTGCCCAACCAGATCACCGGGGTCTGGCTGGACGGGACACGGGCCAGCGAGGGCCGGCTCAACGCGGCGCTGGCCGCCGAGTACGGCGTGCCGGTCCTGCTGGTCACCGGGGACGACCTCACCTGCGCCGACGCCGCGGGGTACGCGCCGTCGGCCTCGGCGGTGGCGGTCAAGCAGTGCGTGAGCCGCTACGCGGCGATCTGCAAGCCGCCCTCGGTGACCGCGACCGAGATCGAGGAGGCGGCCCGCGAGGCCATGGCGCTCGCCGGCGCCACCACGGCCCCCGCGCCGGCCGCCCACCGGATCGAGATCGAGTTCGACGCCGCGCACCTCGCCGCGGCGGCGGCCGTCGTACCGACGGTCGAGCAGGTCGACGTGCGTCGGGTCGGGTTCGACGCGGCGTCGATGACAGCAGCGATGAAGGCATTCAAGGTGGTCACCGCGATCGCGAGCGGTGCCGTGGAAGGAAGCTATGGGTGAGCCCGCGGTCGAGGAGTTGTGCGCGCAGCTGATCAGGTTCGACACCACGAACCTGGGTGGCGGTGAGTCGAAGGGGGAACGGGAGGCGGCGGAGTTCATCGCCGCCCAGCTGTCCGCGGCGGGGCTCTCGCCGACGTTGCTCGAACGCTCACCGCGTCGCAGCAATGTCGTCACCCGGGTCGCCGGCTCCGACCCCATGCTCCCCCCGCTGCTCGTGCACGCGCACATCGACGTGGTGCCGGCCGACCCGCACGAGTGGACTGTCCCGCCGTTCTCCGGTGAGATCCGCGACGGCTTCGTCTGGGGGCGGGGGGCGGTGGACATGAAGGACATGTGCGCCACCCTGCTGACCGTCCTGCACCGCTGGGCCGACGAGGGACGGGGTCCGCGCCGCGACATCGTCCTCGCGTTCGTCGCCGACGAGGAGGACAACGGCGAGTGGGGCGCGCACTGGCTCATCGACGAGCACCGCTCCCTGTTCGACGGGGTGGCCGCGGCCATCGGCGAGTCCGGCGGCTACACCGTCCGCGCGGCCTCGGCCGACGGCGCACCGGTGCGGCTGTACCCGGTGGCCACCGCCGAGCGCGGCACCTCGCACCTGCTGCTGTCCACCAACGGCCGCGCCGGCCACGGCTCACGCCGCAACGACGACAACGCGGTGATCAAGCTCGTGGCCGCGGTGGCGCGCCTGGCCGAGCACCGCTGGCCGGTGCGGCTCACCCCGGCCGTACAGGCGTTCTTCGAGCGGGCCGGCGCCGCTCTCGGCTTCGAGGTCGACCTTTCCGACGACGACGCCGTGGACGCGACCCTGCGCCGCTTCGGCCCGGCCGCGAAGATCGCTGAGAACACCGTGCGTAACAGCACGACACCCACCGTGCTCGCCGCGGGGTACAAGGTGAACGTGATCCCGGGCCTCGCCCAGGCCAGGATCGACACCCGCGTGCTGCCCGGAACCGAGGAGGAACTGCTGGCCGAGGTGGACCGCCTGATCGGCCCCGAGGTCACCCGCGAGTTCCTGGCCCGCCAGCCACCGGTGCAGGCACCGGTCGACTCCCCCTGGTTCACCGCGATGGCCGGCGCGCTCACCGCGGAGGACCCCGAGGGCGTCGTGGTCCCGTTCTGCATGGGCGGCGGCACCGACGCCAAGGCCTTCGCGGCCCTGGGCATCGACTGCTACGGGTTCGCGCCGCTGTGGCTCCCGGAGGATTTCGACCACCGGCTGATGGCCCACGGCGTCGACGAGCGCGTCCCGGTCGAGGGCCTCCGCTTCGGGACGAACGTGCTCGACCGCTTCCTCTCCACCGTGTGACACACACTCGGTCTCTGCTCCGCCTCCACAACAGTTACCTCAGGGGAACGTGACGCAACCCAGCCACAAGCACGTGATCAACCTGACCCACTCACCCAAGGCGACCAACACTAAGAATCCCGGGGAGGCGGACTAGTGCGGTAGTGGTAGCGGGCCGCCGGGGTGAACCCGGCGGCCTCGTACAACGCCAGGGCCGCCGCATTCTCCGCCCGGACCTGCAGCCAGCACCGCGACACCCCGGCCGGTGCCGCGTCGGCCAGCAGGGCCCGGGTGACCGCCGTGCCCAGGCCCCGCCGCCGCGCGGCCGGGTGCACCGCCAGGCAGTAGAGCCCGCCCCACTCCCCCACCAGGGCCAGCCGGGCCACCGCGAGCGCGCCGTGCGGACCGTCCACAGCGGCGTAGCGGGCCGGGCCGCCGGTGAGGATCGCCCGGGCCACCGCACGCGCGTCCGCCCCGCCCCGGCCGTCGACCCGCCACCACAGGTCCATCCAGGACTCGTCGGGTTCGTCGGCGAGCGTGACCGGGACCGGGTGCGCCGGGAGCCTGGCCAGCACCGCCGCGGTCTCGGCGACCTCGAACACCGTCGGTGAGCCGAACTCGTAGCCGCGGGCCGCGAGCCGCGCGTCCAGGTCCGCCGGGCGCGCGGTCGGTCCCACCTGGAAGACCGCGGGCAGGCCGTGCTCGGCGTAGAGCCGCTCCACCGCGGACACCGCGGCGTCCACGTCGGCCGGCTCGGCCAGCGAGGCCACCGAGTTCGCCCGTTGGGTCACCCCGCCGGACACCCGCGCCAGCCAACCGTCCAGGTCGGACTCCGCTAGCGCGGGCCAGCCCCGGCGCATCAGCTCGTCGAACACGCCTCAGTCGAACACGGGCGTCACGCGGTCACCGTGGTGGGTGCCTGGTCGAACTGGGTCCGGTAGAGCTCCTCGTAGCGCCCGCCGGCGGCGAGCAGGTCGGCGTGCGTGCCGCGCTCGACGATCCGGCCGTCCTCGACCACCAGGATCAGGTCCGCCGCCCGCACCGTGGACAACCGGTGCGCGATCACCAGCGCCGTCCGGCCGGACAACGCCTCGGTCAGCGCCGCCTGGACCGCCGCCTCCGAGGTCGAGTCCAGGTGTGCCGTCGCCTCGTCGAGGATCACCACCCTCGGCCGTGCCAGCAGCAGCCGCGCGATCGTCAGCCGCTGCCGCTCGCCACCGGAGAGCCGGTAGCCGCGCTCGCCAACGACCGTGTCCAGCCCGTCCGGCAGCTCGGCGATCAACCCGTCGAGGCGGGCTCGCCGCAGCGCGTCCCACAGGTCAGCCTCGCTCGCCGCCGGGTTGGCCAGCATCAGGTTGGACCGCACCGACTCGTGGAACAGATGCCCGTCCTGGGTCACCAGCCCCAGGGTGTCCCGCATCGAGGAGAACGTCACGTCCCGCACGTCCACCCCGGACAGCCGCACCGCGCCCGTGTCGACGTCGTAGAGCCGGGGCACCAGCGAGGCGATCGTGGACTTCCCCGCCCCCGAGGAGCCGACCAGGGCCACCAGCTGTCCCGGTTCGACCCGGAAGGAGATGTCGTGCAGAACCTGGGTCCCGCCCCGCGCGTCGAGCTTGGCGACCTCCTCGAGCGAGGCCAGCGAGACCTTGTCCGCGGCCGGGTAGGCGAAGCCGACCGCGTCGAACTCCACCGTGACCGGCCCGTCGGGCAGCGACCGGGCGTCCGGCTTCTCCTTGATCAGCGGCTCGAGGTCGAGCACCTCGAACACCCGCTCGAACGACACCAGCGCGCTCATCACCTCGACCCGGGCGCTCGCCAGCGCGGTTAACGGCGCGTACAGCCGGGTGAGCAGGAACGACAGCGCGACGACGGTCCCGGCGTCGAGTTGCCCGCGCAGCGCGAAGACCCCACCCACGCCGTAGACCACCGCCAGGGCCAGCGCGGACACCACGGTCAGTGCGGTGACGAACACCGACTGCACCATCGCCGTGCGCACGCCGATGTCGCGTACCCGCCTGGCCCGGACCGCGAACTCGGTCGACTCGTCCTCGGGGCGGCCGAACAGCTTCACCAGCGTCGCCCCGGGTGCGGAGAAGCGCTCGGTCATCTGCGTGCTCATCACCGAGTTGTGGTTGGCCGCCTCGCGTTCCAGCCGCGCCAGCCGGGTGCCCATGCGCCGTGCCGGCAGCACGAACACCGGCAGCAGCACCAGCGCCAACAGGGTGATCTGCCAGGACATCCCGAACATCACGACCAGCGTCAGGGCCAGCATCACGAGGTTGGAGACCACCCCGGACAGCGTGTCGCTGAACGCCCGCTGGGCACCGATCACGTCGTTGTTCAGCCGGCTGACCAGCGCGCCGGTTCGGGTGCGGGTGAAGAACGCGATCGGCATCCGCTGCACGTGGTCGAACACCGCGGTGCGCAGGTCGAGGATCAGCCCCTCACCGATCCGGGCCGACAGCCACCGGGTCAGCAGGCCGAGCCCGGCCTCGACGAGCGCGATCACGGCGATCAGCACGGCCAGCCGGACCACCACGGACGCCGCCGAGCCGCCGACGATCGCGTCGACGACCTGCCCGGCGAGCACCGGCGTGGCCACCGCCAACACCGCGGTGACCACGCTCAGCAGCATGAACCAGCTCAGCAGCCGACGGTGCGGCCGCGCGAACCGGCCGATCCGACGCACCGTGCGCATCGAGAACGGCCGCCGGTCCTCCGTGGCGTGCATGGCGTGGTACATCGACATCCACGCCGTGGTCTCCATGTCCATGCGGGAAAGGTAGAAGCTGCACCGAGGTCGAGGTCAAGCGGATTGGCGCCGCAACCCGGTCGGGTTGACCTCCGGCAGGATCCCCGAGGACCAGACCGCCTCGACCGACGGTGCCAGCACCTCGACCAGCCGTCGGGCGCCCTCCTCCCCCAGCGCCGCGAGGCAGCCGTTCCAGGACGCGGCGTCCGTGCGGGCCTCGACGTCGTCGAGCAGCGCGCGGCCCACGGAGGTGAGCGCGCCGTCCCCGGTGAGCAGGTCCCGTTCCCGCAGACCCGCTGCCGCCGCCGACCACCACTGCTCCGACCAGCCGCGCACCGTGCGCAGTACCTCGTCGGGGAAGGTGCCGGCGCCGGTCTGCAGCAGCAGCGCCTCCAGACCGGTGACCCCGTTCGCCACCAGGGCGGCTACGTGGCCGTCGCCCCGGTGCTCGCGCAGGGTCGTCGCGAGCTGCCACAGCGCCCCGACCTCGTCGGCGGGCAGCGGCAGCCCGGCGTTGGCGGCGTAGAGCGGGCGACCGGTCGGGTCCGCGGCGGCGAGCACCGGGGCCAGCACGGGGACGACCTCCCCGCAGGCCTGCTCGTCCACCAGCCCGCGCAGCGCCGCGGCGCTCACCTCGAGGCGGGCCGCCAGGCACGCGGCCGGCGTCGTCCTGGTCCAGGCGTCCGGCAGCGCCTTGGCCACCATCGACGGCTCGAACCCGGCGAACGTCGCGAGGACCGGCCCCGGCCCGACGGCGCCCAGCGGCGCGGCCCGGAAGGCGAAGTAGGTCATCCAGAAGCCGCGCAGACCGAGGGTCTTCCCGGTGTCGCGGACGGTGGGGGCGAAGTAGACGACGTCGTGCAACGGCTCGAGCGAGGCCCAGAGGCGGCGCGCAGGGTGCATCGAAGCAGTGTGCCCCGGCAATGGGATCATGCGCCACCGGCGTCGGAATGGTTTCTCGGGGAGTGTCACGGCATGAGCGCACGGGGTTTCCTCTCGTCCTTCGAGAACACCGACCCCCCGCTGACCTGGATCGACACCGTGGACACCGACGGGAACAACACTCCCCGGGCGGTCGGTGCGACCATGAGCACCAAGGAGGGCGGCGGCCCGGCCAAGCCGTACACCGGGCGCCCCGGGATGGGCTTCACCGGGCGCCGCGCCCTGCGCTACCAGGGCGGCCACCACGGTCGCGGTCCCGCCCACGTGGTGAACCGGCTGTTCCTGGTGGACCTGCTGGTCTCCCGGGACACCGTGCTGGAGTACGTGATCCTGCCCGAGCTGCTCGGCGAGGACCTGCGCTACCCCAGCACCTTCGTCGCGGTCGACCTCGCCTTCGACGACGGGTCCTACCTCTCCGGGCTCGGGCTGACCGACCAGCTCGGGTTCCTGCTGACCCCGCGCGGGCAGGGAGAGTCCAAGGCGCTCTCGCCCAACCAGTGGAACCACCGGTCGGTGCGGATCGGCGGCGTGGCCGAGGGCAAGGTCGTCACCAGGATCCTGCTCGCCTACGACAACCCGCACGGTCCGGCCGAGTTCGCCGGCTGGGTCGACGACATCGCCGTCGTGGACCGCCCCCGCGCCGAGCCCCGCCGCCCGGTCGACCACGTGGTCACCACCCGCGGCACGAACTCGCTCAAGGCCTACTCGCGCGGCAACACCTTCCCCGCCACCGCCGTGCCCCACGGGTTCAACTTCTGGACCCCGGTCACCGACGCCGGCGCCCTCGACTGGATCTACACCTACGCGAGGACCAACACCGACCGGAACCTGCCCGCACTCCAGGCGCTCGCGGTCAGCCACCAGCCGAGCCCGTGGATGGGCGACCGGCAGACCTTCCAGGTGCTCCCCTCCGCCGCGGCCCGCCGCCCCTCCGCCTGGCGCCGTCGGCGTGCGCTGACCTTCCGGCACCGCAACGAGATCGCCCGACCGCACCACTACGGCGTGCGGTTCACCAACGGCATCCGGGTCGACGTCGCACCGACCGACCACGCCGCGATCCTGCGGTTCACCTTCCCCGGCGAGGACGCCAACCTGATCTTCGACAACGTCAACCGGCACGGCGGGCTCACCCTCGATCCGGTCGCCGGCACCATATCCGGGTACTCCGACGTCCGCAGTGGACTCTCGGCCGGGGCCAGCAGGATGTTCGTCCACGCGACCTTCGACCGGCCGATCACCGCGTCCGGCCGGCTGTGGCGCGGGCTGTCCCGGCGGGTCACCGGCTACCTGCGGTTCGAGCCCGACCCCGACGGCGAGACCGTGGTGACCATGCGGGTCGCCACCTCGCTGGTCAGCCTCGCCCAGGCCAGGCGCAACCTGTGGCTGGAGATCCCCGACGAGGACACCTTCGAGACCGTCCGCGAACGCGCGGCCGGGCTCTGGGACGAGATCCTCGGGCGGGTCGACGTCGAGGGCGCCAGCGACGACCAGCTCACCACCCTGTACTCCAACCTGTACCGGCTGTTCCTCTACCCCAACCGCGGCCACGAGAACACCGGCACCGCCGAAGCGCCCCAGTACGCCTACGCCAGCCCGTTCCTGCCGCCGGCCAGGAAGAGCACGCCGATCCAGACCGGCGCCGCGCTCGTGCCGGGTCGCCTCTACGTCAACAACGGGTTCTGGGACACCTACCGCACCACCTGGCCGGCCTACGCGCTGCTGGACCCGCGCCGCTGCGCCGAGCTCGTGGACGGCTTCGTCCAGCAGTACCGCGACTCCGGCTGGATCGCCCGCTGGTCCTCCCCCGGCCACGCCGACCTGATGACCGGCACCAGCTCCGACGTCGCCCTGGCCGACGCCTACCTCAAGGGCGTGCCCGGAATCGACCTGCCCGCGGTCTACGAGTCGGCGCTGCGCAACGCCACGGTCGCCCCGCCCAGCCCCGAAGTGGGTCGCAAGGGCCTGGACCGCTCGATCTTCCTCCGCTTCACCCCCTGCTCGACCGAGTCCGGCCTGTCCTGGACGCTGGAGGGCTGCGTCAACGACTTCGCCATCGCCAACCTCGCCGCCGCGGTCGGCGACCGGGACAACCACGGGTACTTCCTCGACCGGGCGCTCAACTACGTCCACTCCTTCCACCCGACGACCGGGTTCTTCCAGGGACGCAAGGACAGCGGGCGCTGGCGTCGCGCGGCCAACGAGTACGACCCGCGTGCCTGGGGCGGGGACTACGTGGAGACCAACGGCTGGAACACGGCGTTCTCGGTCCCCCACGACGGCGCGGGGCTCGCCGCGCTGCTCGGCGGACCCGCCGCGCTCGCCGCGCGCCTCGACGAGTTCTTCGCCACGCCGGAGACCGGTCGGGCGCGCGGGGCCTACTGGCGCCCGATCCACGAGATGGCCGAGGCGCGGGACGTGCGGATGGGCCAGTACGGCCACTCCAACCAGCCCTCGCACCACATCGCCTTCATGTACGCCTACGCCGGGGCGCTCTGGCGCACCCAGGAGAAGGTGCGTGAGGTCCTCTCGCGGCTCTACGCCGGCAGCGAGATCGGGCAGGGCTACCTCGGCGACGAGGACAACGGGGAGATGTCGGCGTGGTGGCTGTTCGGCGCGCTCGGCCTGTACCCGCTGCGGGTCGGCAGCCCCGAGTACGTCATCGGCTCACCGCTGTTCCGTCGGATGTCGGTCCAGCTCGGTGCGGACGCCCGGCTCGTGGTGAACGCGCCCAACAACAGCCCGGAGAACATCTACGTGCAGGGCCTGATGGTCAACGGCGCCCCGTGGGACAAGGCGTGGCTGCCGCACGAGGTGATCGCCCGCGGTGCCGTGCTCGACTTCCACATGGGGCCGACCCCCTCGACCTGGGGCTGCGGCGCCGACGCGGTGCCGCCCTCGCTCACCCCCGCCGGGACCCTGCCCGCCACGATGGTCGACCTCACCGGCCTGGCTGGCGGGGAGCACGGGGGCAGCGAGGGGGTGAACCTGGCCGCGCTGTTCGACGACACCAGCCGCACGCAGGTCACCTTCCCCACCCCGGCGCCCTGGGTCGGCCACCGCGTCGCCGGTGAGGGGGCGACCGTTCGGTACTACACGCTCACCTCGGGCACCGGACACGACGACCCGCGCAGCTGGGTGCTGCGCGGGTCGGTCGACGGGGTCAGCTGGACAGTGCTGGACGAGCGGACCGGGGAGGCGTTCCGGTGGCGCCGGCAGACCCGCGCCTTCGCGGTGGCCAACCCGGGGCGGTTCACCCACTACCGGTTGGACATCACGGAGAACACGGGTGCGCCGACGCTCACCCTCGCTCAGGTCGAACTCCTCGCGCGCTGAACGCGGGACCTCAGCGGCGGCGGGACCGCAGGTACTCGCTCGTCTGCCGGCTCACCGACATGAAGATGATGAGTGCCGGCATGACCGCGAAACCGATCGCGATCGCGATGCCACCCGCCTTGAGGTCCTCGAGGAGATCGATGCCCTCGGACTCCGCCATGGCGAACTGGAGCAGCCAGGTAACGCAGATCGCGAGCTCCAGAGCGGCGCCGGCGATCAGCAGGTTACGGCTCTTGCCGCCCAGGACCTGCACCCCACCCATGATCAGCAGGACGATGCCGATCGTCTGCGCGATCGTGAGGATCAGCGGCAGGGCCTCGAAATCGCCGCCGGACCCGAACAGGCCGACCCACATCAGCAGGGTCGTGATCGTGGTGAGCCCAGCCTGGACGAACGCGAGCACCGCGGCGGTGGTCGCCACCCCCGGGCGCGGGATCGGACCGCTCGAGAACTCCTGCGGCGCCTGCGGCATCGAGCCGTAGCCCGGTGCCTGCGGGAGCCCCCCACTGTCGGGATACTGCCCGCCGGGCTGCTGCTGCCCACCATATGACTGCGTCATGTCGTCCCTTCTTTTCTCGACCTCCAACCGGCGACTCCGGCGGTGCACGAATACTGGCATAGTCGTCGGATGTCGCATGTGGGTTTCACCGACATCGACGTGATCTCGTGACGCACTTTCTCGACTACGCGGTGCTACCCGTCTCGCCGCCGGGCGTGGCGTCGCCCTGGGGGACCTCCGGGCTGGGCTCGGGCGGCACGATGCTCGCCAGCTCGCCCCCGTTGTCGTTCATCCGCAGGACGAACGGACGGGTGTCGGTGTACTGGATCACCGACACCGACGCGGGGTTCACCACGATCCGCTGGAAGCCGTCCAGGTGCTGGCCCAACGCGTCCGCGAGGATCGCCTTCAGCACGTCGCCGTGGCTGCACAGCAGCCAGACCGCCCGCTGTCCGTGCTCGGCCGTGATCCGCGCGTCGTGTTCACGGACCGCCGCGACGGCGCGGTTCTGCATGCCGGCCAGGCCCTCACCGCCCGGGAAGACCGCCGCCGAGGGGTGCTGCTGCACGACCGACCACAGCTTCTCCTTGAACAGCGTCTTCAGCTCACGGCCGGTCCACTCCCCGTAATCCACTTCGGACAGACCGGGTTCGGTGACCGGCACGAGGCCCCTGGCCGCGATCAGCGGCGCGATCGTCTGCTCGCACCGCAGCAGCGGCGAGCAGACCGCCGCGGCCAGCGGCACCGGCTCGAGCCGGGCCACGAGCTGCTCGGCCTGCCGGCGGCCGGTCTCGTCCAGCTCGATGCCGGGCGTGCGCCCGGCGAGCACCCCCGCCCCGTTGGCCGTGGAGCGGGCATGCCTGAGCAGAACGACTGTGGCCACGGCGCCAGTAGATCACACCGCGGGGCCGGCGTCGGGCTCCAGCGCACCGGTCGCGACCAGGATCAGGATCAGGGCGCCCAGGGCGAGCCGGTAGACGACGAACGGCAGGAAGCTGTGCGTGGTGATGTACCGCATCAGCCAGGCGATCACCGCGTAGCCGACGACGAAGGCGACGATCGTCGCGACGATCGTGGGCCCCCAGGCGGGCGCCGCGGTGCCGCCGATGTCGGTCAGCTTGTACAGGCCCGAGGCGAACACCGCCGGCACCGCGAGCAGGAACGCGTACTCCGCGGCCTCCTCGCGCCGGTAGCCGAGCAGCCGGCCCGCCGTGATCGTGCCGCCGGACCGGGACACGCCCGGGATCAGCGCCAGCGCCTGGGCGAACCCGAACCCGATGCCGTGCGGCACCGTGAGGTGGTCCAGGTCGCGCTCACGCCGTCCGAAGTGGTCGGCCAGGCCGAGCAGGATGCCGAACACGATCAGCGTCATGGCGATCAGCCGCAGGTCGCGGAAGGCGTGCTCGATCTGGTCCTGGAACAGCACCCCCAGGATCGCGATCGGCAGCGTGCCGACGATCACCAGCCAGCCCATCCGCGCGTCCGGGTCGTCCCGCCAGGTGGCGGGCCGGCGCAGCGAGCGGAACCAGGCGGCCAGGATGCGGCCGATCTTCTTGCGGAAGTACAGCACCACCGCGGTCTCGGTGCCGATCTGGGTGACCGCCGTGAACGCAGCACCCGGGTCGTCCCAGCCCGCGAAGGCCGCGCTGACTCGTAAGTGCGCGCTGGAGGAGATCGGGAGGAACTCGGTGAGTCCCTGCACGAGTCCGAGAACGAGGGCTTCCAGCCAGCTCAACTACCCAACTCCCGCGAGATCAAGAGCCTCCACCGCGACCCGTAGCGCCGCGATGCCGTGCTCGAGATCTTGCAGTACGGGTGAGACGGTCAGTGTGGTGACCCCCGACTCGGCGAGGGCCTGCATGCCGTCTGCTATACGCTCCTTCGGACCGAGCAGGGCGGTCTGGTCGAGGAAGCCCAGCGGCACCTTCGCGGCCGCCCCCTGGTAGTCCTTGGCCAGGTAGAGGTCCTGGATCTCGGCGGCCTCGGCCTCGTAGCCCATCCGCGACGCCAGGTTGTTGTAGAAGTTCTGCTCGCGGCTGCCCATGCCACCGATGTAGAGCGCGGCGTAGGGGCGGACGGTGTCGGCGGCGGCCCGCCAGTCCTCGCCGACCACGACCGGCACCGTGGGCACCACGTCGAACCCGTCCAGGGACTTGCCGACCTTCTCCCGGCCCTTGCGGATCAGCTCCAGCGACTCCGGACCGAACCGGGGGGAGTAGAAGATCGCCAGCCATCCGTCGGCGATCTCCCCGGTCAGCTCGAGGTTGCGCGGGCCGATCGAGGCGAGGTAGATCGGGATGTTCTCGCGTACCGGGTGGACGATGAGCTTGAGCGGCTTCCCGGGCCCGTCCGGCAGCGGGAGCGTGAAGTGGTCGCCCTCGAACGACACCCGCTCGCGACGCAGGGCACGCCGGACGATCTCGACGTACTCGCGGGTCCTGGCGAGCGGCCGGTCGAACTTGACGCCGTACCAGCCCTCGGACACCTGGGGCCCGGAGACCCCCAGCCCGAGCCGGAACCGGCCGCCGGACAGGGTGTCCAGGGTGGCCGCGGTCATCGCGGTCATCGTCGGTTGCCGGGCCGGGATCTGCAGGATGGCGCTGCCGACGTCCATCCGCTCGGTGTGCGCGGCGACCCACGCCAGCACGGTCGGCACGTCCGAGCCGTAGGCCTCGGCGGCCCAGGCCACCGAGTAGCCCAGCCGGTCCGCCTCCTTGGCCAGCTCGAGGTTGTTGGCGTCGTTGCCGGCGCCCCAGTAGCCGAGGTTCAGTCCCAGTCGCACCCGGCGACCATACCGACGTTGACCGGGCGCCAGTTGTCGGACCTCCGTCGCCCTGGGGGACCTGCCAGCGGGAACAGGGTGGTCCGCTTAGGCTTCCCCGGTGGAGCAACGACACCTCGGGCACAGCGGGCTGCGCGTGTCCAGGATCGGTCTGGGCACGATGAGCTGGGGCCGGGACACCGACGCGGACGAGGCGGCGAGCCAGCTCGTCGCGTTCGCCGACCTGGGTGGCACGCTCGTCGACACGGCCGACGTCTACAACGACGGGGAGAGCGAGCGCATCCTCGGCACGCTGCTCGGCGACCTGGTGCCGCGCCACGACGTCGTCCTCGCCACGAAGGCCGTGGCCAGGCGCGACGAGGGCCCGTTCGGCGGCGGGGCGTCGCGAGGGGCGCTGCTCACCGCGCTCGAGGGGTCGTTGCGCCGGCTCGCCGTGGACCACATCGACCTGTGGCAGCTGCACGCCTGGGACGTCTCGGTCCCCCTCGAGGAGACACTCGCCGTCGTGGACGCCGCGGTGAGCAGCGGAAAGGTCCGCTACGTCGGCGTGTCGAACTACTGCGGGTGGCAGCTGGGCACCGCGGCGGCACTGCAGCGGGCCAAGCCGACCGGAGCGCCGATCGTGAGCGTGCAGATGGAGTACTCGCTGCTCGAGCGGGGCATCGAGCGCGAGGTCGCGCCGGCCGCCGAGCACCACGGCGTCGGCCTGCTGGCCTGGGCGCCGCTCGGCCGCGGGGTGCTCACCGGCAAGTACCGTGCGGCCACCCCGGCCGACTCCCGCGGTGCCTCGCCCCACCTCGGCCCGTACGTGGAGCACCACCGCACCGAGCGCGCCGCCCGGATCGTGCAGGCCGTGGTGACTGCCGCCGACGGGCTCGCCACCTCTCCCCTGTCGGTGGCCCTGGCCTGGGTGCGCGACCGGCGGGGCGTCGCCTCGGCCGTGGTCGGCGCGCGGGACACCGGACAGCTGCTCGGTTCGCTGGTGTCCGAGGAGCTGACCCTGCCCGAGGCGATCCGCGCCGCGTTGGACGACGTCAGCGACGTCGAGCTGGGCTACCCGGAGACGCGGTTGGGATGAGCCGGGTGCCCGGCCCGGCGGAACCGGGCGCTCTCCTGGTCGTACACGTACACCCGGGGTGTCGCGGTGTCGACGTACATCCCGGTCAGGGTCAGCTCGCCCCTGGCGAGCGCCGTGGCGACGGCCGGGTGCTCGCGCAGCCGCTCGAGTTGGGCCAGGACGTTGTGCAGGGCGAGCCGGTCCCACTCGGGCAGCGACACGTCGCCCTCGAGGTCCACCGGAGGGCCGGTGCGGGCCCGGTCCAGGCTCACCGACGCGTGGCGTAGCCAGCCCCCGAGCGCCGCGGACCTGTTCTGCTCGCCACGCACGAGCGCGGTCGTCGCCGTGCACGAGGCGTGCCCGCAGACCACGATCTCCCGGGCGCCCAACCGGCGGACGGCGAGCTCGAGCGCCGCGGCGAGCGACCCGTCGGCGCCCGGGTCGGGCACGAGGTTCCCGAGGTTGCTCACGGCGAGCGGTCTGCCGGGGCCACCCGGGGTGCTCGCGGGTAGCGCGGCGATGTCCACGCAGGTCAGCAACAGCGACGTCGGCTCGCCGACGCGCACGGCGTCGGCGTCGCCGGAGCGGGGTGCCGGCACACCCTCGATCCGGGGGATCTCGGTGCGGCGCTGCCACTCCGACCAGGGGGCGAACCAGTGGGTCGGGCCGCGCCGGGCGTCGGCGCGGTGCACGGTCGGGGTGCCGGCCTTCCCCTGGCCGAACCAGGGGTGGCCGAACTCGTCGACGACGACGGTGCCGCCGGTGCGTTCGTGGGCCCGCTGCCAGTCCGAGAGCGTGTCGAAGGCGGCGTGGTCGAGGTAGTCGACCACGAGCTCGAGCCGTACGTGGGCGCCGGGCGGTACGGCGGCGAGCACCGCCGAGAGCCGCGGGATGGACAGGGCGGCCAGCGCGCCCTCGATGACGATCCGCCACTGCTCGCCGTCCTGTGCGGCGTGGATCCCGGTCCACAGCAGCCGGCGCAGCGTGAGCACCCCGGCCATGGCGATGCCCAGCAGGACCCCGCCGAGCAGGTCCACGCCGAGCACGCCGAGCACGGTCACCAGGTAGACGGGTAGGTCGCCGTGCCGCCGGACCTGTCGGAGATGTCCGACGTGGACCAGCCGCACGCCGACGTAGACCAGCAGGCTGGCCAGCGCGGCGAGCGGGATGTGGGCGAGCACGCCGGCGAACAGGGCGACGAACACCAGGACCCAGAGGCCGTGCAGGATCGCCGAGGCCCGGGTGCGCGCCCCGAAGGCGACGTTGGTCGAGCTCCGCACGATCACCCCGGTGACCGGGAGCCCGCCGAGCGAGCCGGAGACGATGTTGGCCGCACCCTGCCCGATCAGCTCGCGGTCCAGGTTCGCCCGCGGCCCGGTGTGCAGCTTGTCGACCGCCACCGCGGACAGCAGCGACTCGACGCTGGCGACCAGGGCGATGGTGAGCACCGTCAGGGCGAAGGCCCCCCACCCCCCGCTCGGCAGGACCGGCGCGAACGTCACGTCGAGCACGGTGTCCGGGAGCCGGACCCGGTCGATGGGCAGCGTCGCGACGATCGTGACGACCGTTGCCACCAGTACCGCGATCAGCGGGCCCGGCACGCGCCGCACGACGGAGGGCAGCCAGTTCCAGGCGACCAGGATGGCCAGCGTGAGCACGCCGATCGCGGTGGCCGGGCCGTGGGCGTCGATCACCTGGCCGGGAAGCTCGAGGAGGTTGTCGACCGGGGACACCTGCGTGTCGCCGCCGAGTAGGACGTGCAGCTGGGCGAGCACGATCGTGATGCCGATGCCGGCGAGCATCCCGTGCACGACGGCCGGGGAGATGGCCAGCGCCGCCCTGGCGATCCGGCTCAGCCCGAACAGCACCTGCGCCACACCGGCCAGCACGGTGATCGCGCAGGTGGCCGCCCAGCCGAACCTGGTGATGGCCTCTCCGACGATGACGATCAGCCCGGCCGCGGGACCGCTGACCTGCAGTGGCGAGCCGCCGAGCAGGCCGACGACCACCCCGCCGACGATCGCGGCGACGAGCCCGGCGGCGACCGGGGCACCCGAGGCCAGCGCGATGCCGATCGAGAGCGGGACCGCGACCAGGAACACCACCAACGAGGCCGGCAGGTCGTGGCGGAGCACGCTCGCGCACCGGTCGGCCGCGGTCGCCGAGGTGGACTCGATCATGCATCCTCCGGGTGGTGAGCTGTGCGGGAGGTGGTCGAGGCCGGCGGCGTCGAGGGCCCGTGTCGTCAGGAAACCCGACAACCGGCTCACCTGTCCGGTCGTGCTGACCCGCCCGGGATGCGGCAGGACATCGTGACGGGGGTCTGGCCTGGGAATGTCGCGCCGGGTCTGCTCGTTCGGGTGGACCCAAGTTCACCCGCTCGGTGATCACCGTGGTGGCGGGCGCCTCCGGTGACGGCGGGTGACCGCACTGGGCCGTTCGGCTGGCATGCCCGCGTGGGGGTACAGGAGCTCCGGGAAATCCGAGAATGTATACAGTATGGAGCTACGACCGTTTTCGCGCCGCTCGATGCTCGCCCTCGGTACCGCCACCGCCGCCGGCGGGCTGGCCGGGGTGGGAGCACGCACCGCGCTCGCCGAGCCCACCTCCCTCTCCCCCGCCGCGTCCCCGTCCTCGGCCTCGTCCGAGGTCTGGCAGCGCCTGCGTGCCGGCAACGCCCGGTTCGCCGCCGGCCGCCAGCGCTGGCCGCGACAGGACCCGGCACACCGCCGGAGCCTGGTCGAGGGGCAGGACCCCGTCGCGTGCGTGCTCGGCTGCGCGGACTCCCGGGTCCCGGCCGAGCTGCTGTTCGACCAGGGGCTCGGCGACCTGTTCACGGTGCGTGCGGTCGGTGAGGTGCTCGACGACGCCGTCGTGGGCAGCGTCGAGTACGCGGTGGAGCACCTGCACGTGCCGGTCGTCGTCGTGCTCGGCCACTCCCGGTGCGGCGCGGTCGCGGCCGCGATCGACCTGGTGCAGGGACGCAGCGAGGTGACCGGCTCGGTCAGCACCGTGGCCAGGGCGATCGAGGCCACGGTGCGGGCCACCCCGGCCGATCCCGACCCCCAGCGGTTCCTGGCCGCCTGCGTGCGGACCCAGACGGCGAGGGTGGCCGAGGAGCTGCCGCGGCGCTCCCCCGCGATCCGCGCCGCACTCGACGACCACGGTGTCGAGATCGTCGTCGGCGTCTACGACCTGGCCAGCGGCCTCGTCACGAGGTACTGACAGCTGGTGACCGGCCCCCGAACACGACACCCCGGAACGGAGGTTAGCGTCCTCGGCGTTATTGGAGGATGCTGGAGGAACGTCTCGAGGGTGTGACGCACCGTGGTCACGTCCTTCGGACGGTGGACGTGTCGGAGGTCGATGTTGCGTCGCATGATGGCCGCGGTACTGGTGGGCTGCGCCGCGGTGGGTACGGCTTGCTCCTCGGGCGAGCCGAGCGACGAGCTGATGGTGTCGGACAACCCGGTCGCGGCGAGCGCGGCCCGCTCCCCCGCGAGCACAGTGCCGCCAGCCGGCACGGTCAGCGCGCTGCCGGGCGTGCCGACCTCCCTGGTCGTGGACGGGGAGCACCGCGTGCTCGCGGTGGCCGTCGCCGACCCGCCCGCGGTGCTGCTCTACGGGTTCGACGGCGCGTTGTCGAAGGACCCGCGGGTTGTCGAGCTGCCAGGGCCGGCGTCCTCGCTGGCCCTGGCCCGCCCCGGCGGTCCGCTGCTGGCGGCCGTCGACACCGGCGAGCTGGTGCGGGTCGCGCTGCCGGGCGGGGACACCCAGACCGCCGCCGTCGACGGTGAGCCGGTGAGCGCCGCCGCGTTCGGCGACCGGACGTTGGTCGCCATGCGTGACCGCAAGGCCGTCGCGGTGGTCGGCGGGGACCGGGTACAGCGGATGATCAGCGGCGGCCTGCTCAGCGCCGACCAGGTGCTCTCCACCGGCGACGGTGCGGTGGTGCTGGACCGGCTGCGCAACGCCGTGTTCGAGCTCGACGTGCCAGACGGGTCGGTGGGCCAGGCGCTGCGTGCCGGCGAGGGGTCGACGAACGCCGTGACCGACCGCTTCGGCCGGGTGCTGGTGGCCGACACCCGCGGCGGCGCGCTGCTCGCGTTCTCGCTGGACCCTCTGCTCATGCGCCAGCGGTACCCGGTGCCCGGGGCGCCGTACGCGCTGGCCTACGACGCCGAGCGGGACATCGTGTGGGTGACGCTCACCGAGACGAATGAGGTTGTCGGGTTCGACGTGGCAGGCGAGGAGCCGGTGGAGAAGCATCGCTTCCCGACGGTGCGGCAACCGAACGCCGTGGCGGTCGACCCGATCAGCGGGCGCGTGGTGGTCGCGTCCGCAACCGGAAAGGGAATGCAGGTGATTGCGCCATGAGTGCAGACGGGGTGATCGACGGGGACTGGGAGTACCGGCCGTTGCGCCTGCCGCCGGGGGTGTCCCGCCGCGCAGCGGCCACACAGCTGGCCATCCACGCCGAGTTCGCCGGGTGGGAGCTGTCCAACGTCCGGCTGTACTCGGACGGGAGCCGACGGGTGCTGCTCAAACGCCGCCGCACCGTCGGCATCCTGCCCGGCCTGAGTACCTGACCCTGGCTCAGCCGCCGTTGGCGGGCGGCTGGTCCTCGACGAACTCCCAGACGAGCCTGGCACCCGCGTCGCCGACCCGGTAGGTGTGGATCGCGGTCCCGATGGCGACACCGACGGTGACCACGGCCATGACGAGCATCACGACCGAGGTGCCGGTGGCGCGCCTGGTCTCGGTGGTGACGCCCGCGCCGCCGTCGGCGGTGTCCACGGCGTGCGCACGTGCGGCCTTCTCCGCCCGCTGGTGCAGCACCATCAGCACGGTCACGGCGACGAACAGCGGCAGCGCCCACCAGAAGAGCATGTCCCCGAGCCGGCCGTGCTCCTGGATCCCCGGGTTGGTGCCCAGCCGGGACTCGAGGAAGTCGCCGCTGCTGGTCGCGATGGGGGTGAGGACGGTGCCGGCGCCGGCGGCGGCCACCGCGAGCCAGCCGAACCGGCGGCGGACCGCGGGCCAGACAGCGGTCAGGATCGACCCGAGCACCGCGAGTGGCAGTAACACCACCACGAAGTGCACGACGAGGGGGTGTAGCGGTAGTCCGCCGACGAAATCGGGCACTGATGCCTCCGGGATCAGGTTCGGGTGTGCCGGACATTCTGGTCCGGCACGGGTGTCTTACGCCCGGGGGCCCCGAACGGTTCAGCAGCTCCGCAGAAAGCGGTCGAGCACCCGGGCCCCGAACCGAACGGCGTCGACCGGCACCCGCTCGTCGACCCCGTGGAACAGCGCGGTGAAGTCCAGGTCGGCGGGAAGCCGGAGCGGAGCGAACCCGAAGCACCGGATCCCCAGGGTGTGGATCGCCTTCGCGTCGGTGCCCCCCGAGAGCATGTAGGGGATCGTTCGAGCCCCGGGATCCTCCGCCTGCACGGCCGCGGTCATGGCCTCCACCAGGTCCCCGTCGAAGGAGGTCTCGACCGCGGGAAGGTGGCTGATCCACTCGCGCTCGACGTCGGGCCCGAGGATCTCGTCCAGCTCCCGCTCGAAGGCCTCCTCCCGCCCCGGCAGCACCCGACAGTCGACGACGGCCTCGGCCACCGAGGGGATGACGTTCGCCTTGTAGCCGGCGCGAAGCATGGTGGGGTTGGCCGTGTCGCGGAGGGTGGCGCCGACCACCCGGGCGAGAGGCCCCAACTTGCCGACGGCTCCCGGCAGGTCCTCCTCGCCGAACTCGAGCCCCGTGAGCTCGGTGACCGAATCCAGGAAGGCCCGCACCGAGTCGGTGACGACCAGCGGGAACTGGTGGTTGCCCAGCCGGGTGACGGCCTCGGCGAGCTTGGTCACCGCGTTGTCCTCGTGGATCATCGACCCGTGGCCCGCCCGGCCGCGGACGCGCAACCGCATCCACGCGATCCCCTTCTCGGCGACCTCGATCGTGTAGGCCCGCACCCCCTCGGCGAGGGTGACGGAGAAGCCCCCCACCTCCCCCACGGCCTCGGTGACCCCGTCAAAGAGGTCGGGCCGGTGGTTCACCAACCACTGCGCCCCCAGAGCTCCCCCCGCCTCCTCGTCGGCGAGAAAGGCGAACACGATGTCGCGGGGAGGCACGACCCCGTCCCGCTTGAACCGCCGAGCCACGGCGAGGGTCATCCCCACCATGTCCTTCATGTCGACGGCGCCGCGGCCCCAGATGTACCCGTCCTGCACAGCTCCCGAGAACGGGTGCACAGACCATTCGGTGGCGTCGGCGGGCACCACGTCCAGGTGCCCGTGCACCAGCAACGCCCCCCGCCCCCGGTCAGCCCCCGCCAACCGCACGAACACGTTCCCCCGCCCAGCCGCCCCCGACTCGACGTAGGTGGGCTCGTACCCCACCTCCCGCAACTTGCCGGCAACGAACTCAGCCGCCTCCCGCTCCCCGACCGTGGTGTCCGGTTCGCCCGTGTTGGTGGTGTCGATCCTGATCAGCTCACTGGTGAGCTGCACGGCCTCGTCCTCGAGAAGGGAGGTGGTGGTGGCGTTCGTCTGCTCGGTCACGGGGCCTTCCTACCACCAGTAGGCCCGGTTGGGCCGCCCGAAACGGATCAGCTACGCTATCCCCCATCACCTGGTCCGAGTGGCGGAATGGCAGACGCGCTAGCTTGAGGTGCTAGTGCCCGACAAGGGCGTGGGGGTTCAAGTCCCCCCTCGGACACATCACTACCCCATGAACGATCTTCACGTTCCCGTCGGGGTTCAGGCGCTCATCGATCGACATCTTAGCGCATGTGCGCTGGAAGGCCCGTGTCGGCGTGCCTCGCCGAGTACGGCCGGATGGAACTCATCCGCCGAAGACCCGGCGGGTGAATAGTGTGCAACTCCGTCCTCGGACACGTGGGGGTTCAAGTCCCTGGGACACCCCCGATCTCACATATATGGAGTATTCAGGGAGTTACTGACCGTACCGGCTGTGTTGCGCAAGGTAGTGGCTGTCGGTTTGCGGGATGTGCTCCGATCCATCGCCGGTGATGGCGGAGCTTTGCTTCGGCCTCCACAAGTCGCATCCAGATGCTCTCGCCTGCGTCTTCCGCCACCAGATCCGAGTCGGCTAGGTACCCGCAGTGGATACGCGGACGTCCTTAAGCGCGATCCCCTTTGACAACACCGGTGCTCGGCGTCCGTGTGTTCGGTCGACGGCGGTGCGTCGGGGGTCAGCTGCGGACAAGGCGGTCCAGTGACCACAGGACGGTCAGGCCGAACAGCATCGCGACCGCGAGTGCGGGGTGCGCGACCGCCAGCCAGACGGCGCCGCCGGCGAGGAGGAGCAGCACCAGCGTGCGTAGGTCGAGTCCTACCGTTGCCGGTGGTTCGGCCGGCTGCTGCGTCTCGGCGGGCCGGTGTTCGCAGCTGCTGGGGCACCGTCGGCGGGGGTGAGAAGAGAGGAACCAGCTCATGACACTCAGTGAACCGGTTCTGAATGACCGGCCATATACACTGCGCGCTGACATCTCGGTGTCACGGTCGAGCGGCGGGGGGCGTCCGGGCAGGAATTGGTCAGGCGAATGTCAACGGTTCCTGTCATACTCTCGCGTTCGGGCTAGTACCGTGCTTCCGTGCCGAATTTCATGGCTGACTCTGAGGTCACTGTTCGTCTTCTCGGCGAAGTGCTGGTCAACGGCGATGCCCTCCCCGACCTGTTGGCGAATCTCCTGATCGCGCTGTCGCTCGCACCGGACCGCAGGTTGCCCGTCTACAGGCTGGCGGAGGTCTGGCCCGACGGTCAGCGGCCGACCGACATCGCCGTGCACAAGGCGATGAGCCGGCTTCGTGACTACGTGCCGCTGCCGGCGCAGCGGAATCGGTACTACCGCATCGAACTCGACGACGGGTCGGTGGACGCTGATGTGTTCGTGGCCGGCGTGAAGGCGTTGCCGAACACCGCGGATCCGGCGAAAATGAACGAACTCCTGGAATTGTGGGACGGTGACCCTCGCCAGCATTACCCCGTTACCAGGAAGTACTGGTATCGGGTCTATCAGGCCCGGGCCGAACTGCTGAAGAAATTAGCCCACCTGTCACCGCCTGACCTGCGCTCACTGTCCGCGCTGGCGACCTTCTTGAACCACTTTCCCTCCACCGAGATCCCGGCGGGGCTGTGGTTCGCCGCGAGCGAGTCGGGGCGGACGCCGGGGCGAAAGCGGGTGTTGATCGTCGAGGACCAGATCGGTGATGACTTCGCGAGCATGCTCGCCCCACGCTACGACTATGTCATCCTGCGGTCGCTCGCGGACTGGCACAAGTTCGTCGTCGACGAGCCCTTGGACTTCGATGTCGCACTCGTCGATCTTCATCTCACGTCGAGCAGCACGGACATGGAAGGCATCGTGGTGCTCGAGTACCTGCGCGATAACACTCCCATCCCGACGCTGTTGATCTCGGGAGCTCCGTTGCCTGGGGACACCGAGGCGACGAGGCGGCAGTACAAGCTGTCCGGCGTTTTCCTCAAAGGCCCGGACAACTCGTTGCCGACGCTGCCGGACTCGGTGGAGCGAGCAATCCGTGAGGGGCGTCCCCGCGACTGATCATCAGTCCTCGGGCCGCACCGGCTCCTGCGGCGGATCCGAAGGCGTGTGCAGTGGCAGTCGGATCCGGAAGTGCGCACCGCCCAGTTCCTCGGAGCGACCGAGGTAGTCGAACGTCCCGCCGCTGCTGGTCACATGTCCGCGCGTGAAGTCGATCCCCCGGCTCACCTCGCCTTCCCGGGCGGGTACGAGCTCACCGGCGGAGAAGCTCTTGGCGACGCGCGGGGGCAGACCCGGTCCGGCGTCCTCGATGTCGATGACGACGTAAGCGATCGCCGTTCCCGGCAGCTCCCCTTCAGACCGATGCAGGTGCAACACGATCGCTCGCTTGGGCGCATCGACAGAAGCTTGCGCCTGGAGGGCGTTCATCATGAGGTTCTCGAGAGCCAGCCGGACCAGGATCTTTCTGGCAAACAGGACCAGCGGCTCGCCGGATGCGTCCACACGCACCGCGATCTCTCCCGGGTTCTGCCACTCGAAGTACCGCTTGAGCTCTCTCGCCAGCTCGTTGACGTCGAACGACTCCGGGTCGAGTATCGCGCTCGTCATCTTGCGCAACAGGCTCTGGCAGCGTTGTTCGAGCACGGCGACGCCCGTGCCGGCGTCCGTCAACTGGGCGGCGATGTTCGCAAGCAGCCCTCTCGCGTCTTCCTCGGACGCCGGCCTGGTCGCCATGGCCGCGAGCGATCCCAGCCGAGACCTCAGTGCGAAGAGCTCGTTCTTGATCGAATGCAGAGTCGAGGTCAACATGTCGTCGCGCAGCCGCAGATCGACCTGCGTCATGACCAGGCGATGCCGTTGCCGGACGCGGTCGAGTGCCTCCACGACTCGGCCGTGGACATCGTCATTCAGAACACTAACCAACCCCGGGGTGCGAAACGAGTACCGGTCCTGGTTCCGCCGGAGGAGGCCGGCCGAGACGGCACGTTCCAGCAGCACCCCGACATCCGACAGAACCGAGCGTGCCGGTTCTACCTGGTCATCGTCGAAGAAGTCGACCAGCCATTCATCGATTTCGGCCTTCCCGAACCAGGTGTCGGAGTTGTCTTCATAGATCCACACGGCGACGAGTGTGACCACCGTGATCTCGGGGTCTTCCCGCAGCGCGTCGTGTACGCGTTCGCGGAAGGCGGCTTGGACCGTGGGGTCATGACGCCATGCGGCGAGATCGTCGACGGTCAGCTCGGTGGGGCGAGCGACGGCATGGGGCAGGAGACCGTCGAACGCCGCGCTGACGGCGGGTGGGTAGCCCGCGGTGTCGTAGCAGATCGCGTCCACTACGCCCATGCGTGCCTGCACACCCAACAAATCGAGCAGCCACGCCACGTCGTCGCGGAGCTCGTGGTTGCTGCCCTCGTTCAGGCGACCACCGTGCTCCGGAAAGACATACCGCATCGGCAGCTGCGGGTATACCGCGCGCAACAGGTTGATCCGCCGGCTCGCGACAGACATCGGCTGGCCGCCTGGTGTCGGCGCGAGCAGCCGGAACAGGACGTCGGCGGTCAGCCGGGCAACTCCCGACGGCGGCGGGGCGGTGACGTGGAACGAGGTCAGGTCGAGCCATGCGGTCGCCGCCTCACGCGCGCCCGGTGAGCCGCCGTTGGCGCTCGTCCATACCGCGAGCGAGTCCGGGACCCCGAGCCGGACGAGCCGGCGGTCGTGAACGCCGTACAGGACGGTGCGGAACCCGTCACCATCGGCGGCGACCGCGTGCCGGGTGCCTTCGACGCCGAGCACGGTGTCCAACGCCTCCGCGAACGACTGGACCACGGCCGCGTCCATCGGGCCGGCCAGCAGCGCGCCAAGGGCGTGGAGCAGCTGCCAGCCCGCGGTGTCGGAGCCCGCCGGTCGCCAACGGTCGATGAACTCGGGCGGCGGCTCGGCGGCGCCGTCCGTGTACCAGGCGAGCACCTCGGCCACGGTACGTCCTCGCCACGGCCAGCGTTCCTGTCCAGGTGGCACCCCAATGGGCCCGCCGAACGCCTCTGCGTCCGGTCCAACGTCGATCATTCCGGCGGCCGTCGGGAACTCACGCACGGCCAGGCACGCTCGAACGGCTTCGGCCCAGGCGGGGTGTGTCTTCGCGCCCCGCTCGACGAGCTGGCGCTCGAGCTCCTCGGCGAGCTCTTGCTCCGCCTGCTCGATCCCCTCCTCCCACTCGTCGAGCTCCCTGGCAACGCGAGCGGGATGGAGTTCGGCCTCGAGCGTCAGCCTCGACCGTTCCACGAGCCTCGCGTGTCTCGCTCGCCTGCCGCGCGCCAGCAACTCGTCGTGGCGGCGGTCCAGCTCGCGAAGCGCCGTGGTGCGAGCCTCGTCGAGCCGGGCGCGCAGCTCGTCAGTCAGTTCCCCGGCCGGCACGATAGCGGACACTGCCCCGAACTCACCGGCATCGATCAACACCCGCACGGAGTCGTTCCTGGTGGCGGGTGGCGCGCCGAGATCGATGGCGACGGCATCCGCCAGCTCGGCGTTCGACGGCGTGCGCGACGGATCCGCCAGCAGAGCGACTGCGGACGGGTACCTCCAACGATCTCGCCATTCCGCGAAGATCTCGTGGATGAAGTCGGTCACGGCTCCCCCCAACGGGCCACGGGCTCCAATGTCTTCAGCGCGCTCCGGATCAGGTACCGCTCCGGTTCCTCGGTCTCGTCAGTCGCCGACACGAGCGATGGCCACAGGCCGGCCAGCTCCCGCGCGACCGGCCGCGCGTCGTCGACCCAGTTCGAGTCGGGTGCGTTGGTCTGCGCCGCGCTCAGCTCCCGAACGAGCCGAGCGGCCGTCAGGACGGCGGCCAGCCGCTGTTCGTAGCTGCGCCGCCGCCGACTGTGCAGGCTGCCGCCGCGAGGCAGCGCCTCACGGGTCGCCTGGTCGATCAGCCCGCTCGCGCCCCGTCCGCCGTGCACATCGAGCCACGAGCGCAGCGCGGCACCGTCGTGCGCCTCGGCGATGGCGCCCATCCCGCCGAAGACTCCGTCCGGATGGAAGAGGCGGCCGTGGATCTTCTGGCCGTTGTCGAAGTCGAACGTCGTGCGTGCCGCGTGCAGCAGTGCCGTCGTGAGCTGCTGCCAGGCTGCGGCGAGCTCGTCGTCGAGCCGTGAATTGTCGTCGGCCTCGAGGATGTGGCGCAACGGGACCGGCTTGTGGTAGGTGTCCCAGTACCGCGACGCGGCCGCCGCCAAACCGTCCCACGGCGACTGCACCCCCTCGAGCAGTTCGAGCGCGTCGTTGAGCTTGCCGACCGCCAACTGGTCCATGTCGTCGGTCCCGAGCAGCAGATCTGTCACCCCAACGGCCACGATGGCCGACTTCTCCTTGTCCTGCAGACCATCGACGACCGCCGCGTACACGGCGTGCGGGCTCCACCGGGTGCGGTGCGCCGCAGCCATCGTCGCCAGGACGGGCCGCGGCGACCACCCCGTGTCCGGCAGCACCTGGCGCAGCACCGCTGCGGCCGGGAACAGTCCGGCTCGCCACTGGTCCAACACCAGCCACTGGAGCCATCGCTGCGTCGCCGCCAGCTCCCGCAGATCGTGCCGGCAGACCAGGGCCGCCGCGGCGAGTCGGAGCACCGTCCGGCCCGGCCGGACGTGCTCGAGCTCGTCGAGGAGTGCGATCGGATCGGCAGACCCGGCCACCGCGTCCCTGACCCGCCGCGCCTGGTCCGGGCCGTCCGCCGCGGCGAAGTCGTTGAGCAGCCGTTGGGCGCCGGATGCCGGAACGTGGCGCGACGGACCGGTTTCGGCCGGGTCGCCCTCCCCCGGCCCGTCGTCGGCCGGCGTGCCCGCGCTGTTCGCGATGATCTGATGAACGAGGGCGGCGAGTTCGGCCCCGACGATCCGGACGCCGAGCTCCGAGCCGAATGGGTACCGCGACCGAACGGTGGAGCTCGCGCCCAGCGACAGCAGGTCGAAGCTGGTGACCACGGTCTCGTCGTCGCCAGCCATGACGGGGGCCGACGTCGAGATCCGCTCGATCCGCACGCGGTTGGGGAAAGCCCGGCTCAACTCGTGCAGTGGCCCGGCCGGATCGTTCTCGGCGGAGCGCCGGTGCGTCAGGCTGATCCGGGCGCCGGCCTCGGCCTGGTTGCGCAGCGTCGCGACGAACCGCGGCGTGATCACCTGTGCGCTGACCCGGACCGAGCTGACGGTGATCCGCTGCCGGGGCTCGCGCAGCAGCCGCGACAGCGCCTCCCGATGGGCGCCGTCTTCCAGGATCTCGGCCCAGACACGGTGCCGGGCTGCCAGGCGTTCGCGGAACGACGCCGCGACACCGACCCACGCCTCCCCCCACGCCAGGACGGCACTGTCGGCCACCTCGTCGCCCTGCCGGTCGAGGGGTGGGTCGGGGAACGAGACAAGCTCGGCCGCGCCGCTGTCGTCGGCCTGCTGTGTGAACTCGCTGTGGCGCACGTACAGCGCCTGGCCGAGGCGATACTCGGGCATGGCGCGGGCGACCCAGCGCAGCAGTGACTCGATCGGTTCGCACGCCATACCGCCGTCGGGTGCGGTGAGCTCGACACCCAACTGGCGCCGGTCCCGCTGCGGGTCGAGTAGCGGCGCGCCGGTGATGATCGCTCGACGATCGTCCGCGATGGCCAGGCGGGCGTTCATCCGTGCCGGCCGGGGTGTCCACACCATGCGCAGGTTCGTGGCGTCGCGTCCGGCGGCGCCCCGCAGGTCCATCAACGCCGTCCGTACCCAGCTGTCGAGCTGGTCGTCGCGGCGGGAGCCCCACACAATGGCTACCTGCCGGCCGTCCTTCAGTGCCGCGCGCAGCGGTTCGATCAGCGGCAACAGGCCGTCGCGCTGGATCTGCGGACTGACCAGGACGATTTGCTGGCGGGCGCTCTCGATGAGCGCGAGTACCGCCGCCAGCTGCTCGTCACGCCCACCGACCAGACGAGCGTCGACCTCCGAGCGGACCCGTTGCTGGAGGAGTCCGTACACCTGCCGTGCTTCGCTCGACAGCTCCCGGTGGTAGGCGGTGCGCGTGCCGGCGGGTGCGGTCACGGCCCTGGCCGCGCGCTTCTCCAGGCGCTCGAGCTGCACCTCAAGCGACCGCGGATCCTCGTACCGCCTGGTTGCCCGCCCTCGCAGGTACCGCGCGAACGTAGAGTCCGAGTACTCCTCCAGCAGCCGGGTAATGCGCCGGCCCGCCTCGGTGCGTCGGTCCGCAGGGAGGGTGGTGCCGCTCACGGACACTAGGATTCCCTCCGTGTCAGGGTCGACCCCGACGCGGATCTCCACCGGCAGCCAGCGTTGCTCAATGGCCGTCTGGACCCCGACCGGGAGGCGGTGCACCGACACCACCTGCCGCTGACGAGTCGGTGGCGCGGACAGGTCCGTCGTGGTTTGCGACTCCTCCTCGTCGAGCACGGCGGCGAGCTGGGCGCCGGTGACCTGTTCCGCCCAGCCGCCGTTTACGTCGATCGGAACGACGAACCTGTTGTCGCGCACGTGTTTGCGACCACGGCGAACGGACAGCACATGGCCGGTGAGCTTTTCGACCATGATCATCCGCTGCTCGTCGACGCGCTCGGCACCGTGGAGCTCGGACAGGTCGTCGGCCAGCACGGCCTGTCGCACCTGCGCGCTCGGCTGCAGGGTGCCGCGGGAGAAGTCCAGCAGCAGATATCCGCGGTGCCACAGGTCGGAAATGAGGTCGAGGGTCAGTCGTTCACCGAGGCCGAGCAGGGAGCTCAGCTCGGCCACGGCGTCGAACCCCGCGACCACCGCGCGCAGGGTCGACTCCTCCATCGGCGAGAGCCCAGATCCGTATGAGAACTCGGCTCGGACGGGAATGACGTCGCAGGGCACGTAGACCGTCGTGGGCTCGCTCATCCGGCGCTCATCCGGCTCGCTGGGATCACGACGCCGAACTCCTCGAAAGCGAGACCGAGCCGCCGCCAGGTCGGCGACCCGCTGTTCACCAGGTGCGGCAGGTCACCGACGATCACCAGGAGGTCCCTCGCCCGGGAGAGCATCACATTGACCAGCTGCGCCTGGGTGAGGTGGCCGATGCTGAGCCACGGCTTGTCCGCGTCGCCCCGGACGGTGTCACGGACCATCGACACGATCACGACATCGGCCTGTCGGCCCTGGAACGCGTGCAATGTCGACACGTACGGCTCCACGTCCCGGTCCTCCGTCAGCAGTCTGGCCTGCTGCCGGTAGGGCGTCAGCACGGCGAGCGGCTGCCGATCGCTCGCGCTGGGCAGCGATGACGGTCTCGGGCGCAGCTTCGACACCAGCGACTTCACGAGCTCCGCCTCGGTCTGGTTCTGCCAGTACGGCTCGTCGCCCTCCTTCTGCAGCTCACTGGTGTCCAGCCAGACAAGCGCGTGGTCGTGCAACCAGTCCGGCGCGGTCGGCCACGCTGGTGTCTCCGCCCGCCCGGTGGTGAGCAGACCAGGCCCGAGCGGCTGGTCCTCGTTCTCGTCAGCCGGGTAGAAGACCCGGCTGACGACCTCGCAGATCGGTTCCCGCATCCGGAACTGCGTGCTCAACGTCCGAGTCGCCCGGTGCGCGCTGGTGTCGTTGTGATCCACGGTGTCGTCGAACAACGCACCGAACAGGTCGAAGAACTTCTTGTACGAGTCGAGCACCTGGTCGTCCAGTGCGAGTTCGGTGTTATCGTGCCGTGCGCTCTCGGTGAGGAAGTCCTCCACCTCGCGCCTGCGGTGTGCGGGAAGCTGGTGGTGGTCGCCGATCAGGGTCCACCGCAGGCCGCGGACCAGTGGGATGGCCAGTTCGGTGGGCCAGGCTTTGGCCGCCTCCTCGATGACGACCCAGTCGTAGGTGGCCGACGAACCGGCACGGGCCACCGCCTCGGGGGTGGCGGCCGCACAGGTGGCGAACACGACGTTGGCGCCGCGCCGCAGCCGGTCGGCGAGTTCGGGTTCGCACGAGTCGACGACCCGCCGCCAGTGGCCGAGAACCTCCCGTGCCCTCGGGTCGCGCCGGCCGACCAGTTCGGCGTCGGCATGCCGTCGCAAAGCGTCGGCTCGTCGCCCGGTGAGCTCGACGAGCCCGAACGGGCGCAGCGCGGTGTCCACCCGGTCGGCCCCGGCGGCCGATGACACACGCAGCGCGATGACCTCGGAGTTGTCGCGAGGCCGGCCGTTCCCGTCCACGGCGTTGGTCTCCCGGAGTACTGACCGAGCGAGGTTGTCGAGCGCGAAGTTGGACTGTGCCGACACGAGCACTCGGCCGGTCTCGCGCCGAAGGTAGGCCGCGATCGCGTGTGCGGCGACGGTCGTCTTGCCGGTTCCCGGTGGGCCCTGCAGAGCGAAGAACGGCTGTATCGCCAGCATGTCAACGACAGCCGCACGCCCGTCCCCCATGAGGTCCCCTGGCGCCTTCGCCCACGGCTCGCGTCGCCCTTCGATGGTCAGCGGCTTGCGCAGCTGGCTCGCCAGCACCCGGTTGTCCAGGAGCTCCTGGCGGGCGGCCTCCTGTCGCATCAGCACCCGCTGGCTGCCCCGGTCCGAAGCCGGGCAGAGCCACCCCTGAGCGGGCAGCCGGTTGGCGCCGCCCGGCACCCGCACCGTGATCGCGTCGCCGCTCTTCCGGTCGTGGTAGTACGCACGCAACCCCTCCGGACGGCTGGGCTCACCGTTGTCGTCACCGCGTACATCGATGCCCTGTTCGTCCTCGTCGTCTTCGGTGAGTCCCGCGAAGAAGTCCGCGAACAGCGGTCGGCGCGACTCGCTCTCGGCGTACAGCGTCGCCAACGCGGACCGGTAGCCGCGTGCGGAGTCGCGGTCCTGATCGAACCGCACCACGGCGCGCTCACCGTCGACGTCGAGGAGTTCGTAGGCGTACTGCCGCGCCCGCAGCTCGACCCACTGAAACTCGACCAGCCAGTCGAAGGCCTGCTCCTGATGCCGCACCTCGCCGCTCACGACCGTGCTGGACCCGACCGCCTGGATCAACGACGACCAGGCTGGCCTGCCCTTCCGCCGTGCCGTGAACTCCGCGCGGGCCATGTCGGTCGGCACCGCCTCGACGGCGGGCACCGGCCGTTCGCGGCCCCCGCGGCGCAACGCCCTCATCGAGGTCCGTCCTCGCTCGGACTCGAGGCCGACGACATACCTGATCAGGAGGACCTCGTCCACTGCCGCGCCTTGTCCGCCGTAGGCGGACTGCTCCCGCCACGGGCGGCAGTACCATAGGACTCGCTCACCGAGCAGCACCTGCCGTGCCTCGCTTTTCGACTTGCTGTCCCCGCTGTAGCGGATGGCGCTCTCGGCCCCGTCCTCGGAGTGGACCAACTTCGCGCGCCGCAGATCCCGCTCGATGAAGTCGGCCAGCTGCTCGCGCCCCTCAGAGGTCGTCGGATCCGCACTGATCCATCCCCATCGCAGTGCCGTGTCGAGAAACTCCGAGGGCTGGAAAGCTACCAGGTAGGGAAGTTCGACGCTCGTGGACCACAGCTCGGTCATCGCCTCGTAGTGCTTGCTGATCCGGGACACGACCTCCGCGGCGCGCGGACGGTGGCGGCACGCGGGCTCCGTCATCTCATGCAGCAGCTCGGTCAGGTGAGACGGCAGGGTCGTGTCGATTCGGATCCGCTGTCGACGTTCCTCCTGCATCTGTGTCAACCAGGCTCGCCGTTCGTTCGGCCGGTCGACGTCGTCCGGCAGCTCGGGCAGTGATCCGAGAAACCACTCGGACACAAGCATGCCCAGACTGAATACATCGGATCGTTCGTCTTCGATGGGCGCTCCTTCCTCGTCGGGGTAAAGGAAGGCCAGCCGCTCCGGTGGCACGTACCGGGCCGCCCGCGCACCCTGGTCAAGAAACAGTTGGCGCGCCTGTGCTCCACGGTCGGCGTCGATGGTGGGTGAGCGCAGCAGATCGGACACCAGCCGGCTCATCTCGAACCGGGAAAGGCGCAGCCGTGGCAGCTCACCCGCCTGTGACGTGTCGACATCGATGGTGCCCGGCCAGAGATTTCGGTGCACGACCCCCATGCCGTGCAGAACGCTCAGCGCGTCGGCGAGGAGTGATAGTTGGTGAACCGCTTCGGCGGGATGCTCGTGCATGAACGGAATGACGTTCGAAGCGTCCACGAGGCGCTCGTTGAAGCCCTCGGTGAGGACGAACGCGAATCCGGGACGGCCACCCACGCCCTCCACGAACCCGCCTTTGACGACCGCCGGCAACGCTGGGTGCCGGGTCGAGGCGGCGCGAAGAAGGATACGCACCTCCTGGTCCCACAGCCGACCACCCAGTTCCGAGACGTCCCAGTATGTCTGCAGCGTGACCGGCTTGGTCGTCGAGTCCATCAGGTCGTACCGGAACAGGGTGTCGCGAATCAGTTCTACGCCGTCGACCGCGGCACCACCGGGCACCGCGTATCTACCATAGGGAGCCGCTGGCCCACAGAACAATTCGCCGACCAGTCGATCCATCTCGCCCTTTGACACCGCTGCTCCCCTCACCGGCCACACAACGACGGGAATCTTGCCATCGACAGACGATGCGCACAAAGCGCCCCAGGACCAGGACCGGATGTTGAGGTCTGCGCCGTTCTCGGCTCCGGGGCGAAGTTATGGAGCTTCGTCGCGTGCGCATGCTCGTCTGGCGTCGCGCCGCGGGATTAACCTCCTGACTTCGGTGGAATCGAACCTGGTGATTGTCATTTGGTGGAGCAGCCAACGATGCCCAGCTGCTGGCGGGCCGGGCTCTCCCACTCCGCGATCTGTCGTTCGGTACTGAACTCACAGATTGAGCACACGAGGGGTGAATAGTGTGCAGAATCCTCCTCGGACACGTGGGGGTTTTAAGTCCCTAGCAACACCCCTTTCTGCGTCGGCTTGCGCTGTACACCCACGCTGGCCAGCGATGTGGCCCCGTCCTCGGACAATAGGCCTCGACCTAGTCTGCCGATGATCCAGCTGTCCATGCTGCTCGTGACGCAGCTGTGTGGGCTGCTCGAACAGCCGCTGCCGCGGCGGCGTGGTCACTGTCAGTCAAGTCTGGTGGGCAGCCAGAAGCGGGCGTGTGAGGCAACCACACACACGCTATCTGGACAGAAAACACCCTCACCGACCACTCGGACTGACATCTCGCGCCGACCTGCCCAGCCCGGCCAGCCCGACCAACGCACCGCCACCGACAAGACCGACGGCAACACAGGCACCGATGAGCCACCCCACCCCGAGCTGACCGGCCACAGCGAGCAGGACTACCCCGGCCACGGGCGACAGCCACGGCCGCCACAGCAAGGCCGCCGACGCACGCCTGCCCCACGACCGGAGCCACGCAACCACCCATCTCACCAGCCGCCCCATCAGCCATCCCATCGACGTGAACGATCGACAGTCCTACCATGTTGGAGTTCACCGAAGTGGGAGGTGACTGGGGTGCGCTCTCGCTCGGCCGGTCCAGTGCTGGCGCTGCTCGCCGTGACCTTGGTACCACGACTCAGCTACACCGGAGGCAGTCCCCGCATGCCCGGCCGCAGGCCGAATCGGCAGTCCGCGCCGTGCACGACGAGGAACTGCGACGGCCGGCTCCGGAAGCTCGCCAACGGTCAGTACCACTGCAGTTCCTGTGACCTCCTCGTCGACCGGCTACCACCGCGAACCCCGAAGAAGAACCGGTGAATGGCAGCGCCATCGATGGCGGACGCCGCACTGACCGCAGGCGGCCGGGTAGGCAGGTACTTCAGCATCGTCACGATGGTCCCGACGCTCTTCCTGGTGCTCTGGACCTATCTGCTGGTCAAGAGCGACGCCTGGCGAGCGGAGCCGAACCTGGCGGCACTCGGCGTCCGGCTCGCTGACTGGTCGATCCCGCAGGCCGCCTGGCTGCTGCTGAGCACGTTCGTCCTCGCACTGTTCCTGCATCCCCTGCAGTTCGCGACTGTGCAACTGCTAGAGGGTTACTGGGGCACCTCTGCCGTCGCGCTCGGTGCCATGCGGCTGGGCGTCGCGCGCCACCGCGGCCGGGCGCAACGCATCAGGGACCGCCTCGACGCATTGGACAAGACCATCGAGGAGAGCTTCACGGGCCACCGGACGTATTCCGATGACCTGGACGACGACGTTCTGGAGGAGAAGCGCGACCGATTTCTCGACGAGCGCGACGCGAACCACGTCATCCCGCTCGTGATCGCCAGAGACGCGTTGCGACATCGGGCGGAACGCTTCCCGGACGGCCGCCGCATCCTGCCGACCCGACTGGGCAACACACTGCGGCGCTACGAGGACCGGGCCGGCAGCCAGTACGGGCTGGACGCGATGACCACTGCCCCACACTTCCTCCTGGTCGTGCCGGAAGCGCACGTGGCGTACGTCCGGGACACCCGGCAACTCCTGGACACGACCGTCCGGCTCTGTTTCGTCTCGCTCCTGGCAACCGTGCTCACGGTCGCCGCGCTGGCGACCGACGGCTGGTGGTTGCTGATCGCCCTGGTGCCCTACGGTCTCGCCTATCTGGCCTATCGCGCCGCGATCGCCGCGGCGGACGAGTACGGCACCGCCGTCGCGACGGTCATCGACGTCGATCGCTTCACGCTATACGAACGGCTCGGCCTTCGCCGGCCTCGGGACACGCACGAGGAGCGGGAGACCAACGCCCAACTGATGTCGCTCCTGCACTGGGAGCACATCGAGGCCCTCCACTACACGCCTGCCGCGGACGAGAAACCTCCCCCGCGCGGACTTTACCGGCTCACGCGGCGGCTTCGGCCCTCCGTCGACGCGCCTCTTCGTCAGCGGCGCAGTCGGTAGCGGTCATCGCAGGACGGGTCGCGGCGTGTCACGGGGTTGCCGCAGCGTGGGCGCGACGGCCGGTTCGGTACAGGTCGCGGAGCAGTTCGATCTGGGCGCCGTGGTGATGATCTCTCGGTTCATGTGCAGCACCAGGGTGGCGAGGGTGTCCTCGTCGGCCGGGGCGTTGGCTCGGACGCCCCGGCGCCAGTGTTCACTACCATTGGTGAACTCGCTACGGCTAAGACAGTGTCTCGTATGGCTCTTCTGAGTGATGGTGCATGAT
>NZ_MSIE01000046.1 GCF_001921205.1 Actinophytocola xanthii | reverse complement strand
CTTGCGCATGGCCGATCTCGACCGAGCTGCCGCTGAAGGAACCCACCCGCCCAACCTCACCCACTGACCGCCGTGGGCATGCGCGGCGACCGCCGGGCATGGGCACTGTCTGTCCGGTCGATGGGGACTGGCCGCAAGCTGCTCGCTCATCTCGACCGTTGTTCGGCCGGGAACCCGCTTCCGCCGGGAAATCGCGTCAGGCCTGCCTTTCGAAGTCACGCAACGTGACAGGTCACCGGCGATGGACGAACGAGGTGCCCGGAGTTTGAGCCGCAATTGGCTGTCAATCCTTGCTGCGGTCGCCCCAGACCGGTGGCGCCTCTACACGATCACCGGAAGGTGACGACTATGACAAACATGCTCGAACGGCCCGCTCAGGGTCGTCGTGTCGGTCCGGAACCGATGTTGGCGGGAGAGAAGTCCCGCACGCAGCTTAATCTGGTCAGACTGTTCGCGATCGTGCCCCTGCTCGCGTTGGTCGCGGCCGTGCCGTTCGCGTGGGGTTGGGGGCTCGGCTGGGTCGACATCGGCCTCGCCGCGTTCTTCTACACCCTCACCTGTCTCGGGGTCACGGTCGGTTTTCACCGGTACTTCACCCACGGGGCCTTCAAGGCCAAGCGTGGTCTGCGGGTCGCGCTCGCCGTGGTGGGCAGCATGGCGATGCAGGGACCGGTCGTGGACTGGGTGGCCGACCACCGCCGCCACCACGCCTACGCCGACAAGGAGGGCGACCCGCACTCGCCGTGGCTGTTCGGCACCGGTCCGCTCGCCCTGGCCAAGGGGTTCTGGCACGCGCACATGGGCTGGATGTTCGAACGCGAGAAGACCAACGCCAAGCGGTTCGCCCCGGACCTGCTCGCCGACCGGGACATCCAGCGCGTCGATCGGCTTTTCCCGGTGCTGACCGTGGTCACCTTGTTGGCGCCGGCGGTGCTCGGCGGGCTGATCACGATGTCCTGGTGGGGTGCGGCCACCGCGTTCTTCTGGGCCAGTCTGGTCCGGGTCGCCCTGCTCCACCACGTGACCTGGTCGGTCAACTCCATCTGCCACATGATCGGCGACCGCCCGTTCGAGGCACGGGACAAGTCGGCGAACTTCTGGCCGCTGGCCATCGCCTCGATGGGCGAGTCGTGGCACAACTCCCACCACGCCGACCCGACCTGCGCCCGCCACGGTGTCCGCCGGGGCCAGATCGACATCTCGGCACGCCTCATCTGGGTGTTCGAGAAGCTCGGCTGGGTGTCGAAGGTTCGCTGGCCCAAGGCCGAACGTCTCGCGAGCAAAGTGAAGACCGCTACCGGAAACGCATGAGCGCGGGCCTGTAGGAGCACCGACATGGTCCTCACCCACCAGGACTGCGTCGCCACGGTCGAGGACATCCTCACCGGCAGTGGAGCCCGATCCGAGGTGGTGCCGCGAATCCGAGCACCCCGAGCCGCCCCAGGTGACCGGCGCCGTGCCAGCCCACCGCTGGGAAGGCGATGCCGGCAGCTCCATAGGGAAGACCACCAAGCCGCGACAGACCCTCGAAGCGCCACCGAGCTTGGGCGTGACACATCGATTCCGACCATCGGAGACAGGGTGGATTCAACTGGTCGTCGCAACACCCTGATCTCGGAGGTGTGCGGCGTGGTGACGGCGGACTGGAGCAAGAAGACCAGTGATGTTCCCGAGGGCTTGCGTCGGCAGTGGCGTGCTGATCGGGCACTTCGGCCGGCGATGCGCTCACCTGGCCGGCCGGACCCGTCACGGGTAGTGCAACGCCAGTTCTGGCGGCTGATCGCCACGGGGGTCACGACGGTGGAGGCATCGTTGGCGGTCGGCGTGTCGTGGCCGGTGGGTACCCGCTGGTTTCGTCACGCTGGCGGCATGCCGCCGATCTCGTTGGCTGAGCCTGCGGGCCGCTACCTGACATTCGAGGAGCGCGAGGAGATCGCGATCCTGCGTGCGAAGGGCGCCGGGGTGCGCCAGATCGCCCGCTCTTTGCAGCGAGACCCGAGTACGATCTCCCGTGAACTGCGCCGTAACGCTGCCACGCGCAGCGGGCGGCAGGACTACCGCGCGACGGTCGCTCAGTGGAAGGCCCAGCAGGCCGCCAAACGCCCGAAGGTCGCCAAGCTCGTCACCAACGACCGGCTGCGCGAGTACGTCCAGGAGCGTCTGGACGGCACTCTGCGAGGCGCTGACGGCACGGTCGTAGCAGGGCCGGGCGCAGCCGAGTGGAAAGGGCGCAAGATGAAGCCCCACCGAGCAGATCGGCATTGGGCGACCGCCTGGAGCCCGCAACAGATCAGCCACCGCATCCGGCTCGACTTCCCCGATGATGAGTCCATGCGGATCAGCCACGACGCGATCTACCAGGCGTTGTTCATTCAGGGACGCGGTGCCCTCAAGCGTGAACTCGTCGCGTGCTTGCGCACCGGACGCGCGCTGCGCGAGCCGCGAGCCAGGGCGCGAAACAAGCCTCAAGGGCACGTCACCGCCGACGTGGTCCTCTCTGAGCGCCCGGCCGAGGCCGCGGATCGTGCCGTGCCCGGGCACTGGGAAGGTGACCTGATCATCGGCACCGGACGGTCCGCGATCGGCACGCTCGTCGAGCGCGCGAGCCGTTCCACACTCCTGGTGCACCTGCCACGCCTGGAGGGTTGGGGCGAGAGGCCGCCGGTGAAGAACGGCCCCTCGCTCGGCGGCTACGGCGCCGTCGCGATGAACGCCGCGCTCACGGTGTCGATGACGCAACTGCCCGAGCAGCTACGAAAGACGCTCACCTGGGACCGCGGCAAGGAACTCTCCGGACACGCCCAGTTCGCGCTCGATACCGGGACCAAGGTGTACTTCGCCGACCCGCACACGCCCTGGCAACGACCGACGAACGAGAACACCAACGGGCTGCTACGCCAGTACTTCCCCAAGGGCACCGACCTCTCCCGCTGGTCCGCCGAAGACCTCGAAGCCGTCGCACTGGCGATCAACAACCGACCACGCAAGATCCTCCGCTGGAAGACACCCGCCGAAGTTTTCGAAGAGCAACTACGCTCACTCCAACAGCCAGGTGTTGCATCCACCGGTTGAACTCACCCAGATATGCTCATTTTCGTCATCGTCCTTCTCGCCGCCTGGCTCATCCTGTCGGTGGTCGGGTTCGCCATCGAAGGACTGCTGTGGCTCGGTCTCATCGGAGTCGTCCTGTTCGTAGGGACGGCGGCGATCGGCGCGGTCCGGCGCAAGTCTCTCCGCCGGTAACCGCGGTCGCAGGCCTCCCCGTCGTGAGGTTGGTCGGGGGCCCGCGCTGTCGCCCGGTGCGCGCCACCCAGAACGGCGCCGGGCCTCAACAACGACGCTGGCCGCCGCCATCCGGCGGTGGCGTGCCCCCGTCGGCGCGCCCATACTGCGTGAGTGGTCCGGACTGTGATCGCCCTGGTGGTGTCCATACTCCTGACCTTCTCCGGCTTGTCCGGCGGTGAGGCACAGGCCGAGCGGGTCTGCGATCCGGCGCTGCGTGCGGAACTGCTGGAGATGATGGCGGAGGACCAGTACGAGCAGTCCGAGGACTACACCGGCCCGTGGGACGGCCCGGAGCGCACCGACCGGCTGCGCGAGATCATCGCGAGGTACGGCTGGCCCACCTTCCGACTGGTCGGCAGGAACGGGGCCACCGCGGCATGGGTGATCGCGCAGCACTCCGACCACGATCCCGGTTTCCAGCAACGAGCGCTGACGCTGATGAGGGCGGCGGCCCGGGTCGGGCAGGCCGACCGGATCGAGCTGGCGTACCTCACCGACCGGGTTGCCGTGAACCACGGTCGCCCACAGGTTTACGGCACCCAGGTCACCTGCATCGACGACGAGCTGGGACCGGCGCCGCTCATCGATCCGGAGAACGTCGACCAGCGGCGGGCATCGGTCGGGCTCGGACCGCTCCAGGAGTACCTGGACAGTTTTCCCGACGGTTTCTGCGATCCGCCGCCCGACGAGGGCGAGGCGGGACAGTAGTCTCGCGCCCCCACACCGCCACGGCCCACCTTGAGCCGGCGGTGCGGTTGACTGACCTCACATGATCGTGACGCGGCGAGACCGTCTCGACCTTCGGTCTTCCTCGCGGTTTGTCCAGGGTGAAACGTTTCAAAGAGGTGTCGATGACCGCCCGACGAGGAGGTCGTCGCCGCGCGCTCCTGGATCTCCTCGCTGCGCGCCGCACTGCCGGCACAACTCGGACTCGCGGCCGGCATCAGCGCTCCGGCGCCGGCGGAGGATCTTCCCGCGGCGCGACAGGAAGCCGACGAGTGCCTGGCACTGCACGAGACCCGCGCCGCGGACAGCGGGCCACCGGCCTACGAGGAGTCCTGGAACCACATCCTGCTCCAGCGCCTCCGCAGCGCCGCACGATCAGGACGCGCTCCAGCACGAGGCCCGATCGCGGTGCTGCGTCGGCACGACGGCGAGAACGGCACCCAGTACATCCCCACCCTGCGAGCCTGGTTGCAAGCCCAAGGAGACCCCGCCGAGGCTGGCCAGCTGCTCGGCGTCCACGAGAACACCATCCGCTACCGCATCCGGCGGATGAGCGAACTCACCACCCTCGACCTCCACGACGGCGGCAAACGCGTCGCGATGACAATCGAGCTCGCCGCCCTCGACCCACCGTCCCGGAATCGCTGACGGTCGATCCCACTCGCACCTGACGCTGGTAGCCGTCAGCGGGGCGCGTTGTGTGGCCTGCTTGACGCACGGTGACAGGGTTAGGGCCATTCCGGTCTTGTTTCGCACTGTGCTTGAACCATCACTCCCTGTGCCTACAGTGAAGGGTAGGGAGGGGAGATGGGTACCTCGACGAACTGGCGCGGACCGCGCGGGGCCACCTGGAACGCCTTGCGGAAGAGTCTTGGCAGGTTGGCGGGAAGCCTCGCGGCCTTCGAGGAACGGCGGGCCACCACCCCCGAAGACATCCCGTCTCCCCGAGATCCGGGGTCGGACCGGCTGCCCGCGCAACTGGCGGAACCGCGAGCACACCGGTTTCGAGCCGCGCTCCAGCAGGAGCTGATGTCCCATCCCGAGGCCTTCGGAATCCGAGATGCCGCCCTGACGGGCGGCGCACGGTTGGTCGACACGCTTTCGGCGCTGATCGACGACGCGAACGCCTTCGGCCCACCACCACCGAGCTGGCAGGCATCACCATCTGACTGGTTCATGACGGTCTTCGTCGACAGGGTCGCGGGAGATGACAACAGGATCGCCACCGCCGTGGTCCGGCGTGCCGCGACAACTGCCGCTGAACGCCTGATCAGCGATCCCGGGAGCCCGACCAGATCAGAGCAGACAGCGGAGTCGCGCGGGCTCACGATGGAGCTGTTCTGCCTGGTCTACAGGTATTTCCTCGCGGATGTCGTCGCCGAGTTCGCCAAAGCGGTCATCGCCGAACAGGTCGTGCTCGCCGTCCCCGGCCTCCTCCTGGCCGATCCGGCGGGACGCATAGCGGAACTTGTCGGCGAGCAGGTCGCCGCGCTGATCCCCGACCCGTGTGAGCAGGCCGAGACGAAACACGACACCCGCCGGATCGACGAGTTCGCATCGGACGTCCTGCGAGACAACGTCGACCGAGCACTCGGTATCCCAACCGAGGAGATGTCATGAAAGAGCGGTGCTACGAGTTCACCTCCTACGGGCCACGACACCGCGGCGCGGACTGGATCGCCATATCCGAACGCGACTTCCGGGAACGGGAGACGCGCGTCGATCTCCTCACGCGGCTCGTCAGCACCGCGCCCCTGTGGTCGAGTGATCTGCTCCGCATCGCGCGGGCCGTCTTCCTCGTGGACAAGCGGTTCCTCCGCAGCGAGACAGCCGACAGGTGGACCAGGGTGATCCGCCTCTCCGTGCAGCTCAACGAGCCGGAAACCTGGACTCCCTCGGTACTCGAGACCCTCAACACCGTGCTGGCACAGCTGACCGGCGACCACTGGTCCGTCGAGGTTCATCCTGGTGCCACTGCCCAAACGCTGCTCGACGACGAGCCGGTCGGTGAGGTTGCCTTGTTCTCGGGCGGTCTCGACTCGACCGCGTACGCCGCACACGCCGTCAGGAACGCGACGACGCCTCTGCTCCTCATCTCCTTCGACGACGGCCTGCAGAGCCGTCAGCAAGAGATCCGTCGGTACGTGGAACAGATCAGCCGGCGCCCGGTCACCTCACAGCAACTGGCCCAGACAGTCCAGAGTGAACCAGGGGAGGACCTCGAACCGAGCAGCAGATCTCGTGGCTTCCTCTACCTCGCCGCTGCTGTGTGTTCCGCGGCGAGCCATCGACTCGAGCGCGTGTCGCTCCCCGAGAACGGGCAGCTCGCCGTCAACCCACCACTGACCCCCGGCCGTCTTGGTGCGCTCTCGACGCGATCCGCGCATCCGAACACGATCGCGCTCCTGAACCAGGTCATCCGCGGCGTCGGCGGCACCGTCAGGGTCACCAATCCGCTGCTCGACCGCACCAAGGGCGAAGTCTGCGCGCTGGCTCTGGAGTCCGGGCTCACCGCTGCCGCACTGGGCCGCACGATCAGTTGCGGGAACCCGAGGCGCACCAAGATGAAGGCGGACTTCAACTGCGGCTACTGCTATCCATGCCTGCTCCGGCGCGCCGGACTCCTCCAAGCGCTGGGCGAAGACCCGACCGAGTACCAGCACAACGTGGCTGACCTGCCGATCGACGACCGCAAGGCAAGGGACCTGACGGCTCTCGCGCAGTGGCTGAACAACCCGTTCGGCCTACGAGATGTCGTCGCGGACAGCCCCTACCCCGACGAAGTGCCTCCACCGGCAGTACTGCCAGTCCTCCTGCGGGGACGAACCGAGTTCTCGGCGATGCTCACCCGGGTGCTGCCCGCCGATCACCCGCTGCGGACAGCTTCGGCAGGATTGTTCGAGGGTGACGGCGCCGCCACACAAGCAGCAGCCTCCCGTGAGTCCGTCGGCCACCACGGCGGTGTGGCTTAGAAAGGGTGGCACCAACGTCGTCCTCGACGCGCTACAGCTACGCCGCCTGGCCCCACTCGCCGAAAACCAGTGGTCCTGCGCCCCCGACCGGCCCGAACAGGAAGGGCTCCAGGGCAGTGGTGCTGCCCCGGAGCGTGTCGTCGCGGGTAGCGGTCAGCTGGTCGCGAGTTCCTCCAGCAGGGGCGGGCGCGACGGGGTCCAGCCGAGTTCGGCGCGGGCCTTCGCGCTGGTCGCCACCTGGTCGAGCAGGAACGCCTCGACCATGACGCTCCAGTACTGCTGCGCGTCGGCGGGGTCCCAGTCCTGCGCGGTCGCGCCGACCTTGTCCGCCACCACCTTCGAGGCGTCCCGCACCTGAACGGGCTCGTCGACGGTGGCCAGGTACACCGAGCCGGCCGGGGCCTTCTCGACGGCCAGGGCGTACAGGTCACCCAGGTCGTCGGCGTGGACGACCGACCAGCGGTTCGAGCCGTCGCCGACGTGGCGGACCACCTTGCCGCCCTTGCCGTCGTCCTGTGGGCCCAGCAGCATCGGGATGTAGCCGCGGCCGCCGCCGTACACCAGGCCCGGGCGGATCCGGATCGTGTGCACGTCCTTCGCGTCGACCAGCTTCTTCTCCACGTCGGGGCGCCACGACACGACCATCGGCGGCGCGAACGGCGACTCCTCGGTGGCCGCGGTGTCACCGGTGTTGCCGTGCAGCCACAGACCGCTGGTGTAGACGAACGGCTTGCTGGTGCCGGCGAACGCGTCGAGGAAGGTGCTCACCACCGCGTAGTCCAGCTCGCCGGACCGCTCGTCGTTGCTCGAGGCGGCGTGGACGGCCGCGTCGACGTCCTTCGCCACCCCGGCCAGCGCGCCGGGCGCGAACAGGTCCGCGACCAGGGGCTCCACGCCCTCCGGCACGGGCCGACCCTCGGCCTTCACCGTGCCCACCACCGTATGACCACGCCGGACCAGCGCTCTCGCCACCGCGCCACCGATCGTCCCGGACAGGCCGGTCACCAGAACACGCATCAGGGGATCTCCTTTTCTATCATCGTTAGTATTCGACCGTAGCGCCATCCGTGGCCTAATGTCTACCGTTGTTAGAAAAGTGGGGAGGGCGTGTGCCACAGGAGGGCAAGCGGATCAAGGGCAGCGCCGGTGAACGTGCGCAGGCGCGGGACCGGCTGCGGGCCGAACTGCTGTCGGCGGCCCGTGCACTGGCGGACGAGTCGGCCGGGTTCGACAGCGTGACCGTGCGCTCGGTCGCTGATCGCGTCGGGTACACCGCCCCGATCGTGTACCAGTACTTCGCGAACAAGCGGGCGTTGCTGGTCGGACTGGTGGACGTGGGCTTCGCCGAGCTGGCTGACCGGCTCGGCCGGGCGCAGTGCCCGGAGGAGTACGCGCGGCTGGGTGGTCCGCTGCTCGCGGTCGCCACCGCCTACTGGGAGTTCGCGGCAGAGAATCCGCACCTCTACCGGCTGATGCACACCCTGCCGGACGTGCCGTTCGGCACGCCGGAGGCGCCCGCCGCCGCCCGTGAGTGCTTCGGCGTGCTCAAGGCCGCGGCCGACCTGGGCGCACCGGACCATCCAGCGGCGAAGTTCGATGGCGACGCCGTCGCCGACCTGCTGTGGGCGCACCTGCACGGCCTGGTGAGCCTCGCGCTGGACGGCCGGATCAAGGGCGGTCCGGGACGGGCGCGGGATTTGCTCCGCGACCTGACGATTTCCTTCGCCGGGATCCCGATGCCGGTGGAATGAAGCGCTCCAGCATGAGGTCGAGGCGTTGGTGGTGCACGTCGGCACGGAGCCGATCGCTGCGGCCGAGGGTGACCAGCCCGTGTAGCGCGCTCCAGAGGACCTCGGTGTAGGTCTCCGTGTCGTGGTCCGGTGCCAGCTCGGCCACCACCTCGCCCAGCTCGGCGAACGCTGCCCGCAGTGGCTCCGGCGTGTCCGGGGCACCGAAGGCGAGATCGGTCGACAGCACGAACATCGCGTCGTAGAGCGCGGGCTGGCGCAGGGCGAAGTCGTGGTACGCGTACGCCATGCGCCGCAGGGCCTCGGCCGGGTCCGGCCGGCGCACGACCCGAAGCACCTCGGCCAGTTCGTCGAACCCCTGAAGCGCGACCGCCCGCACGATGGCGTCCTTGCCCGAGAAATGGCTGTAGAGCACGGGTTGGCTGTACTCGATACGTTCGGCGAGGCGACGCGTGGTGACCGCGTCCCACCCTTCAGCCTCCGCCACCTCACGCGCCGTGTCGATGATCATTTGGTGTCGGGCGGCTCGTTCGCGCTCGCGCCGCTCCTGTGCGGTCATGATCGATCCCTAGCAACACTAGGTCTAGCCATGACCAGGATGCTAGCATTGCTAGAAAGGGGGCTGAACATGAAGACACGCAAGCTGGGCAGCCATGGGCTCGTCGTCTCCGCGCAGGGACTCGGCTGCATGGGAATGAGCGTCGCGTACGGACCCGCCGACAAGCAGGAGTCGATCGCGACCATCCGGCGCGCGCTGGAACTCGGCGTGCTGATGCTGGACACGGCCGACATGTACGGCCCGCACCACAACGAGCGGCTCATCGCGACCGCGCTCGCCGGCCGCAGGGACGACATCGTGCTGGCGTCGAAGTTCGGCAACGAGATCGACGACGACGGCAACATCACCTGGCGGATCAACGGGCGGCCGGAGTACGTGCGCAGGGCCGTCGACGGCACGCTGCGCCGGCTCGGGACCGACCACCTCGACCTCTACTACCAGCACCGGGTCGACGTCGAGGTGCCGGTCGAGGAGACGTTCGGCGCGCTGGCCGAGCTGGTCGCCGCCGGCAAGGTTCGGTATCTCGGCATCTCCGAGGCGGGCGCGGACACCATCCGCCGTGCGCACGCCGTCCACCCGCTGACCGCCGTGCAGACCGAGTACTCGCTGTTCACCCGCGAGATCGAGGACAACGGCGTGCTGGACACCGTGCGTGAGCTCGGCATCGGGTTCGTCGCCTACAGCCCGCTGGGCCGGGGTTTCCTCTCCGGGGCCATCCGCAGCGTCGACGACTTCGCGCCGAACGACTTCCGCAGGGTCGCCCCGCGGTTCCAGGGCGAGAACTTCGCGAAGAACCTCGCCGTGGTGGACAAGGTGCGGGAGATCGCGGAGCGCAGGAACGTCACCCCGGCGCAGCTCGCGCTCGCGTGGGTGCACGCCCAGGGGCACGACATCGTGACAATACCCGGCACCACCAACCGAAAGCACCTGGAGCAGAACGTGGCCGCCGCCGGGATCGAGCTGACGGAGTCCGAACTGGACGCCATCGAGCGGATCGCACCGAGCGGCTTCGCCTCCGGAGACCGCTATCCAGCGCCCGCGATGGCGCATCTCGACCTGTGAGGGGCGCATGGGCAACCCGTACCTCGAAGGAAACTTCGCGCCGGTCCGGCAGGAGCACACGGTTACCGAACTGGCGGTGACCGGCACCCTGCCACCGCAGCTGGACGGACGGTACGTCCGCAACGGTCCCAACCCGATGAGCGAGCTGGACCCGGACACCTACCACTGGTTCATGGGTGACGGCATGGTGCACGGCGTGCGCCTGCGGGACGGCAGGGCGGAGTGGTACCGCAATCGCTGGGTCCGCACGTCGTCTGCGACGACCGGCGGCGAGGTGCGCCACCGCGCGGGCATCGAGTTGTTCGGCGCCAACACGAACGTCATCGGCCACGGCGGCAGGACGCTCGCGCTCATCGAAGGCGGGATGGCCAACTACGAGCTGGACGAGGAGCTCGAGACGGTCGGGCCGTGCGACTTCGACGGCACGCTGCCCGGCGGGTACACCGCGCACCCGTGGCGTGACCCGGACACCGGCGAGCTGCACGCGATCACGCACTTCTTCGGTCGGGGCGACATCGTGCAGTACTCGGTGATCGGCACCGACGGGCGGGCGCGCCGCATCGTGGACATCCCGATCAAGGGCGTGCCGATGATGCACGACTTCGCCCTGACCTCGAAATACGTCGTGCTGTTCGACCTGCCGGTCACGTTCGACCCGAAGCAGGCGGCGGCCATGACCATGCCGCGCCCGCTGCGGTACCCCACCCAGCTGGTCCTCTCGGCGCTCATCGGCCGGGTCCGGGTACCCGACCCCATCACCGCGATGATCGGCAAACGCATGCACCCCAACGACCGCCTGCCCGCGCGCTGGAACCCGAAGCACCCGGCGCGGATCGGGCTGATGCCCCGCGAGGGCACGGCCGAGGACCTCCGCTGGTTCGACGTCGAACCGTGTTATGTCTTCCACCCGCTCAACGCCTACGACGAGAACGAAACGGTCGTGCTGGACGTGGTGCGGCATCCGCGGATGTTCGTCACCGACCGCAACGGGCCGAACGAGGGCCCCGCGACACTCGACCGCTGGACGATCGACCTGAACGCGGGCAAGGTCCGGGAGTCCCGGATGGATGACCACTCGCAGGAGTTCCCCCGCATCGACGAACGCCTGCTGGGGAGGCGGAACCGGTACGGCTACACGATGGAAGCCGTCGGCGGGGGCAGCCCGGCCTCCTCTGTGCTGAAGCACGACCTCGTGCGTGGCACCACCGTCGCCACGTCGTTGGGCAGGGACAGGCAGGCCAGCGAGTTCGTGTTCGTGCCGAACGCCGACGACGCGGCCGAGGACGACGGCGTGCTGATGGGCTACGCGTACGACCTGCCCAGCGGCCGGAGCGACCTGGTGCTGCTGGACGCAGGGACCATGGAGACCGTGGCGGCGGTACATCTGCCGGACCGCGTGCCGAACGGCTTCCATGGAAACTGGATTCCCACGGAGTGAGTGTCCGAGAAAGGCCCTGACCGAACCACCGGTCAGGGCCTTTGTCGTGTTCCTCTCACGGCAGGAAGAGCTGGGCGCACAATGCCAGCAGCGCCGTCATCTGGATGCCGACCCGCAGGTTGATCACGCTGTCCCAACGGGCCTGAAGGTCCCGGGCCGACGGGAGCGCCTCGCCGGCCAGCGCGGCGTCGCTGAACTTCTTGTTCACCGGCTTGGCGACGGTCAGGTAGATCAGCATCCACGCGGCCAGCGCGACGACCGCGACGCCGCCCGCGATGGTCGCCTCCGTGCGGCCCGCGATCGCCGCGGCGATCACACTCAGCAACGCGGTCGTCATGCCGAAACCGCCAGGAATCGGGAGGCGGCGATCCCCGTAGTAGTGCACGTAGCCGACGAGATGGGTCAGTGCACCCTCGTCCAGGTGACGCAACGAGGTACGCCAGACGATCGCCGCGAACGTGTCGGTCCCGTAGGTCACGGCGCATCCGACGATTGCCAGGGTAGCCAGTGCGATGCTCAGGTTGTCCACGTTTCTCCTCCTCCAAAAATTGCTCTGGGCAAGGGATATACCCCTGGCCTTGCGCCGAACTGGTCGTGCCGGCAGGACGGGTCAAGGTGCGGTCAAGGTTTTCTCCCTACCGCTCGGAAATCCTGTGCACACGGGATTTCGCAGCACACCGGGAGGCGGTATGGCCAGAGGGGTCCACCGCGTGTTGATCGCAGGCGGCGGCATCGGCGGGTTGTCCGCGGCACTCGCACTGCGGCGCCGCGGAATCGACGCCGCCGTGCTCGAGAGCTCGACGCAGCTGCGGGACGGTGGCGCCGGCCTGCACATCTGGAGCAACGGGATGATCGGGCTCGACCGCCTCGGCGTCGCCGACGAGGTGCTGCGCACCGCGCCGGCGCAGGAGGTCTGCGAGTTCCGCACGTCCCGGGGTGACCTGCTCGGCGCGTGGCCGGTAGGCGCGTTCGTCGAGCGGTACGGCCAACCGACGGTCGCCGTCGGACGGTCGGAGCTGCATCGCGTGCTCCGGGAGGCGTTGGGTGACGCCGAGGTCCGCACCGGCGCGGAGGTCGTCGGGTACCACCAGGACAGCACCGGCGTGGTGGTCGAGCTCGCGGACGGCACCAGCGAGCGCGGTGACGTGCTCATCGGTGCGGACGGGGTGCATTCCGCCGTCCGACGAACCCTCCTCGGTGCCGATCCGCCGCGGTTCACCGGCTACATCGCGTGGCGCGGGCAGGCGAGCGTCGGGCCGGAAACCGTGTCCCCAGGCACGTTCTGCGCCTACTTCGGCCACGGCACCCGCTTCACCTACTACGACATCGCGCCGGGCGTCGTGTACTGGATGAGCGTCGCGAACGGCGCCCCGGGCCAGCAGGACGGGCCTGGCGTCATCGACATGCTGCGCCGTCGCCACCACGACTGGCCCGGCCCGGTACGGGAGCTGATCGAGAACACCGAGGAGAGCGGCATCCTCCGGCACGACGTGATCGACCGCGCACCCGTTGACACGTGGGGTGAAGGACGGGTGACGATGCTCGGCGACGCCGCGCACCCGATCACGTTCAACATCGGCCAGGGCGCGTGCCAGGCCATCGAGGACGCCTTGGTGCTGGCGGAGAAGCTCGACGGAGCACTGGACCCGATCACGGCGCTGAGGTCCTACGAGGCCGAGCGGATTCCCCGCACCGCCGGCATGCAACGCGTGGCGTGGCGGATCGGGCGCATGGGCGCGCTCGAGAACCCGGTCGCGATCTGGCTGCGGGAGAAGTTCATGAAGGCGGTCTGGAACCGGGTCGCCTTCCGGGTGGCCGAGAAGGACCAGGTCGCCTACGCCACGCGCTGGCGGGTGCCGGCCGGCTGACGAAAGGGGAACAGATGACCAAGAGCGTGGAAGAGGACGGCCACTTCTTCTCGGCGTGGGCGGACGAGTGGTGGAGCGAGCACTCCACGATGAATCCGCTGAAGTCGTTCAACCCGCTGCGGTTCGCCTACTTCGATCCCTACGTGACGGAGGGCTGGCAGGGCACACGCGTGCTCGACGTGGGCTGCGGTGGCGGGTACACCACCGAGTTCCTCCACGCCCGCGGCTCGGTCGTGTCCGGCGTGGACCCGTCGGTGAAGCTCATCGACGCCGCCCGCCAGCATGCCGAGGCAACCGGCAAGGAGATCGACTACCAGGTCGGCGCCGCGGAGGAGCTGCCGTACCCGGACAACACGTTCGACGTGGTGACCTGTGTCGATGTGCTCGAGCACGTGCGCAGCCCGGCGACCTCGGTCACCGAGATCCACCGGGTGCTCAAGCCGGGCGGCCGGTTCCTGTACGACACGATCAACCGTACGTTCCGCTCCAGGATCGTGATGATCTGGTTGCCGGAACGGATCCTGGGCATCGTGCCGAAGGGCGCGCACGACTGGAAGGACTTCATCACTCCGGCCGAGATGGACACGTACCTGCGCGCGGCCGGCTTCACGCCGACCGGCGAGGGCAAGGGCATCGCCATCCGCGGCCAGAACAAGGACGGCAGCCTGAAGGCGAAGCTGACCAGGGACATGTCGTCGCTGTACCTGGGAGTCGCCCGCAAGTAGCGGGGGAGTGCCGTCGACGTCCGCGACCGACGGAACCCGGAGATGCCAGTGCCCGCCCGGATCGGCTGCCGGGCGGGCACTTTTCTCGTTACCGTTCCCAGCCGTGGCCCAGCTCGGCCGCCGCGTCCTGCCACGGGTCGCGGCCGTGGACCTCGACCAGCTCGTGGCGCAACCACTGGTCGAACGGGGCTGTCGACGAGGTGAGGGTCTTCGCCGCCCTGCCGGGGTCCGGCGCCTCGAGGTGGTACACGGCCAGCGCGGGTGCGCCCGGCACCAACCACATTCGCTCTCGGGAGATCTCCGCGGCCCTGCGGGACGCCTCGTAGTCGACTGCTCGCGTGCCGATCTCCTGCTGTACCCGTCGCCACTGGTCCACCCGTCCGGGCAGCACCGGCAGGGTCCGCACAGCCGGCACGTGGGTGGTGCGGACCCTACCTCGACCGGGTCGAGCGGACCGGCCGATCCCCAGCTGGGCCAACATGTTCGAGTCGACGCCGATACCCCAGCGCTCGGCGATCAGCCCGTCCTGCAGCCGCCACACGACGATGCCCTTCGAACTGATCCTTCTGCCCGTCGGGGCAATGCCGAGGAACTCGCCGTCGTGGGTGCCGCGCCACGTGTTGTGGATGACCACGTGGTCGGCATGGGCACTCATGTCCTCGATGGTCACCGTGAGGTCGGGAAAACCCCGGCGTAGTCCCGCGATCGTGTACTTGACGCCCGCCAACCCGTCCGGGGCACCGGGCAGTGGCTGGTGGTCGACCATGTCGTCCCGGTAGATCTCGTCGACGACCGAGAAGTCGCCCTTGTTCACGAACTCGTCGAAGACCCGCCGGATGATGGCCTTGTTCTCTTCGGTGCTCACACGCGCTCCCCTGTGGTCCAATCCTGCGAACCACAGTGTCGGTGGCCGTTCTTGAACGGACCTTGACCGCGTGTCACGCGTGGATCTTCACTGGCTCCCCGCACACCGTCGACGCGTAGAGCCGGTGCAGCTTGGGCAGCACGTACCGCAGGTCGCCGGCCTCCGGATGGCTCGCGATGCCCAGCAGATGGCAGTCCAGCAGCCGTTCGACCGACTCCTCCGCGTCGTGCTCGTTCACCTGCAGTGCCCGTGCGGCGGACCGCACCGAGAACTCGTCGTCAAGGTGGGACGTGGCGAGCCCGAGGAACAGCCGCTGGGTGGCGTGGTCGAGCGCGTGAAACGTCCGACCGATCTTCATCCGCACGTCGTGCGTGCCGTCGGTCAGCTCGCCGAGCAGCCGGTCGTCGTCACGCAGCCGGTTCAGCAGCCGCGCCACCGACCAGTGCTGCCGTGTCATCAGCTTGCCGCCGATGATGCGCAGGACCAGCGGTGAACCCTCGCACAGCGCGAGCAGCTCCCGCGTGGCCTGCGGGTCTGCGTTCATGCGTGCCGGACCGATCATCTGCCGGAGGAACGCCGAGGCCTCGTCCACCGGCATCGGGGCGAGGCGGATCACCGGCACGCCCGCCGGCACCGGAGGGCGGACCTGGCAGGACACGATCACCGCGCACTGCCCTGTTCCCGGCAGCAGCGGCGCGACCTGCGGCTCGTCCACCGCGTTGTCGAGTACGACCAGCATCCGGGCGTTGGCCAGCCGCGCCCGGTACAGCTCGGCCCGCTCGACGAAGCTCGCGGGGATGTCGGTCGTCCCGAGCGCACGGAGGAAGCGCTCCAGCACCACGGTGGGCTCTGCCGGGGGGAGGCCGGTGCCGTCGAGGTCGGCGAACAGCTGCCCGTCGGGGAAGTACTTCCGCAGTCGGTAGGACGCGTGCACGGCCAGGGTGGTCTTCCCGATGCCGGCAGGCCCGTACAGCACGGCGACCGACGGGGACAGCGGTGTGTCGCTCGGGGTCAGAGCCTCCGCCAGGAGCGACATCTCGGCGCCGCGGCCGGTGAAGTCGGGCAGGTCGATGGGCAGGAGGTTCACCGACTGGGCCCCGGGCCGGCTCACCGTGGTCACCTGGACCGGGGTCGCCGCCACCTCCTGCTCCGGCTCAACCTGTTGGTTCACCGACGCTCGGCCCTGCAGGATGTCGCGGTGCACCTCCTGGAGCGACGGGGCGGGGTCGGTGCCCATGTCGTCGGCCAGCTGACGCCGCGTGCCCTCGAAGACCTGGAGAGCCTCTGCGCTGCGGCCGTCCGCGTGCAGGGCGAGCATCAGGTGTGCGACGAGAGGCTCGGAGAAAGGACTGTCGAACACGGCCTGGCGCAGCTGGTCGATGACCCTGCGGGGACGGCCGAGGCGGATCTCGACGTCCGCCCACTCGACCAGCGCCTCGTGCCGCAACTGCTGCAGGCCGTGGCGCATCGCGGCGGCCCAGCGTCCGTCGACTCCGGCCAACGGCACCCCGCGCCATAGCCCGTTGGCCTCCCGCAACAGCGTGCTGCGCTGCTCGTCGGCGTCGGACTCGAGTTTCCTGGCGCGTTCGAGCAGACCACGGAACCGGTAGAGGTCCACGTTGTCCGGTGCGGTCTGTAGGCAGTACCCGCCGAACATGCGCTTGAGCTGGGGAGGGTCCGCGCAGTCACCGGCGGCACAGGACAGCTTGCGGCGCAGCCTGGCGACGTAGGTGTACACGACGTTGCGCACGTCGACCGGGGGGTTTTCGTCCCACACGCGGTCGACCAGCACGTCGAGCGGTACCGGCTGCTCGAGGTTCACGAGCAGGGCGGCCAGAATCGTCCGCTGCTTCGCCGGTCCTAAATCAATCACCTCACCTTTCAACCGTAATTCAACCGGCCCCAGCACGCTGAACAACATCAGTGTTCCCCCATAGCAAACCTCTGTACGCAGAATATGCAGCGGCCTCGCATATTTGTTTGGTCGGCTCTACGGCGCCTTTGCCTGTTGCCCGTCAGTCAGCGCGTCTCACGGCGCGACCAAGCAGCGGAGTCCGTCGCGACAACCTCCCCAGGCGTGTACGTGCGACACGTCCGCTTTTCACAATTATAGCACGGCGATCAAAGACCACGCCTCGCGTTTACCCATCGCCGGTCGGCCGCGCAAGTCCGGTTCCGTCTGGTGGATCTGATACAGGAACTCGCCAAATGCAACGCACTCTTAATTCATTGCGGAGGGTATGCGCTCCTGTGTGTGGAGTCACCCATCCGAGGGGTGAAAGCTCGACATCGATTCAAGAAACACTCAAGGAATCAAGCGAGTCGTCCCGGGCATGGTGGCTGAAGTCGAGCAACCTGCTTGGGGGGAAGTTGATGTTGTTTCGCGACCTTGACCGTACCGAGGGCGGTGCTGTGCCCGCCGTCGTCGAGCGGAACGGGCACGCGGTAGAGCTGCCGGACACCATGCGTGGCCGGGTGGCCGCGCTCGCGGACCGCCGCGCTCGGGCACTCGCACCACAGGACGAGGGGGTTGACAGGCGGCACCGGGCGAAGGGCAAGTCCGACGCGCGGACCCGTATCGAGAATCTGCTCGACGAGGGAACGTTCACCGAGCTCGGACTGTTCGCACAGCACCGGGCGACCGGTTTCGGCATGGAGAAGTCGCACCCGCCCGGCGACGGCGTGGTGACTGGCTGGGGCACGATCGACGGCCGCACGGTGTTCGTCTTCGCCCACGACGCGCGCATTCGCGGTGGCGCGCTCGGCGAGGTGTTCGCCAGGAAGATGCACCAGATCCTCGACCTCGCCGAATCCAGTGGCGCGCCGGTCATCGGGTTGAACGACGGCGGTGGCGCACGCATCCAGGAGGGCATCGACTCGCTCGCCGGATTCGGTGGCCTTTTCGCCCGCAATGTCCGTGTCTCCGGGGTGATCCCGCAGTTGTCCGTCGTGCTCGGCTCCTGCGCCGGCGGCGCGGTGTACTCGCCCGCGCTGACCGACTTCACCTTCATGGTCGAAGGCATGGGCAACATGTTCATCACCGGCCCGGACGTGGTGCGTGAGGTGACCGGTGAGGACGTCACACAGGAGGCGCTGGGCGGCGCGCGGGTGCACGCCGACCGCACCGGCGTCGCGAGCTTCGTCGCACCGGACGAGGAAACGTGCTTCGACGACGTCCGGCACCTGCTGTCCTACCTGCCGTCGAACAACCAGGAACCGCCGCCCGAGGTCCCGACGGACGACCCGCCGGACCGGCGGTGCGACGGCCTTGTCGACATCGTGCCGGTCGACGACCGCGCGCCGTACGACATGGGCCGCGTCATCGCCGAGATCGTCGACGACGGCGAGTACCTGCAGGTCCAGGAAACCTGGGCGCGCAACATCATCTGCGCGTTCGCCCGACTCGACGGCAAGGTCGTGGGGATCGTGGGCAACCAGCCGACGGTGTTCGCCGGTGTGCTCGACATCGACTCGTCGGAGAAGGCGGCGCGGTTCGTGCGTGCCTGCGACGCGTTCAACATCCCGCTGGTGACGCTGGTCGACGTGCCCGGCTTCCTGCCCGGTGTCGGCCAGGAGCACGAGGCCATCATCCGCCGTGGCGCGAAGCTGCTCTACGCCTACTGCGAGGCGACGGTGCCCCGCATCCAGGTGATCGTGCGCAAGGCCTTCGGTGGCGCGTACATCGTGATGGACTCCAAGTCGATCGGCGCCGACCTGTCGTTCGCGTGGCCGACCAACCAGACGGCCGTCATGGGCGCCGAGGGAGCGGCGAACATCATCTTCCGCAAGGAGATCAAGGCCGCCTCGGATCCCGAAAGGCTGCGGAAGTCGTTGATCGGCAAGTACACCCGGGAGCTGATGCACCCGTACGCGGCGGCGGAGCGCGGGCACGTCGACGACGTGATCGATCCTGCGGACACCCGCCGGGTGCTCATCCGGTCGCTGGCGATGCTGGCGTCGAAGCGGACCGTCATCCCGGTCCGCAAGCACGGGAACGTGCCGTTGTGAAGACGCACATCCTGGTGACCAAAGGAAACCCGTCCGACGCCGAGATCGTCGCCCTGGTGACGGCGCTCGCGGTCGTGACGCGGGAGTCCGGGCCGTCGGTCCCGGCGTCGACCTCGGCGTGGCGGGGGAGTGCCCGGGGGTACCGGAAGGCCCCCACGGCGTGGGGCGCGGCAGCGGTCAGGTGGCGGCTGCCGGCCCGGCCCTGGACCAGTTGACGTGAGTTGAGGGAGAGAACCTGTGGAGCTTGCGATGTTCCCGGGGCAGGGGTCGCAGCGAGCCGGGATGGCCGCGCACCTGCTGGCTCGGTACCCCGATCTCACCCGGCCGGTGTTCGAGTTCGCGGACGAGACAGCCGGGTTCGCGCTCACCCAACTGTGTGTCGACGGCGGCAAGCAGGACCTGACCAGGACCGACGTCACGCAGCTCGCGGTGTTCGCCACGAGCCTCGCTACCTGGTCGGTGCTCACCGCGCACCGCTACCGGCCGGCGGCGGTCGCTGGCCACAGCCTCGGTGAGCTGACCGCGCTGGCCGCCGCGGGCGTGCTCACGATTCCCGCGGCCTTCGCGTTGGTGCGTCGCCGCGGCGAGCTGATGGCGCGGGTGGCGGAGCGGACGTCGGGGGCCATGGTCGCCGTGGTCGGTCTGGACGCCACGACGGTGGAGAAGCTGTGCGCGGACACGCGGGTGCCAGGGGTCGTCGAGGTGGCGAACTTCAACGACTTCCGCCAGACCGTGGTGTCCGGGCACCGGGAGGCAGTCACCGATCTCGCACGCGCCTGCACCGCCGCCGGCGCGGACAAGGTCGTCCAGCTCGAGGTCGGCGCACCCTTCCACTGTTCGCTGATGGCGGAGATCGACGACGAGTTCGCGTCGGCCCTCGGCGCGTGTTCCTTCGCACCACCCTCGATCCCCGTCATCAGCTCGGTCACCGGCGCGCGACTGTCCATAGGGGAAGAAGCGAAGTCGTCGCTGCGCAGGCAGCTCGCCGGCCCGGTCCGCTGGGTGGACGTGTTGCGCACTGCCGACGAGGCCGGCTGGACGCGGTTCACGGAGATCGGGCCGGGCCGGGTGCTCACCGGCTTCGCCAGGAGCACGTTTCCGGACTACCCGGTGCGCAGTACCGGCGACGAACGCCGCATCGAGGCGGTCATCCGTAATGAAGAGAACGAAGGGGTATCGCAATGACCAACGTGGACACACTGGACGCCGTCCGGTCCGCCGTCGCCGAGGCCGTCGGCATCGACGAGACCGACGCCGAGCCGAACGCCACCGTTCTCGGCGACCTGGGCGCCGAGTCCATCGACCTGCTCGACATCCTGTTCCGGATCGAACGCAAGGTCGGTGTGAAGATCTCCGCGAACGAGATCGCCGAACTGCTGCAGGGAGACCTCAGCGACGAGGAGTTCGAGGGCGAGGACGGCGTGATCACCGAGGCGGGCCTCGCGCAGCTGGCGAGCGTGTTGCCCCAGATCGACCGCGCCGAGCTGGCGGGCAAGGTGACCGCCGACGACGTGATGACCCTGTTCACGGTCCAGAACCTCGCCGACCTGGCGGCCGCGAGGGCGGCACTGGCCGATGTCAGCTGACGCGAGGCGAGCACTCGGTGTCCCACCCGCGTCCACGGCAGCGTCGCCGGGACGCCGGGGGGCGGCTGAGGTGGATCTCGCAGTGGGGTGGGGGGTAGCTCGTGCTCACTGACGTCGCTCTGCCGTCTCTGCCCGAGCTGGCGGTGCCGGGCCAGCGGTTGATGGTCGGTGTGGATCTCACCGGCGTCGGGCGGGTCGAGTCGTTGCTCGCCGGGCAGCCCGGGATCGAGGACGAGGTCTTCACCCCGAGGGAGCTCGCCTACGCGCGGCACCGGCGCCGCCCCGCCGAGCATCTCGCCGCGCGGTTCGCCGCCAAGGAGGCCGTGTTCAAGGCGTTCGGTACCGGGCTCGGTGCCGGTATGCGGTGGCGGGACGTCGAGGTGGTCAACGGGGCCAGTGGACGGCCTCGGCTCCACCTGCACGGAGCCGCCGCGGCACTCGCCGAGAGCCGCGGGGTCGAGCGCATGACGATCTCACTCTCGCATTCCGATGGCATTGCCATCGCCTTCGTCGCGCTCACCGCGGCAGCCGGGGGGACGTCATGACACTCGAGGGTCGGATCGCCATCGTGACCGGCGGCTCGCGGGGCATCGGGCGGGCTACCGCGGAGCTCCTCGCCCGGCAGGGGGCAGCGGTAGTGGTCAACTACCGGGAGAACGCCGACGCCGCGGTGTCGGTGGTCAAGGACATCGCCAACGCGGGTGGGACCGCCGTCGCCATCGGGGCCGACGTCGCCGATCCGGACCAGGCCGGCGAGCTCGTCGAGCGGACGGTCGCCGAGCTGGGCGGGCTGCACATCCTCGTCAACAACGCGGGCATCTCCCGGGACGGCCTCATCTTCGACATGGACGCGGCGGCCTGGCTGGACGTCATGAAGGTCAACTTCGGCGGAGTGTTCAACTGCACCCGCGCGGCCATGCCGCACCTCATGTCGCAGCGCGACGGGGTGATCGTGAACGTGTCGTCGGTGATGGGGGAGCGCGGCTGGATCGGGCAGTCGAACTACGCCGCCTCCAAGGGCGCGATCAACGCGTTCACCTACTGCAGCGCCGTCGAACTGGCCCGCTTCGGTGTGCGGGTCAACGCGGTGCTGCCGGGCTTCTCACCGACCGACCTGCTCGGCGGCCTGCTCGGCAAGGACGGCGGCAAGGGGATCAAGCGTCAGATCCCGATGCGTGACTTCGCCGACGTCGCACAGATCGCCGAGGTGATCGCGTTCCTCGCCGGCCCGGGGTCGGCGTACATGACCGGGGAGCTGGTCCGGGCCGACGGCGGCTTCGGTGCGCAGCTCGGCATCGGGCGAACGGTGTGACGGGGGAAGAGAAATGCGGTTTCACCTGATCGACAGGATCGAGGAGTGGGAGCCGGAGAAGTTCATCGTGGCCCACAAGCTGACCTCACGGGCCGAGGACTACTGGCCGGCCGAGAAACCCGTCATGCCACCCGGCCTGGTGCTGGAGACGGTGTGCCAGGCCGCCACCTGGCTCCTGATGCTGGGCAGCGACTTCCGCAAGCGGGCCGCGTTGCTGTCGGTCGACGCCGCGGTCTACACCGCCGACGTCGTGCCCGGCGACGTGCTGGACGTCGAGGCGTCGATCACGTCGATCACCGGCGAGGCCGCGGTGATCGACGGCACCGTCCTCGTCGGCGGGGCGACCGTGCTCACCGCGTCGGGGATCATGTGCGCCCTGCTGGACGCGGGCACGCTCGAGGATCCCGAGGAGACGAGACGAATGGCACGAGAGCTGTGCGGAACGGAGGAGGGCTGATGCGACGTGTCGTGATCACCGGCATGGGTGCGGTGACGCCACTCGGCAACGACGTCGAAACCACCTGGCAGAGCCTCGCGGCAGGCCGTAGTGGGGTCGGTCCACTGACCACTTTCGACAGTGAAGGCTTTCCCGTGCGCATTGCCGGCCAGGTGCGGGACTTCGAGCCGGCACGGGATCTACCGACTGGGGTGCGGTGGCGGCACCTGTCCCGTGCCGGGTGGTTCGGGGTGGCCGCCGCCGAGGAGGCGGCCACCTCCGCCGGGCTCGGTGCGGACGGGCCGCACGACGAGCGGGGCGTCGCCATGGGGGCCAGCGTGGGCCGCCCGGACCTCCAGCTGCTCGTGGACGTCGGGCACGAGCGCGCCACGACCGGGAACGCGCAGGCGTTTCGGCGGCAGGCACCCCGTCTGACGTTGCAGGGCAACCAGAACATGCCGGTCAGCGCGATGGCTCGGCTCATCGGCGCGACCGGGCCCATGGTCGGGATCAGCACGGCGTGCTCGGGTTCCGGGCACGCCATCGGTGAGGCTTTCCGGACCATCCAGGACGGCGACGCCGACGTCATGCTCGCCGGCGGCTACGACTCGCTCACCACGTGGCTCGACGTGCTGGGGTTCAGCCTGCTCGGCGCCCTGGCCGAGGGCTACGAGGGCGAGCCGCGCCGCGCGTCCCGCCCGTTCTCGGGCGACCGCTCGGGGTTCGTGCTCGGCGAGGGCGCGGTGGTGTTCGTGCTGGAGGATCTCGAGTCGGCGCGGCGGCGCGGCGCGACCGTACTGGCCGAGGTGCTCGGCTACGCCTCGACGATGAACGCCTGGCGGATAACCGACTCCCCGCCCGACGGCAGCGGTGCGATCCAGGCCATGGAGGGCGCGATCGCCGAGGCCGGCATCGGGATCGACGGCATCGACTACGTCGCCGCGCACGGTACCAGCACGCCGGGCAACGACGAGTCAGAGACCAGGGCGATCAGGAAGGTGTTCGGCGACAACGCGAACCGGCTGCTGGTCAGCTCGACGAAGTCGATGACGGGGCACCTGACCGCGGCGGCCGCCGGGCTCAACCTGCTCGCCGCGATCGGCGCGATCCGGCACTCGCTCGTGCCGCCCACGATCAACCTCGAGCGGGCCGACCGCAAGCTCGACCTGGACTACGTGCCGGACCAGGCCCGGCCCGCGGCCGTGCGCGCGGCGCTGGTCAACGCGTTCGCCTTCGGCGGTACCAACACCGCGCTCGTGGTCGGTGAGCCGTCATGATTATCGACCGGATCGTGGACGTCGAGTCGGGGGAGTACGCGGTCGCGCTGGTCAACGTGCCCAACACCCTGGCGGTCTTCGACACCCACTTCCCCCGCTTCCCCGTGCTCCCCGGCGTGCTGCTGCTCGACGGGATGGGCGCGGTCGCGAGACTCGTCGCCCGCCAGCCCCTCCGTCGGCAGCAGTCGATCCACGGCGCCCGCTTCCGGCACTACGTCCGGCCGGGGGACCAGATCCGGATCACCGTGCACGCGACCGAGGTGGCGGCGGACGCGTTCGCCTGCCGCGCGGTGGCCGAGGTGACTGGACGGAAGGTCGCGACGGTGCGGAGGCTGCGGTTCGAACTGGAGGAGCTCCGATGAAACGACGAGTCGTGGTGACGGGAATCGGTCTACTGACGGCGATCGGCGACGACGCGGCGACCACGTGGAACGCGCTCCTCGCCGGCCGCAGTGGGATCCGCCCCATCGCCAGCTACGACCCCACACCCCTGCACACCCGCCTCGGCGCGGAGATCGACGGGTTCGACCCGCTCCGCTTCGCGTCCCGAAAGTCCCTGCGCATGCTCAACCGCGGCGACCAGCTCGCCGTGGCCGGCGCGACACTGGCACTTCAGGACGCCGGCATGGACACGGGCGTGGAGCTGGGCCACCGGGCCGGGCTGTACCTGGGTGGCAACAAGGAGATCTCCCGGCTGGACGATCTGATCGAGAACATGACCCGTATTCGTCGCGACGACGGCACCCCGGATCTGCGCGCACTCGGCGAGCAGGGTTCGTCGATCATGGCGCCGCTGTTCTTCGTCGAAGGGCTGCAGCCGGCGGCCGTCTACCACGTGTCGCAGAAGTTCGGCATGCGTGGCCCCAACTCCTTCTACGCCGGTACGGCCGACAGCGGGGCCACCGCCATCGGCCGGGCCGCGCGGGCGATCCGCCGCGGCGAGGCCGACGTGGCGGTGGCCGGCGGTTACGACGACGCGACGAACTGGTGGCCGATGTCCAAGATGGACGCCCTGGGCGTGCTGTCCACGGACAACGAACGCGGTGCGGCGGCGTTCCGGCCGTTCGACCGGGACCGGTCCGGCTCGATCCTCGCTGAGGGCGCGGCCATCCTGGTGCTGGAAGAGCGTGCGGCGGCACGGGCCCGTGGCGCGCGGATCTACGCCGAGCTCGCCGGGTTCGGCGCTGGCAACGAGTGCCACGAACCGCCGGCACCGCACCCCTCCGGCCGAGGGCTGGCCCGCGCGATCCAGGCTTCGCTGCGGGACGCGGAAACCGATCCGGCCGAGGTGTCCTACGTGGCCGCACACGGCTGCGCCACCCGAGACGGGGACGTCAGCGAGACCAGGGCGCTGCACACCGCGCTCGGCGCACACGCGCCGAACGTCGCGGTGAGCAGCGTGAAACCGCAGATCGGCCACCTGGTCGGCGGCGCGGGTGCCGCCAACGCCGCGATCGCCGCGCTGGCACTGCACCACGGCGCAGTGCCACCGACGGCGACTCTCGAACGGCCGGACCCGGAGTGCGACCTCGACTACGTCCCGGGCACCGCCCGGGAGGCCGAGCTGACGTCCGCGCTCGCACTGGCGCGTGGCTTCGAGGGACAGGCCGTATCACTGGCACTGGTGAAGGCGAGCTGACCGAGATGGGCCGAGAGGGGATGGGCAGCGTGGAACGGGTTGTGGTCACCGGCCTTGGCGCCGTTACCGCCCAGGGGCACGGCGTCGAGGCGACCTGGCGCGGGTTCCTCGACGGGACCGTCGCCATCCGGCCGGTCACCGGCATCGACGTGTCCGGGTACCGGACCTCTCTCGGCGGCGAGGTCGACCCGCCGCAACGTCGGCACGACGACTACGGGCGACTGGTCGGCGGCTGGGACGGCGCGGTCGAGTTCGCGCTCGCGGCCGCGGGCGAGGCCATGGCGGGCGCCGGGGTCAAGGTGGCCCGGAACGGACACGGCGAAGGGGTGCCCGCGACCCGCTGGGGTGTGGTCGTCGGCACCTGCAACGGCGGGCTGCGCAGCGCCGAGGGTGCCTGGCTCGCCGAGCGGGACGGCAAAGCCGTCGACTGGCGCCAGCACCTGATGATCCAGCCGCAGACCATCGCCGAGGTGCTCAGTGCGGCGTTCGGGCTGCGCGGGCCGGTCTTCTCGGTGAACACGGCCTGCGCGTCCGGTGCGCACGCCATCGCGCACGCCGTCGAGATCATCCGGGCGGGCCGTGCCGACGCGATGCTGGTCGGCGGTAGCGACGCGTTCAACGAGACCGTCTTCGCCGGGTTCAACAGCCTCGAGTCGCTGTCGCCGGCTCCCGCCGCCCCCTACTCGAAGGACCGGCAGGGCCTGTCGCTCGGTGAGGGCAGCGGCATGCTGGTCCTGGTTCGGCACTCCGTCGCGGTCGCGGCGGGTGCGCCGGTCGTGGCCGAGGTGCTCGGCTACGGGCTCTCCGCCGACGGCCACCACCCGACGGCACCGCACCCCCAGGGCGAGGGCGCGGCGAGGGCGCTGACCGCCGCGTTCGCCGCCACCGGCATCGCGCCGGCCGACGTCGCGTACGTCAACGGCCACGGCACCGGCACCCCCAAGAACGACTCGGCGGAGAGCAACGCGGTCCGCCGCGCGTTCGGCTACTCCGCCGAGAAGCTCGCGCTGAGCAGCGTCAAGTCCATGGTCGGTCACCTGCTCGGCGCCGCGGGGGCGGTCGAGGGCATCGCCACCGTGCTCGCGTTGCGGGACCAGACCGCGCCACCCACCACCGGCTTCACCGGCCCGGACCCGAAGTGCGGCCTCGACGCGGTACCGAACGAGGCCCGGTCCCTGCCGATGGACGTGGCCATGTCGAACAACTTCGCCTTCGCCGGTGCCAACGCCACCGTCGTGTTCGCGCGGGAAGGCCGGCCCGCCACGCCGCTACCGGAGCCGGTGATCGACCGGGTCGTGGTGACCGGCGCTGGCGTGGTCTCACCGGTCGGCGCGACCGCGGCCGAACTGCTCCGCGCCTACCGGGACGGCGTCACGGTCACCGGTCGTGTGTCTACCGTGGACCACGAGCCCGCGGCGTACCTGACCCCGAGGCAGCGGCGCAGGATGGACCGGCTGGGCGTCTTCGCCGTCGTCACCTCGGCCATGGCCCTCGAGGACGCGGGGCTCGATCCCGCCGAGCACGACCCGGACCGGGTCGGCGTGGTCCTCGGCACCGGACTCGGCCCGGTGGAGAGCATCGAGCGGTTCACCGTGCCCGTGCTGGAGTCCGGTGCGGTCGCGGCGAACCCCGCGGTGTTCCCCAACACCGTGTACAACGCCGCGGCGGGCCAGGTGTCGATGGTGCTGGGGGTGAAGGGCCCGACGTCGACGCTCACCGCCGCGCACGCGGCCGGCGCGAGTGCCCTGTGCGTCGCGCACGACCTGCTGCGCACCGGCGCCGCGGACGCGGTGCTGTGCCCGGCCGTCGACGCGTTCTCACCGGCCGCGTTGCGCGCCTACGAACGAATCCCACTGTTCTCCGGGCCGGGCTCCGGCCGGTACACCCTCGTCGAGGGCGGGGTGACCCTGTTGCTGGAACGGGAGTCCTTCGCCCGGGCCCGTGGCGCACGCGTGCTGGGTCACCTCAGCGGACAGGGCAGCGCCGCCGACGCGGTCGGCATCGGCCGGTGGGACCCGAGAGGCGCCGGGGTGGAGCGGGCCATGCGTGCCGCGCTCGCTGAAGCCGGGGTGGACGCTCGAGAACTGGCGGCCGTGTGGGCCAATGCGAGCGGTCTCGCGTCCGTGGACCGGCCGGAGCTGGCCGCCGTCGAGCGGGTCGCGCCCGGGGTGCGGGTCGAGACCCCGAAGCAGGTGCTCGGCGAACCCGTCGGCGCCGGCGCACAGCTCGCCATCGCGCTCGCGACACAGGAGTCGCCCGGGCCGGTGCTCGTGAACAGTTCGTCCCTCGGCGGCACCCACGTGTCCCTCGTCGTCACCAAGGAGTGAGTTCCATGCGCAATGTCACCGTCGCCGGCACTGGTGCGTTCCTGCCCGGCGAGCCGATCACCAACGACGACCTCGAGAAGCTGTGCGGGCCGCTGCCGGCGGACGTGCTGGACGGCATCCAGGTCAAGCGGCGACACTGGCTCGTCGATCCGGCCACCGGGGAGCACACGACGAGCAACAGCAGGATGGCGGAGGCCGCCGCCCGCCAGGCGATGGCACGAGCCGGGATCACGCCGGAGGACGTGGACCTCATCGTGGTGTCGACGGCCAGCCCCGAGTACCAACTGCCGACGGCCGGCAGCTACGTGCAGGAGTACCTGGGGTTGGAGCGGTGCGCGGTGATCGAGCTGCGGGCCGGCTGCGTCGGGGCGGTGCAGGCACTCGACATCGCCCGCCGCCAGCTGGCCGACGGCACCCACGACACCGCGCTCGTGATCGGCACGGAGGCCATTTCGCCGCTGCTCGCACCCATGTTCGTCGGCCGGGACCCGGAGGCGGTCCGGATGCGGGACCGCCTGACGCTGTTCAACTTCGGCGACGGCGCCGGTGCCGTCGTGCTGCGAGGGGTGGACGGGCCAGCGGAGGAGCACGGCTACGTCAACGCGTGCCTCGGCGGGCTGCGCAAACCGGGCATGCAGGTGATCGGCGGCGGGACCGACGTGCCGTTCGCCAAGCAGGCGCAGCGTGCCCGGCTGATGGACATCAAGCTCGACGCGGTCGGCGTGGCGAAGTACGGTCCTCGGCTGTTCGTGAGCGCGCTGGGTGATCTGTTGAACCGGTCCGGCCTACGACTGGCCGAGGTCGACGCGCTGGTCCTTCCGGAGGGGAACGCGGAGTACTTCAGCCGCGAGTTCGAGGGAGCCGGCCTATCCCGAGCGGACTACGAGGAACTGCAGAGCAAGATCGTGGAGAACCTGACCGACGTCGGCGCGACGGGCTCACCGGCCGTGCTGCTGGCCTTGGACGCCGGCGTGCGCGCTGGCCGCGTCCGGCCAGGTCACACCGTGCTGCTCCTCGCGATCGAGGCGAGCCGGTACGTGTACGCCGGAATGTCACTGCGCTGGCCGAGATAAGCGGCGAGTGGGGACCCCACGTTCGAGCACCCCCTCGCCCACGACGACGCTGTCACCCGCGTGCTCTCCTGGATGTCCCGCGGGAATCTCTCGGACGAAGCGTGTGCTTACCGCTGGCCGCGCGGATCGATGTCTCCGCCGATCGCGGGATCGATCACCGAGTCCGTCGTGTTCTGTGCCGCGTCGGTCGCGTGCCCGGCGATGTCCTGGCCCGCGCCCTGCGCCTGGTCGGCATAGCCCTGAGCACCCTCCCCCAGGTTCTGCGCTGTGTCGGTGGCGTTCTGCTGGGCGTCGGCGAGGTCCGTCCCGGTCAGCTCGCTGACCTTGTCGGTGGCCCCCGACAGCAACTCGGCGGCCTTCTCCCGGACGGCGTCGAACAGTCCCATGGTGTCCCTCTCTGTCGCACAATGTGACAATCCGGACACTACCCGCAAACGACGCCCCAGCAAAACGGCGCCTGCTGGTACCGCCTTGCCAGCTTCAGTGCGTGGCCGGTGTGATCGTCAGCGCGGGGGTGCCGACCGTCACCTTCCACTGGACCTGCTGGCCCTCGGTGGTGCGCTGGCCCTGGTCGTGGGTGGCGCCGCCGCCGAGCTCGACGATCTCGAACTTGATGCCGACCTTGCCCTCGAGCTTGAGCGCCTCACTGGCCTCGTGCTGGTTGGTGGCTGTGCGGATGATCTCCTCCTTGCCCTGCTGGACGTCGAAGAAGATCGACGTGGCCCGCGCCGCCAGGGTGTAGTGGGCATTGCCCGACAGCGTCGGGCCCCCTTCGAACGGGCCGCCGACAATCGGCACCCCGGTCAGGTAGAGCGTTCCGGTCGGCTTCAGCCACACGTTCCCGGCCCGGAGGATGCCGTGCTCGTTCGTGGTGTTCTCACCGCTCGGCGAACTCTCCTCGTTCTCCGGGCCGTAGAACACCGCGAAGAACTGGTAGCCCTCCAGCGGCGCGCCGATCGGGTTCTTCAGGGTGAAGCTGACGTCGATCTCCTTCCACCCGTGCTGCTCGAAGTTGACCTGCCCGCGCACGGTCTCGCCCTCGAACGTCATCTCGCGGCACTCGGGGACGGCCGCCAGCACCTCGAAGGCGTGCGTGTAGGCGTTGTCCTCCTCGTGGCTCTCCCGCACCCGGTCGGTGGGATCGGCGGTGACTGTCAGCGTGTGCGACCCGGCGTGCAGCGGAGTGTGCCGCCACTGCACCCACTGGGTCTGTCCCTGGCTCAGCGAGTGCAGCTGCTCGTTGTGCACCTCGGTCCCGTCGAGCTGGAACCTCGCGGCGAAGGTGCCCGTCGCCCGCTCACCGTTGTTGCCTACCTCGACGCTGAACTGGATGGCCGCACAGTTCTCGCAGACGGCATCCTGGTGAGCGGCGGGGTTGTACGACTCGCCCTGGATCCAGATGTTGTCGAGTTGAAGGTTCGCCAGCGACATAGCCATGTGTGTACCAGCCGGTAGACCGGCCGAGCATGGTCATATGGGGCGACCGAAGGGGCAGACAGAACCGCCCGCCGTCAGAAGGTTCACCGCGCGGACCCCCTGACCCGTTCGATCAGCTCGTCCCGGTACTCGGTTGCCGCCTGGAACTCCGGCTCGTCGCCGACCGCCTTCTTCAGCGCGCCCTCCAAAATCTTCAACCCCTGGCGGTCGTCACCGTGCGAGTCAGCCATGCGCGCGGCGTTCGCCATGGCCTTGGCCAAGCGGGTGGTGGCCTCGGGTTCCGCCTGCGCCCTGGTGATCCGGATCCAGTTGCCACCCGGATCGATGACCGTGAACCCGGTGTAGCGGTCGTTGCGCAGCCGGGGCCGGGTCATCCGTGGGATTCCGGAGATGAGCAGCTTCCCGTGCGTCTCGCGCATGGCCGCCGCGAACTCCTCGAACAGCGCGTGGATGTCCGGCACGACGACGACGCACGTGCTGTAGGACTGCGCCGGGTCGTAGTCGTCCATGCCGAAGAAGTGCAGGTTGATGTCTTCCCGCCGCACCGCCAGGTACGGGTTCGGCCGCGTCTGCCGATAGGTCACCTCGAACCCGAGCATCTCGTAGAACGACGCGATCTCGTCGATGGAAGGACAGGGCAGGGCCGGAATCGTCAGTTCGTTCGCCACCGCCCGAAGCTAAGCCCGAGCCGGTCGGGACGACACCGAGCTATTCGCACAAGCGAACGCAGTGCGACCCCCCCCCGATCACGACAACACCGACACCACCGCGGCCCTCCCGCACGCACCCACCAGCCGCGTGCGGCCGGCCGCTACGTCCTGTCCAGCAAGGGGTCGGGGTGCGCGTGGGCGTTGTGCCGCGCGTGCCCCTCGGCCGCCGGGAGCGGTCGAAGGGTGCCCAGGTGGTGGGGTGCCGTGGTGCTGAGCGGCGCGGGGAGGAGGCGTCGTCCGGCTGATTCCGGGCGGATGTTCGGGGTGTCGGCGGTCAGCGGGCGCGGTCGGTGCTGGGCCGCCCTGATCTCGTCCTCGTCGACCTGGATGCCGATGCCGGGGGAGTCGCCGAGGATGAACTCGCCGTTCTCCACATGCAGGTCGACGAGGACGCCGATGGGTGGGTGGAGGTCCTGGAGCTCGCTGGCCAGGTGGTTCGGGATCGCGGTCGCGGCGTGCAGGAGGCCGACAGGGGTGTTGCCGACCGGGCTGACCGGCAGGTCGTGTGCGTGGGCCAGGGTGGCGACCCGCAGGAAGTGGGTGATGCCCCAGACGGCCGACGTCTGGACGATGTCGATCGCTCCCGCGGCGAGCAGGGGTCGGAACTGTTCCAGGCCGGTGAGGTTCTCGCCGCTGGCCACCGCCGCCCTGACACCGCGGCCGACGGCGGCCAGTCCCTCGGCGTCCCAGCGGCGAACCGGTTCCTCGATCCAGGTGAGGTCGATGCCCCGTTCCAGCTCGGCCACGTGGCGCACGGCCTGCTTGCGGGACCACGACTCGTTCGCATCGAGCATCAGGGCGGGCCGCGAGTCGGGGGCGGTGTCGGCCAGGACGGCGCGCACCAGCGAGAGCCGGTGCCGGTCGCGCTCGACGTCCAGGCCGCCCTTGAGCTTGGCCGCGCGCAGGCCGTACTCGGCGTAGGTCTGGTACAGCGCCACCAGCTCGGCGTCGGTGAGGCAGATGTCCAGGCCAGAGGCGTACGCGGGCACCCGCCGGTCCCGACCGCCCAGCAGGCGCCACAGCGGCTCGCCCGCGGCCTGGGCCTTGATGTCCCACAGCGCCGCGTCGAACGCGCCGATGGTGCCGAACACCGCTCCCGTGTGACCGGCCTTGAAGGTCTGCCGCAACATGCGGTCGTAGAGGGCCGCGACGCCGCGCGGGTCCTCGCCGTCGATCGCGGCGAAGACGGTCTCGGCGAGCGCGTGCGGCCCGAGACCGGTACCCGTGATCCCCTCGTCGGTGTCCACCAGGACGATCGGCACCGGGGTGAGCCCGTCGGCGAAGACGCCGTTGGCGTCGCCGACCGGCCGGCCCCATTCCTGGACCGTGTTCAGCGTTCGGAAACCGGTGATCCGCATGTCAGCCCTTCGTGGAACCAGCGGTGACGCCTTGGACAATGTGGCGTTGGAAGAACAGGTAGACCAGCAGCACGGGCACGGCGGCGATCAGTACACCCGCGGCGAAGGTGGGGATGTCGTCCGAGTACTGGCCGCGCAGCGACGTGACACCCACCATCAGCGTGCGGTTCTCGGCCGACGGCATCAGCAGCAGGGCGATAAGGACGTCGTTCCAGCAGAACAGCGCGTTCAGGATGCCGACCGAGATCAGGGCCGGAACACCGATCGGCAGCATGATCCGCCGGTAGACGCCGAACAGGGTGTTGCCGTCGATCCTGGCCGCGTCGACGATCTCCACCGGGATGTGCGCGTAGTAGCTCGCCATCAGGAAGATCGTGAACGGGAGGAACTGCGCGACGTAGGCGAGGACGAGCCCGGGACGGGTGTCGATCAGGCCGAGGGCGGCCATCGTCCTCGCGAGCGGCACCATGACGACCTGGAACGGGACGAACAACGCCGCGAGGCAACCGAGGTAGAGCGTCCGCGAGCCGCGGAACCGCAGCCTGCCCAGGGCGAAGCCCGCCATCGACCCGAGTACCAGCAGCAGCGCCACCGCGCACGTCACGACGACAAGCGAGTTGGTGAGGTAGCGCGCCATCCCGACGCTGCCCCATGCGGTGGCGAGGTTGTCCACCTGGGGAGAGTCGGCGGGGGAGAAGCGGTCGAGCACGTACTCGTGCCGGGTCTTGAGCGCCACGTTCGTGGTGAACACCAGCGGGTAGACAGTGGCCAGCGCGAGCGCGGCCATCGGAACGGCGGCCAGCCACCTGCCCGTCCGCATCATTCCGCCCTGCCCGACCGGCGGAGCACGCTGATCTGCAACAGCCCCACCACCACCATGACGAGGAACAGCACAGTGGACGCGGCCGAGGCGAGTGCCGGGCGGCTCATCTGGCCCTGTTGGATCCAGATGTAGTACTCCGGCAGGTAGGTGGCGCCTCCCGGGCCGCCGCTCGTCATCACGTAGAGCAGCCCGAACATCGAGGTCAGCATTCCGATCATGGTGGTGACGACGACGAACTGGATGGTGCGGGACAGGCCCGGGATGATCACGTGCCAGATGATGCGGGGCAGGGGCGCGCCGTCGATCCGCGCGGCGTCCAGCAGCGAGGGGTCCAGGGTGGAGAAGCCGGCGAGGAACACCACCAGCGCCATCCCGAAGGTCGCCCAGACGTGGACGCCGACGACCGCGAAGATCGCGACGTCCGGGTCGCCGAGCCAGTCGACCGGCCCGAGATCGACGGTGTCCAGGACGGCGTTGACCGGACCGTCGAAGGCCAGCAGGAGGTTGAAGATCGCCCCGACGATCACCGGCGACAGCACCGCCGGGAAGAAGTAGACGCCGCGGAACAGCCGGTGTCCCGGCACGCGCAGGTGGATGAACGTCGCGAGCAGTCCGGGAATCGCGACCGCCACCGGGAGCAACAGCACCAGCAGCCCCACGTTCCGCAACGCGCCGAGGAAAAGCGGGTCGCCGAAGAGCGTCACGTAGTTGTCCAGCCCGACCGCCGTTCCGTCGAGCTCCCCGTCCCCGGTGAAGGAGAAGTTGACGCCGAGCACCAGCGGGTACAGCCGGAGCACGACGATCACCAGCACGGCGGGGGCCACCAGCGCGTACGGCGCGAGGTATTCCGCGCGGCGGGCACCGGCCCGCGCCCCCGGCCGAGCGCCCCGCCCCGTCGGCACCCGGACGGTCCGCGCGGCCGGGTCCGACCGGACCGACGACGGCGTGCCCGCGAGCGGCACCCGGTCAGCCTCCCTCGTCCGACGCGGCGAGCTGCGAAAGTGCCTCCTCGACGGTGACCGAGCCGCTCAACAACTGTTGGGACAGCCGGCCCATCAGGTCGAGGGTCGTCGAGGACAGGGCCACGTGCAGGGCCGGTTCGCCGCTTTCGATCTCCGAGACGATGGCAGCGGCGGCCGGACCGGCCTCCGACACGTCGATAGCGGTGTCGGCGGCGATCGCACCGGCACCGGTGTGGAACGCCGCCAGCGCGTCCCTCGATGTGAGCGAGCGGACCAGGTCGGCGGCGAGGTGTGGATCAGCGGTCCACCTGGCTACCGCGTACCCGATGCCGCCGTCGTAGGGCAGGCTCGGTGTCGCCCCGGCGGTGATCACCGGCGCCCGCATGACACCGACGTCGCCCGGGTCGAGGAACTCGCCGAAGTCCTTCCAGTGCCCGACGTCCGACATCAGCCCGATGACGTGGGCGGCCTTGCCGGAGGAGAAGAGCGCGAACGAGTCGTTGAACATCGCCGTCGAGTTGGCACCCTCGTTGTTGAGGCCCGCACCGTCGGTGTCGGTCCACAGCTGGAAGAGCCGCCGCATGTTCGGCGAGGTCCAGTTCCGCGGCCCGGCGATCCAGTCGTCGTACTCCTGGTCGGTGAGCGCGCCGGAGCCGAGACCCGAGAGGAAGAACTGGATGCCGATGCCTTCCTTGTTGCCCAGGGCGAAACACGTGGCGCCGGTCTTCTCCCTGATCGTGGTGCAGCCGCTGACGAACTCGTTCCAGGTCGCCGGTGGGCGGTCCGGGTCGAGACCCGCCCGCTCGTACAGCTCCTCGTTGTAGTAGATCGGATGCCCCTGCAGCGTGACCGGTGCGGCGTAGGTCCTGCCGTCCTCGGTGAACGCGTCCCAGCCCGACAGCCGGTCCCGGTCCTCGGCGACGTGGTCGTCGAGTGGCACGAGCGCGTCCACCCGGTCGCGGAGCTGACCGCCCCCGTTGAACAGCATGACGTCCGGCCCCTTGCCCGCCTGGATCGCCGCGCCGAGCAGGGTGTAGTACTGGTCGAACGGCTGGGCCACGAACTCGACCGTGACGTCGGGGTGTTTTCTCGCGAAGTCGGTCTTCGCCTCCTCGACGTACGCCGCCGCGGCCGGGTCTCCCGACTTCCAGTCCCAGACCACCAGCTTGTTCCCGCCGTCGGGGGACGACTCCGGCCCCGCGGCACTCCCGCAGCCCACCAGCACCAACACGGCGGCCAGGGCGACCGTCCCCAGTGGCCCGTTCCTCATCGCAGGTTCCACTGCTGGTTCGTCCCCCCGTGACAGGTCCAGAGATGGAGCAGCGTGCCGTTCGCGGTGCCGGCCGCGTTGGCGTCCAGACACAGTCCGGACTGGACGCCGGTGATGGTGCCGTTGGCGTTGAGGCTCCACTGCTGGTTGGAGCCGCCGTGGCAGTCCCAGATGACGACTGCCGTGCCGTTGGCGGTGCCCTGGCCGGACGCGTCGAGGCACTTGTCGCCGTACACGACGAGCTGTCCGCCGGAGGTGTGGGTCCACTGCTGGTTGGTGGCACCGGTGCAGTCCCAGAGCTGCGCCCTGGAGCCGTTCGCCGTGCTCCCGCCGCCGACCTCGACGCAGCGGCCCGACTGGCCGCCGACGATCGCGGCGGGCCGCGAACTACCGCCGTTCCGCGGTCCCGCGTTCGCCATCACGGCCTGTGCGCCGGCCGGCCAGTTCCCGCCGGTGACGGTGACGTTGCCGTGGACCACGTTGCCCCGGTCCCCGTTGGTCACGTTGGTGCTGCCGTTGGTCGACCAGTTGTTGGTTACCGTCCAGTTGCCCATGTTCTCCCCGCCCCAGTAGTTGGCGGTGGCCCAGGTGCCGGTGGCGGAGAAGACGTTGTTGCTCACCGTGTAGTACTTCGAGCCCTCGTCGAAGTAGACGCCGTAGTAGCCGTTGGTCCGCAGACAGTGGTTGCCGCTGATCACCGCGTTCGGGTTCCACGCCAGCGTGTAGATGCAGCCGCCGTCGTTCATCTGCTGCATGACGTCGTGCACGTAGTTGTTGACCAGCCGGTTGCCGGACGCGGTGGTCGGCGTCGCGTACCGCGGTTGGAAGTTGTACAGGCCGCGGGCCGCGTAGTGGTCGCTGCCGCCCGCGTCGTTGCTGCCCCAGCCGTACCCGATGGACATGCCGGAGTAGGGCATGTTGTACACCTCGTTGTGGGATACGTCGGTCGTCGTGACGTAGGTGGTCAGTACCGAGACGTTGCCCCGGTACTCCACGCCGAGGTCGTGGATGCGGTTGTCGGTGACGGTGATGTTCCGGTTGACCATCCGCTGGTCGCCCGGGTGGTGGGCGTCGGAACGGACTCCGCCGACCACGACGCCGCCGGCAGAGCTCCTGGCGATCTCGGACCGGGTGACCGTGATGTCGCTGGCGCCGAGGCCGACGCCGCTGGCGTGCGCGTTCGCGTCGTTGCCGATGCCGATGGCCGTCTGTCCCAGGTTGACGAACGCGGAGTCGCTGAAAGTGATGTCGCGTGCCGCGGACACCTGTACGGCCGCAGGCATCTGGAACCAGTGCGGTCGAGCCGCCTCGAACTGCTGGCAGCCGTTCTGGCAGGAGGACAGCCGGTCGGCGGGCCAGTTCCAGTTGCCCGCGAGATAGGCGCCGGTCTGCTGGTCCACGTACCCCTGGTTGCTGCTGGGGCCGAGCCAGGTCGTGCCGGTGAACGTGATCGCGCTGAACGTGATGTCGTGTGCGGGTGCGTCGTAGGTGCCGCCGACGTTCACCAGCGACTGCAGTGCCGGCAGCTCGACGTTGACGTAGCTCATGTCCTGCCCGGCCAGCGGGATGTAGTAGAGGGTGCCGGTGCCGGGGTTGAGGTACCACTCGCCTGCCGTGTCGAGGAACTCGTAGGCGTTGGCGAGGTAGAACGGGCCCGCCCGGTGCGGAGCCGCGAGCGTGTCGTAGCCGAACGTGTTGTTGTTCCACGCGGGTTGCTGCATCGTGATGGCGTTCCCGCTGATGCTCTGCACGGGCGAGTACCGGTCGGTGAACGAGTTGACGCTCTCCACCTCGACCCGGTTCTGGTTGGCCAGGGTGTTCAGGTAGCTCAGTGCGGGGTTGGAGAAGGTCATGCCCGTGCTGGTGAAGGTGAACGAGGACCGGTTGACCTGGGTACGCGCGCGGGTCGCGATCGCGCCGTCGACATACAGCTGCCGGCTGTCGGTCCCGGTGCCGACGTTCGCACGCCAGATGTTCTTCCCGGCGTCGGCGACCGACCATCCGGTGACCGCACGGGCGCCGCTGAGCACCGGCCGCGCCGACGGGGCCGCCCGCCACACCACGCGGTGACCGTTGTTTCCCGAGTCCGCCGCGGTGATCCGCAGTGGCGCGGCAAGCCGGTACACCCCGCCGGCCAGCTCAACCACGACGTCGCCGGACATCGCCCCGGTGAGGGACCGCACCGCGGCCTGTGCTGTGGACAGCGAGCACGGTTGGGCGGCGGAACAACCGGTGCCGGTGCCGGACGGAGAGACGTAAAGGGTGGTCGTGGCCGCGGAGGCCGACCGAGCCGGAATCACCACGACCAGCGCGGTGGCCAACGCCGCGGCGGTCACGAGGAGTCTCCGCACCGCGGAGCACGAGGACGCGAACACAGGATCTCCTTCGGTATTCCGCTGTCGCACCCGAACGAACTATCGGACCTCGGCCTTCTCCAGCACCTGCATGAACGCGCGCGACCAGTCGGGCAGGTCGGGCCAGCCGCGGCAGGACACCATGGCTCCGTCGACGACGTCTGGGCCGTCGACGAAGGTGGCGCCGGCCTGTTCGATGTCGGTTCTCAGGGGCGGGAAGGCGGCGGTGGTGCGGCCGTGTAGGAGGCCGAGTGCGGCTGGTACCTGGGGGCCGTGGCAGATGGTGCCGACGGGGAGACCGTGGTCGAAGAAGTGGGTGACGATGCGGGCGACGTCGGGATCGGTGCGGATGTACTCGGGTGCTCGACCGCCGGGGATGACGAGTCCGTGGTACTCGCCGGGTCGGACGTCACGGAAGGCGAGGTCGACGGGGAGTTGGTGGCCGGGTTTCTCGGTGTAGGCGTCCCAGCCGGGTTCGAAGTCGTGGACGACCAGTTTGACCGGGCGGGTGGTGGGTGCGGCCACGACCGCTTCGTGGCCGCCCTCACGCAACCGGAAGACGGGGTACATCGAGTCGAGCTCCTCGGCGGCGTCGCCGGTCAGGATCAGCACTCTCGCCATTGACTCGCTCCTTTCGGCGTCAGGACAGGGTCCAGCGTTGGTTGGTGCCGCCGTGGCAGGTCCAGATGATGAGTTGCGTACCGTTGGCGGTGCTGCCGCCGTTGGCGTCGAGGCACTTGCCGGCGTTGACGAGTGTGCCTGCTGTGCCTGTGGTCCAGCTCTGTCCCGCGGCGCCGTTGCAGGTGGACAGGTGGACGAGAGCGCCGTCTCCCGCGCCGGCCGCGGTCATGCACTTGCCGAGCGCGCGCAGGGTGCCGCCGTCGCGGGTCCACTGCTGGTTGGTGCCACCGGTGCAGGTCCAGAGCTGGATCTTCGTGCCGTCGGCGGTGCCGGCGCCGCTGACGTCGACGCACTTGCCGCCGCCCACGATCGGCCCGGCCGTGGGGGTGGAGCCGCCCAGCTCCCGGATCCGGATGTTGCGGAAGGACACGTCGTCGCCGGTGCCGTGGTTCTGGATGCCGATGTGCCCGGAGGTGAGCGAGCGGGCCGGGTCGGTGTTCACGAAGTCGTTCACCTTGACGCCGTTCAGGAACACCTGCACGCGTTCGCCCTCCACCAGCACCTCGAAGGTGTTCCACTCGCCGGGCGGGTTGAGCGCCGCGTCGCGGGCCGCGGTGTCCGGCGCCTGGAAGCCGTAGATCGCGCCGGTGGTCCGGTCGGGGGTGTCCGTGGCGTCGATCTGGATCTCGTGACCCTGGTTGAGCGACGCGTTCGGATCGGAGCCGGGCGGGAAGCCGATGACGACGCCGGAGTTGTCGTCGCCGGCCATCCGCCAGTCCAGCTTCAGCGAGTAGGAGCGGAACTCCTTGGTGCTGTACCAGAGCATGCCCAGCCCGCCGGTGGAGGTCAGCGTCCCGGCGTTGTTGGTGAACCCGCCGGGGCCCGACTGCGACCAGCCGGTGGTCGCGCCGTTGTAGAGGGTGGTGTAGCCGTTCTCGGGCCGGCAGTCCGCCCTCGTCCGGTTGGCCGCGTACCGGATGCCGCCGAGCACCATCGACCGGAAGTTCCCGTCCGTGTAGCTGGCCTGGGTGTGGCCGCTGCCGGTGTAGAAGGAGCGTCCCCCCTGGACCGTCTTGCACCAGGTGTGCGGATGGTCGGCGCCCATCGAACCGCCGGAGTACGTCGACTCGTCCAGCGTGGCGAGGACGCGGGCACTGGACCGGACGTTGGTCCGGAAGTTGTACCACTCGTCGGTGCGGACCCAGGTGGGGCCGAGGTGCTGGGTTGCCTGGTGGGCCCGGTCCTCGACCCGAATGGTGGCCTGCTGGATGGCGGGGTGCGATGCGAAGTAGGCGCCGACCAGCTCACCGTAGAACGGCCAGTCGTACTCCGTGTCGGCGGCCGAGTGGATGCCGACGTAGCCTCCTCCGCCGCGGATGTAGGACTCGAACGCGCTCTGCTGTCCCGCGTTCAGCACGTCTCCCGTGGTGTTGAGGAACACCACGGTCTCGTACTGCGCCAGGTTGGCGGAGGTGAACTGGGCGGAGTCCTCGGTGGCGGTCACCGTGAAGTTGTTGGCGGCGCCCAGCTCCCGGATCATCGCGATGCCGTTGGGGATGGCGTCGTGCCGGAATCCCGCGGTCTTGGAGAAGACCAGCACGTCGTAGGGCGCGTCGGCCGCGCTGACGGGCGGGCTGTGGCCGAACGCGAGGGCGACGAGCGTGGCGGCGGTCGCGCCGAGCACGCGGCGGATGGACAGGGGTTTCATCTCTTCGGCCTCCTAGGACATCGTCCATCTCTGGTTGGCGCCGCCGTTGCAGGACCAGACGATCAGCTGGGTGCCGTCGGCGGAGCTGCCGCCGTTGGCGTCGAGGCACCTGGTGCCATTGCGGATCGTGCTGTCGGCCTGCGTGGACCAGCTCTGGCCCGCGCTGCCATTGCACGTGGACAGTTGGACGAGCGCGCCGTCGGCGGTGCCGTTCGCGGTCATGCACTTGCCGAGCGCGCGCAGGGTGGTGCCGTCGCGGGTCCACTGCTGGTTGGTGCCGCTGCCGCAGGTCCACAGCTGGATCTTCGTGCCGTCAGCCGTGCTGGCGCCGTTGACGTCGACGCACTTGCCACCGATTCCGCTGATCCGCGTGGCGGTGCCACCACCCGTCGGCGTGCCGAACGTGAAGGCGTCCAGGTCGAACAGGTAGCCGCTGCCGCTGCCGGAGAACGTCAGGTACACGGTGACGGTCCCCGCTGGGACGTTTCCCAGGGTGGTGGACACCTCGGTGAAGGTGTCCCAGCTCCCGGTCACCGGCACGGCCACCGAGCCGAGCACTGGCCCGGTCGGGGAACCGGTCCGCACCGACAGCGTGCCGCCGGAGCCACCGGACGAGACCCGTGCGGTGAACCGGGTCTCCCCACCGAGGGCGTACGGGTGGAAGGCGATCCAGTCGCCGTTGTGGATGTCGCCGACGGTCCTGCCGCCCTCCGCGGTCGCCTTGTCGAACTGGGCCGTGCCCGACTGACCGGTGTGGTGCTCGGCCTGGCGGTGTCGCAGCTGCAGGGTGCGCTGCGAACGGGTGGTCAGCGCCGGCTGTCCGTTCGCACCCAGATCGGTGTACGAGGCGTCGAACACCGCGTACAGGTTCGCCGCGGTGTCGTGCTCGCCGTCCGTCGGGATCTGCAGTGTCCCCGAGCAGCCAGTGCGCGAGGTGATCTCGTGGGCGTGGCTGTCGTGGCCCAGCAGGTAGGCCAGCCTCACCCGGCTGCAGTCGACGGTGCCGTCCTCCGGGTCGGACACGGTGATCGTGTACGGCACGGCGTCGCCGAAGTTGAACAGGGCGCCGTCGACCGGAGTGGTCAGGGTGACCGTGGGTGCGGTGTTGCCGACCGTGATCGTCACGCTGGCGGTGGCGGTGCGCCCGACCGGGTCGGTCACCGTGAGGGTGGCGGTGCGCTGGCCGTTGCCCGTGTAGGTGTGGGTCGGGTTGGCCGATGTGGACGTGCTGCCGTCCCCGAAGTTCCACAGATAGGTGAGCGCACCGCCCTCCGGGTCGGTGGAGCCGGCCGACGAGAAGGCAACCGTGAGCGGCGAGATGCCGGAGGTGCGGTCGGCACTGGCCCGCGCGGTCGGCGCCTGGTTGCCCGCCGGGTTGTGGTCGATGCGGTAGAGCGCGGACTCGGCGTTGCCGCTGCCCCAGCCGGTGCCGTAGTCCAGCACGTACAGTGCGCCGTCCGGGCCGAACGCGGTGTCCATGACCTGCGTGCCCCGCCACGGGAAGTCGTTGATCTGCCCGGCGGAGCCGTCGGCGTTGACGTCGATGGTCTTGATCCATCGCCGGCCGAACTCCGAGACGAAGACGTGCCCGTCCAGCGCGGCCGGGAACTTGGTCGGTGACGGGTTCGCCGCGTCGTAGCGGTACACCACGCCGCCCATCGGCGACTCGGACCCGCAGCCGAAAGCCGCGAACGAGCAGTTGTCGTAGTTGATCCACGCCGCCCGTGCGGCTGGCAGGGTGGTCAGCCCGGTGTTGCGGGGTGAGTTGTTGACCGGCGCCGCGCAGTTGAACCGGTTCCCGGACGGACCGGACGGGAACGTGTAGTCCACATAGGTCTCCGCGGTGGTGTTCTTGCCGGTGCAGTACGGCCAGCCGTAGTTGCCGGCCGAGGTGATCCGGTTGAACTCCACCTGCCCCGCTGGGCCACGGCTGTTGCTGGCCGCGCCGGCGTCCGGGCCGTAGTCGCCCAGGTAGATCGCGCCGTTCGCCTTGTCCACGCCGAACCGGAACGGGTTGCGGAAGCCCATCGCGTAGATCTCGGGCCGCGTTCCCGCGGTGCCCTGCGGGAACAGGTTGCCAGCTGGGATCGAGTACGACCCGTTGGCGTTCACCTTGATCCGCAGGACCTTGCCGCGCAGGTCGTTGGTGTTGGCGGAGCTGCGCTGCGCGTCGAAGGCCGGGTTGCGGTTGGTGCGCTCGTCGATGGGGGTGTACCCGTCCGACGCGAACGGGTTCGAGTCGTCACCCGTGGAGAGGTAGAGGTTGCCGGCCGCGTCGAAGTCGATGTCGCCGCCGACGTGGCAGCACATGCCCCGGCTGGTCGCCACGTCCAGCACGGTCACCTGGCTGGCCGTGTTCAGCGTGAAGTCCGCGTTGAGGGTGAACCGGGACAGCCGGTTGACGCCGTTCCACGCGGAGAAGTCCGTCCCGTTCTCCGGTGCGTCACCGCCCGGCGTGGACAGCGGCGGCGCGTAGTAGAGATAGATGAACCGGTTGCTGGCGAACCCCGGGTCCACCCCGACGCCCTGCAGGCCCTCTTCATCGTGGGTGTAGACCGGCAGGGTGCCGATGACGTTGGTGACGCCGTCGGCGGTGGTGCGGCGCAGCACGCCGTTCCGCGCGGTGTGCAGCACCGAACGGTCCGGCAGCACGGCCAGCGACATGGGCTCGCCCACTTCGGCGACCCCCCTGGCCAACTCGACCTGTTGGAAGTCGGCCGGGTTCACCGCGTGCGCCGACGCCGGCACCGGCGCGACGACGACGGGCAGGACGATGGTGGCCGCCACCAGCACGGCCGCGGCGAGGATCCGCATGAACGGGCCTTTCGTGCGGGGTCGGGGAGCCGAGTCGGCGGTTCGTTCGACGCCACGTGGAGAGCGTCGGTCAGGGCGGCCGAGCAGGCGTCGAGATCGAGGTCGGACCTGGGCTTGCTCGGGGGTGTGGTCAGGCATCAGGACTCCGGTCTCGGTGAGCGGGTCAGGGCAGGGTCCAGCGCTGGTTGGTGCCGCCGTGGCAGCTCCAGACGATGAGTCGGGTGCCGTCGGCGGTGCCGGCGCCGTCGGCGTCGAGGCACCTGCCGGCGTTGACGAGTGCGCCGTTCGTGCCGGTGGTCCAGGACTGGCCGGCACCGCCGTTGCAGGTGGACAGTTGGACGGCGCTGCCGTCGGTCGTGCCGCTGGCGGTCATGCACTTGCCGAGGCTGCGCAGGGTGGTGCCGTCGCGGGTCCACTGTTGGTTGGTGCCGCTGGTGCAGGTCCAGATGACGAGCGGGGTGCCGTCGGCGGAGCTGCCGCCGTTGACGTCGACGCACTTGCCGCCCGCGCCCGTGATCGGACCGGCCGTCGCCTCGCCCGGGGTGCCGACGCCGGGACCCACGAACGTGATCGAGTCCAGGTCGTACGGAGCGGCGGCGGTGGACTTGAACACCACGAACAGCTCCACCGTGCCCGAGGGACGGGTCACCGCGACCGGTGCGAGGCTCGCGTAGCTGTCCCAGCCGCCCGTGCTGCCCACGGTCGCCGTGGCGACCAGGGTGCCGGTCGGCGACCCGGCCCTGAGCTCGATCGTGCCGCCCGGCCCCGGGGAGGACACCCGGAACGACACCTGGTTGATGCCGGTCAGGTTCATCGGGGTGAACGAGATCCAGTCGTTGTTGTCGATGTCCCCGATGCGTCCGCCCGCCTCCGCGCCCGCCTGGGCGACGACCCGGATCCCCGACGAGCGGTTGTAGTGCTCGGCCTGCTTGTGCTTGGGCTGCAGCACGACCTGGGTCCGTCCGGTGAGCGCGGGCACGCCTGACGCCCCGTTGTCGGTGTACACGGCGTCGGCCGCGTAGAACAGGTTGGAGTCGGCGCTGTGCCCGCCGTCGTGGGTGGTGATCACGCCGGAGCAGCCCGGTTGCGGGTCGAGCGGGTGTGCGTGCTCGTCGTGGCCCAGGGCCGGTGTCGTGATCACGCGGCCGCAGTCGATCGTGCCGTCCTCGGCGTCGGTGACGGTCACCGAGTACGGGATCTGGTCGCCGAAGTCGAACATGCCGCCGTGCGGGGGAGTCGTGATCCGAACGGTCGGTTCGGTGTTGCCGACGGTGATCGGCACGTTGGCGACACCGGTCCGCCCGTTCGGGGCGGTGACGGTGAGCTGGGCGTTGAACTGGCCGCGGGTGGTGTAGGTGTGTGACGGGTTGGCCGTCGTCGCGGTGGCGCCGTCGCCGAAGGTCCACCGGTAGGTCAGCGCGCCGCCGCCCGGGTCGGAGGACCCGGCGCTGGAGAAGCTCACGGTCAGTGGCGCCGCGCCGGACGACGGGGTCGCGGTCGCGCGGGCGACCGGTGCGCGGTCGCCGGAGGTGTAGTCGATGCGGTAGAGCGCGGAGTCGGGGTTGTCCCTGCCGAACCCGCTACCCCATTCGAGGAGGTACATCGAGCCGTCCGGACCGAACTTCATGTCCATGGGGGACCTGAAGGTCAGGTTCGACAGGAATCTGTTGATCTTCAGCAGGGCGCCCGAGGAGTCGAGCCGGAACTCGTGCATCGTGTTGCGCGCCCACTCGCCGAAGAACGGTGTCCGGTCGAAGTACTGCGGGAACTTGGTCGGCGACGGGTTGTTCGGGTCGTAGTGGTACACGGGGAAGGCCATCGGCGCTTCGCCGCCGCTGCCCATCTCCGGGAAGGCGTCGCCGTTGCTGCCGTTGCCGTACCAGACGGTGGCCGGTCGCGCCGCCGGCAGGGTGGTGAGCCCGGTGTTGTTGGGGGAGGTGTTGACCGGTGCGGCGCAGTTGAACTTGGCGCCGGAGACGTTGTTCGCGAAGTTGAAGTCGTTGAACGGGACGTTGTTCGCGACGCAGTACGGCCAGCCGTAGTACCCCGGCGACTTGATCACGTTCCACTCGACGAGCCCGCCGGGGCCCCGGTTGGCGTTGTCGGCACCGGCGTCCGGACCGTAGTCGGCCATGTAGATCGTGCCGTCGGTGTCGACGGTGAACCGGAACGGGTTGCGGAAGCCCATCGCGTAGATCTCGGCCCGGGTCTGTGCGGTGCCCGGCGCGAACATGTTTCCGCTCGGGACCGTGTACGTGCCGTTCGACTCGGGATGGATGCGCAGGATCTTGCCGCGCAGGTCGTTGGTGTTGGCCGCGGTCTTCTGCGCGTCGAACAGACTGCGCCCGGAGCGCTCGTCGATCGGTGTGTAGCCGCTGGACTCGTGCGGGTTGACGTCGTCGCCGACGCCGACGTAGAGGTTCCCGCCGGGACCGAACGTGAGGTATCCGCCGGTGTGTCCCGGCTCGGACTGCCGCGCGGCCGGGATGGACAGCAGGACCCGTTCACTGGCCAGGTCCAGCGTGTCGCCGTTGACCGTGAACCGCGACACGCGGTTGATCTCCTGTGACCCGGCCGGCGAGTAGTACAGGTACAGCCAGCCGTTGGTGGCGAAGTTCGGGTCCAGTGCCACGCCGGCGAGGCCGTCCTCGCCGCCGGTGTAGACGTTGAGCGTGCCGGCGGTCACCGTGGTCCTGCTGCTCGGCCGGTAGATCTTCAGCTGTCCGCCGTACTGGGTGTAGAAGACCCGACCGTCGCGTGCCACGTCCAGCGTGCCGGGCGCGACCGTGTTGCTGTCCAGCTCGACCTTGTCGTAGCTCGACCACACGGTGGGGCCGCAGTCGGCCGGAAGGGTGCCCGCCGCGGTCCGCACGCCGCCCAGGACGTGGCTGCGGAACAGCGGCTCGGAGTACGCGGAAGCCTGGTGCCCCATGGCGGTCGCCCACAGCCGGCCGCCCTCGAAGTTGCGGCACCAGGAGATGGGGTGGTCGCTGCCCATGCGCGACGGACCGGGGTCGTAGGTGGTCTCGTCGGCGGTCACCAGCACGTGCACGTCACCACGGGCGTTGCGGTTGAAGTTGTACCACTCCTCGGTGCGGTTCCACCGCTGTGGCAGGCCCTGCCCGGACGGGTGCGCCTGGTCGGCGACCTTGGCGGTGCCCGCGACGGTGGCCGAGTGCTGGGTCATGGTCATCCCGAGCATCTGGTCCCACCACGGGAACTCGTTCTCGATGTTCATGTCCGTCGCGTTGTGGATGGCGACGATGCCGCCCCCGCCTCGCACGTAGTTCTGGACCGCGGTGCGCTGCGCCGCCGTGGTCCAGACCATGCCGGAAGTCTGGAACATGATGACCACGTCGTAGGTGGACAGCGTGGCGTCGCTGAAGACGGTCGAGTCCTCGGTGTGGGTCAGCTGCCACCCGTTCTCGCTCGCCATCTGCTGGAACATCGCCACACCGGCGGGGATGGAGTCGTGCCGGAAACCGGCTGTCTTGGTGAACAGCAGCACGCGTTCGCCCGCTGCGGGAGCGGCGGGCGCCGGGGGCCCGGCCATGGTGATCACCAGCAGTGCGCTGGCGAACACGACGAGCAACGTGGTCATGGCGTGTCTCATGGGAGCCTCCTGGGACAGGGGAGAGGCGTCGGTCGCTACTGCAGAGTCCACCGCTGGTTGGGCTGGCCGTTGCACGTCCACAGGACGAGCTTCGTGCCGTTGCCGCTGGCCTGGCCGGCGGCGTCCAGGCACAGGTTTGACTCCACGCCGGTGATGGTGCCGTCGGCGTTGACGTTCCACTGCTGGTTGGCCTGGCCGCTACAGGTCCAGATGATCACCTGGGTGCCGCTGGTCGTGCCGTGGTTGGCCGCGTCGAGGCATGCGGTGCCCTTGAACGAGAGCTGCCGGCCCGCGGTGCGGGTCCATGACTGGTTGGCACCGCCGCAGTCCCACAGCTGCACCTGCGTGCCGTTGGTCGTCGTCCCGTTCGGCACGTCCACGCAGCGGCCCGACTGCGTGCCGACGATCCGCTGGCCAGGTGCGTTGTTGGGCTCGCCGATGGTCCCGGGTACGGAGCGCAGCGCGGCGTACCACGTCGCGGCCATCTTGTCGTAGCCGGTCGCCGTGGGGTGGATGCCGTCGATGAGGTCGGCGGTGGTCAACGCGGCGTGCATGTCAACGAGGTGGACGTGCTTGCCGGCGTTGACCTTGCTCTGCACCATGCCGGGAATCGTGGCGTTGAACGCGCGGACGGCCGCCTCCTGACCGGCGTTGGCCAGCGGAATGATCGTGGCGACGAAGACGTCGGCACTCGGCACGGTCGCGGTGATGCGGTCGACGAGTGTGGACAGTCGGGCGGGTGCGCCCGCGACGTTGTAGTTCTGCAGGATGTCGTTGGTACCGATGTGCAGCAGCACGGTGCGCGGGGTGGTCGCCCTGAGCCAGCCGACGATGTTCGCGTCGAGTTGGTCGATGCGCCACCCCGGATGCCCCTCGTGGTCGTGGTCGCCGAGGCTCGGGGGACCGTTGAACTGCGAGCCAACGAGGTCCACGCGGTACCCGGCGCCGGTGAACCGTTGCCAGAGCCCGATTCGGTAGCCGCCGGGGACCTGGGTCCCCTCGGTGATCGAGTCCCCCAGCGGCATGACGCGGACGCCGCCGTTGGACTCCGCGGCGACGGGGCCGCCCTGCAGGGCCGCGCCGGCCACCACGGCCAGCACGGCCGCCACGAGCCATCGCAGGTGTGTGCGCGATGAGAACCTCATTGTTCTACTCCTCGAAAGCCCTGCTCGCCTGTCTGGGAGCGCTCCCAGTCCGATGAGCCGGAACTCCACGACGTCGTGGGGGTTTGGCGGGCCGCGACAGGCAATCCTCCGGGATGTGTACTGCACATCAAGCGTCGGAAGCGTTGCCAGCAACTTACGATAGCCCGATTCTGGGTCGACAAGTCAAGAGCAAGAGCTGGATGGGTCGGACTTATCCGCGTCGGCTTACCTTCAGCGTCCGATCCTTCGGTGCGACTTGCACCTCGCCGGCGTCGAGGCGGTGCGGGTCAGCGTGGGCGGAGTAGGCCAGCCTGGTGCTGGATAGTTCGGGTGGCGGCGTCCAGGTCGTTCGGGACGGTGATCGTGGTGTTGTCCTCGTAGGTGACGCCCTCCGGTATGGCTTCGCTGCCCTGCGGGTCGGCGTCCCAGAAGTTGCCCCGGTAAACGACGTTCTCCAGCGGCGGCGTCACCTGGAGGACGGCGGTGTTGTCGGCGCGCATGACCACGTTGCCCTCCACCGTCACCCAGGAGGCGCCGTAGTCGGTGTAGAGGCCGAAGTTGTACGGCGTGCGGGTGTCCGCGATGACGTTGCCGGCCACGAGCGCGCCGCTGTCGGGCCCGTCACCCTGTGGACCGGACAGGTAGACGCCGCCTCCGTCGGCGAGGATTCCCATGGAGTCCGTGACGAGGTTGTGCAGGACGCGGGTGCCGTGCGCGGGGCCGGCTACGATACCGCAGTGCGGCACGTCCGTGACCTGGTTGTGGGTCACGGTGCAGTCGTGCGTGTCCCCGACCGCGATGCCGGGGGAGCCGGAGTAGTCCAGACCGGTCCGGTGGACGCGGTTGTCCTCGATCAGTACGTTCCGGCCGCCGGTGACCGTGACCCCGGAGGCCGCGAGGTCGTCGAAGTCGCAGCCGCGCACGGTGAGGTCCGCGCCGCCGGTGAGTCCGAGACCGGTGGCGCCCAGGCGGGTGAACCGGCAGTCCTCGACGCGTACCGACGTGCTGTCGGTGACGCGGACGCAGGCGGGGATCACCGCCGACTCCCGGGGGACAGTCACCCACGCCTGTCCCTCCACGACGGTGACCTTGTCGACCGGGCCGCCTTCGTAGAAGCCGCCGCCGTGGTAGTGCAGGAACCCCTCGGTGCTGGGGCGCAGCCAGGTCGCCTCGGCGAAGACCAGCCCGAGGAACACGACGTCGGTGACGCCGGTGACGTGCAGCAGCACCTCGAGCACGGGTGCGACCACCTCGGTCTGGCCGGGTTCCTCGCCGGGACGCGGCAGGTAGTGCAGGACGTGGTGGCCGGGGCGGGAGCGGTCCAGCACGAAGGTGCCGGGTTCGGTGAGGAAGGTCGGGTCGTTCTCCACCCGGGTTGGCAGGCCTGGGCCATGGGAGGTCTGTCCTTCCCAGGCGAAGTTGTACAGGTCGTGGGCACGGGAGAACGCGGGCTGCGCCATGGTGATGGTCGTGGTGCCGTCGGTGGTGGCAACGCTGGCCACCGGGCAGCGCGCCTCGGTCCACGGGTAGACGCCCCGGTAGACGAGCTCGACGTCGGCCGGGCTCTGCCAGCCGAGCGTGATGTCCGTGACGTAACCGATGTCGGTGCAGGTCACGACGCCGGGCAGCGTGCCTGTTCCCGCACGCTCGGCCCGGCGGCCGTCGACGTAGAGCTGGCGAGTGTCGAGGTCGCCCACGTCGGCCAGCCACACGCCGTTCCGCACCCGCCAGTCAGTGACTCGTCTGCCGCCGCTGATCACGGCCTTCCCCTGGTCGGCTGTGCCGTGGCCGTAGGGCTGGAACAGCAGGTTCCCTCTGGTGATCTCGAGCGGTTCGGTCAGGACGTGCCGGCCTGCCCTGAGCCGGACGACGACCGCCCCGGTGGTCTCCCGAGCCGCGCGCACGGCTCGGCCGAGCGTGGCGAACGGCTGGTGCTCGGTGCCCGGCCAGGAGTCGTCACCGTGCGGATCGACGTAGAACTCCGACATGCGTCACCTTTCTCCGTGTTTACGATGTACACAAGATATAACACCATAGACGAGAGGAGGGGCAATGGGCGGAGGCGGCGCCGAGGACCCTGATCACGACGTGGAGCTGCTGTGGCGCGAGGAGGAGCAGGAGCCGCGGACGGGACTGAGCACGGGCAGGATCGTGCGTGCCGCGATCGACCTGGCCGACGAGGAAGGGCTCGACGGCCTGTCGATGCGCAAGATCGCCGATCGGCTCGGCTTCACCACCATGTCGCTCTACCGCCACGTACCGGGACGCGACCAGCTCGTCGCCCTCATGCTCGACGCCGCGCAGGGACAGGCCCCGCCTCCGCGTGCCGCCCGGGGTGACTGGCGGGCCCGACTGGAGGCGTGCGCGCGACGCGCCTGGGACCTGCGACGACGCCACCCGTGGGTGGCGGAGGTGCGGGGCAGTCGTCACCTGCCCGGCCCGAACGGCGTCGCCGCCTACGAGGACATGCTGAGCGCGGTCGCGGACACCGGCCTCCCCGCGGCGCAGATGATCGCCGCGGTGAACCTCGTCGCCCGCTTCGTCCACGCCGAGGCCCAGACGCTGGTGGAGACCGCGCGGCAGGAACGGCGCAGCGGGGTGAGTGAACGGGACTGGTGGGGTGCTCGGGACGAGCTCTACCAGCGCCTCGACCGCTATCCCACGCTCACCGCCCTGTGGGAGGCGGGTGGCTACGACGCCCCGGAGGACTCGTTCGAGTTCGGGCTGGCCCGCGTGTTGGACGGCATCGACATGCTCATCGCGCACCAGCGTGATGAAACTCGTGATGAAACATGCCCGATGTGCGGCAAGTCGGTGGAGCAACCGCCCTCCGGCCGACCCCGTGTCTACTGCTCGCGTGCCTGCCAGCAACGCGCCTACCGGAGGCGCCAGGACGGGTAGGGGGGCCGCTGAGGTGTGACCACAAGAGGCTCGTCGACGCACGGGATCGCAGGGGGTTTGATCCCCCAGAGCATCCAAACACCTCGCGCGGAAGCTCCCGCCATGAGATCCCGGTCTTGAGTACGAACACGATCCCCGCCAACGCCGCCCGGTCATCCACCGGCAACCGCCCCGGATACCTACTCCGACGCGGCGGGCGCGCAGGCAGCAGCGGCTCCACCCGCTCCCACAGGCCCTCAGGCACCAACTCCTCGATCACGACGATCTCGTGGGTTTTGCCGAGGATCCGGCGCCGTTCGCGACCCGGCTATGCGAGGACCTCAGCGACGGCTGTCATCCGACCAGGCCGTCTTCCCGTACTTGAAAGGAGCGGAATTCCTGGGAACGGGAAGACGGCCAGTCGAATTGGAGCAAGTCAGGTTACAGTCAGCGAATAGAACTGAATGCGGCTACCGGAGGCGACCCAGGTAGTGCCGGCGTTCGGCGCCTGGACGAAAACTAACTCGTAGGCCCCAGAATCGTGGTAGAGGTTCTCGTTGCCGCGATAGAAACCCACATGTCCACCGTTGTTTCCCAGATATACGACGAAGTTGTCGAGATAGTTAACGGGACTGCCCCACACGAGGAAGTCGTCCGCCCTGGACCAGGTCTGGTTGCCCACCTCGCCGTCGACACCGCTGCCGCCGATGTAAAGGCCCTGCCACGATCTCGTGGCCGCGGCCGTTCTCGGGCCGAACTGCCCGTCGAGGTCGTTGTAGCCGAGAAATCCCTCGGACACGAGGATTGCCTGCCACAGCACCACGAGGTCGGTGTTGAACGAGTCGGCGCAACCGTTGCACAGCGAGTTGCCTAACTCGCCGCGATGATCGCCGAAGTCGTCGGTCAGTGCGCCCGCGCCGTCGACGAACGACGAGCCGGTAACGCCACCGTTGGACGGGTGGGCGCTCGAGTTTCCGGTCGTCGCGACGAAAGTCGCGAGAACGACGAGCAGTACTGTCAAGGTTCTCCGCATCGGATTGTTTTCCTTTCGGTTAGTGGTCGAACGAAACATTCGACCGAAAGAAAGCAGGCGCGGTCGAGAAAAGCGTGATAATGGCGGTTCAATGGCCTCCCCAGGTCACACTCGCCGCTGCCTCACCGGTATCGATGGATCCGGTGGCCTGGCGACGGCTCCACAGGTATAGCAAGTCGATCCGCTAGATCACAAGACAGTCGTCCATTTCTTCGAAGCTGGTGCAATCTCATTCGCGGCGGGCGTTCGTCTCGCGGAAGGAGTGGCGAGTGAGTTCGTAGACCGCCTGGGCGCCGAGGGCGCTGAAGCGACTCAGGGTGACCGCGCCGTCCTCTTCGGGCCGCTCAAGGGCTGGTCCCACGAACTCGTCGTACAGAGCCGTGAAACGGGTGGCGATCTCGGCCACGTTTCGGTACAGGGCCTCGAACTCGTTCAGGGCGCGCGCGGGTGAGACGTGGTAGCCCGCCAGTTCCCGGCCGATCTCCAGGGAAGGCGCGACTGGGGGCGGAAGGCGTTGAGTACGGCCTTCCAGCGCATCGTCTAGCGGGTGCGACCTGTGCCGGGGGCCCAGGCTGCGGGTCACAAGACACAGACACTCATCGCTGCTCGCTCCGGCGGGAAGTGTCCCCGTGCGCGGATCGCCCGTCGGTAGCGGGCGTTCAGGGATTCGATCGCGTTGGTAGAGCAGATCATTTGCGGGATCTCGATGTCGTAGTCGAGGAACGGGGTGAACTCTTCCCAGGCGTTGCGCCGGCGTCGGGGTTTGGGTGCGGCGTAGCTGGGTTGGTTGCCTCCCATCTGGAACCCCCCGTCACGCGCCGCGACAGCAGTTTGATGTTGCGTGCAGTTAGACGGGAACTGGCACCCGATGCGCCGCCTTCGGACGGCGGTGCCGGTCGCGTCAGCGAGCAGGCTACCGTCGCCGCTGACCGGAGCTGCGGCGGTGGAGGACGCCAGGCCAGCGGCAATTTTTCGCCCGGCACTCAAACACCAACTCCGGGAAGATCGACGTCTTGGCGGTCATGAGCCGGATTCGTGTCCGTGAATGGTTCGGCGACGTCACGCTGAGCCATGTGTATTTGGCTACGAGATCACCTCGTCCAGCGGCGGAATGCACTTCAGTACCAACAGTTTCTCGGACCCTTGCGGAGCTATCCGACGTGCTCGCCTCGGCTTTCGATTCGGAAGTAGTCGAAGGCGACGTCGAGGTCGGTCGAGGTTGCGCCTCGATTGAACGCCAGCATCCCCGCGCCCGTCGGTTCGGCGGTCAGCGTCGTCGTGCCCATGTACTTGTAGACGGTTCCGTCACTCGAGTAGTAAGCCTTGTAGCTGTTCCCCGACTTCGTGAGCCTGAGCCACAGGGCGCCCTCGTCGACGAGGCGCTGTGCCCCCGCCCCGGTGACCTGCGTCGCGGTCGCCACGCCGTTCTCCTCGCGGAGCAGCACCACGCGGAGCTTGTTGACCGGCGCCGTCGCGTCACCCATCTCCCAGGCGAGCTTCACGTAGTTGTCGTCGTCGGCGTAGGCGACCACGCCACCCTGCTCGTTGTCCGCGGCGAGCGGCCTGGAGAAGACGACCCGCGATTCCGCCGTCCAGTCCCCGTTCACGTCCTGCAGTGCGATGTTCCGTGCCGTGTTCACGCTGCCCTGCAGGTCGCCGCTCTGGGACGTGACGGTCAGCGCGCCGTCCCCGAGACGCCACCTACTGGCGTCCTCGCGCACCCAGTGCCACTGGGCTCCCAACTCGGACGAGGCGAACTCGTCGCTTCCGGTGATCGCCGTGTCGAACCGGACGATGTACACAGTGGACGCCGCACCGTTCGTGACGGTCACCGTCGCCTGTCCGGTGGGTGTGCTCGCCTGCTCCACGGCGACCGTGGCGGCGGGATCGCTCGCGACCGCCGCCACCGTCGGGACCGAACCCGCATCGGCCGGCAGCACCGCGTTGTACGCGAGGACGTCCGGCCGGAACGACGCCAGGGCCGAGCCGTTCACCGTCAGGTTCTCGAGCGTCGTGTCGCGCACCATGGTGAAGACGTAGTCCTTCACCAGCGGACCGAAGAAGTCGTTCTTGGTGACCCGGACGACGGCCCGCCCCGGCACACTCGTCGGCTGCGAGATGATCTTGTACCGGGCGCCGGGGTCGGCCGTGGACACACGCGTGATGCGTGGTGAAGCGTCCGCGGCCACGGGAACGGTGTAGGACGCGGCGGACAGGTCGAACCCGCCGATCGTGCGCCCGCCCACGTCGATCGTGATCGACAGCGGACCGTCGTCGACCGGGACGGGCCTGCCGCTGAACTCCTGCCAGTAGTTCACGCAGGTGTCCCGCCAGTCGGCCGCGTCGGCTTCGTGCTTCGCGAGCTTCGCCCGGACCTCGGCGAAGCGCCGGGCGTCGAGGTGCGGTTCGAGGGAGTCCCACGTGTGCCGCATCCAGGTCACGTACTGCACGCCCATCTGGTAGCGGTAGACCAACTCGTCCCAGAAGATCCGGCCGCTGCGCATCCGGTGGTCCCACGGCACATGGTGGAACCACATCATCAGGTTCTCGGGAACGGTGTCGATGTCGCCGTATCGCGCCGCCAGGGTGGGGAAGTACTGCGCGGTGAGGTTGCTACCGGTGGGCGAGCGGTCATAGCCCAGCCCGACGCTGTCCGCCTTGTTGTAGTAGACCGGGCTCCAGTCGTCGTTGCCGAACCACACCGAGGGCCCGGGGCCGTAGTGGTCGGCCGGGCTGCTGAACTCGAACTGGTGCCCGATGCCCAGCGGAGTCTGGTAGGACACCAGGGCCTCCCACGAGCCCATCATCATCGCGACGATGGTCTCGACCACGTTGTCGCGGTTGCTCCACGTCATCCGGACCCAGTCCGTCGCGATGTCCTCGGCGTCCAGCGTCCAGTCCCAGGCCAGGCGGCCGAAGGCGAACAGGTTGGCCTGGGAGAAATGGTGTCCGGTCAGGTTGTCGGCGTTGCCCAGGTTGGCCACACCGACGACGGCCGTGTCCCGGTGGCCCTGTGCGGAACCGTCGACGATGTTGCCCACCAGACGCTTGTCCAGCAGCCGTCCCTGCTGGTCGGTGGCATACGTGTCGGTCGTCAGCACCTCCTCCCACATGGGTCCCAGGTAGGTGAGCATCGTGCCCTGGCCGGTGTACTCCTGAGTGACCTGCAGCTCGATCGCCTGGTTGGTGTTCTCCATGCGGCCGAACATCGGGTGGATCGGCTCCCTCGCCTGGAAGTCCAGGGGACCGTTCTTCGTCTGGAGGAAGACGTTGTCCGCGAACCGGCCCCTCGATCCGTCCGGCTGGGGTTCGTCGTCGATCGGCGTGAACTCCAGGTACGCCCTCTTCAACCGGTCCGTGTCCACATCCGGGTTGTAGACGAAGGTTCGCCAGAAGATCTTCATCCCGAGGGGCGCCACCGCCGCCGCGAGGCCGTTGGCGCCGTCCCCGTGGTCCTTGCCGTGGTCCTGCGGTCCCGGTTGCCCTTCGGAGTTGGCCTTCACGGTGAAACCGATGAAGTCCGGTATGGCGGCCTGCAGCTCGCGGGCCCGCCGGTTCCACCAGCCCTGGAACTCCGGGCTGGTCGGGTCCAACTGCTCCCTCGTCAGGGTGTCCGGCGCGAACCGCTGGTCCAGCGGCGCCGCGTAGTTGGCCGACACGGCCAACGTGATGCCGTAGGGGCGCAAGGCGTCGGCGAGCGCGGCTTCCTGCTGGATGTAGGCGGACGTGAGGTAGACGGGGTTGGCGTTGACGTTGTTGATGGTGATGCCGGTGATTCCCACGGACGCCAACGCCCGCGCCGCCACGATGTAGCGGTCGAGGATGACCGGGAGGTTCAGGTGGGCGCTGGCGCCGGTAGCGGCGAAGTTGAAGATCGCGCCGGTCTCGCCGTTCAGCCCGCCCTCTCCGGACTCGTTGTTGCCGGCGTAGAGGCGCTCGGTCTCCCAGTAGTTCAGGTGGCGGTGCTCGACCTTGGGAGAGTCGGAGATGTTCAGGTTGGCGATGGGCCGCTGTGTCTGCAGGTGCCGCAGGAAGGCGAATGTCCCGTACAGGGCACCGATGTCGGTGTTGGCGGCGATGACGGTGACGTCGTGCCTGCCCCGTGAGATCGAACGGATCAGGTAACCCTCGGCGCCGACCGACGCCAACTCACGCGCGGAGACGTACCGTCGCACGATCGTCGAGCTGTCCCGGGTCCCCACGACCACGGCACCGTCGGGAACCCGACCGCCCCGGCCGGGCCACACCGGGACGTCGCGGCCAAGTAGCCCGCCAAGACCCCTGGTCAGCTCGTTCCGGGCGGCCTCCAGGGTGGTCTCCACCAGCCGCTCGGTCGATCCCGGCGCCATGCTCAGATTCGGCGTGTGCCGATGCACCTTGTTTCGACCGGCGTTCTCCACGACGACGGTGCTGATCGCCTCCCGGTACTGACGGAGCAGTCTCCGATCGTCGACCCGTGGGTACCGCATCCACATGCTCGAGCCGTCGTAGCCGTCACCGGAGTGGTCCTCCGACGCCGCGACGGCCGACATCGCCGGCAGCAACCCGAGGAGCACCAGGAAGGCCACGAACAACACCGGAATCCCGCACCGCCGCCTGGAGTCTGCACCTGCGCCCACCACGGATTCCTCCTCCAGGCCCATGTCGAAGCGCTTCTACGGTGTATTCGAATGTTAGACGGGTGTCTGGCCGTGAACAATGGGTCACGTTCCGAAGTCACGCCCGTCTCGCCACCGGATCACGGTTCGCCGCCGACTCGACACTGCTGAGCATGGTGGAGTTGGTGACGCAGACCGCGTCGAACAGGCGGACGCTGCGCGAGGCCGGCCTGATCATCCAGCGCGACGCCGGCAACGGCATCTTCGTCCGGCTGCGGCGCGAGGAGTTCGAGCGACGGTTTCCCGGCCTGCTCGCCACCCTCACGACGCTGACCGCGCTCCACCGAACGTGAGACACCGCTGACGCCGCTCACGAACAGCCCTGGTGGAACTCCTGGGTGCGCCCGCGTTTCAGTGTTGACTAGAATGACTAGTCAACACTGAAAGGAATGTGATGACCGGCCGGAGCGCGGATCCCGACCAGGCGGAGGTGCTGGCCTGGGTGGAGCGGGTCGCCACCTACTTCGCCCGGCACAACGGGTTGCCGCCGATCTCCGGGCGGGTCCTGGGCTGGCTGATGGTGTGCGACCCGCCAGAGCAGTCCGCGGCCGAGCTGGCGCAGGCCGTCGGGGCGAGCCGTGCGTCGCTCGCCACCACCCTGCGGGTGCTCACCGCGAGCGGTTTCGTCGAGTCCCAGACCCGGCTCGGGGAACGGACCGGCTACTACCGCATCGCCGACGACGCGTGGGCCGAGGTCACCCGGCGGCGCATGGCCAGCCTGGCCTCGTTCCTGGACGTCACCGAGCAGGGGCTCGCCCTGTTCGAGTCGAACGAGCCACGGGCGGCCCGGATCCGCGCGGCCCACGAGTTGTTCAGCTGGCTCGACGCGGAGGTCGGACCTCTGTGGCGGCGCTGGGACGACAGGACGCACGGTGTCCCGGCTGACCGGGTCGACATCGGTGAACCCAACCGCGAGGAGCAGTGATGGGGGACAGCCTGTGGTCGATCCTGCGTGACCTGGGACGAGTTCGGCGTGGCGGCACCGAAGCGGTCCTCGCTCGCCAGCAGAGCAGGCTGGCCGAGCTCGTCGCCCACGCCAGGGCCGAATCGCCGTACTACCGCGAGCGCTACCAGGGCTTGCCGGAGCGGGTGACCGACGTGACCACGTTGCCGGTCACCACCAAGACCGAGCTGATGGACCGGTTCGACGACTGGGCGACCGACCGGGCGATCACCCTGGACGAGGTCCGGGAGTTCATCGAGGACGACGAGAACGTCGGCAAGCCGTTCCGGGGGACCTACCTGGTCGTGACCACCTCGGGCACCAGCGGCACACGCGGCGTCTTCGTCCAGGACGACCGGATGTTCACCGTGCTGTCCGCGATCACGGTCGGCCGGGCCACCGGCCAGTTCCTGCGTGGCTGGCGCGACTACTGGGGCATGGTCAAGACCGGCGGCCGTACCGCCGCGCTGTGGGCCACCGAGGGCCACTTCGCTGGCTTCGTCACCGCACGGCGACTGATATCGGAGCGCACGAGCCGGCGCCGCAAGATCCGGATCATCTCGGTACACCACCCGCTGGACCAGATCGTGGCCGAGCTGAACGAGTTCCGGCCCGGCATCCTCAACGGCTACGCCAGCGCGATCGCTCTGGCCGCCCGGGAACGCGAGGCCGGGCGGCTGACCATCAACCCGGTGTTGGTGATCACCTCGGCCGAAGGTCTGCCCCCCGAGGAGTACCCGAGGATCGCGGAGGCGTTCGGGGCCAAGGTCCGCAACCAGTACGCGTGCTCGGAGTTCATGGGCATCGCGCACGGCTGCCAGGAGAACTGGCTGCACGTGAACGCCGACTGGGTGATCCTGGAACCGGTCGACGCGCGGTTCCGGCCGGTGCCACCGGGGGAGCTGTCCCACACCGTGCTGCTCACCAACCTGGCCAACCTCGTCCAGCCGATCATCCGCTACGACCTCGGCGACAGCGTCCTGGTCCGGCCCGATCCCTGTCCGTGCGGCAATCCGCTGCCCGCGATCCAGATACAGGGGCGGACTGCGGACGTGCTGGTGTTCACCGCCGAGGACGGCCGGGAGGTACGGCTGCCCCCGCTGTCGCTGGGCACCCTGGTAGACCACACCCCGGGCGTGTCCCGGTTCCAGATCGTGCAGGACCAACCCGCCCGGCTACGGGTACGCCTGGAACTGACCGGCGACCGCGACGCCGACCAGGTCTGGACAGCCGTGCACTCGGCGATCGGCGACCTGCTCACCGAACACGGGATCCACGACATCGACGTGGTCAGGGAAAGCGAACCACCGCGCAGGTCCACCGGCGGGAAGTTCCGCCCGGTGTACTCCGAACTGGCCACGTAACCGACGGTGGGTAGTCGTCGCCGGGTGCGCCGGTCACGCGGGGCTGGAGAGCTCGGTGAGGTCCGTCAGGTCCGTGTCGGTGAGCTCCAGCCGCAGTGCTCCGAGGTTGTCCCGGAGGTGGGCGAGGGAGGTGGTGCCGGGGATCGGCACGACGTGGTCACCGCGACTCAGCAGCCAGGCGAGCGCGACCTGCGTTCGGGTCGCCCCGTGCCGGGCGGCGATCCTGGCCACGGTGGGGTCGTCCGCGGCAACCGTCCCCATGGCGAGCGGGAAGAAGGCGACGAACGCGGCGCCCAGCTCGGCGGTGAGGTCCACGACGTCGTCGAAGGTCCGGTCGCCGAGGCTGTAGCTGTTCTGCACCGCCTGGATCGCGACATGCGCGGTCACCTCGCGCAGGGTGTCGGCGGTGACCTGGGAGACGCCGAGCGCCCGCACCTTCCCCTCCTCGTGGGCCTGCTTGAGCGCGCCGAGCTGGTCGGCCAGCGGCACCGCCTCGTCGATGCGGTGCAGGTACACCAGGTCCAGCCGGTCGGTGCGCAGCCGCCGCAGGCTGAGCTCGATCTGCTGCCGCAGGTACTCCGGCCTGCCGTGGGGAACCCACTCGGTCGGAGACGGGCGCGAGGTGCCGACCTTGGTGGCCACGGTGATCCGGTCCCGCACCGGGGCCAGTGCCTCCGCGAGCAGCTCCTCACCGGCGCCGAGGGCGTAGGCATCGGCGGTGTCGACGTGGTCGACGCCACTGTCGACCGCCGCGCGCAGGAAGGTGACGAGCTCGGTCCGGTCGGTCGGTGGCGCCCAGATCGGGGCGGTGGGGCCCGTGCGCTGGTCGGGCCGGTCAGCCATCCGCATGGTGCCCAGGCCAAGCCGGGTGATGGTCAAGTCACCGATGGAGTAGGTGATGTTCATGCCGTTCACCCTCCGACTTCACACCGTGTGAAGGTCAACTCGTGCGGGAAGACGCCGCCGCGGTCGTGCGTTGGGCAGGGCATGTCGACAATGCGTATCGGTGATCTCGCGCGCTCGGCCGGCATCAGCACCCGGCTGCTGCGGTACTACGAGGAACAGGGGCTGATCACCCCCGAACGGGCGGGTAACGGGTACCGCGTGTACCCCGAGAGTGCGGTCGCGGAGGTCGCCAGGATCAGGCGGCTGCTCGCGGCCGGTCTGCCGGTGCGGGTCATTCGGGATGTCCTCGCCTGCGTGTGCGGAAGCGACGAGGACGTCGAACCGTGCATGGCGCCGGCACTGCGCGCCGAACTGCTCGACCTCGACCGCAGGGCCGACGAGATCCTCGACCAGCGGGCAGCCCTGCGGGAGCTGGTGGCCCGGGTGAGCACGGCGGACCGGGTTGCGTCGGGCAACGCCGTGACGGCCACCGCGTGAGGCACCGGAACGATCACATTGCGGCGGCCGAAGACAGAAAAGTGAGGACCCCCATGGCCGGCACCCGCCACGGAGGTCCTCACCAACTCAGGCCGCCGCCCGGTCAGCGACCGTAGATCGTCGCCTCTCGGGCGGTCTGCCGGATTCCGTTGGGACCGTTGAAGATTCGCTGGCCCCACGAGGTCAGCTGCGCCGGGTCGAAGTTGGTGACCATGTCCAGGTACTCCACGCCGCCGCCGTTGCCGCTCCACGACCAGCCGATGTACCCGAGACCTCTGGCCTGGGCCTGCGCCATGATCGTGTCCTCGTCCGGGTTGCCGTCGGAGTGGTTGTGCCCGAACTCGCCGACCACCAGTGGCAGGTTGGCGGTGCGGAACGCGTCGAAGTAGGCGTTGATCTCCGCGGCGGTGTCGTACACGCCGTACATGTGGATGGAGAACACCGTGTTCCGGTCCGGGTCGGCGTTGAACACCGTCCTGGCGTTGTCTCGCATGATGCCCTGCCAGTCCTGGCCCCACATCGGCGCGTCGGCCATGAGCAGGTGGTTGAAGCCGTTGCTGCGCAGGCGGTTGATCGCGTTCGACGTCGCCGTCGCCCAGGTCGCGCTCACCTGCTGGTTGTTGCCGAACGGCTCGTTGCCGATGTTGATGACGACGTAGCTCTCCTGTCCGACCAGCGCGCTCTTCTGGCTGATCCAGTACGTGACGGCCTGGTCGAGCGTCGCGGCCGCGCCTTCCTCGCCGTAGCCGGTGGTGTCGTGCACCTCCAGCACACAGATGAGCCGGTTCTGCTTGCACAGCGACACCACGTTGGCGAGGTCGGTCGACGGACCCCAGCGTTGCCCGCTGCCGAGCACGACCCGAACGGTGTTCGCGCCCAGGCTCTTGATGTTCGCGAACGACGAGGTCTGGTTGGTGTACCAGACGTGGGGGTGGCTCACGCCGCGCATCACGAACGCGGACCCGTTGGCCTCGACGATCCGGGTGCCGCTCACCCGCAGCCCGGTGGGCACCGCCTGGGCCGACGGCACGAGGACGAGCAGCGAACACAGGAGGCCCAACACGGCCACGACCGCGGTGCCACCTCCCCACCATCCCATCAGCGACCTGGGCACGGTTCTCCTCATGGAACTCACTCCTTTGTAAGTAAGACGGAGAAAGGTGCGCGCGCGACAAGAATGGTTCCGAGGAATACCGGTTAAGTCAAATATTCAGCAGCGGGGGAGATCGTTGTGCCGCCACGGCGTCCTTACCTGCTGGTCAGGCCGACGTCAGCGGGTTGACGTCCTGGTGAAGCGGTTCAGGTCATACAGTCGGATTCAGTATCCCGCGCCGTTGATGTTGACCCGCAGCGAGTACACCGAGCTCGACGCGGTGATGAACAGTTCATTGCGGCGTGGTCCGCCGAAGGTCAGGTTCGAGCAGATCTCTGGCACTTTCAGTTTCCCGATGCGAGTGCCGTCGGAGGCGAAGCAGTGCAGGCCGTCGTGGGCGGCTGCCCAGACTCGTCCGGCGGTGTCGACCCGCAGGCCGTCGAAGGCTCCGCTGTCGCAGGTGCCGAAGATCTCGCCCCCGGTGAGGGTGCCGTCGTCTGCCAGGTCGAACACCCTGATGTGGCTGGGGCTCTGCTGTGTATCGGCGACGTAGAGCCGGGTCTCATCGACCGAGAAGGCGAGGCCGTTGGGACGTTCGAAGTCGTCGGCCGCGATGTGGGTCCTCCCGGTCGTGGGGTCCACTCGGTAGACGTGGCAGGCGCCGATCTCGCTTTCGGCGCGGTACCCCTCGTAGTCGCTGTCGATGCCGTAGCTGGGGTCGGTGAACCAGATCGACCCGTCCGACCGCTCGACGACGTCGTTCGGGCTGTTGAGCCGGTGGCCGCGGTAGCGTTCGGCCAGCACGGTCACTGTGCCGTCGTGCTCGGTGCGGGTGATGCGACGACGGCCCTGCTCGCAGCTGACCAGGCGGCCGGCACGGTCCCTGGTGTGGCCGTTGGCGTAGCCGGAGGGCTGGCGGAACACGCCGACGTGTCCGGTCGTCTCGTCCCAGCGCATGGTGCGGTCGTTCGGGATGTCGCTGAACACGAGGTACCGACCGGCGGGGAAGTAGACCGGACCCTCGGTCCAGCGGCATCCGGTGTGCAGTCGCCGCATCCACTCGTCGCCGTTGCAGCGGGCGAAACGTTCGTCCAGGACGACAAACTCGGTCTTGACTGTATCCATGGTAGTCGTTGAATCGCTGAACGTCATCTTACCGTCCTCTCGTTTGACTGAAGATAGTACGCTCAGGCCGTGGATGACCTGGACCGGCAGCTCCTCGGCGAGCTGCAGCGCGACGCGACCCAGTCCTATGCGGCTTTGGGGCAGGCCGTGGGGTTGTCGGCGGGGGGCGCGCACGAGCGGGTGCGCAAGCTGCGTGGCCAGGGCGTCATCCGGCGAACCACCATCGAGGTGGATCCCTCCGCCGTCGGTCGGGGGGTCGCCGCGTTCGTGCTGGTAGAGGCGCAGGCCTGGATGGGCGCCCCGTCGGTGCGGGCGGCGCTCGAAGCGCTCCCGGAGGTGGTGGAAGCACACATCATCGCCGGTCCCGCCACGCTGCTGGTGAAGGTCCGCACCGCCACCACGGAGGAACTGCAGACCGCGCTTCGCCACCTCTTCGCCATCGAGGGGGTCAGCGGCACGCAGACGATCGTCGTTCTGGAGACCTTCTTCGAACGCCCGCTGTCCACCGACGTCGGCGAGGGGTGAGCGACCGCCGCCCCCGTCTGGTCGGGTCACAGACCCTCCCGGTACAGGGGCGGCGGATCGGTTCTCGTCACACCAACGCGTATGCCCTGATCACGGTCTGGGTCTGCGCGTTCCCAGCGGCGTCGCTCACGCGCGACCGCAGCGAGACGAAGCCGGCGCCGGCGGGGTGGTCGACGACGGCCTGCCACTCACCGTTCTTCGGGGTCAGCTGCGCGGGACCCCATGTCCGACCGTCGTTGTAGGACACCTCGACCGTCGGCCGGCGGACCTCACCCAGCTCGCCGCCGTTGCGCTGGACGTACACCGGGATCGTGAACCGCTTCCCGGCGGGGGCGGCGTTGTGCCCGTTGAGCTTGGGCGCGTACCGCACGGTGAGCAGTGGCAACGCCGCGTGCTTCGTGGTGCGCTCCGACGTGCACGTCCACTCGGAACTGATCCGGGTGGACAGCGGCAGGTTCTCGGACCGGTCCGCCACGGCGCGCAGGGTGTACACCGCCCTCTCCGGGCCGACGGAGAACGACCCGCTGCCAGGGCTCGCGTTCGAGCCGATGACGACGCCGTCGCGCAACAGCTCCGTGCTGCCGGTGAAAGCGAAGCCCTGGCGGTCGCGGTCCTGGTCGGTGGACATCGGAATGATGGCCGAGATCTGGTCACCCTCCCGCCTCGCGAACGCCCACCCGTCGTCGACGGGCTGCTTCGGCGTGGCCGGGGAGACGACCCCGTAGCCCCACCGCTCGGTGGTGGTACGGCCGAGCTTGTAGGTCCTCGGTGCGACCTGGTCGACCGACCAGATGACGGGGTAGACGCCCGGCGCCGACAGCTCGAAGAACGACGAGAAGTTCCACGGCACGTCCGGCGTGAAGTACTCGGTGAGCGTGCTGGGTAGCGGGATCGTCATGAAGTTGTCCCGTTCCCCGACACTTCCCGGCACCGTCGAGGCATGTTCGGTGCGGACCGTGGCGAACTGCGCGGTCCGATAACTCCAGGCCAGATCGGCTGGGATGGTGCCGCGCTCGGTCCGGCGCACGTGGTAGAGGTACGGGCTGTTGTCGAACGAGGTGCCGTTCCACTCGGCCATCCTCGTGTCCGCCGTGAACGTGAAGGCCTCACTGGTGGTCGTGGCCGGCCTGACCGTGCCCAGACCCGCCGGAAGGACCCCGCCCGACTCGAACGTGCCCCAGGCGGTCTCCCGCGAGGACATGACATCCACCGTGCCCGCCCTGGCGTTCGGCCGGTCGTCCACCTGGAAGCTGACCGGCTTGGTCGCCCGTACGTCGAGGACCAGCTCGACGTCGCGGTCCAGGGCGATCTTCGGCTCGGCGACGTGCGCCATGCTGCGATCGCCGGCCTCGGTGATGCCCAGGATGGCGCCCGTCAGGAAGTACTCGCCCTTCGGCAGGCGCGCCGTGACGGTGCCCGACGAGTTGTACATCGAGTAGAACGCCCGGACGTTCACGTCGAGGAGCGTGGCCTCGTAGAAGTCGGTCGGGGCGCCGTCCTGCCCGATGACGCGTAGCGTGAGGTCGTAGCTCTCCGCCTCCCGGAGCACCCCGACCGGTGTGCGCACGGTCTGGCCGCCGCCGGTCGCGGTGACCACACCGCCGTAGGCGCCGTCCACAACGTCGACCGACGTGTCCGCGGTGACCGTCGCGCGGGCCTCGCCGCCCGCCGGCACGGTCAGCGTGGTCGGTGCGATGGTGAACATCCCCGCCGGTGCCGCCGACCCGTCCGGGCCGCGGACGTCGGCGGCCAGGTTGAGCGTGAGCGGCTGGTCGCCGGTGTTTGTGTAGGTAACGGTCCGCGCGAGCGGCTGGTCGTCCTCGTGTGGCCACTGGGTGAGGCCGAGGCTCAGCGCCGCCGGCGCCGAGGACACGGTCGAACGGGTGGCGGCGGCGACGTCCACGAGGCCCGCGCCCTGCTCGTACACGGTGGCGTTGCCGGGCTCGGCGCTGTTCACCAGCGCGCCCTTGAGCCGGTCGGCCGTCCAGTCCGGGTGCTGGGAGGCCAGGATCGCGGCGGCACCCGCCACGTGTGGTGCGGCCATCGACGTACCCGACAACGCGACGTACCCGTCACCCGCGGGCGTGCCGATGTGCCCGTTCGCCGCCTTGGCCGCGACGACGCCCACGCCGGGACCGGTGATGTCCGGCTTGATCGCCCCGTCGTTGAGACGTGGGCCGCGGCTGGAGAACGGCGCGAGCACGTTGTCGCGGTCGACCGCTCCGACGGTCAGCGCGGCGTCCGCCGCGGCGGGGCTGCCGATCTGCCCGGCGTTGTTGCCGGCGGCGACCACGAACAGCGTGCCGGTGTCGGCCGTGAGCCGGTTGAGCGCCTGGGACATCGGGTCCGTGCCGTCGCTGGCCAACTCCGTCCCGAGGCTCATGTTGACGACGTCGGCGCCGCTGGCCGCGGCCCACTCCATCCCCGCGATGATCCACGACTCCTGGCCGCGGCCGCCGTCGTTCAACACCTTCCCGTTGAGCACCTTCGCGTCCGGCGCCACGCCCCGGTACCTGCCGCCGCTGGCCGCACCGTTCCCGGTGATCGTCGACGCGACGTGGGTGCCGTGCCCGTGGCGGTCGTCTGTGCTGTCGCTGTCGGTGAAGTTCCGCGCTCCGGCGAGCGCGTCGGCGAGGTCCGGGTGGCTGGCGTCGACCCCGGTGTCCAGCACGGCGACCGTCGTGCCCGCACCCGTGTGCCCGGCGGCCCACGCCTCGGGGGCGCCGATCTGGGGGACCGTCTGGTCGAGGTTCGCGCGCACCCTGCCGTCGAGCCAGACGTGGTTCGCGTTCTTCACGGTGGCCCAGAGGGCCGGGGACTTCCGCGCCGTGATCGCGGCGGCGCTGATGCCCGGCAGCTCGCGGTCGACCTTCGCCCCGGCCACCCGTGGCGTCGTGCCGGGGAAGTCGACGATCAGCGGCAAGGTGGCCCTGGCGGCGTCGTCGTAGCCGTTGCGCGCCAGCTCGGAGACGTCGAACAGCCGCCGGTCGAGCTGCCCCCGCGCCAGCGCGCGAACCGCGTCGTTCGGGATGACGTGGGTGTCGCCCTCGGCGTCCGTGCGCGTGAGGAACCCGACGCGTTCACGTCCCGGCGCCGCGTCGACGCGCACCTCGCCCTGTCCCCCGAGGAGCACCGTGTCCCCGGTGACCAGCGTCACCGTGGCCGTCGTGCCCACCACCCCGGCCGCCGACGCGGCGACCGCCGTCGTGACCAACTCGGTCGGCACGACCACGCCAGCGGCGATCACCGCCGCGACGAGGCCCACCCGAACCCGTCTGTGACTCATCAACCCTCCAGGTACCGCGCGACGACCCCGATACGGCCACCGCTACGGCACCATCACGCATCGACCGCGACGCGGTGTTGCAGCGTTCTCGACGGCCCGAGGTCCGGGCGTCGGGCCGCTCCTCGGAGTTCCAGACCTCGCGCCCGACCAGGGTGTTCAATGGGGGCATGATCGACCCTGCCGGCCGGCTGGCGGCACGCCGCTCCGAGACGCTCGACCTGGTCGAGGCGCTGCGTAGGCGGCTGGCTGGGATGTTCGAGTCCTCGGCCTACACGACCAACGACGACGAACACGACCCCGAGGGCGTCACGATCGCGTTCGAGCGCGCCCAGGTGGCTGGTCTGCTCGACCAGGCCCGCGCCGAACTGCGTGCACTGGACGCCGCGGAGGAGCGGCTGGCGAAGGGGACGTATGGCGCGTGCACGCGCTGCGGACACCCGATCGCGCCGGAACGGCTGGAGGCGCTCCCGGCGACCATCACCTGCGTTCGCTGCGCCGACTGAGCGCAAGCCGTGAAGGTGCCGCGCCAGCGGACGAGGTGTGTGACTCTTTTCATGATCAGGAGGTGAACCATGCACGAACAGGGGCCCGTCCTTCGGGATGTGACGGAAGAGCGGGCGGTAGGCGTGCCTGGACGTGCCCTCCTCGGGTCCGGCCCGCTGCGCGCGGTCTCGAGATTCGTCCTGGACCCGTCCTCGCGTCGCCACTGGCAGGTCATCGGCGTCAGCATCGCGCTCTGCGTGGCGATCGAGCTCATCCTGGTTCCGCGGTTCTACAACCACTTCATCGATCTGAACGCGTACTGGCAGGGCAACGTCGCCTGGGCGGACGGGCGGGATCTCTACGGTCCACTGTCCTCACCGTCGGTTGGCTGGGTGCCGAACTTCATCTATCCGCCGTTCGCGCTCATCGCACTCGCGCCGTTCACGATGACGTCGTTCTCGGTCGCGCAGGTGACGACCGTCGCTGCCTCCGTGGTCTGTCTCGCCATCTGCGGCTACGTGATTCTGCGGAGGCTTCGTCCCGACGCGCCGACCTACACCACGGTCCGCCTGGTCGCTGTGGCCATGCCCGTGCTGGTCGTGCTCGAGCCGGTCCGCACCACCGTCGGTCTGGGGCAGATCAACCTCCTGCTGATGACCGCGGTGATCGTGGACTGCCTCGCTCCGTCGACGCGGCTGCCCCGCGGCATCCTGGTCGGACTCGCGGCGGCTATCAAGGTCACCCCGGCCGCCTTCCTGCTCTTCTTCCTCCTACGCCGGGACTTCCGGGCGGCGGTGACAGCGGTCATCACCGGCCTCGTCGCCACCGCCGCGGGTTTCGCACTGGCTCCCAGTGCGTCCATCCGCTTCTGGTTCGGTGGGATCCTGTTCCAGCCGCACCGCGTGTCCGGCCCGGCGACCCGGGAGAACCAGACCATCGCGGCATCGTTGAACCGACTTCACCTGTCCGAGACCACGCATCTGGTCGCCAGGGCCGTGCTCGTCGTCGTCGTACTGGTCGCCGGCGCGATAGCGATACGGTATGCCGATCGCACCCTCGCACTGCTGGCCAACGCGACGGTGGCGTTGCTGGTGTCACCGCTGTCCTGGGTCGCGCACTGGGTGTGGTTGGCGATGGCGTGGTTGATGATCGCTCACCATGCCTTGGCGACGATGCACGCCGACGAGGCGAGTTCCCGACATGCGCGCCGGGGGGTCGTGGTGCTGCTGGTGGTCACCGCGGCGTTCATGGTGTCACCGCACGATTTCGCGTCGCGCAACGGCCCGTTCTGGCAGCCGTGGGAACACCTGGTGGTCCACACGTATCCGGTCATGGCCGTGGTCTTCCTGCTCGTCCTCGCCTACCATTCCCTTCGCCGCCGGGCGACCGCCTCCCCGTGACCGACGGCGACCGGAGGACGAACCCTTGCCAGTTCGCAAAGCGTCGTCCCGGTTGCGCCCCAACGTTGTTCATGTCGCGGACTAGCAGTGCTCCAGCCGCATGGCGGTGCCCCAGGACCGTGCCGGCGACGAGACGGTCCCCCCCGGGCCCTCGCGGGTCGTGACTTCCGCACATCACCGTCGGCTGGCACGCTGACAGGGCTCGGAACGTCGAAGGGGGACGATGTTGAGCTACGAGATCGCCCTGCTCGGGCCATGGGAGTTCCGTGCGAGTACCGGCGAGGTGACGATCCCGGCCGGGCGCCTGCGGGTCCTGCTCGCCTCGCTGGTGCTGTCGGCCAACCAGACGGTGAGCGTCGACGTGCTCGCCGAGCAGGTGTGGCCGGAACGACCGCCGATGCGGGCTCGCGGCTCGATGCACACCTATGTCGGGCGGCTGCGCAAGCTGCTGGGGCCCGGCGTGATCCACACTCGCCCCGGCGGGGGGTACCAGCTCACCATCGCCCCCGACCGGGTCGACGTGCACCGCTTCCGAAGCCTGTTGACCCGGGCCGCGCAGGCACCGTCGCCGGCCGAGGAGCTGGCGTCGCTGAACGCGGCCCTCGAGCTGTGGCGCGGCACCCCGTTCGCCGACCTCTACTCCACCTGGCTGGACCGGGACGTGGCGCCGCGGCTGGTCGAGGAGTGGCTGGCGGCCACCGGGCGTCGGCTCGAGCTGGAGCTCGACGTCGGGTGCCCACCCGAACGGCTCATCGCCGAGCTGCGTGAGCTGACCGACCAGTATCCGGCACAGGAGGCGCTCTGGGCGTTGCTGGTCGCCGCGTTGCACCGGGCCGGCCGCCGGGCCGAGGCGCTCGAGGCGTACCGGCGGGTCCGCGTGGTCCTGCGCGAGGAGCTGGGCATCGAACCCGGCGAGGCGCTCGCCCGGCTGCACCGCGAGGTCCTGCTGGACGGCCACACCGCCCCGGGGAAGGAGGCGCCGGTCGTCCCGACGTGCTCGGCCGGCCCGCGTCAGCTGCCGCACGACATCACCAGGTTCACCGGGCGCGACGAGGAGCTGGCCGGGCTCGACAGCCTGCTGCCCGATGAGAGCGCCCAGGCCCCGACGATCATCTCGCTCGACGGGCCGGCGGGCGTCGGCAAGACCGCGCTCGCCGTGCACTGGGCCCACCGCCGGGCGCACCGTTACCCCGACGCCCAGCTCTACCTCAACCTCCGCGGCTACGGGCCCGGCGACCCGGTCACCCCGGAGGCCGCGACCGAGACCATGCTGCGCGCCCTGGGCGTGGCCAGCGAGCTGATCCCGGGCGACCTCGACGAGCGGTCCGCCCTGCTCCGCAGCACGCTGTCGGGCCATCGGGCGCTGATCCTGCTGGACAACGCCCGCGACGCGGACCAGGTCCGCCCGCTGCTGCCCGGGGTGGGCGGGCTCGTCGTCGTGACCAGTCGCAACCAGCTCCGCGGCCTGTCCATACAGGACGGCGCGCACCGGGTGACGGTGCGCCGGCTGCCCGGGGCGGACTCGGTCCGGCTGCTGGCCGCCGCCGTCGGCCCCGACCGGGTCGACGAGGATCCGACCGCGGCGAGCGTCGTGGTCAAGCAGTGCGACCACCTTCCCCTCGCCCTGGTCATCGTCGCCGAACGGGCGCAACGTGCCGGCTCGCTCGCCGAGGTCGTCGCCGCGCTGGAGGACGAGCAGGCCCGGCTGGACACGCTCGACGCGGGGGAGGACAACAGCCTGCGCGCGGCCCTCGCCTGGTCCTACCGCGCGCTCGGTCCCGGCGCCGCGGCCATGTTCCGCCGGCTGGGCCTGCACCCGGCCAACGACATCGGCCTGGACGCCGCCGCCACGCTCGCCGACGTGCCGGTGGCGACGGCGCAGGCAGCGCTCGACCACCTGGTCGCCGCCCACCTGGTCGAGCAGCGCCAGCACCGCCGCTACGAGCTGCACGACCTGGTACGGCTCTACGCCGCCGAGATCGCCGAGCAGGAGTGCCGGACGGACCGGGACACCACGATCCGCCGGGTGCTGGACTGGTACCTGTACGCGGCGACGAACGCCGACCGCGCCCTGAACCCGCACCGGCGCCGCGAGTTCCTCGAGCCCTACGGTCCGCCCGAGCGCCAGGTACCCGAGTTCGCCGAGCGGTCGGCGTCGACCCGCTGGTTCGAGCGGGAGTTCGACTGCCTGCGCTCGGTCGCCTGCTGGGCCGCGCGCAACGGGCTCGCGGGTTATGCCTGGCGGATCGCGATCACCATGACCACGTTCTTCGACTATCGGATCCCCTGGCCGGACGGCGTCCAGTTCTACGGAGCGCACCACGCCGCCGCCCGGGCGAGCGGTGAACGCAAGGGCGAGGGCTACACCCTCAACTCACTCGGCTGCATCCACTTCGACCAGGGCTCGGCCGAGCTGTCGCGGACGTACTTCCAGCGGGCCCACGCCGTGTTCGAGGAAGTGGGGCACCGCTTCGGCCAGGCGATGACCACGGGCAACCTCTCGATGGTCCACGGCCAGCTCGGCCAGACCGAGCTGGCCCGGCAGTACGCGGCGGAGACGCTTCGCCTGTACGAGGACCTGGACTACCGGCGCGGACCCGCCATGGCGCTGGACAACCTCGGCATGGCCCACGCCGCCGCCGGCGAGTACGAGCGGGCGGTGGAGTGCTTCCAGCGGGCGGTGGACCTCCTGCGCGACCTCGACGACCCGCAGACCGAGGCGTTCACCCTGCTGAACCTCGGCAAGGCCTACGCCCGGCTGGCGGACCACCCCCGGGCGGTGCGGGCGTTCCGGCAGTCGATAGTGCTGCACCGAACGCTGGGCAACGCCCGCTGGGAGGCGACCGTGCTGGCCGACCTGGGCGAGGTGCTCGTCGACGCCGGTCACCCGGAGCACGCCCGGGTCGTCCTGGGCGCCGCGTTGGCGACCCTCACCGAGTTCGGCGACCCCCGGGCCGAGCAGGTGCAGGACGGTCTCGCCGCGTTGTGAGCGGTCGAGCCCTCGCCGACCGGGCTTGCGGGTGTGAGGTCGTGGCAGGGAACTGTGAGGTCGGGCTCCCCACAATCGGTGCGATCCGGCACCTGAGGGGGAGACGAGCATGCGTGGCCTGTGGATCGGTGTACGTGGGATGGCGGTCGTGCTGGCCGCCACGGTGATTCCGGCGGTCGCGGCCCCGGTGGCGGCCTCCGCGCGGAGCGGTCCCTCGGTGGATCTTCCCGCGGTGACCGCGCCGCCGGTCAGCAGGGACACCACCAGGACACGCCCGGAGGACGACGCCAGCAAGGCGTCGATGACCGGGGACCGCGATCCCCGAGGCATCGCCGACGGCGGCGGGACATACTCGGCGACCTCGCTGTCACCGTCGGCGACCTGGGAGGTCGCGGCCCAGTCGGGCGACTTCAACTGGACCTACCCCCTGCGGATGCCGCCCGCGGCCGGCGGCCTCGTACCGGACCTGAGCCTGTCCTACCGATCCTCTGCTGTGGACGGCAGGACGAGCGCGGTCAACCAGCAGGCCTCGTGGGTCGGCGATGGTTGGGACCTCTCGGCCGGCTTCATCGAGCGGAGCTACGGCCCCTGCTACACCGACACCGAGGGCGGGGTGGCGCCGCCGCCGAACGGGGACCTGTGCTGGCGCACCGACAACGCGACAGCCGCCTTCGGCGCCGCCGGCGGCCGGTTGCTGTGCTGCGACGGCCAGGGGCGGTGGCGGCCGGAGGCGGAGGACGGGTCGCGCGTCGAACGGTTCGCCACCGGGCTGGCCAACGGCGACAACGACGGCGAGCACTGGCGCATCACCACGACCGACGGCACCGAGTACTGGTTCGGATCGCAGCCGGACGCCGGCTCGACCTGGACCGTGCCGGTGTTCGGCGACGACCCGAACGAGCCGTGCCACGTGTCCGGCGGGTTCGAGTCCTCGCACTGCGCCCAGGCCTGGCGGTGGAACCTGGACAAGATCGTCGACCGCAACGGCAACGTCGTGCGGTTCCGGTACGCCCCGGAGCAGAACAGGTACGGCATGAACGCCAAGGACGCCGCGGTGCCCTACGTGCGCGGCGGCACCCTGGCCGGCATCGACTACGGCCTGCACACGACCGCGTCGAGCTCGCCGACGGCCCGGGTCCGGTTCGACATCGCCGACCGCTGCCTGCCCGGCTCGGACTGCACCCGGGCCAAACCGGGCAACTGGCCGGACGTCCCGCTCGACCTGAGCTGCGAGACGGCAACCTGCCCCGGCCGGCACCGCCCGTCATTCTGGTCGAGCAAGCGACTGTCCACGATCACCACCGAGGTCCGTTCCGGCACCGGCTACGCGGCGGTCGACCGCTGGACGCTCGACCAGATACATCCCGACCCCGGCGACGGGGAGCAGCCGGCGCTGTGGTTGAAGTCCATCCGGCACACCGGCCTGGTCGGTGGCAGCGCGGAGCTGCCACTGGTGACGTTCGAGGGCACCCGGTTCGCCAACCGGGTGGCCACGCCCCAGGACGGCTACGCGAAGCTCAACCGTTACCGGATCACCGGCGTCGTGACCGAGTCCGGCGGCTGGCTCGGCGTCAACTACCGGCGTCCCGACTGCACCCCGGCGACGGTCGCCGACACCCCCAAGGACGCCAACACGTTGCTCTGCTACCCGGCCACCTGGGCGAAGAAGGACAATGCCGAACGCACCGACCACTTCCACAAGTACGTTGTCGAGTCCGTGGTCCAGTCCGACCAGATGTCCACCAGCACCCAGCAGGTGACGAGCTACGAGTACCTCGGCGGTGCCGCCTGGCACCGCAACACCTCGGAGTTCGTCAAGGACGACAAGAAGGGCTGGGACGAGTTCCGCGGCTTCGCGCGGGTACGCACGAAGACCGGCGTGGCGGAGGACGACGCCGGTCCGGTCACGATGACCGAGCGGCGCTTCTACCGCGGCATGCACGGCGACCGCATGCTGGTCGGCACCCGCACCGTCCACGCCCTGGACAGCCACGACGGCAGCGAGCGGGACGAGGACTGGTTGCGCGGCTTCGAGTTCGAGGAGACCACCTACGACGGTGTCGACGGCGCCGCGGTCTCCACGACGATCACCCGGCCGACCACGCACGGCCCGTTCCTGACCCAGGGACCGTACCGGTCCTACCTCGTCCTGCCGGGCAGAGAGGTGAGGCACACCGCGCTCGCGGCCGGTGGGTGGCGCACGACCACCTCGGTCACCACCCACACCGACCACGGGCTGCCGCTGACCGTGAGCGATCTCGGGGTAGCCGGCGCCGCCGACGACCGCTGCACGACCACTACCTACGCCACCATCCCCGGCCGCTGGATCCTCGACCGACCCGGCACGACCAGGACCGTCGCCGTCGCCTGCGGCGACACGCCCACGTTCCCCCGGGACGCGGTCTCCGCCGCGGCCACGACCTACGACGGCAACGGCAACCCGACAGCGGACAAGGCAGCCACGTCGTGGACGGCACCCGAGCCGACTTGGGCGACGACCGCGACCCTGGCGCACGACGTGCACGGCCGCGTCGTCTCCACGACGAACGCGCTGGACAGGACCACGACGACCGAGTTCACCCCCAGGACGGGCGGGCCGGTCACCGCCCAGACCGTGACGAGCCCGCCCACCGACGCGGTGCCCGCCGGGTTGCGGACCACCACCGAGTACTCGCCGGCGTGGGGCCAGCCCACCGTCGTCACCGACCAGAACGGGCGCCGGACCGAGGCGCACTACGACCCCCTCGGCCGCCGGACCGCGGTCTGGCTGCCCAACAACCCCCGGCCGGACAACCCGGTCGACCCCAACTACCGGTTCGCCTACCACCTGCACCGGGACCGGCCGAACCTCGTGACGGCGGCGGCGCAGGGGCCGAACGGCCGGACGACCACCTCGCACACGGTCTACGACGGTTTCCTCAGGCCACGGCAGACCCAGAGCCCAGCGGTCGGCGGCGGCAGGCTGCTCACCGACACCCGGTACGACTCCCAGGGCCGGGTGTGGAAGCAGACCCAGCCCTACTTCAACGAAGGCCCGCTCGACGGCGTGCTGTGGGTCGCCGCCGACGCCGAGGTGCCCGGCCTGACCAGGACCCGCTACGACGGCGCCGGCCGGGAGGTGCGGTCGGTGTACCAGTCCGGTGTCGAGGACAGGTGGGCCACCACCACCAGCTACGGCGGCGACCGCACGCATGTCACCCCGCCCGCGGGAGGCACGGCGACGACGACGGTCACCGATGCCCGCGGTCGGGTCACCGAGGTGCGGCAGTACCGCACCGGCCGACCGGACGGCGAGTTCGACGCGACGCGGTACCGGTACACCCACGCCGACCGGCTCGCCGAGGTGACCGGTCCGGACGGCGCGGTGTGGCGGTACACCCACGACCTGCGCGGCCGGGTGACGAGCAGGTCGGACCCGGACTCCGGCACGTCCACCGTCACCTACGACGAGCTCTCCCGTCCGGTGCTGACCGAGGACGCCCGGGGGGAGAAGGTCGCCACCGTCTACGACGCGCTCGGCCGGCCGCTCTCCACCCACCGCGGCTCGGCGGCCGGCCCGCTGCTCACCAGGCGGACCTACGACACGGCGCCCGGCGGCAAGGGCCGGCCGGCCTCGGCGACCAGCGTCGTGGACGGGGCGGAGTACCGGTGGTCGGTCGGCGCGTACACGGCGCTGGACAAGCCGAGCAACACCACGATCACCGTCCCGGCGGCCGAGGGCACGCTCGCCGGCACCTACACCTCGGCCACCGGCTACGGCGCGGACGGCTCGGTGACCGGCCAGACCTACGCGAAGACCGGCGACCTCCACGAGGAGACGGTCAACCACGGGTTCGACGACTCCGGCCGGCCCCTCACCACGACCGGCGACGGCGCGGCCACCCCGTTGGTGTCGGAGACGCTGTACACCCGCTACGGCGAGGTCGCGCGGGTCCAGCTCGGCGCGGGGCCGGGACGGGCCTGGCTCACCTACCTGTACGAGTCGGACACCCGGCGGTTGTCGCGGTACATCGTGGACGCCGAGGTGGCCAAGCCGATGCAGGCCGACATCCGCTACACCACCGACCCGGCCGGCAACATCACCTCGGTCGCCGACCGGACCCTCGGCCGGACGGCCGACGTCCAGTGCTTCCGCTACGACCACCTGCGGCGGCTGACCGACGCGTGGACCCCGCCGGAGAGCTGCGCGGCGGCGCCGAACGCCGACCGGCTCGACGGTCCGGCGCCCTACTGGCACTCCTACGCCTACGACCCGGGCGGCAACCGGCGCGAGGAGGTCCGGCACTCCGCGGGGACCGAACGCGCCTACACCTATCCGGCCCCCGGCCAGGCGCAGCCGCACACCGTGCGGTCGGTCAGCGGCGGTGGCCACACCGCCAGCTATGCCTACGACGCGGCCGGCAACACCACCGAGCGCACGCTGGACGGCGTTACCGAGAAGCTGGACTGGGACGCGACGGGCAGGCTCGAGTCGATGACCGGGGACGGTGGCAGCACCAGGTTCGTCCACGGGCCCGACGGTGAGCGGCTGCTGCGCAAGGACCCCGCCGGCACGACGCTGTACCTCCCCGGCCAGGAGATCCGGGTGGCCGCCGGCAGCACGACCAGGGTCACCACCCGGTACTACAGCCACGCCGGGATGCCGGTCGCCGTGCGCACCGGCGGCAGGCTGACCTGGTTCGCGAACGACCGCCAGGGCAGTCCCATGGTCGCGGTGGACGCCGCGACGATGTCGGTGACCCAGCGCCGTCAGCTGCCCTTCGGCGGAGCCCGGGGCACCCGGTCAGCCTGGCCGGGCGAGCGTGGTTTCGTCGGCGGCACCGAGGACCCGCGCACCGGGCTGGTGCACCTCGGCGCGCGCGAGTACGACCCGGACCTCGGCCGGTTCATCTCCCGGGACCCGGTCATCGACTGGGGCAACCCGCAACAGGCGTCCGGTTACGCCTACGGCGACAACAGCCCGGTCACCCTGTCCGATCCGGACGGCCTGTGCCCTGGCCCGGACGGCATCGGTTGCGGGCACAAGGTCAGCAAGCACGGCTACGGCGACCTGCGCGACCCGGCGAACATGGCCAGGTGGAAGGGCGACCGCGCGCGGTGGAAGGACAACGCCCGCGAGGCCAACAAGCGGTACAGCTGGGTGCGCAACAACGACGGCGCCAGGTGTGCGGACGGTGTCACGTTCTGCCCACGAGTGCGTGGACACGAGGACCAGTACGCCTACGCGCGGGCCAGGCACCGGTCCGAGCAGCTGACCCTCGCGCTCGAGCAGAACGCCGGCCCACAACCACGTGACGTGATCAACCAGGTGCAGCAGAAGCTCACCGACGTGATCTACAAACAGCTCCTGCACGTCGCCAGCACCGACTGGGCGGAGTTCAGGTCCGTCTCGCTCTGCGGGCAGACCTCCGCCGGCTTCATCGTCAACCTCGACACCGAGGTCTGCGTGACCGCGGACGTCAGTGGCATCGACTCCTCCAGCGGTATCTCGTTCAACCAGTCCTCGAAGCTGAGCCTGGAGGTCGGGGGCGGGTTCTCGGCCGGTGTCGCGGTGAAACTCGGCAGCGAGTCCGCGGCGAAGCACAACGAGACGTTCTCCCCAACGCTCGCGGCCGGTCTCGAGGCGAAGCTCCCGGAAGGTGGCATAGGCGTCGAGTACGAGTGGGAGACCGGCGGTCCCAACTCGTCGGTCAACGCCAGCTACGGGTACGGACTGGACACCACGATCGGGGGCAAGTGGACCTTCCTCGGGCTGACTCGCAACTACGGGGTGAAACCATGGAACACCTTCTTCTGAGCGGAACCTCTCACCCCGCTGCCACCTCACGTCCCGCGGTGAGAGGGAAGTGTCAGCGCCGCGACCGCAGACTCGGGCACATGGTGGGAACAGACGGCAGAGCGTGGGGGGCGCGGCTCCTCGTGGCGGCAGCGGTGGTGGTGGCCGGGGCGGTCGCGGCGCCGGTATTCGAGCGGGACCGGGGCCTGGTCGCGGAGAACCCGGTGTCGTCGGCGCCGGACGGCGTGAGCGCGGCGGCCACGGCCGCGCGGCAGGGCAGGCGGGTCGAGGCGCTGGACGAGCGGTCGGAGACCCGCACGGTGTACGCCAACCCGGACGGTTTGCGCACGGCGGTGCTGACCGCCACGCCGACCCGGGTGCGACGTGGCTCGACGTGGGTGCCGATCGACACGACCGTCCGGCCGCGGGCGGACGGAATGGTGGCGCCGTCGGCGACCGTCGGCGACGTCGCGTTCTCCGGTGGTGGGTCGGCACCGTTGGTGCGGATGGTCAAGGACGGCCGGCTGTTCGAGCTGTCCTGGCCGCGCCCACTGCCCAAGCCGAAGCTCGCCGGCGACACCGTTACCTATCGCGACGTGATGTCCGATGTGGACCTGGTGATGAAGGCGGACCGGCACGGCTACCAGCAGCACCTCGTGGTCGGGCGCCGGGGCGCGGGGCCGAGGTCGGTACGGCTCGGCGTGCGCGCGGACGGTCTCCGGCTGACCGTCGACGAGGCGGGCGGCCTGCGCGCGGTGGACCGGAAGGGCACCGAGGTCCTCACCGCGCCGCCGTCGACCATGTGGGACGCGGCCGGTCGGACGGCGGCCGTCGCGGTGTCCGTCGTGGACGGAGAGTTGACCGTGACCCCGGACGCGGCGTTCCTGGCCGACCCCGCGGTGCGCTATCCCGTGACGATCGATCCGCCGATGCGGACGTTCGAGCGCTGGGGCTGGGCCAACGTGGTCTCCGGCAAGGCCGGCGAAAGCTACTGGAACCAGAGCGCCGCACTGGACCCGAACCTGGCCCAGGTGGGCCAGTGCTACAACGCCGACGGCAGGTGCGCCGGCATCGCCGAGGCGTGGGCGTACTTCCAGTACGACACCTCGTTCCTCAACGGCTCCGACATCCTCGACGTCACCTTCCGGTCCGCGGTCGGCTACAGCCCGAACTGCGACGGGGCGGCCCGGGGACACGGCGTGTTCATGCCGGCACGGCTGATCGACGCGGGCCTGAACTGGAACAACAAGCCGGAAGGGCCGAAGGTCGGCGGCTGGGCCGCGCCCCAGTCCAACGCCGACCACGGCTGTGGCGGGATCCGCGGTGCCGGCACCGCGGTCCCCAACGGCAACGTGAACCCGGTCGGCAGCAGCGTCTACTACCTCCGTGCCGACAACGGCGGTGACACCATGTCCTGGCGGAAGTACCTGGCGTCGGAGACGAAGCTGACCGTCACCTACAACCACCGGCCGGACGCGCCGAGCGACCTGCGGACCGACCCGCCGACGCAGCAGCCGTGCGCGTGGTGCGCGGGCAAGCCCTACCTCTCCGCGCAGAACGTCCGCCTGATCGGCCGCTTCACCGACCCGGACAACGACGGGGTCGAGCCGCACTGGCGCTGGCGCTACGGCACCGGTGCGACCAACACGCGGGTCGGCGCGGTCCAGGCGTCGGGTGCCACACACGACCTGCAGATCTCGCCGCCGGAGAACGTGGACGTCTCCTGGTGGGCGCACGGCTTCGATCCCGGGCCGCCGGCGGGGCACTTCGCCGGCCTGGAGAGCCACGGGCGGACCTTCGTGGTCGACCGCACCCGTCCCACCACACCGCCGGGTGTGTCCAGCACGGCCTACCCGGACGACGAGTGGCAGCACGGCGGCGCCGGTGTGCCGGGCGTGTTCACCTTCTCCTCGGGTGGGGTCGCCGACATCGACCACTACCTGTACGGGTTCGAGGACCCGCCGACGAGCAAGGTCGCCGCGACCGCACTCGGTGGGCCGGCGACCGTGACGGTGACGCCGCCGGGCGACGGGCGGCGGGTGTTGTACGTGCAGAGCGTCGACCGGGCCGGGAACAGGAGCGGCACGCGGGACCACACGTTCTTCGTCCGCGCCGGCGACGGGGCGTACGCGCAGTACGCGTTCGAGGGCAACTCACGCGACGACGCCTACCTCGGCGACCGGCACGGTACCTTGCGCGGCGCTGCCGCATACGCTCCCGGGGCGGTCGGCACCTCGCTGCTGCTGGACGGCCGGGCCGGCAGCGAGATGGTCGCGCCGAACACCGTCCGCACTGACTCGAGCTTCTCGGTGTCGGCCTGGGTACGGCCGGACTCGCTGCCGACCCGACCGATGGGGGTGGCCACACAGGACAGCGGCGCCGGTTACGGCGGCTGGCTGCTGCACTACCGCAACGACGACGGCAACACACCGCGGTGGCACGTGTGGGTCTTCGGTGGCGACCCGGCCAACCCCGGCTCGGTAGCCGTGTTCAGCCCGACCGCCCACCCGCAGGTGGGCCGGTGGACGCACCTGACCGCGGTGTACGACCAGGCGCGGAACACCGTCGCGCTCTACGTGAACGGGGTGCTGGCCGCGGAGCGGACGACCCCGGCTGGCTGGGTGCCGCTGCGGTCGGAGGGGCAGTTGGCGGTCGGCCGCCTCCAGTACGCCGGGCAGCCGGGGCACGTCTGGCACGGCGGGATCGACGAGGTGCGGATCTACGACCGGGCACTCGCCGCCGCCGAGGTGACCGCGATGGTCAGCCGGGACAACGTCCGCTCGGCGCACTGGAGGTTCGACGACCAGCCGGGCACGACCGCCCGCAACGAGGTCGTCGGCGGCGCCGACGGTGTGCTGACCGGGGGCGCGGAGCTGGTGGACAACGGTGGTCTCGGGGGAGCGGTGCACCTGGACGGCCAGGACGACACCGTGGTCACCGGCGCACCGGCGGTCCGTACCGACCAGAGCTACTCCGTCGCCGCCTGGGTGAAGGCCGACCGGTTCACCACCGGCAGGTCGATGACGGCGGTCAGCCAGGACGGCACCGCCAACAGCGGCTTCTACCTGCAGTACGACCTCACCCAGAAGAAGTGGGCGTTCGTGCGGTTGCCCGCGTCGCAGACCGATCCGACCGGGTACGTCGTGGCGGCACCGCGGACACCGGTACCCGGCACCTGGGTGCACCTGACGGGGGTGTTCGACGCCCCGAGCCGAACGATGTCCTTCTACGTCGACGGCGAGCCGGCCGGCGTACTGCGGACCGGGGAGGCCGCCCCGTGGTCGGCGGAGGGGCCGCTGGTCGTGGGCCGCGGCATGTACCGGGGCCAGCAGGTGGACCACTGGCCTGGTTCGGTCGACGAGGTGCAGACCTACACCCGGGCGCTGGCGCCCGAGGAGATCAGGTCGATCGTCACCCGTTCGGATGTGACGGCCGGCGCGTGGCGGCTGGACGGCGACGCCGACGACACGTCCGGGCGCGGCCTCACCGGCAGCTGGACCGGCACTCCCGGGTGGACGGAAGGCCAGGGCGACCACCCCGACCCGGCCGACCAGGCCGCCGTGTTCACCGGCGCCAACTCCGTCAGCGCGCCCAACGCGGTGAACACGGCGGACAGCTTCTCGGTGTCGGCATGGGTTCGGCCGGACCGGGCGGGGTGCACCTGCACGATCCTGTCCCAGGACGCGGTCAACAACTCGGCGTTCGCCCTGTCCACCCAGGACGACGGCAGGTACGGGCTGCTCGCGGTGACCGAGGATCCGGCCGGCCGGGCTCCGGGCAACGACCTGGCGGTCGCGGGAGCCGTACAGCCCGGGCAGTGGACGCATGTCGCCGGAGTGTTCAACCGGCAGCGCGGACGGATCGAGCTGTACCTTAACGGCGCGCTGGTCGCCACCGCCCCGCACACCGCCACGGTGTCCGGCGCCGGGCGGGTACAGCTCGGGCGGGCGAGATGGCAGGGCGGCTACGTCAACGCCTTCACCGGCGCGATCGACGACGTCGTGGTGCACAGCCGGGCGCTGTACGTCGAGGAGATCCGTGCGATGGCCGGCCGGGACCCACTGCTGATCCACCACTGGCGGCTCAACGAGACCGGCGGCGACACGGGAGCCGACGCGGTCGGTGTCCGCCCGGTTCGGCTCACCGGCGGGACGCGGTTCGGACCGGGCCGCTCGGGCAACGCGGCGGAGTTCGACGGGGCCGACGACGCGGCGTCGGTGCCGGCGGTCGACCTGCGGACCGACCAGGACTTCACCGTGTCCGCCTTCGTGCGGCTGGACGACCTGCCGGAGTGTCCGGCGACGTGCCGCCGGGACGCGGTCAGCCTGGAGGGTGGCCAGAACGGCAAGCTCCGGCTCGGTCACGTGATCGACGACGACCAGGCGCACGCCCCGGGCAAGTGGGTGTTCGAGATGCCGGAACAGGCGACGGGCCGGGTCACCGAGGCGGCGATCTCGGTCCGGCCCAGCCAGGCCCACAGCTGGGTGCTGCTGGTGGGTGTGTACAGGGCGAGCACGGGCACGATCGCCCTCCACGTCTACGGACCCGACACCGTCGACTTCGACACCGGCACGCTGGGCACGCCCTGGCACTCCGCCGGCCCGGCCCATGTCGGACGGGGCGTCCAGAACGGCGCACCGGGCCGGCACTGGCAGGGCAAGGTCGACGACGTGCGCCTCTACGGCGCCGCACTGCCACCGGAACGACTGGCGGCGATCTTCCGGTCCTATCCCGCACCATGACACACGCCGCAGCGCCGCGGGGAGGCGGCCGCGTTCGCACGAAGCGGGCGTGCCCCGTTCCGAACTTCAGTACCGTGCTGGCTGATGACCGACTCAGGGACGGGGAGTCACAGGCTGTGAGCGGATACGAGGTTCAGATCGGTCAGCTGCGGAGCGCGGCCAAGGCGGCCGGATCTGCTGCGGAGCAGGCCGGGGCGGTGGACCCGGGTACCGGCCTGGAGGCGATCGCGACCGCGTTGCCAGGTGGTGACGCGGCGCAGAAGGCGCCTAACCTGGCGTCGACGTTCAACGAGCGCGCGGAGGGGTGGGCGGGCGAGATCGACCGGTGGAGCGAGTCGATCACCGCCTCCGCGAAGGAGTACTCCGAAAACGAGGACTCCGCGGAAAGGGCTTTTCGGAAATGACGATCAGCTACGACGACGTCCGCAAATGGGACGCTCCGGCGCTCGACACGTGTGCCACCAACCTGCGTGGGCGGCGGGACAAACTCGTCGGGCTGCAGGACGAACTCGATGACGCCAGGCGATTGCCAGACTGGCACGGCCTCGCGGGCGAGCGCGCACGCGGTTCGCTCGGAGATACGCGAAACAATGCCGAGATCCTGATCGCTGAGATGTCCGCCGTCGAACGCGCTCTGCAGAACGCGTCGGACGACGTCTCCGCCCTGAAGACGCGGGTCGCCAACAACGACTCCCTCGCCGACACCTACCAGTTCCGCATCGCCGCCGACGGCACGATCGTGGACAACAAACCCGCCGACCCCCCGCCGGGGTCGCGGTTCGAGGCCGAAGAAAGTGCCGAGGCCGAACGACACCGCCAGGTCATCAGGAAACAGCTGGATCAGGAGACCAAGGCGATCCTCACTACGGCGAACAACATCGACGACGCCCTCGCCCGGGTGATGCAGCTCGCGCAGGACCGCGGGATCAGCGACCATGGAGCGTCCACTCTGGCGGATGCCAGGAAGGGCGGGGAGATCGAAGCCCAGGTGCTCGACATGGAACAGTCGCTGCGCGACGCCGGACTGCTGAGCGGGCCGCCCGCGTCCGGCCACTACCGGCAGTGGCTTGAGAACGCCGTGCGCCGGGGCGTGCCGATCGACACGATCAAGGAGATCATCACCGAACACGACATCACGCCGGAGGACTTCACGGTTCTCGACGGAATGGAGGAGATCCGCGAGGACGAGGACGGCGACGGGACCTTCAAGTCGTACTTCTTGATGCCGACCGACATCAGCGGGGACGACGCCGCCAAGGCGGTACGGATGACCTACATCATGAACGCGGGCACCGACTACGGCACCGAAGGCGAGTCGACCGACTTCTCACCGACCCCGTACGGGTCCGACGAACTGCGCCGGATCACCGAGCGGCAGCAGCAGAACTCCTGGAGCTACGACGAAGACGTGGGCTTCGTGCACGACAACGGCGGGCGGTTGGTGACCACCCCGAACGGCATGATGATGGGCCTGGGCGGGAACCTCATCCAGGACCAGTTCAGCCAACGCGGCGGGACGACCTGGGGCGACACGTTCATGCTGAACATCGACGACCCGAGCGATCCGGCGCAACAGCTCAGAGAGGTGGCGTCGTCGGGCCACGCGTGGTACGAGGGCGACGACGGCCCGTACCGGGGTAGCCTCGACATGGACCGACTGCTTCACCACGAGGAACGCCACTCCCAACAATGGGGGCGCGAAGGCTACACGGGCTTCCTCGCCTCCTACGTGTGGGAGCAGGTCACCGGCGGCAACGAGACCGAGGAAGACGCGGGACTGTCCGATGGCGGATATCGCTAGGTGGCCGCGCGTCGCCTGCGCTGCCCTGCTCATGGTGGCAGTGGCCGCGGCGTGCGACACCGAGGCCCAGTACGCGCCGTCGCTGCCACCGGTGGCCGGGTTCCGCGTCGACGACGGCGTGCTCAAACTGTGGACGGGCACCCCGTGCGATGGCGTCACCGGACTGACGTTGATCTTCGACTCCGGCACGTCGGAGAGCGCGGAGCAGAGGTGGACCGCGCCTCGGCCGGGGGTGCTGGTGGAGCGCATGGACCTGCTGAGGACCGACGGGGGACCGTCCCCGGACACCGGCGGGCCTCTCCAGGTCCAGACACCGCTGCCCGAGGACTACGACTGGACCAAGGCGGACTCGATCGCCTTCTCCGTTGACGGACCGAAGGCCAACGGTGCCAGGGTCAACGTGCCCCAGGTGCTGCGCGAGTCGGACCAGCACCCGTCCGAGAGCTACCTGTTCGGCCAGCGTGGCTGGCTGGACGCCTCGGACGTCCAGCGCGAGAACCAGAAGTCGTTCCTCACCGTCTGCACTCCCGACCCGGAGTGACCACCCGCGGAGCCGCGCATGGATACACCGGATGGCAACGCCCGCACGCGCGCCTTGCGCACAGCGCTCCGGCGCCTCGTGCTCGGCGCGTTCGTCTGCACCGCCGCGTTGCTCGTGCTGCTCCTCGGCTGGGCGGTGACCAGCGCCACCGGATGGTCCTCCGATCCCCACGGCTACGGGATGTTCGCGGGAATCCTGTTCGCGGCGGTCCTGACACCGGTGGCGCTGGCGCTGTGGTTGCTGTACCGATCGATGCGACGACGCGGGGATTGACCGGCCACCCGGTCCAGAACATGGACATCCGGTCCACGTTGGACAGCGAGCAGTCCGGTCGGCCCCGCGCCGCTGCCCGGGTGTCAGCGCCGTCGTGCCACCAGAAGCAGGCGCGAGCTGCCCAGGCGGAACGGGGTCCCGTCGGTGTCCCCGTACAGCTCCACCCGCGTGAACCCGGCCTCGGTGACCAGTCGGCTCACCTCGGCCACGGTGTAGACGTGCTGTACGGAGGTGCCGCGGTGTTCCTCGTCGCCGCGGCGGAAGGTGAACGCGGTGATCCACCGACTGTTGGCGGCGTCGTACTCGTTGACCGACTCGGCCTCGATCCCGCCGAAGGTCATCGGCGGCTCCTCCAGTTCCAGGTGCGGCAGCAGCGCCTCGGCGACGAACCCGTAGTCGAGAACCAGGGCGCCACCGGACACGACGAGCCCGGCCAGGTCGGCGAGGAACTTCCTCGTGCCGGCGTGGTCGAGGTAGCCGAAGGCGTTGCCCATGCACACAGCCGCGTCCACCGGGATGTCAGCGGGCAGGTCAGCCATGTCACCCAGCCGCGCGTCGACGTGCAGCCCCTCGGCGGCAGCGGCCTGGCGGGCGTGCTCGACGGCTTCGGCGGACACATCGAGCCCGGTCACCCGACAGCCGCGCCGGGCGAGTTCCAGGGAGTGCCGGCCGCTGCCACAGGGCACGTCCAGCACGCGGGCACCGGCCCCCAGCCCACCCGTCCGGATGATGAAGTCGACCTCGGCGGCGGCCAGCGCGGGTGGCACGGCCGCTCGCCAGAACGCGTTGGGCAGTTCGGTGAAGAAGTCCGCGTACCACGCGGACAGAGCGTCTTTCGACAATTCGAGTACTCCAGTTTCACGGCGCGTGGGCGCCACAGCGAGAGTGCTGAGGAAACCGGGGCAGTACTGTCACCCGCCCCGGCATGACCGGACGGTGACCATGGCATCGCCTTCTCGAGATGGGCCGGGTCGGACCCGGTGGAGAACGTCGACGAAGGATAACCCGCACCCCGACCCCCGCGCGACCCGATTAACAAGGCTCTGGTCAGGAGGCGTTTGAGCCTGCATGAATCACGTCTGAGCGTGCCGGGGTCGCAGCGGAGCAACACCGCTCACGAGCGCTGTTCCACGTTTGGCAGCGGTCGTCGGTCAGGGCCGGGCGTTCGGCTCCATGCGTTGTCCGTGCCGGCGCGTGGTCGTCACGCCCGGTTCCACTTCTGGTTGTTCTGGCCGTTGCAGGTCCACAGGACGAGCCGGGTGCCGTTGGCGGTGGCGGCTCCCTCGGCATCCAGGCAAAGTCCGGAGTGGACATTGCGGATCGACCCGTCGGCGTTCAGCGTCCACTTCTGGCTGGCCTGGCCGCCGCACAACCCGATGACCACACGGGTCCCGTTGGCGGTGCCCTGGTCGAGGGCGTCCAGGCACCGGTCACCGAAGATCCGGAGTTCGCTGCTCGCGGTGGTCGTCCACTGCTGGTTGGCGCCGGCGTGGCAGTCCCACAGCAGCACAGCGGTCCCCGACGCGGTGGCGCCGCCGTCCACGTCGACGCACCGGTTGGCCCCCACCCCGAGCAACCGCGAGGTGACGTCGCTGGACGAGCCACCGGGGGTGAACTGCCACCAGTTCACGTTGAGCAGGTAACCGCTGCCGCCGGTGTAGCGCAGGAACAGATCCTGGTTGCCCGCCGCGCCGCTGACCGGGCACGACACCGATTGCCACGCCTGCCAGCCGCCAGTGCCAGGGACCGTGCAGCGACCCACGACGGTGCCGGTGGCGCTGCCCAGGCGCAGCTCGATCACACCGCCCGACGTGGCGGACGCGACCCGCGCGGTGAACGACGAGGCGCCGGTGCCGAAGGCGACGTTGCGCACCTTGGTGTAGTCGCCGTTCTCGATGTTGCCGATGTTCATGCCGCCCTCGGCGGCGGGTTCGGTCTCGACGCCGGAACCCCACGCGATCGTCTCGGCTTCCTGCCGCACATAGGGATCGAGCGTGTCCACTGGCCCGGGGCCCGCGGTCATGGTCAGCCTGGGGATGGTGCCGTCGGCGTTGTAGGTGAACTTCTCCACGGCCACCGACCGGGTGTAGCCGCCGCCCCCGGGCAGAGCACCGTTGTGGTAGAAGAAGTAGGAGCCGCCCTTGTAGTCGACGATGCCAGGGTGGTTGGTGAAGCTGGAACCCTGCGTGGGCATGACGGTGCCCCGATAGGTCCACGGCCCGGTGGGGCCGGGCGCTGTGGAGTAGGCGATGTGCTCGGAGCAGCACTGCGCGGCGTAGACGTTGTAGTACAGGCCGTTGCGCTTGTAGACCCAGGGCGCTTCTTCGTACAGCGTGGGCCTGTCCGGGTTGCCGGGGCGGGTCCCGAACCCGGCGGTGGTGAGCGGGATTCTGGTGGGGCTGCCGGAGAAGGAGATCATGTCTGCGTTGAGCCGCACGTACCACAGGTTCGGGTTTCCCCAGTACAGGTAGGCCTGGCCGTCGTCGTCGACGAAGGCGTGCGGGTCGATCTCGCCGTTCTCGACCAGCGGCCTGCCGAGCGCGTCGCGGAACGGCCCCGTGGGGCTGTCGGACACCCCCACGCCGATAGCCATGCCGCCACCTCGGCGGCGGACGGGGACGTACCAGTAGAACTTGCCGTTGCGGGCGATGGTGTGTCCGGCCCAGGCGTTCGCGTCGGCCCACGCGAAGGTGCCGAGGTTCATCGGCACACCGTGGTCGGTCCAGTTGACCATGTCGGCGGAGGAGAACACCCGCCACTCGCGCATGGTGAAGGTGGTCGAGCCGTCCTCGTCGTGCCCGGTGTAGAGGTACACCCGTCCGTTGTGCACCATCGGAGCCGGGTCGGCGGTGTAGATGTGCTGGACGATCGGGTTGTCGGCCTCGGCTGTGGCCGGGAACAGCGCCAGGGCGGAGATGATGCCCACGGCCGCGGCGAGCAGGCGCCTTCGACGATGCACAGGTTCCTCCTTGGAACGGTGGGCAGCGGGGGAGAACCGCCGGTCGGTGAGCGATCGGGGAGCCTGGCTGTGCGGCAGCGTCGCCGGGTTAGTACCGGCGCGTGGTCGTCACACCCGGTTCCACTTCTGGTTGTTCTGGCCGTTGCAGGTCCACAGGACGAGCCGGGTGCCGTTGGCGGTGGCGGCTCCCTCGACGTCCAGGCACAGTCCGGAGTGGACGTTGCGGATCGACCCGTCGGCGTCCAGCGTCCACTTCTGGTTGGCCTGGCCGTTGCACGCCCAGGTGACCACGCGGGTCCCGTTGGCGGTGCCCTGCTCGAACGCGTCGAGGCACTTGTCGCCGAACACCCGGATCTCGCCGCCCGCCCACGTGGTCCACAGCTGGTTGGCTCCCGTGTGGCAGTCCCAGATCAGCACGGTCGCACCCGGTGCGGTGGAGAAGTTGTCGACGTCGACGCACCGGTTGGCGCCGGCGCCGCGCAGCCGTGCGGTGGTGTTGGGGATCTGGCTGCCACCGGACACGCGGAACACGGCCACACCGTGGGCCGGCACGCTGGCTGAGATCTGTCCGCTGCTGCCCGAGGTGGCGCCGGTCCACAGGTCAGCCAGGGTGAATGAGTCGCCGGACAGGCCGATCTGCGTGGCCGTGGTGCTGATGGTGGTGGTGCCGCTGCCGCGGTTGAACAGTCCGACGGCCACCGAACCGTCCGACAGCGGCTTGGCGAAGACCTCGGTGTTGCCGTCGTCGCGCACCCGCCGCCCGCCGATGCCGAGGCGGTCCTGGTTGACCGCGATCAGCCGCTGGTTGCGCAGCAGGGCGCTGATCTCGGGGGACATGGTGCGCAGGTCGTTGCCCGCCATCAGCGGCGCGGCCATCAGCGCCCACAGCGCGAAATGGGACCGCGACTCGGTGAGCGTCAGTCCTGGTCTGCCCGCGACCAGCATGTCTGGGTCGTTCCAGTTGCCCGGTCCGGTCTGGGCGGCCAGCGGGGCGGTGACGTCGAGGACGTTGGTCACCCCCATCGGATAGCTGTTGACGCTGTTGGACTGCCAGATGTCGAGCAGGTCCTCTGTGGTGCGCCACAGGTCGGCGACGTCGCCCCAGTCGTACTTGTCGCCGGTGGGGGCGTGGAAACTGTTGGAGTTGATGCTGTAGACGATCGGGCGGCCGGTGGAGCGCAGCGCGTCGCGCATGATCGAGAACCGGGCGATCTGCTCGTCCCGCGTACCGGACCCCGAGCACCAGTCGTACTTGAGGTAGTCCACGCCCCAGGAGGCGAACGTGCGGGCGTCCTGGTACTCGTGTCCCAGGCTGCCGGTGGCGCCGGGGAAGGTACCGCCGCCCTGCGCGCACGTCTTCTCCAACGGCGCCTGGTAGATGCCGAACTTCAGCCCTCGGGCGTGAAGGTAGTCGCCGAGCGCCTTCATGCCACTGGGAAACTTCGTCGGGTGGGCGCGCAGGTTGCCCTGCGCGTCGCGGTTGGGGTCGAACCAGCAGTCGTCCACGACCACGTACTGGTAACCCGCGTCGCGCATCCCGGAGGACACCATCGCGTCGGCGGCCTGCCGCACCTGGGCCTCGGTGATGCCGCAGCCGAAGCTGTTCCAGCTGTTCCAGCCCATCGGCGGGGTCAGCGCCGGGCTGCCGGGCGCCGCGTGCGCCTCGGGCCGATCCGGTGCTGCGGTGACGAGGCCCACCGCCACGACCGCCGCGGCGATCAGGGAGAGCGTGCGCAAGCGTGTTCGAGTGAGCATGTCGTCCCTCTCGGCTTTGACAGGGGTGCACAGCCGACGTCAGTCGTCAATGACCGCGGGTCTCCGCGAGGTTCGACGCATCGCCGAGACCGTGATTCGTACCTCAATGTATCGGCGCCCGAGAGCACCAGTCAACGGATGCCGAGGAAGTTCTGTGAGCGCTAACTAGATATGTTAGACAGGATGTGAAGGAGGTAAACCGCGCTCAATCCACTCAAACCGCAGCTCAGGACCTTGTACCGAGAGTCGATGCTCCGTCCAAGGGTAGGAATTTTGGTGCCTGCGGGGCGAATCTTGTTAACGTGAACAACGTGGGTGACCAACCCCGCTGCCCTAATGATCGTCATGGGGCAGCGGGGAGGTCCACACCACGAACACGGAACCGGGGACCGGGTCCGACCGCTCGGTCCCCGGGACGTGCTCAGCTACGCAGGTTCCACTGTTGGTTCGTGCCGCCGTGGCACGACCAGAGGTGGATCAGTGTGCCGTTCGCGGTCCCGTTGCCGCTGGCGTCGAGACACAGTCCGGAGTGCACACCGGTGATGGTGCCGTTGGCGTTGAGGTTCCACTGCTGGTTGGTTCCGCCGTGGCATTCCCAGATCACCGCCGTGGTGCCGTTGGCGGTTCCCTGTCCTGACGCGTCGAGGCACTTGTTGCCGTTGGTGAGTGTCTTGCTCGCCGTGTAGGTCCACCGCTGGCTGGTGCCGCCGTTGCAGTCCCAGAGCCGGGCCTGCGTGCCGTTGGCCGTGCTTCCGAGATCGACGCAGCGACCCGACTGTCCACCCACGATCGTGCCGGCCTGCGGGTTGCCGCCGGCCTGCTGTCGGACGATCGAGGTCGACTCGGGCGACCGAGTCCCCTGCGCGTCCACGACGTAGAGGCGGTAGTCGCCGGACGTGGTCGGCACGTCGATGGTCGTCGCGGTGCCGCTCGCCCTGGTCATTGTCGGGCCCACGGCGAAGGTGGTCGTGCCCGGTGGGGCCAGCCAGACCGTCTTGGTCGCGTCGCCGGTGCTGCGGATGGGGATCGACGAGCTCGCGGTGCCGACGAACGTGCTGGCCGGCAGGACGTAGTTCGGGAGCGAGAGGTTGCCCTGCGGGATGATGTCCCGGTAGGCGTCCTCCAGCCCGGAGTTCACGGCGATCCCGTAGGCCGCCGCAGGCCACACATAATCGGAGGAGACGAGGATGTCGTGGATGGTGCTGTTCGGCAGGTTCTTGTTGGAGACCTTGTTGATCGGCCCGTAGGTCTGCGTGATGCTCAGGTCGTGCTTGCGGCCGAAGTCGTCGGAGTTGATCAGCCACGTGACGTTCTTGTCCACGCTCAGGACGTTGTCGCGGAAGGTGATGTAGGCCGAGCCTTCGTCGGGGTGGAGTCCGTACTTGTGGCCGGCCGGGACGCCTTGGAGGTAGTTGTCGGTGATGGTGGTGCCCGGCTGGCTGCCCAGCGTGTAGATGGGAGCCGTGTCGTTGAGGCGCTGCACCGTGTCGATGATGTGGTTGTGGCTGATGGTGTTGTTCTTCGCCGTGGTGGTCGGCCGGCCGGGCACGATGGAGCCGGACGATCCGTCGAAGTTCCACCAGCCCCACCCGAGCGTGATGCCCGACCAGGGAGCCTTCTCGATCCGGTTGCGCTGGATCGTCAGGGTGTCGGCGAAGTATGCCGAGATGGGACTGTGCGAGTTGAACAACACCCCGGTGTCGTAGAGGTAGTTGTTCTTGATCTCGATGTTCTTGGGAAGTCCTTCGACCTGGACGGGATACTTCTCGCGGTTCGTCGCGGTGTGGTCTCCGATGTAGACGTGCTGCGGATGGCCGACGACCACAGCGGAGCCGGCGATGTCGTTCGTGTGGTTTCCGATCAACTTCGTGTTCTGCACGTCGTTGACCATGCTGATCCCGTCGACGCCGGTGTGCTGGATCCGGTTGCGGTGCAGTTCGATCCCGTCGGCGTTCTCGACCTGGACGATACCCGGTGGGGTGTCGACGTTGCGGTAGTAGTAGACGTGGAAGTTTCCCTTGACGTACGCGGTGTTGCCGAGGTTCCCCTGCTGAGCCTGCTTGAACACGGAACCGCCGACGGTGAACAGGTTCCAGTCGGAGTGCTGCACCGTGAGGCCGGAGAAGGTCAGGTTCCGCACGTGGTTGCTCGTGGACGTGCCCGCGATCCGGAGAACGGTCGCCAGGTTGTTCGGCGCGTGGACCGTCGCAGTCGTCATGTCCTCGGAACCGGCCTTGTAGTAGTACACCACGCGGTTCGCCTTGTCGAAGTAGAACTCGCCAGGTGAGTCCAGGAACTCGTAGGCGTTCATGATCTTGTGGCTGCCGCCGGTCTGGAAGTTGCCGTTGTACGCCCCCTGGGCGATGGCCCCGCCCGGTTGCTGGAACAGCGCCACGCGGTTCGCGCCGTCACTGCTCGTGGTGACCTGGCGGACTCCCACGATGGCCGTCGTCCACGTCGTCGCCGTCTCGATCTCCAGGTCGTCGTGATTGCCGGCGATGGCGGGCAGATCTCCCAGGTTGTACCTGGCCCCGTCGCACTGCGAACCCGATTCCCACGCCCACGGCGCCTGTCCCGCGGTGACGTTGTAGGTGCCGTAGCACCCTTGCGAGCTGATCGTCTTGGTCGCCATGACCGCCCGCTTGTCGTTGACGTAGAGCGCCCGCAGCTTGTTCGCACGGTTGAGCGGAGCCTTCCAGATGCTGCCGCTGTGCTGCGTCCAGCCGGTCACCTGAACGCCGGCGCTCAGCACCGGCTTCTCGTTCTGGTACGCGGCGTAGGTGATCCGGTGCCCGTTCGTGCCGGAGTCGCCCGGCGTGAACTCGATGGTGCTGCTGACCGGGTAGTTCCCCCCACGCAGGTAGACCTGGATGTCACCGGACATGTTCGCGTTGATCGTGCGCACGGTGTCCCGCGCGCGCTGCACCGTCCTGAACGGTGCCGTGATCGTCCCGGGGTTGGTGTCGTCGCCGTTCGGAGCGACGTAGTAGGTCGCCTGAACGGCGGCCGATGCCGGAGTGGGAGCCGAGAAGGTCATTAGCGCGGCGAACACCGCGAGCGCCACCGATGATCTTCCAGCGATGCTGACTGGTTTCACTTCTGTTCCTTCGTGGTCACGAGAGACGGGTGCGGGCGGCCGCCCGCACCCGTCTTCCGGCTATACCCTTGCCCAGCGTTGGTTGGTGCCGGTGTGGCAGCTCCAGACGTTGACGGCGGCGCCGTTGGCGGTACCGGCGTTGCTGACGTCGAGGCACAGTCCGGTCTGGACGTTGCTGACCGTGCCGTTGGTGTTGATGGTCCACTGTTGGTTGCCGCCGCCGTTGCAGTCCCAGATCCGTGCCCGCGTCCCGGCTGCGGCGCCACTGGGCACCTCCAGGCACTTGCCCATCACCTGCAGCGCCTGGCCGCTTGTGGTGAACTGCTGGTTGGCGGCGGTGTGGCAGTCCCAGATGATCATCTGGCTGCCGTTGGCCGCGCTCGCGCCGTTGACGTCCAGGCACCGGCCGGAACCCTCGCCACGCAGCCGGAAGGTGGGCGGCGGCGGGGGCGGGGTCTCTCCGGTGAAGAACCGCCATACCTCGTTCTTGACCCAGCTCCGTGCGCCGCTCTCACAGCCGGCGCACCCGTCCACAGGGCCTTGCTGGTGGCCACCGTCGAAGGGCGCCCAGACAACCGGGTACCCGGCCCGGCAGCCCGTGTAGGCCGTGCTGATGTGGGTCAGGCTGCCGGGCGCCGGCTCCGGCGGGTTCTGGGCGGTGCAACCGTTGTTCCTGACGAACCGGTCACGCAGCGCCCGGCCGGACCCGATGTTGTCGTTGATGCCGTGGATCCCCATGTACGCGATGGGCTGCGTGCCGCCGCTGCATCCACTGAGCTCCCGGGGGGCACCGATGACCGCGACCGCGCGGAAGGAGGTCGCGCGGGCGCACGCGATCGCGTAGCTCATCGCGCCGCCGTAGCTGAAGCCGAGGGCGAAGCGTTGTGTGGTGTCGACGCAGAGGGCGGCCTCGATCGTGCGCACCATGTCGTCGACGAACGTCAGGTCCTCGCCACCGGAGTTGGCCCAGCCGTTGTTGAGGCCCTGGGGTGCCACGAAGATGGCGGTGTCGTTCGCCAGCCGCCGCAGTCCGTAGTGGGCGTAGACATCTCCGTCGGTTCCGCCGCCGGCGACCTGTTGCATGGTGCCGCCCAACCAGTGGAACCCGAACACCAGCCGGTGCTGGCGGGTGTTGTCGTAGTTGCCGGGCACGCTCAGGATGAACTGCCGACTCTTACCGCCGCTCTGAATCGTGTGCGTACCACTCTGCACCGTCGGCGCCTGCCCACACCCCGCCGACGCGGCAAGAGTGCCGACATCCCTGGCCGCGGGTGCCGCACCGGCCTCCGCAACGCTCGCACCGGTGAGCCCCAGCGCGGCGGCGGCGACCAGCGTCCACCAGCGCCGTGAACGACTACTGCCATCTCTCATGGACGTGCTCCCGCTCTCTGCTCATGTCTGCGGCTAACCGCGCCGGAGTTGGAATCGCTGGGTGGACGTGCCGTATCTCGCGTCGGGAGACACGCACGCCATCGGCTCCGGGCAGCTGGGAGCAGCGAGCGCCGCCATCGGGCGGCAGGAGGGTGCAGGGTCATGGTTCTCCTTCGTCGTTGAAGGCACCTCGGCTTGGGAGCGCTCCCAGATGGGTGCTGGAGCGCCCAGGACGTCAACGGATTTGGCGGACTAGCGGTCCCAGGGCCGCCATGTCTGGTGGGTGCCCATGTGGCTCCTTGGGCAGCGGCGGCAAAGTGCACGAATCACCGGGCGAACGGCGGACTTGTCCACGACAGCCAGATGTCGGACCCAGGTCAGGGCATCCGCCGAGATCGGCCGCCGCCGAGGACCCCTCCGGCACGCGCCGACCCGTTGGATGAGCACTCCCACCATCCGCGCGCCGACCTTCACCGGCAGGTCAGCTGCGGGCCGGGCGGCGAGTGCGCAGGCAACAGTTCGCCGTTGAACCATGAGGACTCCCGAACGGCGTCGAAGCTGTTCGACCCATCACCCACCGTACGGGACCAGCCACTGACAGCGCAATGCTTCGGACTTATCGTCGGGCGTCGTGGTCCCGCGCCGTCCGGCTGATCCGGAGAGCGAGACCGTCGAGCAGGAGACGTTGGCCTAGTTCGAACAGGTCGTCGAGGAGCAGGTCATAGCCTTGCTCGGTCAGGGTGGTGAGCATTCTGGCGAACGTCGGGTAGCGGCCGGTGCCGGTGATGGTGCCCAGGGCGGGGGCCTGTTTGTCCATCCATTCGTCCTCGGACATCCCGGACGCGCCAAGCGCGTGCTGTTCGCGTTCGAGGTGGATGGCTACGCCCTGGATATGGCTGAAGAGCAGGGCGTGCAGGTCGCACATCTCGGTAGCGGAGAGACCGAGGCAGTCGAGTGCGGAGAGGTTCCACTCGGCGTGTACGGCCAGGTTGGGCAGTGGTAGTGGACGGGTGATCGGTGCCAGCTGGGCCAGTCACGGATGTTTACGAAACAGCGACCACAACGTGCGCCCACCCAGCTCCAGGCGGGCGCGCCATCCCGCAGGCGGCTTCGCGGGGTACCCCCGCTCGCCGAACGCGGCGTCGGCCATCAGCATGACCAGTTCGTCCTTGCCGGCCACGTGCCGGTACAGCGACATCGCCGCCACCCCCAACCGGGCCGCGACGCCCCGCATGGACAGCACGGCAAGTCCTTCGGTGTCCGCGGTGTCGATCGCGGCTCGGACGATCCGGGTACGGGTCAAGTCCTCGTGCCTGCGCCGTACAGAGGAGGTCGGAGAAGTCGGGTTGGCGGTGCCCGTGACCACGTTGCCAGACCGGGCCTCGGCGCGGATCAGGCCTTCCTGGTTCAACGTCGTCAGCGCCTTGGCGGCGGTAGCGGTCGCGACTCCCCACTCGGCGGCGAGCTTGCGAATGGAGGGGACCTTGGTGCCAGGGGCCAACTCGCCGTGGGTGATCCTGCGCCGCAGTTCGGCGGCGATGCTCAGGTACCGCTGTTCGGTTGGCACACACGCACCCCTTCTGTGCTAGTACAGATCTGGAGTGTACTAGGTCAGTTTTGGCGTTCTTTCCAGGTAGACCCCACTGTGTCCGACGTTAGCGTACGCGTAACACAGGAGGAACGATGCGGAACGCACTGATCTCGGGGGCCGGTGTCGCCGGTGCGGCGACGGCCTACTGGCTGCGGCGGGCGGGCTACGCGGTGACCGTGGTGGAGCGGGCGTCCGGTCCGCGCACGGGCGGTCAGGCCGTCGACGTCCGTGGGGTCGCGCTCGAGGTGATGGACCGGATGGGGCTCGGTGAGCGGATGCGGGCCGCTCGCACCACAATGCGCGGGATGGCCATGCTGGACGGTGCGGGCGTCGAGCTGTTCCGGTCCGAGGACCACACCTTCTCCAGTGGTCGGTTGGACAGCGAGGACGTCGAGTTGCTACGCGAGGACCTCCTCGCGATGCTGCACGAGGCGAACGCCAACCGGGTGGAGTACGTCTTCGACGACTCGATCTCCGCCCTGGCACAGGACGAACACGGAGTGCGTGTGGAGTTCGAACGCGGCGGATTCCGCACGTTCGACCTCGTGATCGGCGCGGACGGCATGCACTCCACCGTGCGCCGCCTGGCCTTCGGGCCGGAGCGGGAGTTCATCCGGCATCTAGGCATGTACCTGTCGATCTTCCCGATGCCCAACATCCTCGGCCTGGACAACTGGCAGGTCTGGTTCACCGACCAGGCGTCCGGCGCAGGCGGCGCTGTGTACCCGGTGCGGGACAACACCGAGCTGCGAGTCAACCTCGGCTTCCGGTCCGAGCCGCTGACCTACGACTACCAGGACACCGCCCAACAGAAGCGGCTCATCGCCGAGCAACTGGCCGGGCTCGGCTGGGAGGTGCCGAAACTGCTGGCGGCCATGGCCGACGCACACGTCTTCTACTTCGACGCGATGGCCCAGATCCAGATGGACCGCTGGACCACCGGCCGAGTGGCGCTGGTCGGCGACGCCGGCTACTGCGCCTCGGTGATGTCCGGACAGGGCACCAGCCTCGCCCTGGTCGGCGCCTACGTCCTCACCCAGGAACTCGGCCGCCCCAACACCGACCACCGTGCCGCGTTCGCGGCCTACGAGCACCGGATGCGGCCGTTCGTCACGCTCAACCAGGCCCTGGCGACCGAGAACCCCGAAGGCCCCGCACCCGAGGACTCCGTGAACCGCGCCAAGAACGGCATCGCACTGGACACCAACACATGAACGTCGAGGGTGGTCCCCAGTTGGTCGGCAGCTCACTCACCGGTCGACCTCATTTCGCGCCTGGTCGGGGCCGAGCGCGCCCGGTCGCCAGGTGTACCAGCCGCGGCAGAGGACGTAGGCCGCGACGGTGGTCACCACGACGAAACCGTCGATGACTGCGGTCTGCACGGCCTCGGGTTTGCCGATCGAGACGAGTGCGAAGAGCGTGACCGCGATCTTCTGCACGAGGATCAGCTCCCACATGCCGCGTTGCTTGCGTGGCGCGACGGCGAGCAGGGCCCACATCCCGGCGAAGACGATGTAGGCGGTCGTACGCCAGAACTCGGTCAGCAGCTGTTCGTCCGCCGCGTCTGCGATGCGTGTGATCCCCTGCCCGAACGCGCCCAGCGTGGCGAGCGCGTCGATGGCCAGCAGCGTGCGGCCGGTGCGGTCCGCCCAGGGCGCGGGAAGGTCGGCGGCCGTGGTCATGGCGATTCCTCTCGCGGGTCGTCGTGGTGCGACCGACCCTCTCGCGGCGGCCGGTGCCTTCGCGTCGGCGAGATGTACGTAGGTTTCGCCGACGCGACGACCTCCTCCGTCGCGGGACGGTGTCCCGCGTGAGACGTCGTACAGTGCTGAAAGCCATCGGTATGGGGGTCGGCGCAGTCGTCCTCGGGGGCGGGGGCTTCGGTGTTTACTTCGCCGCCGCGAAGCGGGACACCGTCGGGGAGATCGCCTTCGACAACGCCCTGCCGATTCCCGACCTGGCGGAGTCGGAGAGCGGCGCGTCGGGCACGCGGGTGTTCACGCTCGGCCTCCAGGCGGGGGAGACCCGGTTCAAGGGCGGGCCGGCCACCCGCACCTGGGGGGTGAACGGCACCTACCTCGGCCCGACGATCCGGGTCCGGCGGGGTGAGCAGGTCGAGTTCGCCGTACACAACGGCCTGGACCAGGCGACCTCGCTGCACTGGCACGGCATGCACCTGCCGGCGGCGATGGACGGCGGTCCGCACCAGCTCGTCCCGGCCGGCGGCACCTGGCGGCCGCGGTGGACGGTCGACCAGCCCGCGGCGACGCTGTGGTACCACCCGCACGTACACGGCGCCACCGGTGACCACATGTACCGGGGCCTGACCGGGCTGTTCGTCGTCGACGACGACGTGGCGGTGAGGCTGCCGTCCGAATACGGCGTCGACGACGTCCCGATGATCGTCCAGGACCGCGCGTTCGACGGGGACAACCAGTTCGAGCAGCCGGTCCCGCTGGCGGGCTCGCTCGGCGTGATCGGGGACGAGATCCTCGTCAACGGCACGATCGGACCGTACTTCGACGTCACGACCAGGCTCGTGCGGCTGCGGCTGCTGAACGGGTCCAACGCTCGCCTGTACCACTTCGGGTTCTCCGACGACCGGCGCTTCTCGCTCGTCGCCACGGACGGCGGCCTCCTCGCCGAGCCGTGGGAGACCGACCGCCTGTACCTGTCGCCGGGGGAACGGGCCGAGGTCGTCGTGGCCTTCGAGCCGGGGGAGCGGGTCGAGCTGCGCTCCTACCCGTCCGACCACGGCGGCACGCTGGGCCGGTTAGACGGCTTCGACGACCGCCTCGACATCTGCCAGTTCCGCGCCGCCAACGCCCTTTCCGGCGACGCGGAGGTCCCCGGAGTGCTCGGCGCGGCACCGCACCTCGCCGGCGAGCCGATCGCCGAGACACGCTCCTTCGCGCTCGCGTCGGACCAGATCAACGGCCGGTCGATGGCGATGGACCGCATCGACTTCGGCGTGCGCGAAGGCACGGTCGAGGTGTGGGAGGTGGTCAACGACAACGGCTACCTGCACAACTTCCACGTCCACGACGTGCAGTTCCAGGTCCTGACCGTCGACGGCGAGCCGCCGGAACCACCCCTGCGCGGCTGGAAGGACACCGTCCTGCTGGTACAGGGGAAGCGCTACCGCCTGGCCATGCGGTTCCGGGACCACACCGACCCGAACACGCCGTACATGTACCACTGCCACCTGCTCCAACACGAGGACGAGGGAATGATGGGCCAGTTCGTCGTCCTGGGCGACGGCGAGCAGGTCGGAGCCGTGCCGCGCAAGCACCACTCCTGACACCGGCAGGAGTGTCGAGTCCCGCCCGCCAGTCGGTGAGCGGCAAGGTAAACCGAGAAGATCAAGGATCGCGACATGCACTTCACCACTCCGACCGGCCCTCGGGTCACGAGGATTGTCGCCGTGGCCGCGGGAATCGCGGTCGCCGTCGCCGGGTGCGGCTCGGGCGGCGACGCCGAGCCCGGTAGCGGGTCGAGCACCGCCGCGCCCACCTCCGAGTCCGCGGCGGCGGACTCGGCCGAACCGGCCGAGGGCAACGAGTGCGCTGGTATGGGAATCGACCATGACGCGGCCGTCACCCGCGAGTCCGACATCGTCATCGACGCGCCACTGCGGGAGGTCTGGGACACCCATACCGACGTGGAGGGCTGGGTGGGGTGGCAGAAGGCGATCCTGACCATCGAGCGGCTCGACCAGGGCGCCCTCTCGGCCACCTCACAGTTCCGGTGGACGACCCCCGTGCCCGAGTCGCAGTTCTCCCCGGCAGACACCCTCGTGATCACCTCGAGCGTCCGGCAGCTGGAGCCCGGCGCGTGCGTGATCTGGGAAGGCCCGGCGGTCGGCAAGACGATCTCCATCGACAAGGGCGTCCACCTGTGGACGTTCACGGAGAAGGACGGTGGGACCCTCGTGCACACCGAGGAGTCGTGGGCGGCTCCGTTCCTGGACTCGTTGAAGGGACCCGACTACGACACCGTCGCGGCGATGCTCGGCGGTGGGCTGGACCTGTGGCTCCAGGATCTGAAGGCCGAGGTCGAGTCCTCGGCGGGCCCGAACTGACGACGGCGTACCACCGCGGCGGGCCCGCCTAGCTAACGTTGGTGCCGTGCGCACGTCGTCTCCCCCTCGCGGCCAGCTGCTCGGCAGGCAGCACGAGAAGCGCGGTCTCGACGAGCTGATCGGCGCGGCGAGGAACGGGCAGGGCGGTGCACTGGTCCTGCGCGGTGAGGCGGGCATCGGCAAGAGCAGTCTGCTGCGGCACGCGGAGCTGGCCGCGTCCGGGTTCCATGTGGTGCGCGCGGCCGGCTCCCAGCTCGAGGCAGAGCTGCCGTTCGCCGCGCTTCACCAGCTGTGCCTGCCTGTGCTGCGCCACCTCCCCGAGCTGCCGGCCCAGCACGGCCACGCCCTCCAGGTCGCGTTCGGGATGGCGACCGGCACACCGGACGTGTTCCGGATCGGGCTGGCGGTGCTGGGCTTGCTGGCGACGGCGGCCCGGGAACGTCCGGTGCTGTGTGTCGTCGACGACGCGCAGTGGTTGGACGCGGCCTCGTCGGAGGCGCTGACGTTCCTCGCCCGGCGGATCTCCGCCGAACCGGTGGCCGCGGTGTTCGCGGTCCGCGTGCCGTGCCGGGCGAGCGAGCTGGACGTCCTGCCGTGCCTGACCGTCGAGGGGCTCGGCGACGCGGACGCGCGGGCCCTGCTCGCGGCTCAGAGCCACGAGACCCTCGACGAGCAGGTGCGTGACCGGCTCGTCGCCGAGGCCCGGGGAAACCCCCTGGCTCTGCTCACGTTGCCCAGGGCGGGCGGGTTCGCCCCGCTCGGGATCACCTCGGTGCCGTCGCGTGTCGAGCACGGGTTCCAGGTCACGCTGTCCGCCCTGCCCGCGCAGGCGCGGCTCCTGCTCACGGTCGCCGCTGCCGACCCGACAGGCGATCCCGGGCTGCTGTGGCCCGCCGCACAGCGGCTCGGCATCGACGTACCGGCCGCGGGTGCGGCCGCCACGGCCACCGGTCTGGTCGAGTTCGGCACTCGCGTGCGCTTCTATCACCCGGTCGCGCGGACCGCGGCGTACGCGAGCGCCGAGCTCGCCGAGCGCAGGTTGGCCCACCACGTCCTCGCCGAGGTCACCGACCAGGAAGCCGACCCGGACCGGCGCGCCTGGCACCGTGCTCAGGCGGCCGCCGTACCGGACGACGACGTCGCCGCCGATCTGGCCCGGTCGGCGTCCCGTGCCCAGGCCCGTGGCGGTGTGGTCGCGTCGGCCGCCTTCCTCGAACGGGCCGCGGAACTGACGCGCGACCCCGCCCGGCGGGCCGAGCGGATCCTCGCGGCGGCGCGCGCCCACCTCGAGGCGGGCGCCGCGGACCGGGCGGCTGACCTGCTCACGACCTTCGAGAACGCGAGCCTGGACGAGTTCCAGCGAGCGGAGGCCGACCTGCTGCGGGGCCGGATCGCCTTCGTCAGGGTGGACGACGGGGCCGGACCGGCGTACATGCTGCGCGCTGGGCGACGGCTCGCTCCGCTGGACCCCGTCCGATCCCGGGAGAGCTGCCTGGCGGCACTGGAGGCGAGCCTGATGGTCGGGCGCGCGACCGGTGTGATGGAGATGGTCCTGGCCGAGGCCAGGACCGCCCCACCGCACGACCCGGACGTCCTGGACGCGCTGACCGCGCTGGAGGCGGACGGACACCACGCGGCCGTGCCCCTCGTCCGTGAGGCCCTTGACGGCACGGCAGGTCCACTCTGGACTCGATATCCCGCGCTCGCGGTCGTGCTCGCGGGCGAGCTGTGGGACCCGGACACTCACGTTCGGATCGCCGAGTGGCTGGTGAAGAACGGCCGCGAGTCGGGGTCACCGCTCGTTCTGCGGCTCGGCCTCGCTCAGACGGCCGCCGCCGCCACGCTGGCGGGCGATCTCGACAAGGCGATGGCCGCGATCGCCGAGGAGGAGGCCATCGCCGACGCGACCGGTGGACCTCCGACCACCTACCACCGGCTGCAGCTGGCCGCGATGCGCGGACGCCGTGCGGAGGCGGCCGCGTTGTTCGAAGCCGTCACGGCGACGGCCACCGGACTGGGACAGCTGGTCGCCAACGTCCACTGGGCGAGCGCCGTGCTGCACAACGGCCTGGCCGAGTACCCACTGGCGCTGGCCGCTGCTCGGCGGGCCACCGCCGACGGCGACATCTTCATCTCGGGGTTCTCCCTGCCGGAGCTGGTGGAGGCGGCCGTCCGGTGCGGTGAACGCGAGACCGCCGTCACCGCGCTCATGTCGCTGACCGAACGCACGAGCGCCAGTGGGAGCGCGTCGGGCCTGGGGATCGCGGCCTACGCACGGGGACTGGTCACCGGGGTGGAGGACGACTACCTGGAGGCCATCGAGCGCCTCGCGGACAGTCGGCTGCTGCCGTACCGGGCCAGAGCGCACCTCCTGTACGGAGAATGGCTGCGCCGCCAGGGCCGCAGGCAGGACTGTCGACCACACCTGCGGACCGCGCACGAGCTCCTGTCCGGTGCGGGCCTCGAGGCGTTCGCCCGGCGCGCCGCCGACGAGCTGCGCGCCACGGGCGAGACCGCGCGCAGCCGCTCCGGACAGGCTCGCGACCAGCTCACCATGCAGGAGCTGCACATCGCCCGGCTGGTCGCGTCGGGAGCGACCTCGAAGGAGGTCGCCGCCCGGCTGTTCATCAGCCCTCGTACGGTCGACACCCACCTGCGCAACATCTTCCGGAAGCTGGGGATCACCTCCCGGAGACAGCTCAGGGAGCTGCCCAGCCTGCGGCCGTCTACTTAGGTCCTGCTCATGGCATGAGGATCACCTTGCGGGCGACTGCCGCAGCCGCGGTGACGTCCCGGAGCGGGGCCAGGCCTGCCTGCGCGCGGGCACGTGCTGCTGCCGGCTCGCGGAGACCGATCGGGGAGCACCCGACAGGTGACCGGCAGGTTCCAGCCGCTGACTAGCCGAGTCGCCGTAGTGAGTCGACATACTGGTGTGCCTCGCGTGCGACCTCTCGCCAGAGGGCGAGCGTCGCGGTGCGGTCTCCCAGGGCGGGAAGCTCGACCCACTCCCGCATCGTTCGTTTGCCCATGACCACCTGCTCGGCCTGCCCGGCGGCGACGAGATCCCTGACCCGGTCGCTGGGGACCTTCACGATGAGCTCACCGCCGTGTCCGAGGAAGGCGAAGATCTTGCCGCCGACGCGGAGCCCTGGGCTGCGGAACATCGTCCCCATGGCGACGTCCCGGTCGTCGGCGAAGTCCTCGGCTATCCGGTCGAGCAGGTCGCCGTTGGGTGCGTCAGTCATCCGTCCTCCCGGGTAGCACGCGTTCGAGGGCCGCGACGGAGCCGTCGACGGCAAGTCCCATGGTCAGGGCTTTCTGCAGGGGCACCGCCGCGGTGAAGAGCGCGACGAACACCTGCGGCGGCGCGGTGATCGTCGCGTCGGGCCGGCGTTCGGTCGAGCAGGGGCGTACGTCGATCCGACCCCGGTCGGCGATGATGTCGCAGCCGTCGCCCAGGTCGCCGAGGCGCACGACGCTCGTTGGCTCGTCGGGTGCGGAGTCCCTGCACAGGTGGCGCAGGGGCAGCGAGAACCAGTGCACCCGGAAAGCGTCCTCGTCCGGCGGGACGACCATCAGTGGGGCGCCCCACCGGGTCAGCTCGCGGACCACGCCCCCGAGGTCCCGGCCGCGGTCGGTGAGGCTGATCAGCGTGGCAGCGACCGGCGGCGGTTCGTCGTGGCGGGCGATCAGCCCGGTGCTCTCCATGTCGCGGAGGCGGTCGGCCAACAGGTTGCTGGCGATGCCCGGCAGCCCGCGGCGCAGGTCGGAGAAGCGGCAGGGGCCCTGGGTGAGCAGCTCGCGGACGATCAGCAGGATCCAGCGGTCGCCCACCAGGTCGAGGGCGCGTGCCATCGAGCAGTACTGGTTGTACGAGCGCATGTCGACAGCCTAGCAGGGTCGTTGTGAATCTCAACCAGATGGTTTAGCTTCTCAACCACGTTCCGAGGCAAAGGAGATCACCGTGACCGTCGTCAGCGACAGCGCACCCGCCGTGCTCAGGGAGTACTACCGAATCCTCACGGGCGGGATCGAGAGCTACGGGGACGGGTGGGATCTGGCGCCACTGCTGGCCGAGGACCTCCACTTCGAGGGTCCGATCGCCGGACAGGCGACCGGGGCCGCGCCGTTCCTGCGGGGAGTGCGGGGGTTCATCGCGAACGTCCAGAAGATCGAGCTGATCCAGGAGGTCCACGGCGACGACGGCACCGCCGTGCTCTACGACGCCCACCTGCCGAACGGCACCTCTCGGCTCACCGAGTTCTTCACCTTCGCCGAGGGACGAATCCAGCGACTGCGCATCCTGTACGACCCCACCGACTACCTCGCCAAGGGCGGCGCCTGACCCGACCGGTGCACTGTCGGCCACCGGAGCATTCATTGGTTGGCCGATGCTGCTTGCCGCGACTGCCGTCCATCACCTGTCTGGGTTCCTGTCCGCGGACCTCCGGTGCTCCCGTCGCCGCTGGTTTCGTTCCTGGCGTTTACGCCTTGTACGCGGGTTTGCGAACGGTCGTCGTTGCTGTCAGATCCATCAGTTCTCCTTTGCGTACGCTCCGCGCCGTCGGCGCGGAGCCGATAGGTCCTGCTCGGGTGGCCCGCACGGCGGTCAGCACGTCCAGTGCCGTGACCCGACGAGCGCCGCAGCGACGGCCACCGCGGAGGGCGATCGCGTCGCCCACGACCCTGGTCCACGCCCAGCCGCCGGCCCTGGCGCCGCATCTCGTCCTGTCTTGCTCGCCCTGCCGTGCGGCTCACCGCGGCAGCGACCCGACCGGTGCGGTTCGGCTACCCCCCGACTCGTTCTGGGTTGTGGTTGCCAGGTACGCCACCTGAGCCTGGCGGCTGACTCCTGCCGGGTCCACATCGCCTGAGCGCCGTTTTAACAGTCGTCTCAGGTCCGCTCGGTAGAAGTTAGGCATCGCCGGGCGGCACGGTCAGCACCCGGCCCCGCACCGGACGGCGGCTGGACCCGTCCACGCGACCCTGAAAGGCAGCCATTCATGATCTCTGTGCTCGTGGTGGACGCCCAGCCGCTGCAGCGCTTCGGGTTTCGCATGCTGCTGGAGAGCGCCCCCGACACCGAGATCGTCGGCGAGGCCGAGAACCGCGCCGAGGCCGTTCGGCGGACCACCGAGCTGCGTCCCGACGTGGTGCTGATGGACATCCGCATGCCGGGCGTCGACGGAATCGAGGCCATCCGGCGCATCCTCGCCGCCGGCGGGCGTTCGCGGATCCTGGTGCTGACGGCGTTCGACGTGGACCGGTACGCGCTCGCCGTGCTGCGGGCCGGGGCGAGCGGCATCCTGCTCAAGGACACCCGCCCGGAGGAGTTGCTCGCCGGTATCCGGGCAGTCGCCGCCGGGGATGTGGTGATCGCGCCGGCGCTGACTAGGCGGCTGCTCGACGTGTTCGCCGACCGGCTCGACGATGACCTCCGCGGGCCCGTGCGGGAGGATCCCCGGCTGGACTCCCTGACCGGTCGCGAGCGCGAGATCCTCGTCGCCATCGGCCACGGCCTCACCAACGGCGAGATCGCGCAACGGTTCACGCTGTCGGAGTCGACGGTGAAGACCCACGTCGGGCGGGTCCTCGCCAAGATCGGCGCGCGGGACCGGATCCAGGCCGTCATCCTCGCCTACGACCTGAGACTCACCCGGCCGGTCTAGCGCTTCATCTCGCGCGTCCGTCGGGGCGCGGCCGGAGTTCGCAGCCGCACCCCTCCGACCGCCACGACAGTTCGACGCTTCGTCAGGACTTGCGGGGGGAGACCGTCATGATGCCCGTGCACATCTCGTCGCTGGTGCCGTCGCCCCACACCACGTAGCGGGGCGGCAGCTTGCTCAGCTGCGGCAGCCGCTTGCGCAGCCCCGCGTCGTGCGTACACGTCACCCGCAGCGTGTCCCCCGGAACGATCTCCACCGGCGACGGCAGCTTCATCAGCCGCTGGTTGTCGAAGTCGAACTGCGGCACGTCCAGCACGACCTTGGCGTTCGGCGTGCCCGGGTTGAGTTCGACCTTGATGGCCCGCCCGAGCAGGTGCATGTGGCCGAGACCGCCGAACAGCGTCATCGGCTCCGGCACCTCGTGGTCGCAGGTCTGGGTGTTACCGGGCTTCGGCGCGCTCTGACCGCACTCCTCCAGCTGCTCGTCCGCGGAGCCGCCGACCTCCGGCCCGAACCGCTTCGTCACGTCCGCGATCGAGGCCGCCCGGTCGCAGAGCGGCCCCGACTCGTCGGCGGCGCAGGGCAGGTCGGTCGGCGCGTCGAGCGGCCACGTGACGAACTCCCGGGTCCGCGGCGTGCCGTCCGTCAGCCGCAGCCGCACCGCCGAGCGGTCCGACCCGGCCGGCTTGCCGTCGGTCGCGAGCAGGTTGTAGTGGATCTGGAGGACGACCAGGCTGCCCGGCTCCAGCTTGAAGCCGGCGTCCTGGGTGAACAGTGTCTCCGTGCCGCCCGGCGTCCAGGTGTCCACCCACGCCGCGTCCCCCTCTTCTACTTCGGCGCCGGGAACGCCGGTCCCGCCGAAACACTGCCAGCCGAGGCCCGGGGTCTTCGCGTCCTGCTCGCGCACCGCGGCAGCGCCGCCCGGCGGCACCGCGTACACGATGGCGTGGTGCGCGATGGCGACGTTCTCCGGCGTGACCTGCGTCCCGGTCAGGAAGGCCGTCTTGGTCAGGCCCGGATCGATCACCTGGCACCGGTACTCGTCCGTACCGCCGCCCTCCGGCGGCGTGGGCGTGTAGGCCTCGGCCATCTTCAGGTTGACGAACCGCTCGCCGGCGCGCAGCGGCTGCGGTGGAGCCGACGGCCCGCCCGCGTGCGCGCTGTGCGAGTCGGTCGCGGCGGGCGCCGCACCGTTGTCGGCGTCCGACCCGCAGGAGACGACAGCGAACGTCGCCGCCAGCGCCATGGTGGCCGTCCCAAGCCTCCACAGTAGACTATCAGGTTTCCTCATAGCCGAACGCTAGAACCGATTCCGTCCTGTTTCGTCGTACTGCGGTCGTCATTCTCGGAGGAAGGCGGTACGGCGGTACTACTCCGGAGCGCCGACCGCGACCGGCCTGAGCGCCGTCTTAGAAGTCGTTTCAGAATGATCGGTGTGTCGGCTGGCAGTGGTTGA
>NZ_MSIE01000045.1 GCF_001921205.1 Actinophytocola xanthii | reverse complement strand
CACGCCAGTTCACCACACCATGAAGATCTCAAACACGCTCTGAGCCCGTCGAACAGGGGCGTCGGTCTGGTCGAGGAATGCAAGCCCTGCCTCCCTACCAGCAACCGCGACCACCACCCGCGCCACCGTGACCGCCCTCCGCACCCGGCTAAACGCCGTCGCGGGTCTGCCGGACCGTTACCAGTGGGCCGTCGCGGACCGTGCGCCTGACCAGCCCCAGCTCCATGAAATCCTGCAGGCGCTCGTTGAGGATGCGGTCGCCGATGCCCGGCTCGCGAGAAGCAGTCCGGTTCGGTCGACGGCCGGGCGACTCACCGGCCGTCCACGGCCAGCCGGAGCCCGAGGGCCACGAGAACTGTGCCGCTGACCGCGTCGAGCCGGCGGCGCACGGCGGAGCGGCGGAACCAGCCGCTCGCCCGACCGACCAGGGCGGCCAAGGTCAGGTACAGGACGATCTCGATCGCCACCTGGAGCAGGGCCAGCAGCGCGGTCGTGGCGAACAGTGGCCAGCCACCCGGCACGAACTGCGGGTAGAACGCGATCATGAACGCGGCGGCCTTCGGGTTCGCGAGCATGACCATCACCCCCTCACCGAACGCCCGCGCGGAACCCCGCGTGGGGCCGGTCGGCGGCTCGACGGGGTTCCGGGAGCCGCGCCAGGCCGACCGCCACGCTCGTAGCCCCAGGTACAGCAGGAACCCCGCGCCGACGACGCGCAGTACGAGGAACGCGACCCCGGACGCGGCGACCAGCGCCGCCAGCCCGGCCGCAGCGAACAACGCCCACAGGTACAGGCCGACCTCCAGCCCCAGCACCGTCGGCCTGGCGCCCGCGAACCCTCGAACGGCGGCACGGCGCAGGATCAGCGCCATCGCCGGGCCGGGCGACGCCGAGATCAGGACGACCGCGAGGACGAACGCGGGCAGCAGGGCGACCAGCTCCATGCCCACCATCCTTCCGCGCGGTCAGGCTGGAGGCGCCCGATTTCGTCCGCGTCGCGGCACGGCCGTGAACGCCGGCACAGGTCGACCTGCTCGCCCAGCGCAGCGCGGGGTCAGTCGCGGTGAGCCAGCCGACGCGCAGACCCGGTGCCCGGCGGCCGGTCTCCCGGTCAGGCCGGCGAACGCCCCAGCCCGTCCACCTCCGGGACGCCGAGGTCGCCGAGGAGGGCCACGGCGCGATCGTGGTGCCGGCGCGCGTCGGCCTGCTCGTCCAGCGCCCGGTGGGCGTGGCCGAGGCCGGTGTGGGCGCGGGCCTGCTGGTCACGCACCCCGATGTCGACGGCGATGTCGAGCGCGGCGGTGTGGTGGGTGAGGGCCTCCCGGTGGCGGCCGGCCAGGTGGTCGGCCTCCCCGAGGCCGTTCCGGGCCCACGCCTCGCCGTCCCGCTCGCCGGTCTCGCGGAACAGCGCCAGGGCCTCCCGGTGGTGCTCGGCGGCGACGTCCGGGTCGCCCCGACGGGTGTGCAGGGTGCCCTGGCAGTCGAGCGTCCAGCCTTCCCCGGCTCGGTCACCGAGCCGCCGGTACAGGGCGAGGGCCCGGCACAGGTGCTCGCCCGCCTCGTCGTGGCGCCCGAGCCGCGTCGCCATGGCCCCGAGGATGTGCAGGATGCTTGCCTCGCTCCCCCGGTCGGCCGTCCCGCAGGCCAGGGCGAGGGCCTGCCGGAGGTGCCGGTCGGCCGGACCGTCGCGGCGGAGTCGCTGTTCGACGTTGCCCACGCCGCCCAGCGTCCGGGTCTCCCCGGCCCGGTCCCCCACCTCGCGGAACAACGCCAGCGCCTGCTCGAGGTGGCGCAGGGCCGCCTCGTAGCGGCCCAGCCGCTCCTCGACGTGGCCCAGGTTGGTCAGCGTCCTGGCCTCGCCGACCCGGTTGCCCGCCCGGCGGAACAGCTCGCCGGCCTCGGCGAAGTACTCGGCGGCGAGCCCGTAGAGCCCCAGCTGGATGTGGGTGCCGCCAAGGCTGTTCACCGTCTCGGCCTCACCGCTCAGGTCGTCGGTGGCGTGCGCGGCCGCCCGGGCGTGGCGGTGGATCGCCAGGCCGAACAGGGGGTGGCCGCCGGCGGCGTAGCGGAACAGGGTCATCGAGAGCCGGACGCTGCGCTCGGCCCAGCCGTGGGTCGCGGCGTGGGCGACGACGGCCGTCAGACAGGGGCGTTCGGCGTCCAGCCAGGCGCGGGCGGCATCGGGTTCGGCCACGGGCGGGGCGGGGGTGCGGGCGGCCGGAACGGGGGGCCGCCGGTGTGCCTCGGCGGGGTAGAGCGAGCTCATCGCGGCACCCGCGGTGGAGAGGTAGTAGTCGAGCAGCCGCTCCACCGCGGCACGCCGGTCCTCGGCGGCGACACCGGCCGAGGCCAGCTCGAGGGCGTAGGCCCGGAGCAGGTCGTGCATGCCGTACCGACCGGGACGGACCAGGTGGACGAGGTGCGCCCGGGCGAGTAGGGCGAGCGTGCCGTGTGCCCGGTCGAGGCCGGCGTCGGTCAGGGCGGCCACGGCGTGCACGTCGACGTCGGGACCGGGATGCAGGCCCAGCAACCGGAAGGTCTCCGCCGCGTCGGTGGGGAGGTGGCGGATCGACCAGGAGAACACCGAGCGCACCGCAGCCCGCTGGTCGTCCCCGGCGTCAAGCAGCGTCAGGCGGCGCTGCTGGTCGGCCAGCTCCGCGACCAGCGCGCGCAGGGACGCCCCGGAGCGCGCGGCGACGAGCTCCGCGGCGATCCGCAGGGCGAGCGGCAGCCGCGCGCACTGGTGGACGAGCTCGGCGGCGGCGTCGGGTTCGGCGTCGACCGCGGGGCCGACCAGCCGGCGCAGCAGGGTGACCGCGTCCGGCTCGGGCAGCAGGTCCAGGTCGAGCCGACGCGCGCCGTGGACGACGACGAGGCCGCCCAGGCTGTCCCGGCTGGTGACCACGACCGCGCAGGAGGGTGTGCCGGGCAGCAGCGGGCGGACCTGGTCGACCGTGGACGCGTTGTCCAGCACGACCAGCATCCGCCGGTCGGCGACCTCCGTGCGGTAGCGCGCGGCGCGCTCGTCAGCGTCGAGCGGGACCTCCGGACCGGCGAGTCCCAGGGCCGTGAGGAACCGCGCCAGCACGTCGGTCGCGGCGACCGGCTGGTCCGGGTCGTAGCCGCGCAGGTCGGCATAGAGCTGGCCGTCCGGGAACCGGTCGCGGACCTGGTGGGCCCAGTGCACCGCGAGCGCGGTCTTGCCGATGCCGGCCGTGCCGGTGATCACCGCCGCGGCTCCCGGAGCCGTGGCCAGCCGTTCGGTCAGCAGGCGCAGGTTCTCCGCGCGGCCGGTGAAGTCCGGGATGTCCGCGGGCAGCTGCGCGGGCGCCGGGCGCCGGCGCTCTCCCCCGGGAGCGCCCCGGTCCTCGAGCGCCAGGCCGAGGAAGCTGTCCCGCTCGGCGGCACCGAGGTCGAAGACGTCGGCGAGCAGGCGCACCGTCCCCGCGCGCGGGCGCTCGATCCGCCCGGTCTCGATGCCGCGGACCGTCCGCACGCTCACACCCGTCCTGGCCGCGACCTCCTCCTGGGTCAGGCCCAGCCGACGACGACAGGCCCGCACCGTCTCCCCGAACACACCGCGCCCCCGAACCAGCCGAACCACGGCCCATATTGCCGGTCAGCTGCCGCTCCGTTTCCTGGTTCCCCATCCCTCGCCACGAAATCGTAATGGGGTCCGACCGGACGTCGTCGAGGAGATGAGGACGGGCAATGCGCAGCATTCTCGCATTCGTCGCGGTATCCGCCTGGCTCTCGGTGGGATTCCTCCCGCCCCGGCCGCGAAGGCGTCGGCGGCAGCGGGGAAGCCGACCCCGCCGACGGCGCGGTCGACGTCGGAAGAGGGATAAACGAGCGGATGTCCGGGGGCCGGCGTACGAATTCGTACGCCGGCCGCTTCATGCTCCGGTGGGGAGATGTCATGGGCCGTGAGGGGGTGGCTACCCTGGGCGCGCACATCGGCGCCGACGTGGGGTGAGGGGGAAGCTGACGGATGTCTCGGCTTCCTCAGCCGCCGGGGGTGGATGTGCTCCGGGAACTGCTGCGGCCCGACGAGGACATCGTCGCGGTGCACTCGGGGACCCGGCTGGTGCGGGTGTTCGCGGCCGGCGGGCGGCACCAGCAGCGGTGGAACACCTTCCGGACCACCGGCCCGCTCCCCCACGCCCGGTTCGACCCGCAGCCCCCCGGGGGTGGGAAGAGCGCCGGTCAGGGCGTGCTGTACTTCGGGCTCACCGTCCGGACCAGCGTCGCCGAGGTGTTCCAGCAGACCTCGGTCGTCGACCGGAGCACGCGTCGCCCGCACCTGGTCGTCTTCCAGCCCCGGCGGACGCTGCGGCTGCTCGACCTGACCGGGCTCTGGCCGACCAGGGCCGGAGCCTCACAGGAGATCAGCTCCGGTCCCAAGGACGTCACCCAGGCCTGGGCCCGCGCCATCCGCGCGGCCTTCCCCGACCTGGACGGGCTCTGGTACCGCTCCTCGATGGACGCGGGCGACCCGGCCGTGTGCCTCTGGGACCCGCCGGCCGCCTCCGCACTGCCCGAGCGGCCGGACATCCTGCTCCCGCTGGACTACCCGGGCCTGGACCTGCCGCTGGCCCGGGTCTGCGAGTCCCTCAACTACACGCTGCTGTAGCTACTGCTGTAGCTACTGCCGCCGCTCGGCCGGCTCCCGCGGCTCGTCGGCAGCGGGGTTGGCCTCGGGGTCGGCCGGAGCACCCAGGGTGGTCGGGGTGCCGTGGGGTGCCGGGGCACCGCCGGTGGCGACCGTCTCGCGGCGGCCGTCCTTGCGGGTCTTCAGCAGGCTCGCCACCGCGGTGATCACCAGCACGCCGATGATCACCGAGAGGGACAGCTCGATGCCCACCGTCGGCACGTTCAGCGGCTGGCCGCCGTTGATGAACGGCAGCGCGTTGGTGTGCAGGGCCTCCAGGATCATCTTCACACCGATGAAGCCGAGGATGACCGCCAGCCCGATCGACAGGTACACCAGGCGCCGGAGCAGGCCACCGAGCAGGAAGTACAGCTGCCGCAGGCCCATAAGGGCGAACGCGTTGGCCGCGAAGACCAGGAACGGCTCCTTGGTCAGCCCGAAGATCGCCGGGATCGAGTCCACGGCGAACATCAGGTCGGCCGAACCGATCGCGATCATCACGATGAACATCGGGGTCGCGAAGCGCTTGCCGTTGATCCTCGTGAAGGTCTTGCCGTCGTGGTACTCGTCGGTGACCGGGAAGAGCTTGCGGGCCCACTTGGTGACCCGGTTCTCCTCGTAGTCCTCCTCGCCCTCCTTGCCCAGGTTCGACTTGGAGAGCTTGACCGCGGTGTAGACGAGGAACGCGCCGAACACGTAGAACACCCAGCTGAACTGGGAGATGGCGGCCGCACCGACGGCGATGAAGATGCCGCGCAGCACCAGCGCGAGCACGATGCCCACGAGCAGGACCTTGTGCTGGTGGATCACCGGCACCGAGAACGCCGACATGATCACCAGGAAGATGAACAGGTTGTCCACCGAGAGTGAGTACTCGGTGATGTAGCCCGCGAAGTACTCGCCCGCGAACGTCCCACCGCTGAAGATCCAGATACCGATGCCGAACAGCACCGCACAGGCGATGTAGAAGGTGACCCACCGCGCGGCCTCGCCGACCGTCACCTCGTGGGGTTTGCGGTCGACGACCACGAGGTCGATGGCGAGCAACACGATGAGTCCCGCCACTGTGGCGAGCCAGATCCATACGGGCACGTTCATATACTGACCCTCCGGTCCAACGGCACTACGACCGGAGGTCTCTCCCGCCAGCACAGGGCTGACCGCCGGCGCCGGGACCCACAACCCACGATCCGTGTTGACGACGTCGACGCGAAGGAATACTCCCCTCCACAACTTCCTTATTGTCGCGTGCCGGCTCCCGACACACCAGCCCAGCGATGTTGTCCTAGCTCACATTCGGGAGCAACCGGACGAATGGGGCCGATCGGGCGGGCTCTCAGCTACTCTCAGGAACGCTCGCATACGGTTTCTGACGTGCCCCGAATCTCTCGACCGCTCCAGCGATGGCTCCTGGTCGGACTAGCCGTCGCCGTCGCCGCCGCTGGCGGCGTGGTCTGGCTGTCCAGCGGTGACGACCCAGCCGAGGTGCGCACGAGGGAACAGACCCTCGACGGCGCCGCCCCCGGCATCCGACTCGACACGACGCTCTACCTGCCCGAGGAGACCCCCGCGCCGGCGATCATCGTCGCCCACGGGTTCGGCGGCAGCAAGGCCAGCGTGGACGGCGACGCCCGCGAGCTCGCCGGCCGCGGGTTCGTCGTGCTCGCCTACTCGGCGCGCGGCTTCGGCGCCAGCTCCGGGCAGATCGCGCTGAACTCGCTCGACGCCGAGGTCGCCGACGCGAGCGAGCTGGTCAGCTGGCTGGCCGAGCGGCCCGAGGTGGTCACCGACGACGAGGACGACCCGAAGGTCGGCGTCACCGGCGGCTCCTACGGCGGCGCGCTCTCGCTGCTGCTCGCCGGCACCGACGACCGGGTGGACGCGCTCGTCCCGACGATCACCTACAACGACCTGAGCCAGGCCCTGCTGCCGAACTCGGCGACGACCGGTGCGACGGCCTCGACCCCGGCTGCCAACGCCTACGCCCCGGAAGGGGTGTTCAAACGCTCCTGGGCCGGCATCTTCTTCGCCGCCGGTGTGGGCGGGGCAGGCCTGGCCGACCCGAGCACCGACGCCGTCGAGGCCGGCAGCGAGGACGACGACGCCGACGCGCCCACCAACGCCGGCGGCACGCCGACCGAGCCGCCGGCCGGAGGGCCCGACACCGGTGGCGGCGCGGCACCTGGCGGAACCGCCTCCGGCGACCCGTGCGGCCGGTTCCGCCAGGACTTCTGCGCCGCGTACAACGAGGTGGCCACGACCGGACGGGCCAGCGAGGCGACCGTCCAGCTGCTGCGGTCGGTCTCGCCGGTCTCGGTCGCCGACCGGATCACCGCGCCGACCATGCTCGTCCAGGGCGAGCAGGACACGCTGTTCGGCCTGGACCAGTCCGACGCCACGGCCCGGCAGATCGCCGAGGCCGGCGGCAAGGTCAAGGTCGTCTGGTACACCGGCGGGCACGACGGCGGCCGCCCCGGCCCCGAACTGCGCGGCGCGATGGCCGACTGGTTCGACTTCCACCTGCGCGGCCGCGGGGAGGACCCGGGCACCGGCTTCCAGTACGACGTGCAGGGGGCGCTGCGGGTGCAGGGCGCGCCCTCGGTGCGCACGGTCGCGACCGACACCTATCCCGGTCTTGAGAATGGGACCGACACCGAGCGGCGCCAGGTCCGGGTCTACGGGCCGGAGCAGACCATCATCAACCCGCCCGGCGGCAACCCCGCCTCGGTGAGCAGCCTGCCCGGGCTGGGCTCGATCATCGGCAGCTCCTCCCGGCTCGCCGGGCGGGTGGCGATCGACCTCCCGGGGCAGGCGGCACGGTTCTCCAGCCGGCCGCTGACCAACCAGCTGCTGATCGCCGGGGCCGCCACCGTGCGGCTGCGGGTGTCCTCGCTGCCCGGCGTGCCGGCTCCCGACGGCGCGGTGCTGTTCGCGAAGCTCTACGACGTCGGCCAGGACGGGTCGCGGCTGCTGCCCGGCTCGGCGGTCTCGCCGCTGCGCGTCCCGACGCTCCCGGCCGACGGAAGTCCGGTCGAGGTCACGGTGACGCTGCCGGCGATCGTGCGTCCGATCGAGACCGACCGTCGGGTGGAGCTGGTGGTCAGCACGACCGACCAGGCCTACGCCACCCCCACCGAGGCCGCGGCCTACCGGGTCTCGCTGGTGGAGGACGGGGCGCTGGCGGTGCCGGTCGTCGCGGGCACCCGTTCCGGCGGCGGCCTCCCGAGCGGCCCGCTGGTCGGGATCGCGATCGTGCTCGGCGTGTGCGTGCTGGCCGCGATCTGGGGCGCGCTGCGCCGCCGCCGGGCCGACGACCACGACCCGGCGCTGGACGACGTGCCGCTGGTGATCGAGAACCTGTCGAAGTCCTACCCGGGCGGCGTGAAGGCCGTCGACGACCTCTCCTTCCGGGTCGAGCCGGGACAGGTGCTCGGGCTGCTCGGCCCGAACGGCGCCGGCAAGACCACGACCCTGCGCATGCTGATGGGCCTGATCACGCCGACCGGCGGCTCGATGCGGGTGTTCGGCCACCGGGTGCACTCCGGCGCGCCGGTGCTGTCTCGGATCGGCTCGTTCGTCGAGGGCGCCGGGTTCCTGCCGCACCTGTCCGGGCGAGCGAACCTGGAGCTGTACTGGGCGGCGACCGGACGTCCGGCCGACCGGGCGCACTTCACCGAGGCGTTGGAGATCGCCGGTCTCGGCGGAGCCGTCGACCGGCGGGTGAAGACCTACAGCCAGGGAATGCGCCAGCGGCTCGCGATCGCGCAGGCCATGCTCGGACTGCCGGACCTGCTCGTCCTCGACGAGCCGACCAACGGGCTGGACCCGCCTCAGATCCACCAGATGCGCGAGGTGCTGCGGCGCTACGCGGCGGCCGGGCGCACCGTGCTGGTGTCCTCGCACCTGCTGGCCGAGGTCGAGCAGACCTGTGACCACGTGGTGGTGATGCACCAGGGCCGGCTCGTGGCTTCGGGTCCGGTGGAGGCGATCGTCGGCGGCGCCAGCGAGGCGACGTTCCGGGTCGACCGTCCCACCGACGCCGCCGAGGTGCTGCGTGACGCGGAGGGTGTCGAGGGCGTGGTCGTGGAGGGCCCGCTGGTGCACGCGGACCTCAACGGCATGCCCCGCGCCGAGGCGCTGGCGACCCTGGTCCGGGCCGGGGTGGCCGTCGAGCAGGCCGGCCCACGCCGGCGGCTCGAGGACGCCTTCCTACAGCTCGTCGGAGAGGAGTCCCGGTCATGAGCGGCTCGGACGATGGCGTGAGCACCGTACATACCGATCCGGCGGCGCTGGATCAGCTCACCGAGGTGGCGGCGCACGAGCACAGCGAGGTCGCCCCGGACGGGTCGGTCGTCGGGTACAAGGCGCGGCGGACGCTGGGGCTGCGGGTGGAGCTGACGCGCCAGCTGCGGCGCCGGCGGGTGCAGTTCGTGTTCGGGTTCCTGCTGCTGCTGCCGTGGATCCTGTGGGTGGCGTTCGAGTTCGGCAGCGACGGCGACGGGCAGCGGTCGGGCGGGTTCGTGGACCTGGCGACGGCGAGCGGGTCGAACTTCGTGGTGTTCGTGCTGTTCGCGGTGACCAGCTTCGCACTGCCGATGGTGGTGGCGCTGTTCTTCGGCGACACGATCGCCAGCGAGGCGTCCTGGTCGAGCCTGAAGTACCTGTTGGCGATGCCGATCCCCCGCCACCGGCTGATGCGCCAGAAGGCTGTGGCGTCGGCACTGCTGTCGCTGCTGGCGATCATCCTGCTGCCGGCGATGGCGCTGCTGGTGGGCGTGATCTTCTACGGCGCGGGCGAGGCGGTGAGCCCCACCGGCGACGCCATCTCGTTCGACCAGGCGATGCTGGCGCTGCTGTTCACCGTGATCTACCTGGCGATCCACCTGATCTGGGTGGCCGGGGTGGCGCTGTTCCTCACGGTGTCGACGGACGCGCCGCTCGGGGCCGTCGGCGGGACGGTGCTGGTGATGATCCTGTCGCAGATCCTGGACCAGATCACCGCGTTGGAGGGGCTGCGCAACTACCTGCCCACCCACTACGCCATCGCCTGGTCCGACCTGATCTCGACCGACATCGACTGGTCCAACATGGCCGCCGGCGCGTTCTCGGCGGTGATGTACGGGGCGGTGTTCGGGCTGCTGGCCGCCCGGCGGTTCCGGACCAAGGACATCACGTCCTAGGTGTTTCGGCGGGTGCCCCGGTCAGCTCCGGGGCACCCGCTCGACCTCGCTCTCCCTCGTCCGCGGCTCACCGTCGGTTTCCGCGGTCCAGGCGAGGCGCTCGGTGAGCACGCTCGGGTCGCTCTCCAGCCGCTCGCGGTCGCCGGTGGGGACGAAACCGTGCCGGGTGAACAGGCGGCGGGCCGGCTCGTTGCCGTCCGCGACCCGCAGCTCGATCCGGTCCCGGCCGGTCTCCCGCACCCAGGCGAGCACATCGCTCACCAACGCGTCGCCCACCCCGCGGCCGCGATGCGCCGGGTGCACCCACGCCGCGACGAGCATGGGCACCGCCGCGCCCGCCGGGGTGAACACGGCCATGGCACCGGCCGGCTCGGTCCCGTCGAGCGCGACAGCCGTCATGGACCCCGCGGCGGACAGGCGTTCCCGCCACACCGACTCGTCGAACGCCTGCTCGTGTTCCAGTGTGGAGCCGTAGGCGTATGGCGCGTCGGCGAGCGCGGCCAGGCGGATCTCCCGCCACAGCCGCCACTCGTCCGGCGTCAGCCGTCGAACCTGGATCATGGCCATACCGTAGGAACGGCCCACCACACCGGCAACCGAGTTCCCCGCGACGCCTCAGCGACTCTGGCGCCGGTGCAGGTAGTCGCCGACCACGGCGGCGCCGAGGCCGTCGAGGTCGGGGTTGACGACGCGGCCGCCGCTGCGGCGGGCGATCAGCTTGACGAACTCCTCCAGTTTCGGGTCCTCGCCGAGCATGAACACCGAGACCGACGCGCCCAGCTTTGCCAGGGCGTCCACCTCGGCCACCGTCTTGCGCAGCGTCGCCGGCTGGGGCGGGTAGCTGAACCGTGCCTCGCCGTCGCGTTCCAGGTGGGCGGTGGGCTCGCCGTCGGTGACCACGAGCACCACCGGGTGGGCGTCGGGGTGGCGGCGTAGGTGGCGGCCGGCCAGCAGCAGGGCGTGGTGCAGGTTCGTGCCCTGCTCCCACACACCCTCCAGCCCCACCAGCTCGCCCAGCTCCACGGTCTTCGCATGGCGGCCGAAGGTGACCAGCTGGAGCGCGTCGGTGCGGAAGCGGGTGCTGACCAGCTGGTGCAGGGCCAGCGCCGTGCGCTTCATCGGCACCCAGCGGCCGTCCTGCACCATCGACCACGATGTGTCCACGCACAGCGCCACCGCGGCCCTGGCGCGCTGCTCGGTCTCGGTGACCTCCACGTCCACCACGTCGAGGGACACCGGGCCGGTCGCGGCGCCGCGCAGGACGGCGTTGCGGACCGTCCGCGGCACGTCCCACGGCTCGGTGTCGCCGAACTGCCAGGGGCGGGTCGCGCCGGTCGGCTCGCCGGCGGCACCGGTCACCCGGGAGTCGCGGCGGCCCTGGCGGCGGGCGGCGTTGACCACGTCCTTGAGCGCGGTCTGGCCGAGGCGGCGCAGGGCCTTGGGCGAGAGGCGCAGCGAGCCGTCCGGCGCCCGTTCGAGCAGGCCCTGCTCGCGCAGCTCACGTTCCAGTTCGGACAGACGACGCGCGTCGACCGAGGCGTCCTCGTCCAGCTGGCGCTCCAGCGCCTCGAGGTCGATGTCCTCCAGCCGCGCGCCCGGGTAGGACTGGGCGAGCTGCTCGGCCAGTGCGTCGATCTCGGCGAGGTCCGCCATGGCCTGCGCACCCTCGCCCAGACCCATCGGCTGGTTGCCGCGGAAGCGGGCCGAGCCGGTCCAGTCCTCCCCCGGCCGCAGCGCGCGCAGGTTCGCGTCCAGCGAGGCGATCTGCTCGACCAGCTTCGGGTCGCCGAAGGCGTTGCCCATCAGCTCGGCCAGCTCCGCCCGCTGCCGCTCCGACATCGAGTTCATCATCCGCTGGGCCGCCGCCGCGCGCTGGGCCAGCGCGTCGACCAGCTCCTCGGTGTTGCGCGGGTTCTCCGGGAAGAAGTCGCCGTGCCTGCGCATGAACTGGGCGAACTTCGCGCTGGTGTCCTCGCCGCGCAGGTGCGAGAGCAGCAGGTCGTTCAGGTCCGCCATCATCGCGCGGATCCGCTCGGTGTCCTCGGGCCGCATGTTCTGCAGGGCGTCCTTCATGCCCTGGAACCGCGACTCCATCAGCTCCTGGCCGAGCAGGTCCTGGATCTGCCGGTAGGACTCGCGGGCCTGCTCGGACCGCCAGTCGTACTCGGCCAGCTCGCGGACGGCCGCCGCGGTCCCCGAGGGCAGCGCGTCGAGCTGCGCCTCGCGGAACCGGGCGTCGTCGTCGGGGTCGGGGAACAGCTCCGCCTTCTCCGCCCGCAGCGCCTCGTCCAGCAGCTCCCGCACCCGTTGCAGCGTGCCGTCCAGGTTGTGGCGGCGCTGGAGCTGCGACCGGCGCTGCCACAGCCTGCGGCTGAGCTCGTCGAGGCCGGAGGTGTTGGCCGTGCCGCGGCGCAGCAGCTCCTCCAGAGCCGACCGGGGCGAACGGCCGTCCATCACGTCCCGGCCGATCGCGTCGAGGGCCTCGCGCAGGTCGACCGGCGGAGCGAGCGGATCCGGCCCGTCGTGCCACGGGCCGTAGCTGAACCTGCTCACGGGCCGTACACCGTGGTCCCGTCGGGGCCCTCGCTGGAGTCCTTGGCCAGCCGCCGCCGCAGGTAGAGCGACTCCAGGGCCAGCTCCACGGCCGCCGCGATCCGCCCGGGCGGGTCGGTCGGCGTGACGTCGAGCCGCGCGGCGACCTCGTGCAGCACCGGCAGCTCCGGCAGCGCGGCGAGCACCTCGCTGCCCGGCACCCGCTCGCCGGTGGCCACCAGGTGGCCGTCCACGACCGCGTCCACCAGCGGGCGCAGGTCCAGGCCGGCGAACTTGTCCTTGGCGGTCTCGGCCACCGCCCGGCGCAGCAGGTGCACCAGGTGCTCGATCTCCCGGCCCTCCTCGCCGGACTCGAACTCCAGCTTGCCGCGCAGCACCGAGGGCACGGCCTCCAGGTCGATCGGCCGCGCGATCGCCGGCTCCTCGCCGATCAGGGCGGAACGCCGCAGCGCGGCCGCCGACACCGTCTCCGCGGCGGCCACGGCGAAGCGCGCGGACACCCCGGAGCGCTGGTCGATCGCCGAGGACTCGCGCAGGTTGCGGACGAACCGGGCGATGACCTCCAGCAGCGGCTCGCCCACCTCGGCGAGCAGCTCGGCCTCCTGCTTGATCACGTCGACCTCGGCGGCCACCGTGAGCGGGTAGTGGGTGACCACCTCGGCGCCGAACCGGTCCTTGAGCGGGGTGATGATCCGCCCGCGGTTGGTGTAGTCCTCGGGGTTGGACGTGGCCACCAGCAGCACGTCCAGCGGCAGGCGCAGCGTGTAGCCGCGGACCTGGATGTCCCGCTCCTCCATCACGTTCAGCAGCGCCACCTGGATCCGCTCGGCCAGGTCGGGCAGTTCGTTGACCGCGACAATGCCCCGGTGCGCCCGGGGGACGAGTCCGAAGTGGATCGTCTCCGGGTCGCCCAGCGTGCGGCCCTGCGCCACCTTCACCGGGTCGACGTCGCCGATCAGGTCGCCGACGGAGGTGTCCGGGGTCGCCAGCTTCTCCGCGTACCGCTCGGAGCGGTGCCGCCAGGCCACCGGCAGGTCCTCGCCCAGCTCCGCGGCCCGGCGGCGGGACTCGGGGGTGATCGGGTCCAGCGGGTGCTCGCCCAGCTCGGCGCCCTCGATGACCGGGGTCCACTCGTCCAGCAGGCCGGTGATCGTGCGCAGCAGCCTGGTCTTGCCCTGGCCCCGCTCGCCCAGCAGCACCACGTCGTGCCCGGCCAGCAACGCCCGCTCCAGCTGGGGCAGCACGGTCCGGTCGAAGCCGACGATGCCGGGCCACGGGTTGCGCCCCTCGCGCAGCGCCGCGAGCAGGTTCTCGCGTATCTCGGTCTTGACGCCGCGCGGGACGTGGCCGGCCGCGCGCAGCTCCCCCGCCGTCCGCGGGAGGTTCTCAGGTCCTGTCACCTTCTCGACGCTACGCAAGATCTGACCGGCGGTCGACGTGGAGCGGCTCCAGGGCCGTAGGGTCGGCACGCGGCGACTGGTGGGGACGAGGAGCGGGGTGGGGATGGTCGAGGAGCGGCTCGAGCTGCGGTGGGACCCGCGGGCGGCGGACTGGAGCGACGCGCTGCGCGCGGTGACCCCGCTGTACCGCTGGTCGCCGTGGTTCGCGGTGGTGCTCGCCGCGTTCGGGGTCGTGCTGCTGGTGCTCGGCGAGCCGGTGCCCGCGATCTTCGGCCTGATCTGCGCGGCGGTCATCGCGGCGATGCCGCTGCTCGGGGTGTACTCCTCGTTCCACCGCAACCCGGTCGCCTCGGCGACCGTCACCGCGACCGCCGACGAGCAATCGCTGCGGATGATGACCGTCGACGGGACGGCCTTCAGCGACCTGCGCTGGGCGACGCTGTCCGGGTGGCTGGAGACCCGCCGCTGCTTCGTGCTGCGCACCGGCGGGTCGAGCGCGCTGTTCCCGGTGCCGCTGCGCGCCTTCGGCGAGGCCGCCGAGCTGGACCGGTTCCGGGAGCTGCTCGGCCGTCAGCTGGGGCCGGAGAACCGGAGGTAGATCACCCCACCGGAGAGCGGGTGGCGTCCGTGGTCGCGTAATCTTCTGCCCGTGTCATCCCCCAGCGCGACAATGGCGGTGTGGTCCTCGGCGTGGTTGAGCGGCGCCGCTGCCGCCGACGATGTGCTCGACGCCCTGCGGGACTGGGCCGAGGCGCACGAGGTGGTCGCCGCGGACGAGCGGCTGGCGACCTCGCTCGAGATTCCCGAACGCGGCGAGGCCGGCACCGGCCACGCCACCCTGCTGGCGGCACTGCGACGGGCCGGCGTCAACGGTGCGCAGCTCGTGATGCCGGTTCCCGGTGACGTGCGCGGCCTCGGCGGGCCGAGCCAGTTCGGCACCGAGGCGCTGAAAGCGGGCGAGGCCGTCGTGTTCGACGGGCTCGGCATCGTGCCCGAGCACGTCGGGCGGACCGACAGCGGGATCCTGCGCTGGACCGTGTTCGAGGTGCCGCAGCCCATCCCGCCGGTGACCGTGCCGCTCGGCGAGGCCGAGCACGAGCTGACCGGCGCCATGCGGGTCGCCGCCGGCATCCTGATCGAGCTCGGCGTGGCCAAGAAGCGGGCCGGCGTGCGCGAGGAACTGCAGGCCAGGATCGCCGAGCGGACCAAGAGCAGCTGGCCGGCCGGGATGCCGCAGCGGGCACTGCGGGTGTTGCAGCGCGCCGCAGAGGTCGCGGCGATCCTGGAGCTGGCGATGGAGGACGAGCCGGGCGGCGCGCTGTCCGCCTCGGCCGCGCACAAGCGGGCCGAGGCACTGCGCCCGCTGTTCCACGCCGTGCGGACGGCCAGGTGCGCCGCCGTGGCGGACGCGGTTCGCGCACTCGCCGACCACGCCGGGCGCGTCTGAGCCAGACGGGTCCGAGCCAGACGTGTCCGAGCCACCGTGCTGATCGAGAAGCGGGTGCGGCAGGGCATCCGCGACGGCCCGATCACCGTGATGTTCCGGCGGTGGCGCCGCCGGCAGGTCAGCGCGGGCAACGTCTACCGGACCTCTGCCGGGCGGATCGTGGTCGACTCGGTCGAGGTGGTGGCACCGGCCGAGATCACCCTCGCCGACGCTCGGGCCGCCGGGTACCCGTCGGTGGCGGAGGCCGTCGCGGACCTGCACGGGTCGGCCGAGGACCCGGTCTACCTGCTGCGCCTGCATCCCTGTGACCAGCCCGACCCGCGCGAGGAGCTGGCCTCGGCCGCCGACCTGTCCGTGGCCGAGGTCGAGGAGATCACCCGGCGGCTGGACCGGCTGGACCGGGCCGCCGCCGCGCCCTGGACCCGGCAGACCCTGGAGATCGTCGCGCGCCGCCCGGCCGTGCGCGCGGCCGACCTCGCCGAGGAGCTCGGCCGCGAGACCCTGCCGTTCAAGGCCGACGTCCGCAAGCTCAAGAACCTCGGCCTGACGCTGAGCCTCGAGGTCGGGTACCGGCTGTCCCCGCGCGGCGAGGCCTACCTGGGGCGCTGACGGGCCGGTTCGCAGCAGAGGGTGGCGCAGGGGGCGCCGTTGACGGTGCAGCCGGCGGCGGGGAAGTCGGAGAGCCTGCGGGCCGGCACGCCGGACAGGTGCTCGGAGACCAGCTCGACGACCAGGTCGGCGAACCGCGGGTCGCCGCTGGGGCAGGCGGCCCGGGCGAAGCCCATGCCCAGCTTCGCCGCCCGCTCGGCGGCCTCGGTGTCCAGGTCCCAGACCACCTCGAGGTGGTCGCTGACGAAGCCCACCGGGCACACCACGACGGCCGGCACACCCTTGCCGGCGAGGATGTCGAGGTGGTCGACGATGTCCGGCTCGAGCCAGGGCACCTGGGGCGGGCCCGACCGGGACTGCCAGACCACGTCGTACTCCCGCACCCCCACCGACTCGGCGACCAGCCGGGACGCCTCGGCAACCTGGCCGGAGTAGCGCCCCCCGCCCTCCGCGGGCGGCCCGGAGGCGAGATCGGCCGAGACCGGCACCGAGTGGGCGGTGAACACCAGCCGGTAGTCCGCGAGGTCGCGCGCGGCGGCGCGCACCGCGTCGGCGAACGCGCCGACGAACAACGGGTGGTCGAAGAAATGCCGCAGCTTCACCAGGTCCGGCGCCCCGTCGCCGACAGCCGCCCGCGCGCGCTCGATGTCCTCGTCGTACTGCCGGCAGGCCGAGTAGCCGCCGTAGGCGCTGGTGGGAAACACCAGCGCCCGGCGCACCCCGTCGGCCGCCATCTGCGCCAGCGTGTCCTCGACCATCGGGTGCCAGTTGCGGTTGCCGAAGTACACCGGCAGGTCGATGCCCTGCCGCCCCAGCGCGTCCTCGGTGGCCTGGATGGCCGCCCGGTTGAGGCGGTTGATCGGCGACACCCCGCCGAAGGACTGGTAGTGGTGCTCGACCTCGTCCAGCCGTTCGGGCGGGACACCCCGGCCGCGGGTCACGTTCTCCAGGAACGGACGTACGTCCTCGGGGCTCTCCGGCCCGCCGAAGGACAACCAGAGCAGGGCGTCCACTAGAGCCCCAACGCGTGTACGCCGCCGTCGACCATGATCATGGATCCGGTCGTGGCGGGCAGCCAGTCGGACAGCACGGCACAGATCGACCTGGCGACCGGCGTGGCGTCCTCGGCGTTCCAGCCCAGCGGAGCGCGCTCGTCCCAGCCGCCCTCCAGCTCACCGAAGCCGGGGATGGACTTGGCGGCCATCGTCTTGACCGGTCCGGCCGAGACCAGGTTCACCCGGATCCCCCGCGGGCCGAGCTCCCGCGCGAGGTACCGGTTCACCGACTCCAGCGCCGCCTTCGCCACTCCCATCCAGTTGTAGGCCGGCCAGGCCACCCGGGCGTCGAAGTCCATGCCGACGACCGAGGCACCGGAGGAGAGCAGCGGCAGCGCGGCCACCGTTAGCGACTTGAACGAGTAAGCCGACACCTCGACCGCCACCGAGACGTCCTCGCGGGGCGCGTCGAGGAACGGCGCGCCGAGGCAGCTCTGCGGGGCGAACCCGATCGCGTGCAGCACGCCGTCGAGGCCGTCGACGTGCTCGCGGACGCGGTCGGCGAGCGAGTCGAGCTGCTCGTTGTTCTGCACGTCCAGCTCGATGACCGGAGCGGGCTGGGGCAGCCGGTTGGCGATGCGCTCCACCAGGCTCAGCCGGCCGAAGCCGGTGAGCACGACGGTCGCCCCCTGTTCCTGGGCGACCTTCGCCGCGTGGAACGCGATGGAGGCGTCGGTGATCACCCCGGTGATGAGCAGGCGTTTGCCCTCGAGCAGACCGGTCACGTGCGTCCCTCCTGTGTGCCTGGCGATGCGCCGCCCATCCTGTCAGGTTCGCTCAGTGACCCATCCCCAACCCGCCGTCCACCGGCAGCACCGCTCCGGTGATGTAGCCGGCCAGGTCGGAGGCGAGGAAGGTGACCGCGGCGGCGATCTCCTCGGTGCGGCCGTAGCGGCCGGCCGGGACCTGGTTGAGGATGACCTCGCGCCGCTCGTCGGAGACGGCGTCGGTCATGTCGGTGCTCACGAAGCCGGGAGCCACGACGTTCGCCGTGATGTTGCGGTTGCCCATCTCGCGCACGATCGAGCGGGCGACGCCGATCAGCCCGGCCTTGCTGGCCGCGTAGTTGATCTGCCCCGGACCGCCGGTGTGGCCGACGATGGACGAGATGAAGATCATCCGGCCCCACCGCGCCTTGAGCATCCCCCGGCAGGCACGCTTCGCGACCCGGTAGGAGCCCGTCAGGTTCGTGTCCACGACGCTCGTGAACTGCTCCTCGGTCATCCTCATGAGCAGCGTGTCGTCTGTGATACCGGCATTGGCGACCAGGACCTCCACCGCGCCCTGGTGCTCCTCCACCTCCTTGAACGCGGCGTCGATCTGACCGACGTCGGTCACGTCGCAGCGCACGCCGAACAGCCCCTCCGGCGGCGGCTTGCCGCGGTAGGTCACCGCGACCTGGTCTCCTTGTGCGGCGAAGGCCTGGGCGATCGAGAGCCCGATCCCCCGGTTACCCCCCGTCACCAGCACTGAACGTCCCACACCCAACTCCTCATACGGCCGATACTTGCGAACGCAAGATTATCCGTTGGCGCGCTGGTGGGGTCGTTTAGGTTGCGTCCAGCTCTCACAGCGGCGGGACCAGGACGTATGCGGACGACAGGCAGTCGGGGGACCCTCAGGGGAGGCGTTGGCCGATCAGCAGGGCGCTCCCGGCGGCCGCCAGCGCTGCCAGCGTCCCGAGCATCAGCCAGGGTCTGCTTGCGTCGGCGTCTTTGGTTTCATACCCGATCTGCTCACCGAGCGTGTCGTACACCCTGTGCAGCTGGTCGGCGGTGGCCGCCCGGTAGAACTCGCCCCCGGACAGCCGCGCGATCTCCCGCATGGAGGCGTCGTCGACCGGCACCGGCTGGGTCTTGCCGTCGATGGTCACCTGGCCGTTCTCGGTGCCGAACGAGATCGTGGACACCGGGACCTCGGCCTCGGCGGCCGCCCTGGCCGCCGTGAACGCCCCGCGCGGGGCGTTGCCGTCGTCGGTCGGGATCGTCTGCTTGCCATCGGTCATCAGCACGATCCGGGCCGGCGGCGCGCCCTCCACCCCGCTGATCACCTGGGCGAACCCGTCGATGGCCTGCAATGCGGCGAAGATCGCCTCACCGGTCGCGGTGGACTCGGCCAGACGAAGGTTGTTGATCGCGTTCGCCACGCTGTCGCGGTCGGTCGTCGGCGAGACCAGCACGGTCGCGGTACCGGCGAACGCGATCAGGCCGAGGTTGATCCCGGGGGTGAGGCCGGTGACGAAGTCCTTGGCGGCGTCCTGGGCCGCCCGCAGCCGGGTCGGCTTGACGTCGGTCGCCTCCATCGACAGCGACACGTCGATGACCAGCATCACCGTGGCCCGGTTGCGGGGCACCCGCTGCTCGGCGGTCGGCCCGGCCATCGCCGTCGTCAGCAGCATCAACGCGATCACCAGTACGACCGCCGGGACGTGCCGGATCCAGCCCTGCCGCTTGGGCACCACCCGCTCCAGCAGCTCCAGGTTGGTGAAGCGCATCGTGCGCCGGTGGCGCATCCGCTGCACGACCACGTAGCCGGCCACGATCGCCGCGACGACGACCAGCAGCAGGAACCACCACGGTGCGGCGAAGTCGTGAAAGGTCAGGTCGAACATCAGGCCACCCCTCCCCCGGACCATCGACGCTTCCTGGCGACGACGAACCGGACCGTGTCGGCGATCCAGTCGGAGTCGGTACGCAGGACCAGGTGCCCTCCCCCGCTCCGGCGCACCGCCGCCGCGACCTTGGCCCGGTGCTCGGCGGCCGCCGCGGCGAACTCCCGGCGCAGCAGCGGCGAGGCGTGCACCTCCCGCTGGCGCCCGGACTCGGGATCGGCCAGGACCACCGTGCCGATGTCGGGGAGATCGACGTCGCGGGGGTCGAGCACCTCGACGGCGATCAGGTCGTGCCGGGCCGACAACGCGCGCAGCGGCCGCTGCCAGGCGAGGTCGCCGAGGAAGTCCGAGACCACCACGGCCAGCCCCCGCCGGCGCGGCGGGCGGCGCAGCTGCTCGATGGCGTCGGCCAGGTCGCCCCGCACCCCCTCGGGCGCGCGGGGGGTCTCGGCGATCTTGCGGACCAGGCCGCGGGCATGGGCGAGCCCGCCCCGGGCCGGGACCCGGACCGTCCGCTCCCCGGTGGCGATGATCGCGCCGATCCGGTTCCCGCCGCCCCCGGTGAGGTGGGCGACGGCGGCGGTCGCCGCGATCGCGAGGTCCCGCTTCTCGCAGGCGGCGGTGCCGAAGAACAGGCTGCCGGACAGGTCGACGACGACCCAGGTCTCCAGCTCGCGGTCGGCGACGGTCTCGCGGATGTGCGGCACGGTCGTCCGCGCGGTCACCGCCCAGTCCATCCGGCGCACGTCGTCGCCGGGCTGGTAGGTCCTGGCCTCGCCGGGCTCGGTGCCGGGGCCGGGTACCAGACCGAGGTGGTTGCCCTGGAGCAGCCCGTCCAGCCGGCGGCGCACGTCGAGCTCGAGCAGCCGCAGGCCGTGCTCCATCCGGTCGCCCTGCATGATCGGCGGCGCCCAGCCAGGGCGCTCGGCTGTGCCCTGCTGCTTGTCCCTCACGACATGCCGGCCACTCCGACCGGCGGCGGCTGCACACCACCCGACTGGGGCCGGGCGGTGACCTGCGGCAGCGGCACGGTCTGCAACACGCGGGAGACGATGTGGTCGAGCGGCACGCCGTCGGCGAGCGCGTCGTAGGAGAGCACGAGGCGGTGGCGCAGCACGTCGGGGACCACGTCCACCACGTCCTGGGGCAGCACGTAGTCGCGGCCGCGGATCAGCGCGAGGGCACGGGCGGAGGCCACGATGCCCAGGCTCGCCCGCGGCGAGGCGCCGTAGGCGACCCAACCCGCGACGTCGCCCAGCCCGTGCTCCAGCGGCGTGCGGGTGGCGAGCACCACCCGCACGGTGTAGTCGACGAGCGCGTGGTGGACGAAGACCCGGGAGGCGACGTCCTGGAGGCGGACCAGCTCCGCCGGAGTGAGCACCTGCTGGGGCACGGGAGGGGCCACACCCATCCGGTAGACGATCTCCCGCTCCTCCTCCGCCGTCGGGTAGTCGACGACGATCTTGAACAGGAAGCGGTCGCGCTGCGCCTCGGGCAGCGGGTAGACGCCCTCGTTCTCGATGGGGTTCTGGGTGGCCAGCACGAGGAACGGGTCGGGCATCGGGAAGGTCTGGCCGCCGATCGAGACGTGGCGCTCGGCCATCACCTCGAGCATGGCCGACTGGACCTTGGCCGGGGCCCGGTTGATCTCGTCGGCGAGGACGAAGTTGGCCACCACCGGCCCCAGCTCGACGTCGAACTTCTCGCTGCCCTGCCGGTAGATCCGGGTGCCGAGGATGTCGGCGGGGACGAGGTCGGGGGTGAACTGCACGCGGGTGAACGACCCGCCGACGACCCTGGCGAAGGTCTCGACGGCGAGGGTCTTGGCCACGCCGGGCACGCCCTCCAGGAGCAGGTGCCCCCTGGAGAGCAGGCCGACCAGCATCCGCTCGACGAGCCGGTCCTGGCCGACGATGACCCGCTTGACCTCGAACACGGTGCGCTCGAGCAGCTGGGCGTCGCGTGCGGGCGTACTGGGCTCGTTCCCGTTCACCGACTCCGCCGGCTCGGTCACAGACCAACCTCCTCGTGAAGCGTCACTTCTCCCACGAGTCAAGGCAACCCGACAATCGGTGTGACGGATGTGAAGCTCGCCCCGGCGCCGACCGTCCACATGCTCCGGCTCACCCGTTCGGGAGCGGCCCTCAGAGCAGGCGGGTCACGTAGGGGACGATGCCGCCGTAGCGGACGGGGGCGACCCTGACCCGCGAACCGGAGTACGGGGCCTCGACCATCTGGCCGTCGCCGAGGTAGAGCGCCACATGGTGGATGCGCCCGCCGGTCGCCCAGAACAGCATGTCGCCGGGGCGGCGCTGGCTCAGCGGGTACCGCGGCCCCGCCTGCGCCTGGTAGCCGCTGTAGTGCGGGAGGTGGAAGCCGGCGCCGGCGAAGGCGTAGATCATCAGGCCGGAGCAGTCGAAGCCGACCTTCGCGTAGTCGCCGTAGAGGTCCGCGACACCGCCGTCCCGGATCCCGCGGGTGGGGCCGAAGGCGTTGCCGCCGCCCCAGGCGTACTGCACGCCGAGCTGGGACAGCGCGCGGGAGATCACCGTGCGCACCCCGCCGCGCACCGAGACGGCGGCCGAGCCGCCGCCACCTCCACCGGAGGCGGCGCTCGCGGCGTTGGCCGCGTCCTCGCGCTGCTTGGCGGCGAGCCAGTCCCGGTAGCGCTGCCGCTGGCTCTCCAGGCCGCTGACCTGGGCGCGAGCGGCCGCGAGCTCCCGTTCGGCGCGGGTCTTCTGCGCCTGGATCACCCTGGTCTGGGCGACCTGGTCCCGCTGGGCGCGCCGGGCGGTGGCCGTCGCGGCGTCGGCGGCCACCTTGGCCCGCCCGGCCGCCGCCTCCCGGTCGGCGGCCAGCGCGAGCGCGGCGCGTGCCGCCGAGTCCTTGTTGGCCTTGTCCGTGCGCGCCACCTCGAGGTCGTCGAGGGCGTCGAGCTGGCTGTCGCCGACGATGTTGAGCAGCTGGGCGCGGTCGAGCAGGTCACGCGGCGAGGTGGCGCCGAGGTAGGCCGACAGCGAGCCGACCGTGCTGCCCTGCTTGTAGCTGCTCGCCGCGAACTCGTCGAGTGCCTCGCGTGCGTCGTCGATCTCGGCGGAGGCGCCGTCCGCCGCCGTCCTCGCCGCGGTGGCCTCGGCCCTGGCTCTGGCCGCCTCGTCCTGCGCGGCCCGCAGGTCGACCAACGCCTTGTTGGCCTCCTCCATCTTGAGCTCGACGTCGGCCTGCAGCGCGATCAGGCGGGCCTCGGCCTGGGCCACCTGGTTGGTCAACCGCCCGACCCTGGCCGCCCGCGCGTTGGCGGCGGCCCGGGTGGTGCCGAGCTCGTCGTCGCTCGGGTTGGGCGGGGGCGGCGGCACGGCGCCGGCCTGCTCCGCGCCCAGGGCCAGCACGAGCAGCACCGCCGCGACGGTGGCCACCCACCGCCGTCCCCGACCGCTCACCAGGCCTGCGCCCACGACCCACCGCTCTCGCCGCCACTGTGTACTGCGTTTTCTTTGGTACCAGTTGTCACAGGAGAAACAGGGTCCTCTTCCACCACATTCAGCCGAACGAGCACTGGGGGAGATACGGAAAGTTACGGCGTGGCGGGCTGCGGGTGGCGCAACGATCCCTGCGCTCCGGGCGATAATCTGCGGAACCAGCACCACGGTCTCGCGCGTCGTAACCGGTGCTTGGACGTCTTCGCCGGTCGACACAAGGGGTGTGACCGGGAACGCAGGAGGGGAACCGTGAGCTATCCAGGTTCAGGCGGCCCGTGGCAGCCGAACGATCCGAACCAGCCGGGCAGCGGGCCGTTCCCCGCCCAGCCCCAGCAGGGTTACCCCCAACAGGGTTACCCCCAGCAGGGTTACCCACAGCAGGGCGGTTACCAGCAGGGGGACTACCCGCAGCAGGCTGGTTACCAGCCTCAGCCGGGCCACCCGACCGGCCCGCAGCCGGTACAGCCGGCCTACCAGGCCTACGGCCAGCCGGGCTACGGGCCTGGCGGCCCGCAGGCACCCCGCAAGCGCAAGGGCCCGGTCATCGCGGCGATCGCCACGGTGCTGGTCATCGCGCTCGGCGTCGCGGGCACCGTCTTCTTCCTGAACCGGGGCGGCGACGACCAGGCCGGGCAGGCGAACCCGACCGAGGCGGCGACCAACCTGGTCAACAGCCTGAGCCAGGGTGACGTGCTCGGCGTGCTGGAGAGCCTGACCCCCGCCGAGTCCGCGCTGATGGTCGAGTTCAACGCCAGGTCGACCCAGCGGCTCAAGGAGCTGAACGTCTACAAGGACGACGCCGACCCGAACAAGCTGCACGGTGCGTCGATCGAGGCGAAGAACCTCAAGTACGACGAGAAGGGCGCGGAGAAGGTCAACGACCACCTGACCATCACCAAGCTCATCGGCGGCACCGTGGGCGTGCGGGCCGACCTCAGGGAGATGCCCTTCACCCAGGAGTTCCTGGACGCGGCGTTCCCCGAGGGCGTGGCCGTGAACGAGTCGACCAACGAGCAGGTCGACGTCGCCGACATCGTCAAGGAGACCGGCCAGCCGATCCGGATCGCCACGGTCAACGTCGACGGCGAGTGGTACCCGAGCCTCTTCTACACGGTCGCCGACTACGCGCTGACCAGCGCCGGCAAGAAGTGGCCGTCGACGTCGATCCCGAACAACGGCACCGACGACGCCGAGGGCGCGGTCAAGGAGTTTGTGCAGGCCTCGATCAACTCCGACGTCGAGCGGGTCATCGAGCTGCTCCCGCCGGACGAGATGGGCGCACTGCACGACGCGGGCCCGGCGCTGCTGGAGGAGATGGGCGGGACGACCCCGGCCGCGGGAGTGGAGATCTCCACCCTGGAGACCGAGGTCACCGACGCGGAGAGCGGCGGCAAGAAGGTCATGCTCGCCGAGCTCGAGGTCACCGTGGAGGGCGAGACCGTCAAGATCCGCCGTGACGGCGACTGCTACGTGGCCGAGGTCCAGGGTGAGAACCAGCCGCTCTGCGCGGAGGACGTGGGCAAGGAGATCGGCGGCACCGGCATGAGCCCGGAGATGCAGCAGGCGCTGACCCACCTCGCGACCGGGATGCTGAAGAACACCGGCGTCGTCGTGACCGAGTTCGACGGCAAGTGGTACGTCAGCCCGCTGCGGACCTACACCGAGCTGGGCCTGTCCGCGATGAGCGACCTGACCCCGGAGGACGTCATCGCGCTGGTCACCCAGGGTCGGTGACCGGCTAGACCGTCAGGCACCACCGTGGCCCGGCTCCCCCGCAGGGAGCCGGGCCACAGTCGTGTGCGGGCCTCGGCGCTACCCTGCGCCATGACCCTCGACCTGTTCGCGGGCGTCGCGGTGGACGACTTCGCGGCGGCGCTGGAGTGGTACGAACGGCTGTTCGGCACCCCGCCGGCCTTCTTCCCGCACGACACCGAAGCGGTCTGGGCGCTCGCCGAGCACTGCCTGGTCTACGTGGTCCGGCGCCCGGAGCACGCCGGCCACGCCCTGCTCACGCTGATGGTCGACGACCTCGACAGCCGGGTGGCCGGGGTGGCCGAACGCGGGGTGGAGCCGGAGAACCGGGAGACCTACGGGAACGGCGTACGGAAGATCACCTACGTCGACCCCGAGGGGAACGAGATCGCGTTCGGGCAGGTCCCGCCGGGCTCCTGACGACTCAGCCCTCGAGGAACTCCAGCCGGTTGCCGCAGGGGTCGTCGGTGTGGAAGCGCCGGCGGCCGGGGATCTCGGCCGGGTCGGCCCAGCGGACGGGGTGGCCGGCCCGCTCCACCGCTGCGGCGGTGGCGTCCACGTCGACGACGAAGGCGGGATGTGCCTTGCGCGCCGGCCGGAAGTCCTCCTCCACGCCGACGTGCAGCTCGGCGTCCGGACCGCCGCGGCCCGGCACGCGGAACCAACATCCGCCGCGAGGGGCCAGCAGGGGCGGTTTCGACAGCTCGGCCCACCCGAGCACACCGGTGTAGAACGCGCGTAGACGATCTTCGCTGCCGGCCGGGGCGGCGATCTGGACGTGGTGCAGCATGAGGACGACCCTCCTTGGCGTCGAATACAGGACAAGCGTACTGTTTGCGTCGAGACAGGTCGTTCCCGAACACCACACACCACAGGTCGGATGGAGTTGGATGTGACAGCACCCACGAGCAGGGACAGCTTCGGCGCCCGCCAGTCGCTTTCCGTCGGTGACACCAGGCACGAGGTGTTCCGGCTTGACGCCGTCACCGGTTCCGAACGCCTCCCCTACAGCCTGAAGATCCTGCTGGAGAACCTGCTCCGCACCGAGGACGGCGCCAACATCACCGCCGACCACGTTCGCGCGCTCGCCGGGTGGGACCCGTCGGCCGAGCCGTCCACCGAGATCCAGTTCACCCCCGGCCGCGTCGTCATGCAGGACTTCACCGGCGTGCCGTGCGTGGTCGACCTCGCCACGATGCGCGAGGCGGTGACCGAGCTCGGCGGTGACCCGGCCAAGGTCAACCCGCTGGCGCCGGCCGAGCTCGTGATCGACCACTCGGTGATCGCGGACGTCTTCGGCCGCCCGGACGCCTTCGAGCGCAACGTCGACCTCGAGTACGAGCGCAACAAGGAGCGCTACCAGTTCCTGCGCTGGGGCCAGTCGGCGTTCGACGAGTTCAAGGTGGTGCCGCCGGGCACCGGCATCGTGCACCAGGTGAACATCGAGCACCTCGCCCGCGTGGTGATGACCAGGGGCGGCCAGGCCTACCCGGACACCCTCGTCGGCACCGACTCACACACGACCATGGTCAACGGGCTCGGCGTGCTCGGCTGGGGCGTCGGCGGGATCGAGGCCGAGGCGGCCATGCTCGGCCAGCCGGTGTCGATGCTCATCCCCCGCGTCGTCGGGTTCAAGCTGGACGGCGAGCTGCCGCCCGGCGCGACGGCGACCGACCTGGTTCTGACGATCACCGAGATGCTCCGCCAGCACGGCGTGGTCGGCAAGTTCGTCGAGTTCTACGGCGTGGGCGTGTCCGCGGTGCCGCTGGCCAACCGCGCCACGATCGGCAACATGAGCCCCGAGTTCGGCTCGACCTGTGCGATCTTCCCGATCGACGGGGAGACCGTCGAGTACCTGCGGTTCACCGGCCGCTCGGCCGAGCAGGTGGCGCTGGTCGAGGCGTATGCCAAGGAGCAGGGCCTGTGGCACGACCCCGAGTCGGAGCCGGCGTACTCGGAGACGCTCTCGCTCGACCTGGGCACCGTCGTCCCGTCGATCGCCGGCCCGAAGCGCCCGCAGGACCGGATCGCGCTGACCGATGCCAAGCCGGCGTTCCGCGGTTCGCTCGCCGACTACGTCGGCCACGGCGTGACCGGCGGCGAGGACCGTAAGGCCGGCGTGCCGCAGCAGGAGAAGCCGTTCGGGGCGGACTCCCCCGTCGACGAGGCCGCCGCCGAGTCGTTCCCGGCGAGCGACGCACCGAGCCACGACACCAAGGACAACGGTGCCGGCGCGCCGGCGCACGCCCTGTCCGCCGCCGAGGGCGCCGGCGACCGGCCGAGCAACCCGACCAGGGTGACCGTCGACGGCGCGTCGTTCGAGCTCGACCACGGCGCGGTCGCGATCGCGGCGATCACCTCGTGCACCAACACGTCCAACCCCTCGGTGATGATCGGCGCCGCGCTGCTGGCGAAGAAGGCCGTGGAGAAGGGGCTCTCCCGCAAGCCCTGGGTGAAGACCACGCTCGCGCCCGGCTCGAAGGTGGTCATGGACTACTACGAGCGCGCCGGTCTGCTGCCGTACCTGGAGAAGCTGGGCTTCCACCTGGTCGGCTACGGCTGCACGACCTGCATCGGCAACTCCGGCCCGCTGCAGGAGGAGATCTCGGCGGCGGTGAACGACGCCGACCTCGCGGTGGTGTCGGTGCTGTCGGGCAACCGCAACTTCGAGGGCCGGATCAACCCGGACATCAAGATGAACTACCTGGCGTCCCCGCCGCTGGTGGTCGCCTACGCGCTGGCCGGCTCGATGGACAAGGACATCACGACCGAGCCGCTGGGCACGGGCACCGACGGCGAGCCGGTGTACCTGTCCGACATCTGGCCCAGCCCGCAGGAGATCCAGGACGTGGTGGCCTCGGCGATCTCCTCGGAGATGTTCACCACCGACTACGCCGACGTCTTCGCCGGCGACGACCGCTGGCGGTCGCTGCCGACGCCCACCGGCAACACGTTCGAGTGGGACGCGTCGTCCACCTACGTGCGCAAGCCCCCGTACTTCGAGGGCATGGCCGCGGAGCCCAGCCCGGTGGAGGACATCGCCGGCGCCCGGGTGCTCGCGCTGCTGGGCGACTCGGTCACGACCGACCACATCTCCCCCGCCGGCGCGATCAAGCAGGACTCGCCGGCCGGCCGCTACCTCACCGAGCACGGCGTGGAGCGCAAGGACTTCAACTCCTACGGCTCGCGGCGCGGCAACCACGAGGTGATGATCCGGGGCACGTTCGCCAACATCCGCCTGCGCAACCTCCTGCTCGACGGCGTCCAGGGCGGCTTCACCCGCGACTTCCTGTCCGGCGGCGAGCAGACGACGATCTACGACGCGGCCGTGCACTACGCGGAGGAGGGCGTGCCCCTGGTCGTCCTGGCCGGCAAGGAGTACGGCTCCGGCTCCTCCCGCGACTGGGCGGCGAAGGGCACGTCGCTGCTCGGGGTGCGCGCGGTGGTGGCGGAGTCGTTCGAGCGCATCCACCGCTCGAACCTGATCGGGATGGGCGTGCTGCCCCTGCAGTTCCCGGCCGGGGAGACCGCGTCGTCGCTGGGCCTGAACGGCACGGAGACCTTCGACATCTCCGGCATCACCGCCCTCTACGACGGCGACACCCCGCGCACGGTCGCGGTGACCGCCACCCGCGAGGACGGCTCGACGGTCGAGTTCGACGCGGTGGTCCGCATCGACACCCCGGGTGAGGCGGACTACTACCGCAACGGCGGCATCATGCAGTACGTCCTGCGCAAGATGATCCAGCGGTAGCTCGCACGTAGGAAACGGGCGGTCGGCGATCTCGCCGGCCGCCCGTTCGCTGTTCCCACCGCTGGTCGTCGGTGCGGAACGAGAGGGTCGCTTCCCCCGTCCAACGGTTCTACCGTGTGAGCTGGAGGACATGTCGCCCCGCCGGGGACGAGGCGACGTCGGCAGGGGGAATGGCGATGTCCGAGGGAAATCCGCTCGTCGCGCAGTCACAGGACACGACGACGGCCGTCACCGGGATCGGGATCGCCGAGTCCGCGCAGGGCCTCGCGCAGGGGGTGAGCGACGGGGACTGGGTGGAGGCCGGCCTGTCGGCGGTCGGCGTCGGCCTGGAAGTGCTCTCGCTGGTGATCGACCCCCTTGGCACGCTTGCCTCCTACGGGGTCTCCTGGCTCATCGAGCACGTCCGGCCGCTGAAGGAGGCGCTGGACTGGTTCGCCGGGGACCCGCCGGTGATCCAGTCGTTCTCGCAGACCTGGGCCAACGTCGCCGCCGAGGTCGCCGCGGTGTCCCAGGACTACCTGCGCGAGGCGCGGTCGGGCACGGCGGGGTGGAGCGGGCAGGCCGGCGAGGCCTACCGGACCCACGCCACCGAGAGCGCGGACGCCCTGGCCGGGGCGGGCGTGCTCGCCGACGGGATCTCCGCCGGTGTGATGATCATGGGTGAGGTCGTGGCGTTCGTCCGCGAGTTCATCCGGGACCTCGTGGCCGACCTGGTGGGGCGGCTGATCGCCTGGGCGCTGGAGGCGGCCGCCACGCTCGGCCTGGCCACGCCGGTGATCGTGGCCCAGGCCACCGCCGCGATCTCCAAGACCGTGGCCAAGGTCGCCGACGTCGTGCGCAAGCTGGTCAAGACCATCGGGAACGTCGGCCCCCGCATCCGGAAGATCCTCGACAAGCTGGACGAGATCATCGCCAAGCTCGCGAAGCTGAGGAAGGCCGACGCACCCGGCGGCACCAGCCCCTCCGCCGCGCGCGGCGGCTCCTCCCCCGACGCTCCCACGACCCGCGGCTCGGACGGCACCAGCCCGTCGTCCACGTCGGACGCCGACGCAGCGGGCGGCACGACCCCGAGCGGGGCGGCCGGTGGCCGGCCAGGCGGCGGTAAGCCCGGCGGCGGGGACAGCCCGGGAATGCGGGACAACGCCGGCAACCCCAAGACCGACGCCCGCGACACCGAGTGCACCCCCGGCTCGGGTGAGCCGATCGACCTGGCCACCGGCCAGATGTACCTGGAACAGTTCGACGTCGACCTGAAGGGCACGCTCCCGCTGCTCCTGCAGCGGACCCACTACTCCTCCTACCGCGTCGGCCGGTTCTTCGGTCGTTCCTGGTCCTCCACCCTCGACCAGCGGATCGAGGTGGACGACCAGGGCGTGTACTTCGCCGACGCGGACGGGGCGCGGCTGGTTTACCCGGTGCCGCCCGCGGACGGCACCGCGGTGTTCGCCGAGTTCGGGGCGCGCTGGGCGCTGCGCCGGACCCCGGAGGGCTACACGGTCGAGCAGCCCGAACGCGGGCGGACCCTGTCCTTCGCCGGACCGGGCGAGTTGCTCCCCCTCACCCGGCTGGCCGACCGCAACGGCAACGAGATCACGTTCTCCTACGACGACCAGGGCGCGGTCACCGGGATCCGGCACTCCGGCGGATACGACATCGGCGTGGACACCGAGGACATGCTGGTGCGGCGGCTGTGGCTGCGGGGCGCGCAACCGGTCACGCTCATGCGCTACCGGTACGACGAGCGCCGGCGGCTGGTCGAGGTGGTCAACTCCTCGGACAAGGCACACCGGTTCACCTACGACGACTCGGGCCGGATCGTCCGGTGGGAGGACCGCAACGGCGAGTGGTACGAGTACGAGTACGACCAGTGGGGCCGGTGTGTCCGGACCAACGGTTCGGGCGGCGCCATGGCCTGCTCCTGGGTCTACGACACCGGCTCGACGGTCTTCACCGACTCCCGCGGCACCGCGCGGACCTACTACTTCAACGACCTGTTGCAGGTCGTGCGGGAGGTCGGCCCGGGCGGCGAGGAGACCCGGCGCGAGTGGGACCGCTACGACCGGCTGGCCTCCCAGACCGACCCGCTGGGCCGCACGACGCGCTACGAGCGCGACGCGGCGGGGAACCTCGTTCGGATCGTCCGCCCCGACGGGAGCCACGCGACCGCCGAGTACAACGAGCTGGGGCTGCCCGTCCGGATCGTCGACCCCGACGGCGCGGTGTGGCTGCAGACCTACGACACGCGCGGAAACCTCGTACAGGCCACCGATCCGCTCGGCGCGACGACGGTCTACCAGATCGACGACCGCGGCCGGCCAGTCACCATCACCGACGCTGAGGGCGGCATCCAGCGGCTGGAGCACGACGCGGCCGGCCTCATCGTGGCCGTCACCGATGCCGTGGGCGCCATCACCCGCTACCGGCGGGACCAGTTCGGTCGGGTCGTCGAGATCACCGGCGCGACCGACGCGACCGAGCGGTTCACCTGGACGGTCGAGGGCCTGATGATGTCGCACACGCAGGCCGACGGCGCGACCGAGCGGTGGTTCTACGACGGCGAGAGCAGCCTGGTGCGGCACGTCGACGTCCTGGGCAACGTCACGACGATCGAGACGACGCACTTCGACTTCCCCCGCTCGGAGGTCGGACCGGACGGCTCGCGACTGGACTTCGCCTACGACACCGAGATGAACCTGGTCGCGGTCACCAACGCCCGCGGCGAGGTCTGGCGCTACGGCTACGACGCGGTCGGCCGGCTGGTCGAGGAAACCGACTTCGGCGGCCGGACGAGGCGCTACGAGCTCAACGCCGCGGGCGAGGTGATCGCGACGGTCAACGGGGCGGGCACGCGGATCGAGCTCGTTCGCGACGTGCTCGGCAACATCGTCGAGCGGCGGTCCGAGGGGGCCACCATCGCCAGCTACGAGTTCGACCCGCTCGGGCGGATCACGGCCGCGCGCAACGCGGACGCGACCGTCGTGTTCGAGCGGGACCGGCTGGGCCGGGTCGTCGCCGAGACCGTGAACGGCAGGACCGTGCGCTCGGCCTACGACCTGCTCGGCCGGCGGGTCTCCCGGGTGACCCCGACCGGCTCGACGATGACGTGGTCGTTCGACGCCGAGGCACGGCCGGCGACCCTGCGGACCGCGGGACGGGTCATGTCGTTCGGCCACGACGCGCGGGGGCGCGAGGTGGAGCGGTCGATGAACACCGGCACGGCCCTCACCCAGGCGTGGGACGTCTGCGACCGCCTGGTGTCCCAGGCCGTGGCAGGCGGACCGGCCGCCCGGGTCGTCCAGCGCCGCGCCTACCGGTACCGGGTGGACGGTGACCTGATCGCCATCCAGGACCAGCTCGACGGCACGCGCCGGTTCGAGCTGGACCCGGTGGGCCGGATCACCGCGGTGGACGGTCCCACGGGCAACGAGCGGTACGCCTACGACCGGGTCGGCGAGATCGCCGCGGCGGCCTGGCAGGGCGGGACGGCCGAGGCGCAGGGGCCGCGCGAGTACGCCGGGTCCCGGCTGGTGCGCGCCGGAAACGTGCGCTACCAGTACGACGCGCAGGGCCGCGTGGTCATGCGGCAGCGGAAACGGCTGTCGACCAAACCCGACATCTGGCGCTACAGCTGGGACGTCGAGGATCGCCTTGTCGGGGTGGTGACCCCGGACGGCACGAGCTGGCGCTACCGGTACGACGCGCTGGGCAGGCGCATCGCGAAGCAACGCCTGGCGCCCGACGGCCGGGCCGCCGAGCGCACCGACTTCACCTGGGCAGGTGAGCACCTGGTGGAGCAGGCGCACAGCGGGGGGCGGGCCACCACCTGGGTCCACCACCCCCGGACCGGCGCCGTGCTCACCCAGACCGAGCGGGTGATCGCCCGGGACGCGCCACAGCGCTGGGTCGACGAGCGGTTCTACTCGATCGTCACCGATCTCGTGGGTACCCCGACCGAGCTCGTCGACGACGCCGGAGAACTGGTCTGGCGCCGGCAGACGACCGTGTGGGGCCAGGCGCTCGAAGGCCTCCGGCAGCGCGCCTACACGCCGTTGCGCTTCCCCGGTCAGTACCACGACCAGGAGACCGGGCTCGACTACAACCACCACCGGTACTACGACGCCGAGGTCGGCCGGTACTACAGCGGCGACCCGCTCGGCCTGCTGCCGGCGCCGAACCCGGACGCCTACGTGCCCAACCCGCTCACCTGGTCCGATCCCCTCGGCTTGGCGGCGAGCCAGGCCAGGCGGGGGCCGTGCCGGTGCGGCGAGATCAGGCCGGACGGCAGGCGGGTCGGCATCGACCCGTCCCACGACGAGCACTGGGTGAGCCCGGACGCGTACGCCAGCGCGGCCGCCCGGGAGCACCGCAACGCCGCGCGCACCGAGGAAGGCGCCACGAGCACGGGGCAGCACGGTGCGGGATATCGTGCCGCCGCACGCGGCCTGCGGGAGGAGGCCCGGAACCGGGACCTGTTGCCGGAGGTGCGCGAGGCCCTGCTGCGCATCGCGAAGCGCTACGAGGCCAGGGCACGAGGTATCGACCACAACATGTAGGGAACGCCGGTGAACTCGCCGCGAGAGCTGATCAACGAGAGCGCCGGGCTGGCGTTCGGCGAACAGCGGGCCGCCCTGCTCGACAGGGCGCTCGCCGCGTTGCCCGGGGACGAGGACCCCGAGGCGAGGGCTGTGGCGCTGGCGATGCTCGCCCAGCAGGCTCCGGAGCGGCTCCCCCAGGCGATCGAGGAGGGCAAGCGGGTCCTGTCCGTGGTGGAGCGGCCGGACTGGATCCTCATGCACCTCGCTGACGCGGCCGTGCTGGCCGGGCAGGACGAGGAGGCGCTGCGGTTCGCGTCGAGGGTGGACGAGGGGTTCTTCCTCAGCGGGGACCTGCGCTGGCGGGTGTCGCGGCTGGCGGAGATCCGGGCGGTCGCGCTGCTACGGCTCGGGCGGGAGGCCGAGGCGCTGAGCACCGTCGACGCTCTGCTGGCCGACCTCGTCCGCCATGGCGACGAGGACGACCTTCCCCCGCCGGGCCACCTGGTCCGGACGGCGCTGTCGCTCGTGGAGGGTGACCGTGCCGACCTGGCGCGGGCCGTGTTGCGACGGATGGCGGAGGCTCTGAATTTGGCGGTGTGGTTCCCGCCCAGCGTTGTGGAGGAGATCCAGGCGGTCGTCCCGGTCTAGAGCCGACGCGGCGCCTCGTGCTCGTGCCTCCCTGAGTTCAGGCGTCTCGGTCAGCCGGTGAGTCCCCCGGGATCGCGACGCGTTTCCTCGGCGGTCGGAAGCGCCGGGCGTGGTGCGGAAACACGCGTGACGACGCGTTCTAAAGCCGCTGCTCGGTCTGGGTGAACACCGTCGCCTCGGCGGAGTCGGTGCCGGTGTAGGAGCGTGCCGTGTCGCGCACGCTGCCGGCGGTGTCGGCGAGGGTGTCGGCGGCCTGGCGCAACGTGCGTACGCCGAGCTCCTCGAACGGCTGGAGCATCATCGCGAACGGCTGGCAGACCACGCCGTAGGCGTCGTTGTTCATGGTCACCGTGTCGGCCGCGTCGACCGCGCCGCGGAGGCGGTCGGTGAGCGCGTCGACCTGCCCGGCGTGGGCGTCCAGCTCGCCGGTCAGGACCTCGAAACCGTCGGTGGTCAACGGGTGTCACCTGCCGTAGATCGTGTCGTCGCCGAAGTCGTCGCCGTCGTCTCGGTCGTTGTCGCCGGGCCGGGCCGGGCGGGGTGGGGGTAGCGGCTCGTCCTCGTCGGAGTCGGTGAAGCTCAGGCGCTCGGCGGCGGGCGGCGGCTCGTCATCGGGCGGGGGCGCGGGGAAGTTCCGCTCGGCGGTGGCCACGATGTGCCGCGCCGCCGGGTCGTCCTCGCCCACGGTCTCGGTCACGATCTCGGCCAGCCTCTCCGGGTACCGGGACTGCGCCTTACGCATCGCGGCCATCACGTTCGCCGCGATGTCGTGCGGCGCCATCTGCCGCACCCCGTCGGTCATCGCGACATCCGTCGGGATGCCGTTGTGGCCGACGGTCACGCTGACCGCTCCGTCGGCCACCGACTCGGTGATCGTGATCTGCTCGACCCGCTCCGCCATCGTCTGGAAGCGGGCCGCCTTCTCGTTGGCGTCCCGCTCCCAGTCGTCGACCATCCGCACGGCGTCGGCCAGGGGATCACTCATCGCCGCCCCTCCGGGAAGAAGAACCCGCTCGCTGCCCGCCTCCGACGATACGAGCACTCACCTCTCCCGCGTGGCGGATTGCCCGAAGAACATCCCTCGTTGCACCTGAGGAATCGCACACCCGGCGGCGACCAGCTGCCGGCCGGCAGTGAAAGCCGGCCGGCAGCTGGTCACGTTCTCCAGCTCGGTCAGTTCCGGGACTCCACCGGGGTCGGGAACGGTTGGACGTCGGGCTGGCAGACGGTGCCCGGGCGGGGGACCTCCAGGTCCACGAGGTAGTCGGCGGCTATGCGGTCGGTGCAGGAGCTGTCGCCGAGGATGCAGTGGCCGAAGGCGTCCACGCTGACCAGGCGGGCGTTTCCGAGCTGGCGGGACATGCGCCTGGAGAACTCGTACTGGGTCGCGGGGTCGTAGTAGTTGCCGAACACCAGGACCGGGGTCTCGGTGCGGCGGTTCCAGGGGCCGCGGTACGGGTCGGGGTCGCGCACCGGCCACACGGGGCAGACGGCGGGGTCGTTCCAGGCCAGGTAGCGACCAAAGTCGGGCATCTGGCGCTCCCAGCGGTCGGCCACCCGGGGCACGTCCGACGGCCGGATGTCGAACGGCTTGTCCGAGCAGTTCACCGCCGCGTACGAGTCGTCGCTGACGTAGGGGGCGTCGGGGTGGATGTCGGCGGATCGCCTCGGCTCGGCGAACAGGGCGGCCACGTCCACGGTGGGTGCGGCGCGGCGCGCGGACGTCGACGGGAAGGCGACCTCGTAGACCTCCTGGAGCGCCTCGGCGAACGGGCCGAACTGGACCGGGTTGTAGAGCACGCTGGCGGTCGAGCCGATCACGTCGGCCTCGGTGACCACGGTGCCGTCCGGCAGGGTGACGGGGCCGGCCTCGCGGAGATGGTCGTGCAGCCGGGTGAACTTCGCGCGGGCGTTCGGGCCGAACGCGCAGTCGGGGTCCTCGTCGCAGCGCTGGAGGTAGGCGTTGAGGGCCAGCTCGAAGCCGCCGGTGCGCTGGCGGTCGTACTCGAGGCCGTCGCGCAGGCGCAGCGTCGGGTCGACGTTGCCGTCCAGGATGATCGCCCGGGCCTTGTTCGGGAACATGTTCACGTAGGTGGCGCCGAGCAGGGTGCCGTAGGAGAAGCCGACGTAGCTCAGCTTCCGGTCACCGACCGCGGCCCGCAGCAGGTCGAGGTCGCGGGCGACGTCCTTGGTGGACATGTGCTCGAGCAGCGGACCGGCGAACCGGCCGCAGAACCGGCCGTAGTCCTTGTAGGCCTTGAGGGTCGTGCTCTCCTCCCCCGGGGTGACCGGCAGCGGGTGCATTCGCCCGAACACCTCGTCGGCGTCCTCCTCGGTCGCGAAGCAGCGCAGCGGCGTGCTCCGGGCGACCCCGCGCGGGTCGAAGCCGATCAGGTCGAACCGGTCGAGCACCTCGGGCTCGAAGATGTTGCGGCCCGAGCGGGGCATCGTGTAGCCGGGGCCACCTGGCCCGCCGGGGTTCAGGAACAGCGAACCGATCTTCGCGTCCGGGTTGTTGGCCGCCCGGCGCATGAGCGCGATGTTGATCGTGCCCCGCCCCGGCCGGTCGTGGTCGAGCGGAACGGCGTAGTGACCGCAGCTGAACTGCGGCCGCTCGGCCTCGGGCACGCCGGTGAGGTCGGCGGCCGCGCACTGCCCCCAGGCAATGGGGGCCGGCGCCCGCCCGGCCGGCGCCGCGGCGGCCGGCGCGGCCGGGACGATCAGCCCTGTCACCCCTGTGACCAGCGCCAACAGCAGTGTGGCAACACGGCCCGCGGACCGCGTGGATCTCTCAGACACGGAACAACCCTTCTCCCTACCCGGAGCGTCGCGTGATCACGGCGCAGAACCGAAGACTCACACGAGGTGATAGTCCGCGATATCGGTAGGACGGCGCAACCGGCTACTGCGCCCGGTCAGGTCCGGAAGTAGGTGCTGCTCACGAGGTGGCCCGGGACAGCGAGACGCCGAACCGGGACGCGCTGTCGGTCCACCACCGCACCGGCTCGAACCCGGCGTCGCCGAGCTCGACGGCCACGCGCTCCCGGCGGAACTTGGTCGACACCTCGGTACGCATCTCCTCCCCCTCGACGAAGGTCGCCGTCAGACCGATCACCGGCACCCGGACCCGCATCGGCCGGGTGGCCCGCAGCCGCATCTCGATCCACTCCGCCTCGTCGTCCCACCTGGCCACGTGCTCGAAGGCGGCCGGATCGAAGTCGGCGGAGAGCTCACGGTTGAGCACCTGCAACACGTTGCGGTTGAACTCCGCGGTCACCCCCGCGGCGTCGTCGTAGGCACGGACCAGCGTCTCCGGGTCCTTGACCAGGTCGGTTCCCAGCAGCAGCCACTCGCCGTCGTCGACGGTCTCGCGTACGGCGGCGAGGAACTTGGCGCGGTCGGCGGGAACGAGGTTGCCGAGCGTGCCACCCAGGAAGGCGACCAGCCGGGGCGCGCCACCGGGCAGCAGCGACAGGTGCTGGGTGAAGTCGCCCACCACGGCGTGCACGTCGACCGGGTCGTAGACCGAGACCAGCGTCTCGGCGGCCGCCCGCAGAGCGCTCTCGGACACGTCGAGGGCCACGATCTCGCGCAGGGTGCCCGCGTCCCGCAGGGCGTCGAGCAGGAACCGCGTCTTCTCCGAGGAGCCGGAACCCAGCTCGACCAGCGTGCGCGCGCCGGTCACCCCGGCGACCTCCGCCGCCCGCGCCTGGAGGATCTCGCTCTCGGCCCTGGTCGGGTAGTACTCGGGCAGCCGGGTGATCCGCTCGAACAGCTCGCTCCCCCGAGCGTCGTAGAACCACTTGGGAGGTAACGACTTCGGCGTCTCGGTCAGGCCCGCCCGGACGTCCGAACGCAGGGCGCGCACGACGTCGTCGGGGGTCAGGTGAACGGTCAGGTCGACCTCGCTCATCGTGCTCCGATCTCGGTGATGTCCACCGTCGACGACGTCGCGACGACCAGGTGGCGGTCAGGGATCTCCTGCCAGAGGGGGTTGGCGTCGAACGGTTCCGAGGCGACGACGAGGCCGGTCGTGGCCGTGGGAGGACGGACCCACAGGGAGTGGGTCCACGCCGTGCCGACCACGACCTCGCCGTCGGTCAGCAGCAGGTTCAGCCGGGACCCCGGGGCGGCCGCGGCGACGTCGGTCACCAGCGAGGTGAGCGCGTCGGCCGGCTTGTCCCCCGCGCCGAGGCGGTGGCGCAGCACCGTCCACAGCAGCGCGGCGTCGGTCGGCGCGTCCATCGTCAGCAGCGACTCCACCGGCACCGTGGCGGCCAGGCCGGCCACCGAGGACGGCCACCCCCGCACGACCCCGTTGTGGCTGAACAGCCAGCGGCCGGAGGCGAACGGTGCGGCCGCGGTCTCCACCACCGGCATGCCGACGGTGGCCGAGCGGACCGCGGCCAGCACCGCTCGCGAGGACACCTCGGCGGCCAGCCTCGGCAGCGCGGTGTCGGTCCACAGCGGGACGGCGCGGCGGATCAGCGCCGGTTCGGGCGAGGCGTCGGTGTACCAGCCGACGCCGAAGCCGTCGGCGTTGACCGTGCCCCCGCCGCGCATGTCCCGCGGCGCCCAGGACTGCCGCAGCAGCGAGTGCTCGGGCGCCAGCAGCAGCTCGGACAGCCGGACCGGTGGACCCAGGTACGCGAGGTGTCGGCACACGCTAGGCGAGCTCCTCCGGCGAGGCGTCGCGCGCACACCGGAACCCGGCGAAGATCTGCCGGCGGATCGGGTGGTCCCAGTTGCGGAACGTCGCCCGGCCGGCCACCGGGTCGGTGCCGAACGAGCCGCCGCGGAGCATCTTGTAGTCGCCGCCGAAGAAGGCCTCCGAGTACTCGCGGTAGGGGAACGGCTCGAACCCCGGGTAGCCGTGGAAGTCGCTGTCCAGCCACTCCCAGACGTCGCCGACGAGCTGGTGCACCCCCGCCGGGGAGGCGCCGGCCGGGTAGGCGCCGACCGGCGCGGGCGAGAGGTGCCGCTGACCGAGGTTCGCGTGCTCGGGCCCGGGGTCCTCGTCGCCCCACGGGTAGCGCCGGGAGCGGCCGGTGGCCGGGTCGAAGCGGGCCGCCTTCTCCCACTCCGGCTCGGTCGGCAGCCGCCGCCCCGCCCAGGCGGCGTAGGCCTGTGCCTCGTGGAAGCAGACGTGCACCACCGGCTCGTCCGGGGGGATCGGCTCCACCACGCCGAACCGCCTGCGCAGCCACCCGTCCGCCGCACGCAGCCAGAACCGCGGCGCGGACAGGTTGGCGTGCTGGCGGTAGGCCCACCCGCGCTCGGACCACCAGCGCGGGTCGTCGTAGCCGCCGGCCTCGATGAACGCGGCGTAGGCGGCGTTGGTGACCGGCGCGGTGTCGATGAAGAACGCGTCGACGAACACCTCGTGGGCGGGGCGCTCGTTGTCCAGCGCCCAGGCGTCGATCGAGGTGCCCATGGCGAACGAGGCGGCGGGGATCAGCACCTCGGCCGCGGGCAGGGGCCGCCCCGGTGGTGGCGGCGGGGCGTGCAGCACGGGTGCGCCCGCACGCAGCTGGTGGGTGGCCAGCATCGTCTCGTCGTGCTGCTGCTCGTGCTGGACGATCATGCCGAAGGCGAACCCGCCGGCCTCCAGCCGCCGACCCTCGAGCGGGCTGCGCTCCAGCACGTCGAGCACCTTGTCGCGGACCTCGCGCACGTACCGGCGGGCCTCGGCGGGTGGGAGCAGCGGCAGCGCCGGGCGGTCGGCGCGGGCGTGCTGGAACGCGTCGTAGAGGTTGTCGATGTCGCAGCGCACCGGCTCGCGGCCGCCGACGTCGCGCACCAGCCAGAGCTCCTCCTGGTTGCCGACGTGCGCGAGGTCCCACACGAGCGGCGACATCAGCTTCGAGTGCTGACGCACCAGGTCGTCGTCGTCGACCGCGTCGGTCAGCGCGATGCTGCGGGCCCTGGCCCGCTCCAGCTGTTCGGCGACCCTGGTCCGCAGCTGCTCGATGCCGGCTGTTTCCGTGTTCGCAGTGGTCATGGCGTGCTCCTCCGCTGTACGCGGTCGAGGTCGGCGAGGACGGAGGCGGTCAGGTCGTGACCGAGGCCCGTCCGGGGCAGGGCGCGGGCGCCCAGGTCGAACACCGTCGCGGCCGCCCTGGCGAGGTCGGGGTCGGCCAGCCCCTGCCTGGCGGCGGTGAGCCAGCGGTCGCCGACCGGCAGGCAGGCGTCGAGCACGGCGTCGACCGTGTCGGGGCTGGCCAGCAGCGCGGTGAGCAGCGCGACGGGGGTCAACCAGGAGTCGCCGCGCTGCGCGTCGAGGTAGCGCACCTCGAGGTAGCCGTGCGGCCGCACGGGCGGGAACATCGTGCTCAGGTGGTAGTCGAGGTCGTCGGTGGTCGGTGGCTCGGGCCAGGCACCGGCCAGCCAGTCGGCGAAGGTCATGTCGCGCGGGGTGGCCCAGCGCGCACCCGGGCCCCGCACGCACAGCACGGGGGTGTCGACCACCCGGCGCGCCCAGCGGCCCACCGGGTCGGCCACGATCGGCGACGGCGCCGAGCGCGGCGGGTCGGTGGCGAGCACCGAGCGCAGGCGCGAGGAGGCCCACCCCTCGCCCGGGGAGTTGGCGAAGGCCGCCACGAGCACCGGGCCGAGCGCGCAGACCGCGGTGAACCGGTCGGCCGCCGCGTCCGGCTCACCCGCGTCCAGGCACACCTGGAGTCCGGCGGTCGCGCACATCATCGTGAGCCCGTGTGGGCCGATCGGCTCGAACACCTGCTCCATGGCCGCGTAGCGCGGGGTGTCCAGCAGCCTGCGGGGCGGACGGTGCCGGTCGGCAGCCCGGTCGCCGAGCACGAGGCCACCGGCGGCGAGCAGGTCGCGGAGGAAGGTCAGGTCGGCGGTGACGACGTCGAACAGCCGACCGAGCGAGGTTTGGGGAAGGGCGGAGATCTCGACCTGGCCGCCGGGTTCGAGCGTCAACGGCGAGCCGGCCGGAAGCGGGAGTGCGGGACTGTCCTCGTTCAACGTGCGGGGCGCGTAGGGCCCCAGTGCGGCGGTCAGGCTGTGCCTGTCGAGTGGCCGCCGCGGATCGTCCTCATGGTGGACGACCCACTCCAGCTCGACACCGACCAACCGCGGCGGACCGTGCTTGAAGCAGACCGAGGCGACGTAGGCCTCCGCCTCCACACGGTCCCCCAGCCGCCGGCGTGCGGACTCGACAATCCGCGGGTTGCAGGACGTTTGGGACAAAGCGTTCATGTCTGTGCCTCCTCTCGAGGTCAAAATCGACGCTACACAAACGCACCGACAACCACCGACGACGAGGACGGCAGCCGCGGACTGGATCACAGTACGTACGTACGGATTGCCAGGGTGCGGGCGCTGCTGGGACGATCACCGGATGCCACGGGTCAGCAAGGACCACCTCGACGCGCGCCGTCACCAGATCCTGGACGGCGCGCGGGTCTGCTTCGCCCGCTACGGCTACGAGGGCGCCACCGTGCGCAGGCTGGAGGAGGCGACTGGCCTGTCCCGCGGGGCGATCTTCCACCACTTCCGGGACAAGGAGTCGCTGTTCCTCGCGCTCGCCGAGGACGACGCGCACCGGATGGCCGACGTCGTGGCCCGCGAGGGTCTGGTGCAGGTCATGCGCGACCTGCTGGCCGCGCCGAACGGCGCCGACTGGCTCGGCAGCCGGCTGGAGCTGTCCCGCCGGCTGCGCACCGACCCCGAGTTCCGGGCGCGCTGGGCCGAACGGTCGGAACGGCTCACCCTCGCCACCCGCCAACGCCTGCTGCGCCAGCGCGAGGCCGGCAACCTGCGCGACGACATCGACGTGACGGTGCTCACCTCCTACCTCGAGCTGGTCCTCGAGGGCCTGGTGTCGCACCTGGCAATGGGCCTGCCGGCCGACGACCTTGAGCCGGTGCTGGACCTGGTCGAGTCGTCCGTGCGCCGCGCGCGCCCGAGGAGCTAGGCGCATCCTGGAGACATGGATCTTCTCGATGCCCACGGCCGCGCCATGGACGTGTTCGACCGAGCAGTGCACAAGGTCGGCATCAGCGACTGGGACTCCCCGTCGCCGTGCACGGACTGGACAGTCAAGGATCTGGTGAACCACGTCGTCGGCGAGCAGCTCTGGGTGCCCGAGCTGCTGGCCGGCAAGACCATGGCGGAGGTCGGGGACAAGTTCGACGGCGACATCCTCAACGACGACCCGATCGGCACCTGGGAGGCGGCGGCCGCCGCCGCCCGGGCCGCCTGGGTCGAGCCCGGCGCGCTGGACCGGACGGTGCGCCTGAGCTTCGGCGACACCGCCGCCCGGGAGTACTGCTGGCAGATGACCGTGGACCTCGCCGTGCACGGCTGGGACCTCGCTCGCGCGCTGGGCAGCGACCCCGGGATAGGTGACGAGCTCGCCACCGCCCTGCTCGGGTTCGTCGAGCCCCAGGCGCAGGCCTGGCAGGGCAGCGGTATGTTCGCCGACCCGGTGCCCGTGGCCGACGACGCCGACCCCCAGACCCGCCTCGTCGCCATGCTCGGCCGAGAGCCCACCGGCGCCGGAATCTAGACTCATCAGCAGCGGAGACGGACCTGACCTGCGAGGAGTGACCCTTCTTGGGCGGCTGTAGTACCGGGCCGGGCGGCGAGCCCGGCGGCCAGTGGGCGACGTGCCCGGACGGTGCGCGATGACCGGTGTCCTCCTCGACGTGCTCGGCGTGCTCGCCGTCGCCGCGCTGACGTTCGGAACGGCGATCTTCGTCGCGGCCGAGTTCTCCCTGACCGCGCTCGAGCGCAGCCAGGTGGCGAGCCACGTGCGCCAGGTCGGCGACACCCGCGCGAAGCAGGTGGACCACGCGCACCAGACGCTGTCGTTCCAGCTCTCCGGCGCGCAGGTGGGCATCACGATCACCACGCTGGTCATGGGCTACATCGCCGAGCCGATCATCGCCGGCTGGATCGCGCCCCTGCTCTCGGCGCTGTCGGTGCCGGAGGCGGCGGCGCTGCCGATCTCGCTGGCCGTCGCGCTGCTGCTGGCCAACGTGATCTCGATGCTGTTCGGCGAGCTGGTGCCGAAGAACCTCGCGATCGCCCGCCCGCTGCCCACCGCCCGCGCCGTGGCCGGCGCCCAGATCCGGTTCTCCTCGGTCCTGCGCTGGTTCATCGCGTTGCTCAACGCCTGGGCGAACTGGTTGGTCCGCCGGCTGGGCGTGGAGCCGGCCGACGAGCTGGCCTCGGCGCGCTCGCCGCAGGAGCTGGGCTCGCTGGTCCGCAGCAGCGCGGAGCACGGCACCCTCGACAAGGGCACGGCGACCCTGCTGAACCGGTCGCTGCGGTTCGGCGAGCGGACCGCCGAGGAGCTGATGACCCCGCGGGTCCAGGTGCAGTCGCTGCCCACCGACGCCACCGTGCTCGACCTGGTCGAGCTGGCCCGGCGCACCGGGTTCTCCCGGTTCCCGGTGCACGACGGCGACCTGGACGACGTCCGCGGGGTGGTGCACGTCAAGCAGGCGTTCAACGTGCCGGCCGCCCGCCGGGCCACGACCAGGGTGAGCTCGCTGGTGCGGCCGGTGCAGACAGTGCCGGAGAGCCTCGACGGCGATACCCTGCTGGACCGGCTGCGCAGCTCGGGCCTGCAGCTCGCGGTGGTCGTCGACGAGTACGGCGGCACCGCGGGCCTGGTGACGCTCGAGGACCTGGTGGAGGAGATCGTCGGCGACGTGCGCGATGAGCACGACCGGGGGGAGATCAACCCGGTCCGCCCGCTCGGCCGGGACAGCTGGATGGTCTCGGGGCTGCTGCGGGACGACGAGCTGGCCGACGCCACCGGGTTCCGGATGCCGCCCGGCGTCTACGAGACGCTCGCCGGCCTCGTGCTCACCCGGCTCGGCCGCATCCCCGAGGTCAACGACGAGGTGAAGGTCGACGGCTGGCGGATCACCGTGATGCGAATGGACCGCCACCGCGTCGCCGAGCTGCGCGTGGCCAGGATCCCCGAGGCGGTGGTGTCGGCATGACCGGCGGAGTCGGCCTGACGGTCGCGGTCTTCCTGCTCGCCGCCAACGCCTTCTTCGTGGGAGCGGAGTTCGCACTGGTCAGCGCCCGCCGGGACCGGCTGGAGGCGATGGCCGAGCGCGGGGTGGACCGGGCGCGGACGGTCATCCGCGCGGCCGAACACACCTCGCTGATGATGGCCGGGGCACAGCTCGGCATCACCCTGTGCACGATCGGGCTCGGCGCGCTGGGCGAGCCGACCGTGGAGCACTACCTCGAGCTGGCGCTGCACCCGCTGGGTCTGCCGGCCGCGGTGCTGCACGCGATCGCGTTCGCCGTCGCGCTGGTGGTGGTGTCGATCCTGCACATCGTGCTCGGCGAGATGGTCACCAAGAACATCGCAATCGCCGCGCCCGAGCGCACCGCGGTCTGGCTGACCCCGGCACTGGTGGGCTGGGTGAAGATGATCCGGCCGGTGATCACGCTGCTGAACCTCGCCGCCAACGGCGTGCTGCGGCTGTTGAAGGTCCAGCCCAGGGACGAGATCGAGAGCGCGACCACGCCCGAGGAGCTGGCCGACCTCATCGCCGACTCGCGCCGAGAAGGGCTGCTGGACCAGGCCGAGCACCGCCGGCTCACCCAGACGCTGTCCTCGGCCGAGCGCACCGTCGCCGAGGTGCTGGTGCCGCTGGAGCGGGTCGAGACCGTGCCACACCCGCCCACGGTCGGCGACATCGAGGCCGCCGTCGCCCGGACCGGGTTCTCCCGGTACCCGGTACGGATGCCCGACGGTCGGCTCAACGGGTACCTGCACGTCAAGGACGTGCTGGACCAGGCGGACGCCGACCCCGCCACCCCGGTCCCCTACCACCGGGTGCGCGGGCTGCCGGAGGTCCCGGCGGACTCGCGGCTGGACGAGGCCCTGGCGGCGCTGCGCCGGGCACGCAGCCACGTCGCCAAGGCGGTGTCGGCGGACCGGACCGTGCTCGGGATCGTCGCACTGGAGGACCTGGTCGAGGAGTACGTCGGCACCGTCCGCGACGGCACGCACCGGGACCCGTCCACGTGACCTCGTGGGAGTCCCGGCGGGCCGCGCACCAGGCCCGGGTCCGGGCGTGGACCGACCCGGTCCGGGAACGGCGGGCCGGCGGCGTCGCGCACCCGGTGCTGGACTTCCTGTTCACCTACTACTCCTACCGGCCCTCCCGGCTGCTGCGCTGGCACCCGGGCCCGGGCGTGGTGCTGACCGGCCCGGCGGCACGGGAGTACCTGCGCTGGCCCGCCTACCGCACGGTGTCCGGCGGAGTCGCGCTGGGCCCGCTGCCCGAGTCACGCGGCGCGGCGGTCCGGTTCGTGCGCTCGCTGCTCGCGGCGACGGCCGAGCGGACGCCGCGGTTCGGGTGCTTCGGACTGCACGAGTGGGCCATGGTCTACCGCACCTCGGCCATGCGGCACGAGTCGTGGCCGCTGCGGCTGGGCGCGGCGGGGACCGACCGGGTGGTGGAGTCGCTGCCGGTGCGCTGTACCCACTTCGACGCGTTCCGATTCTTCACCCCCGCCGCACGCCCGCTCAACGAGGTACAGCTGTCCCGCCCCGACCAGCTCGCCCAGGAACAGCCGGGCTGCCTGCACGCCGGGATGGACCTCTACAAGTGGGCCTACAAGCTCGACCCGTTCGCCCCGTCCGACCTGGTGGCCGACTGCTTCGAGCTCGCGCACGACATCCGGGTGCTGGACATGTGCGCGAGCCCCTACGACCTGAGCGCGCTCGGGTACGAGCCGGTGGAGATCGAGACCGCACGGGGCCGGGCCGAGTACGCGCGCCGGCAGGCGGCGTTCACGGCCCGAGCGGCCCCGCTGCGGGCCCGGTTGATCTCTTTGTGCGACGAGCTCCTGGCCGAGGCGGTCGTCGCCACCGGCCGGGTTCAGGACTGGTAGGCCTCGATCGGCGGGCAGGAGCAGACCAGATTGCGGTCGCCCTTGGCGCCGTCGATGCGGCGGACCGGCGGCCACAGCTTCGGGCCGGTGGAGCCGGTCGGGTAGGCGGCCTCCTCGCGGCTGTAGGGGTGGTCCCACTTGCCGGCGATCGACTCGGCGGTGTGCGGGGCGTTGCGCAGCGGGTTGTCCTCGGCCGGCCAGTCCCCCGCCGCCACCCGCTCGATCTCGCGCCGGATGGCGATCATGGCGTCGCAGAAGCGGTCGAGCTCGGCGAGGTCCTCGCTCTCGGTCGGCTCCACCATCAGCGTGCCGGCCACCGGGAACGACATCGTCGGCGCGTGCAGGCCGTAGTCGGCCAGCCGCTTGGCCACGTCGTCCACCGTGATGCCGCTGGCCTTCGTGATGCCCCGCAGGTCCAGAATGCACTCGTGCGCGACCCGGCCGTGCGCGCCGGTGTAGAGCACCGGGTAGTGCCCGGTGAGGCGGGCGGCGACGTAGTTCGCGGCGGCCACCGCGGTCATCGTCGCGCGGCGCAGGCCCTCGAAGCCCATCATCCGCACGTAGGCCCAGGAGATCGGCAGAATCGAGGCGCTCCCCCACGGTGCGGCGCTGATCGGGCCCACCCCGGTCGCCGGGCCGGCGGCCGGCTGCAGCGGGTGGTTGGGCAGGAACGGCGCCAGGTGCTCGCGCACGCCGATCGGACCGACCCCGGGACCGCCGCCGCCGTGCGGGATGCAGAACGTCTTGTGCAGGTTGAGGTGCGAGACGTCCGCGCCGAACCTGCCGAAGCGGGCCAGGCCGATCAGCGCGTTGAGGTTCGCCCCGTCCACGTAGACCTGGCCGCCCGCGTCGTGCACCGCGGCGCACACCTCGCGCACGGTGTCCTCGTACACGCCGTGCGTCGAGGGGTAGGTGATCATGATGCAGGCCAGGTCGGCCCGGTGCTGGTCGACGGTGGACCGCAGGTGGTCCAGGTCGATGTTCCCCTCGTCGTCGCAGCGGACCACGACCACGCGCATACCGGCCATCGCGGCGCTGGCCGCGTTCGTGCCGTGCGCGCTGGCCGGGATCAGGCACACGTCGCGGGCGCTCTCGCCGCGGCTGCGGTGGTAGGCCCGGATCGCGAGCAGACCGGCGAACTCGCCCTGGCTGCCGGCGTTGGGCTGCAGGCTCACCGCGTCGTAGCCGGTCAGCCGGGCCAGCCAGCCCTCCAGGTCGGCCACCACGCGCAGCAACCCGGCCGCGTCCGAGGCGGGGGCGAACGGGTGCAGCTCGGCGAAGGCCGGCCAGGTGATCGGCTCCATCTCCGCCGTCGCGTTCAGCTTCATCGTGCAGGAGCCCAGCGGGATCATGCTCCGGTCCAGCGCCACGTCCTTGTCCGAGAGCGCGCGCAGGTACCGCAGCAGCGAGGTCTCCGAACGGTGGGTGGAGAACACCGGGTGGGTCAGGTAGGCCGAGGTCCGGGCCAGCTCCGCCGGGTAGGCGTCGGCGGTCTCGGCGTCCAGCGCGTCGACGTCGGCGCCGCTCACCCCGAACGCCGCCCACAGCTTCTTCAGGTGGGTCCGGGTGGTGGTCTCGTCGCAGGCGACCGACACCAGGTCCGCCGAGACGTGGCGGATGTTGATGCCCCGGTCCCGCGCGCTCGCCACGACCTCGGCGGCCCGACCCGGGAGGCGCAGGGTGAGCGTGTCGAAGAAGGTGTCGTGCACGACCTCGACCCCACCTGCGCGCAGGCCGGCGGCCAGGACCGCGGCCATCCGGTGCGTCCTGGTCGCGATCGAGCGGAGCCCCTCGGGCCCGTGGTACACCGCGTACATCGAGGCCACGATGGCGAGCAGCACCTGTGCCGTGCAGATGTTGCTGGTGGCCTTCTCCCGGCGGATGTGCTGCTCGCGGGTCTGCAGCGCGAGCCGGTAGGCGCGGTTGCCGTCGGCGTCCACGCTCACCCCGACCAGGCGCCCCGGCAGCTGCCGCTCCAGGCCCTTGCGCACGGCGAGGTAGCCGGCGTGCGGGCCGCCGAAGCCCATCGGGACGCCGAAGCGCTGGGTGCTGCCGACCACCACGTCAGCGCCGATCTCCCCCGGCGGCCGGAGCAGGGTCAGCGAGAGGATGTCGGCCGCGACGACGACCTGCGCCCCGCGCTCGTGCGCGGCCTCGACCAGGGCGGAGTCGTCCCGGACCGCGCCGGAGGCCGCCGGCTGGGACAGCAGCAGGCCGAAGAAGTCGCCCTCGGGCAGGCCTGCGGTGAGGTCCACGACCTCCACCTCGATACCCAGCGGCTCGGCCCGGGTCTCGATCACGGCGATCGTCTGGGGGAAGGTGTCGGCGTCGACCAGGAAACGGGCCGACGGGGCCCGGCCGGCGCGGCGCAGGAGCGTCATCGCCTCGGCCGCGGCCGTCGACTCGTCGAGCATGGAGGCGTTGGCCAGCTCCATGCCGGTCAGGTCGGCCACCATCGTCTGGAAGTTCAGCAACGCCTCGAGCCGGCCCTGGGAGATCTCCGGCTGGTAGGGCGTGTACGCGGTGTACCAGGCCGGGCTCTCCAGCACGTTGCGGCGGATCACCGCGGGGGTGAGCGTGCCGTAGTAGCCCAGGCCGATCATCTGGGTGTGCAGCTCGTTGCGGCCGGCGAGCTCACGCAGCTCGGCCAGCGAGACGTGCTCCGGCACGGCCGGCGGCAGCTCGGTCTCCCCGGAGTCGTCGGCCCCGTCGTCCTGCCCGGAGTCCCGGATCGAGGCGGGGACCGCCTGGTCGGCCAGCTCCTCCAGCGAGCCGACACCGATCACGTCGAGCATCCGGGCCACCTCGTCCGCACGCGGACCGATGTGCCGGTCGGCGAACTGGGTGCCGTCCTCGAGGGCGGCGAGCGGGATGCGGGCTTGGGTCAACGTCGCCTCCGGGAGGAAGGTGGGCAGGCCGAACCGTCGTCCGACCGCCTCCCCCTCTGTCCCCGCACGCTACGGCGTGCGCCTGAGAGCTTCGTCCACGCGTGGTGGACTTGCACCTTCGGCGGGGCGGACCGGCCACCCGCTTTCCAGAGGCGTCTCGCCCGCGCGGTTCGGGTGCCTGAGAGGTTCCGGGGAGGATTTGCTCCTTCGGCGCCGAGCCGACCCGCACCGGCCGCTCGGACTCTCCCGCGTGGGATCTACGACTACGCGCGTGAGCTTACCCGGCGTTGCGCGCCTTGCGGCGCGCGGTGAGCTCGTCCTCGGCGACCGGCTCGACCACGGCGCCGTCGGCGCGCTCGGCGGGGAACTCGTGAATGGTGCCGTTGATCTCCTGCATCGCACCCGACACCGCGATCCCGAACACGCCCTGCCCGCCCTGGAGCAGGTCGACGATCTCCTCGGGTGAGGTGCATTCATAGACCGTCGTGCCGTCGCTGAACAGGGTGATCCTGGCCAGGTCGCGCACGCCCCGACGGCGCAGGTGGTCGACGGCGACGCGGATGTTCTGCAGCGAGACCCCGGTGTCCAGCAGCCGCTTGACCACCTTGAGCACCAGGATGTCCTTGAACGAGTACAACCGTTGCGAGCCGGAACCGTGCGCGCTGCGGATGGTCGGGGCAACCAGTCCGGTTCGGGCCCAGTAGTCCAGCTGGCGATACGTGATACCGGCGATCTGGCACGCGGCCGGACCGCGGTAGCCGACAAGCTCGTCGGGCGCCGACTCGTCAGGGAACAGCTCTCCCTGCTCACCGGTGACAGCCTCGACGGGACCTTCCTCGACCACGCCTGCCTCCGCTCTCCAACCACCCGCGAGTCACCGCGAGGGGTCCGAGTGAACGACACCCTCGCAATTCGCTCAGGTTCGACGGTAGGTCCGGCGGGGTTGACGGTCAACGCGACGCGCGGGCAACCGGTCCAAACCTCTACGTGAGGTCGAGGCTGCGCCCCGGGTCGGACCGAGCGAGCGGCACCGAGCGAGCGGCACCGAGCGAGCGGCTAGGTGTCGGCGCCGCGGAAGTCCTCGGGCGAGACCGAGTCGAGGAACTCGCGGAACTTCTCGACCTCGTCCTCCTGCTCGTCCGGGATGATCAGCCCGGCCTCCTGCAGGACCGAGTCCTCGGCATGGATCGGCACCCCGATGCGCAGGGCGAGCGCCACCGAGTCACTGGGCCGGGCCGAGACCCGGACATCGCCGTCGAACACGAGCTCCGCGAAGAAGGTGCCCTCCCGCAGGTCGGTGATCCGGACCTGCTCGAGCTCGCGCCCGAGCGCACCGATCACGTCCTTGAGCAGATCGTGGGTCAACGGCCGGGCCGGCCGGACGCCCTGTTGCTCCAGGGCGATCGCGGTGGCCTCCACCGAGCCGATCCAGATCGGGAGGTAACGCTCACCATCCGTCTCGCGCAGCAGCAAGATCGGTTGGTTTGCGGGCAACTCCACCCGCACGCCCACGACGCGCATCTCGCTCATCGGGATCGCCTCCCTCCGCTCGCTCGATGAGGACACCCATGCTTCGAGGATCGCTCATCGCTGGCCTCGACGCTACCCGCCTTCTGCTTCCGATGCTTGTGTTATCCGATAGCGATCCACGTCACGATGCGAAAACAGCACGTAACGGACCCGTCGACACTCTGTCGTCACCGGCCGGACATCCGGCGCAACCCAGCCTTCACGAGCAGGGTGTGCAGACCGACCGAGAGCGCGGCCAGCTCCCGCGTGGCCTCCTCCGCCCGACCCCGGGCCTCCTCGCCGTGCTGGTGGAACATCGGCGCCACGACCTGCTCGAGCAGCCCCACCTCGCGGTCCGCGGAGGCGCGGTAGGCACGCAGGTGCCGCGGCTCGATGCCGTACTCGCCCAGCGCCCTGGCCATCCTGGCCACCTCGACGGAGTCCGAGTCGTAGAAGCCCGCGGGACCGGGCCGGACCAGGCCGTACTGCTCCAGCTCGGCGAGCGCGACCGCGTCGATGCCGGCCTGCTCGAGCAGTTCCTCCCGGGTGAGCCGGCGCACCGGCTCGTCGACGAACTCCTCCGCGGCGGGCAGCCCGTTCCGCGAGACCGCCATCAGCACCGGCCGCGGCGGCTGGGGCCCGGTCTCCGCCCGGTCGGCCGCCTCGAGCTGCTCCTTGATGACCTTCAGCGGGAGGTAGTGGTCGCGCTGGGCGGCCAGCACGAACCGCAACCGCTCCACGTCGGGCTCGGTGAACTGGCGGTAGCCGGAGGCGGTTCGGGCAGGCCGGACCAGGCCCTCGGCCTCCAGGAAACGGATCTTGGAGATCGTGACGTCGGGGAACTCCGGACGCAACCGGCCGAGCACCGCACCGATGCTCAACCGCGCGCCCGCCCCGTCGCCTCGTGGCCGCCCGGCAGCCGTCACACCCGACTCCGCGCGACCCTAGGAGGCGTTCGAACCGGTGAGGAAGACCAGGCGGAACTTGCCGATCTGCACCTCGTCGCCACCGGCGAGCACGGCCTGGTCGACCGGCTCCCGGTTCACGTAGGTGCCGTTCAGGCTGCCGACGTCGATCACGACGAACTCCCCGCCCTCGCGACGGAACTCCGCGTGCCGGCGGGAGACCGTCACGTCGTCGAGGAAGATGTCGCTGTCCGGGTGGCGACCGGCGCTGGTGGTGTCCCGGTCGAGCAGGAAGCGCGAGCCGGCGTTGGGGCCGCGCTTGACCACCAGCAGCGCCGAGCCGGCAGGCAGGGCGTCGACACCGGCGACAGCCGGCTCAGCTGGCGGCTCGGTGGTCTCGGCCTCGGCGAAGAAGTCTGCCCGGAAGACCGAAGTCCGCTCCGGAGACTGCTCCGGCGGGACGCCGGGCCCGTCGTTGGTGCTCACCTGAGCTCTCCTCCTGCTGGTGCTGACCTCTACGACAGCAAACGTACCGTGCTCGATCAGCAGGCCAGACGGTGACTCCCCGCAGCGCGTGCGGAGCGGCCCGGCGGGTACCCGATCAGTCCTTCTCGGTGAGGGCCTGGTAGGCCTCCGCGTCCAGCAACGCGTCGACCGCGCCGGGGTCGGTGACGGCGAGCTCGATGATCCAGCCGTCGCCGTAGGGGTCGCTGTTGATCAGCTCCGGGGTCTCGTCGAGGGCCGTGTTGACCGCGGTGACCTCGCCGCTGACCGGCGCGAAGATCTCCGACACGCTCTTGGTGGACTCGACCTCCCCCACCGGGTCGCCCGCGTTGACGGTCCGCCCGACCTCCGGCAGCTCGACGAAAACCACGTCACCGAGCTGCTGTTGGGCATAGTCGGTGATGCCGACCCGCACGGTCTCGGCCGTGGTCGCCAGCCACTCGTGCTCTTCGGTGTACTTGAGGTCCTCCGGCGTCGTCACAGGCCCGTCCTTCACGCTCGACGCGATATGTCGGCCGACAGCCTAGAGGGGGCGCGCGGCGGGCGCCGACCGCAGTGCCGCGCGGGTCTGCACCAGGTAGAGCAGGCCGGACCAGAGGAACAGGGCACCGCCCCAGACGGCGAAGGCGTAGGCGACGGGCCGGACGAGGGTGGCCGCGGTCGAGCCGCCCTGGGCCAGCAGCATCAACGGCATCGCGTACATGAGGTTGAACGTGGCCGCCTTGCCGACGTAGGTGACCTCGGGCGGGGCGAAGCCGTTGCGGCCGAGCACCCAGATGCAGAGGCCGACCATGAGGTCGCGGCCGACCAGGATCGCGGCGATCCACCAGGGGACGATGTCCCGCACGACGAAGGCGACGATGGTCGCGAGGGTGTAGAGGCGGTCGGCGGCCGGGTCGAGCACCGCTCCGAAGCGGCTCATCTGGTTGAACCGGCGAGCGATCTTGCCGTCGGCCCAGTCGGAGACGCCGCTGAAGACGAGGATCGCGAGCGCCCACCCGTCCGCTCGCGGCACCAGCAGCAGCCAGAGGAACACCGGCACGCCGGCGAGCCGGATGACGCTCAACAGGTTCGGGATCGTCAGCAGCCGGTCGGGCAGCTCGTCGACGTCCTCGGGCCTGGCCGGCCGCACGCTCTCCGCCATGGCGCGACCCTATAGGGCCGCCGCCGGCGGGCGAGGTCACGCGCGCCGCAGGCTCCAGCCGCGGCGGCGCAGGTCGGCGTCGGTGAGCGAGACCGCGCGTCCCCGGTGGTCCATCCCGACCCAGCGCGACCGGCCGAGGGAACCCTCGCGGACGTAGCAGTGACCCTGGCTCCACACCACGCTGCACAGGGCGGTGGGCAGGCTCTCGGTGGTCCGGGTCGGGTTGAGGACGGCGGTTTCGGTGCTCATTGGACTACTCACAGTCTCGGGGTGTGGTCGTGCTCGCACCCATTCTGTCGACAGCCGGTCACCGATACTGAGCGGTTTCGCCGGTATTCACAAGATCGTCATTGGGCGAAACACGGCGGACCGGCCACGGCGGCGACGGAGAAGCGGAAGGCCTTGCTGACGTGGACCGAGCCGTCCGCCGCGACGACGGGCTCGACCGAGGCGAGGAAGGCCTCGTGCACGGCGCGCTCCCCCGCGAAGCCGATGACCTGCAGCAGCTGCTCGCTCCCGAGCATCGCCGCCCACATCGCGCCCCGGGTGGGGTACACGGCCGGGCAGTCGAGCTCGCCGCCGCCGAGCACGGTCAGCCCGGCGGCGGACAGGTCACCCGCGAGGCCGGGCTCGGCACCGGTCCCGGTGGTCAGCGGTCCGTCCGGCGCCAACCGGCGCAGGCGGCTGCCGAACTCCTGGGCCCAGCAGCCGGCGGGGTGCGCCCAACCTCCGACGGCCACCCGTCCACCGGCTCGCGTCACCCGGGCGAGCTCGGCGAGGACGGCTACTCGGTCCCGCCCGCCGGGTGGCACCGCGGTGCTCGCGGTGACCACGTCGAAGGCGGCGTCGGGGAACGGCACCGCGGTCGCGTCGCCGACCCGCAGGTCGACCTCGGGCAACGCCCACCGGGCGATCTCGAGCGATTCGACGGCGGAGTCGACCCCGGCGACCAGCGCACCCCGGCTCTCCGCCGAGCGCAGCAGCAGGCCGACACCGCAGCCGACGTCCAGCAGGCGGAGGCCGTCCACCGGCCCGAGCGCGCCGAGCACGGCCCGGTGCAGCGGGCGGTGCTCCCACTCCGGCAGCGGCGGCCAGTCCTGCTCCCGCGCGCCGCGTGCCAGTCCGTCGATCACTGCTGAGGGCATTCTCGTCTCCTGCCACCGAGTCCGACGTGTTTCATCGTCGATCAGGCGCCAGCGCTACGCATCGGGCAAAGACTCAGATCGGATGGCCCAGTGCCTTAGACCGGGCGGGTCCGCCGGCACCCTCCCGGCGAGCGCCTGGTCCCCTCCGGCGGGCGGACTCGCTCTCGTGGACGGCGCGCGGTCAGAAGGTCAGCACGACCTTGCCGAGCATGCCGCCCCGCTCCGCTCGTCGATGTGCGTGGTGTATCTGGTGGATCGGGTAGTGAGTGCCGATTCGCAGGCGCAGTCCCCCGGCGTCGACCAGCGCGGCGAGCCGGGTCAGACCGGCGCCGTCCTGCTCGACGTAGTTGGGGCCGGCGTCGATCGTGCGCTCGGCGAGTTCGTCGGTCACGGCGTCAGCGCCGACGGTGATGTATCGACCACCGTCCTTGACCGCGTGCGGGACGTGGACCCCGGCTGTGTCGAAGACGGCGTCGTAACGGCCCAACGCTCCCGTCTGGTCGGTCACCTCGTCGGCTCCGAGTTGACGGACGGCGTCGAGGTGTTCCGGTCGGGACACGAGGCCGTGGACGACGATTCCTTCGTGGGCGGCGAGCTGCACGGCCAGTCCTCCGACCGCGCCTGCCGCACCCGTGACCAGCAGTGTCTGTCCCGGTGTGAGCCGCAGTCTGTTCAGAACCTGTAATGCGGTCAGGCCGGCCAGCGGCAACGTCGCGGCTTCGGGCAGGCTGACGGTCGCCGGCGCGGCGGCGACCAGGTCGGCGGGCAGCGAGACGATGTCGGTCCAGGTGCCCCGGCCGGTGGCGAACTGTGCGGACATCGCGATCACGCGGTCACCCGTGCCGAAGCCGGGATGATCGCTCGCGAGTACGACCCCGGCGAGGTCCCAGCCGAGGGTCATCGGCAGCCGGTCGGCGCCGACCATGGTCCGGGTCTTCCAGTCCACCGGATTGATGCTGCTGGCGACGGTGCGGATGAGGATCTCGCCGTCTGCTCGGGTGGGGACCGGGATGTCGCGCACCGTCAGTGCGTCGGGCCCGCCGGGCCGGTCGAGTTGGACAGCGCGCATCATGCCTCCTGAGGGGCGGTTGCCGTGCGGGACATGGCCAGCCAGGACAGGCCGAGACCGGCCAGCGCGAGGGTGGCTCCGGCCAGGCCGTTCCACCGCAACGCGCCCGCGGCGACGATGCCCCCGCCGAGCGCGGCGCCGAACGCGTTGGCGAGGTTGAACCCGCTGACGTTGACGGTGACCGACAGGGTGGGCGCGTCGGCGGCGTGCTGGAGGAGCAGGCCCTGTAATGGCGCGATCGTGGCAGTGGCCAGCAGGCCGAAGGCCAGCACCGCGACGAAGGTGGTCGGTTGCCAGGTGGCCGCGAACGGGAGGGTGGCCAGGACCACCGTCAGGCCGAGGAACACGATCCGCACCGTCATGAGCGGCGAAACGTCGGTCAGCCGGCCGGCGGCCAGGTTGCCCAGCAGGCTGCCGACGCCGTAGGCGAGCAGCAGGGCGGACGCCGCACCGCCAGAAAAGCCGCTGACCTCGGTCAACAGCGGCACGAGGTAGGTCAGCACGATGCCGACGCCGGCGAACCCGACGGCGGTCGTGGTGATGGCCAACAGCACCGGGCGACGCGCCAGGACCCGAAGCTCGGACCGGGCGCCAGTGGCCGAGGCCGGTGTGCGCGGCATCGCCACGGCCAGGACCGCACCACCCGCGGCGGCGATCAACGCGACGGCGAGGAACGGTGTTCGCCAGCCGAAGGCCTGGCCGAGCAGGGCGCCGAGGGGAACACCCAGCACGGTCGCGACGGTGAGGCCGGAAACCACGATGGCGATGGCCCGGCCTGCCCGCTCGGGTGGCACGACGGCCGTGACCACGACCAGGGAGATCGCATACAGGGTTCCCTGCGACAGCGCCGCCAGCACCCGGCTGACCACCAGCAGGCCATAGGAGGTCGCCGCCGCGCTGACCAGGCTCCCGGCGATGAACAACGCGACCAGACCAAGAACCAGACCTTTGCGGGGCATCCGTGCGGTGAGCACGGTGATCAGCGGCCCGCCGACCACCACCCCGAGGGCGTATGCGGTAACGAGTTGACCGGTGCTGGCCACGGAGACCTGCATGCTGGCCGCGATCTGCGGTAACAGGCCGCTCACCAGCAGCTCGGCTGTGCCGATCGCGAAGATGCACAGGAGGAAACCGACGATGATCGGGGCCGCGCGCCTCGTCGTGGCGGGCGCCGGAGTACCGGGTGGGATCGTTGTGGGCGTCACACCGCGGACCGTAAAGTCTCACACGAATGTGAGAGTCAATGCCGTGTGGCGGGAGTCGCAGTGTCGGTGCAGACGATCAGGATCGGGGAGTTGTCCCGACGCAGCGGAGTGAGCCAACGGCTGTTGCGCTACTACGAGGAGCAGGGATTGCTCCAACCGCAACGCCGACCAAGCGGGTACCGGGAGTACCTGTCCTCCGACGTCGCCGTGGTGCGCCGGATCCGGGGCCTGCTGGCTGCTGGCCTGTCCACCGCGACGATCTCCTCGGTGTTGCCGTGCATCCGGGAGGACGGCGAGCGACTGGTGCCGATCTGTCCGGACCTCGTGGCGCGGCTGCGGCGGGAACGCGACCGGATCGACCAGGCCATCGAGGACCTCACCACGTCCCGCCAGATCCTGAACACAGTGATCACCGCGGCACCGTCCACACCGAGCCCGGCGAACTGAGCCGGACACGAGACGGCAGGCCGTGGTCGGCGAACTCGAGCCGGCGGATCCGCTTGTAGGGAGCCAGGTGCTCCCGGGCGAAGGCGAGGATCGAGCGAGCCGTGTCGGCGTCCGGGCGGTGCCCGGCGGCTGCGCACCCACCGATGCGCACACTGCCGGGACACACCGAGTTCTTTCGCCACATGAGCGACCGGTCTGCCAGCAGCGACCCGCTCAACCAACACCAGGCGTCCATGCACGGTCAAACGAGCGTTAGCGTGTCCCATCGAGGCCTCCGAGTGTGGTGACTGACTTCGCAATCACCACCGCACCGGAGGCCTCACCCATGATCAAGCCAACACACCGTCACCAACCTCATGACCAAGTCACCTAGCGCCTTGGTCTGAGCGCCCACGGCTACGGGAGGGCGGGGAGCAGGCCGTCGAGCAGGCGGCGGAGCCCGAAGTCGAACCAGGTGTCCAGCTCCCTGGCGGCTCGCCGTGGGTCGCTGTGCCGGACGGCGGCCAGCCACGGGTGGCGCTGGACGCGGCCGGTGCGCTCCAGGCGGTGGAGGGTGGCTGTTCGCCAGGTGTGGTAGGTGGTGTCGGCGGTCTCGCGGTCGACGAGCAGAGCCATCCCCTGGACGTAGCCGTCGAGGGCGAGGTAGCCGGCGAACGCGTCGGCCGGCGAGTAGCCGGCGAGGGTGAGCGCCTCGACCGCGCGGTCCACGATGGACAGCACCGCGGGACCGGTCGGCGGCCGCCCGGTGGCGAGGATCGTGACCAGCCAGGGGTGGCGGCGGTACATCGCCCATTCGTCGCGGGCAAGCTGGTCGAGCGCGGCGCGCGGGTCCGCCGGGGCGGGGCGTTGGGGCATGCGGTCGCCGATGGTGCGCTCCGCCATCGCGGCGAGCAGTTCGGCGCGGTCATGGACGGCCTGGTACAGCGCGTGCACTGGTAGCCCGGCACGTTCGGCGAGGGTGCGCATGGCGACAGCGCCGAGACCGGCGGCGTCGGCGGTCCTGATCGCGAGCTCCACGAGGCCCTCGCGCACGGTGGTGGCGGTCGTCGCGGGGCGACCGGCGGGTTCGCGGCGTCGCCCGGCCGCGACGTGGTCGCGTCGGCGCCGGTACGCCCGTGCCTGGCAGGCGCGCGAGCAGTACCGCCGCGGGCGTCCCCGCCCCGGGTCGCGCGGCAACGAACCCGCGCATTCGACACACTCCACCCCCGACTCCTTTTCGTCACATCAGCTCGTGTGACGAAACTACTCGTCGTGGGCCGTGCGCGCCGAGAGGCTTGCGCCATGACCCAGCACAGCCGCCGAAACCTCCTGCGCGCCGGCGCGGCGGCCGGCGCCGCCGCGTCCACCGCCGGCCTCGGCGCGACGTCGCCGAACAGCGACCCCGAGAACTGCCCGCCGCCGCTCGGCCCGGTTCACGTGCTCCCGGGCGACCCGCGGTACGAGGACCTCGTGCGCCGGGGCAACAGCCGCTTCGTCGGCGCACCGGAGGAGGTGCGGGTCGTCGGGTCCACCGCCGCGGTCGTGGACGCCGTGCGGGACGCGGTCCGCTCGGGACGCCGGGTCGCGGTGCGCGCCGGCGGGCACGGGTTCGAGGGGTTCGTCGACGACCCGGAGGTGCGGGTGCTGATCGACCTGGCCGGCCTGAACCGTGTCTACTTCGACCGGAGGCGGGCGGCGTACGCGGTCGAGGCGGGCGCGACGCTCGGCGAGGTGTACCGCGCGCTCTACCTCGGCTGGGGCGTCACGATCCCGGGTGGCTCGTGCCCCGGCGTCGGGGCGGGCGGGCACGTCGCGGGCGGCGGCTACGGCCGGTTGTCCCGGCTGCACGGCCTCGCGAGCGACCACCTGTACGCGGTCGAGGTCGTCGTCGTGGACCAGTCGGGCGAGGTGGGCGCCGTGGTCGCCACCAGCGAACTGTCCGATCCGCGCCGGGAGCTGTGGTGGGCGCACACCGGAGGCGGCGGGGGGAACTTCGGCGTGGTCACCCGGTACTGGTTCCGGTCGCTGCCCGCCCCTCCCGCACGGGTGCTGAACTTCCACGTCAGCTGGCCCTGGGACGGCATGGACGAGCGCGGCTTCCACCGACTCGCGGGCAACTTCGGCACCTGGTGCGAACGCAACAGCGCACCCGGCGACCCTGGAACGAGCCTCTACGGCGAACTGGTCCTCAACCGCCGGAGCACGGGCGTGCACGTCCTGTCCGGACAGGTCCCCGCCGACGCGGCCCACGTGCTGGACGACCAGGTCGCCGCGCTGAGCGACGGCGTCGACGTCACGCCGTCCCGGTCCCAGGAGACGCTGCCCTGGCTGGCGGCGACGCTTCGACACGTCGAGGACGACGGCAAGAGGTGGCGGCTGAAGGTGAAGTCCGCCTTCCACCGCACCGGCCTGACCGAGCGGCAGCGCGCCGCCCTGTACCACCACCTGACCCGCACCGGCTACGAGACGGCGGCCGGGTCGGTGAGCCTCAACACCTACGGCGGCGCGATCAACTCCCTCCGCGCGGACGCCACGGCGACCGCACGGCGCGACTCGACGATGTTGGCCTTCTACCTCACGGGTTGGGCCGACCCGGCGCAGGACGCCCGGCACGTCGACTGGCTGCGCGAGCTCTACCGGGACGTGTACGCCGACACCGGCGGCGTTCCCGCGGCCGGCGCCTACGTCAACTACCCCGACGTCGACCTGGCGGACCCGACCCAGAACACGTCCGGCAGGCCCTGGCACACCCTCTACTACGACGCGAACTACCCCCGCCTGCGTGCCGCGAAGTCACGCTGGGACCCCGGGAACGTCTTTCGGCACGCGCTCTCCGTGCGGTGACCCGGCGCCCGTCGACGATCGCCCTCACGCCTTGAGATCGGGGAAGTCCTCCTCGCGGTACTCGCCGCCGACCGTGGCCGAGGGGTCCTGGTGGACCTCCCGCTCCCGACCGCGCAGCTCGACGCGGCGAATCTTGCCGGAGATCGTCTTGGGCAGGTCGGCGAACTCGAGCCGGCGGATCCGCTTGTAGGGAGCCAGGTGCTCCCGGGCGAAGGCGAGGATCGAGCGGGCCGTGTCGGCGTCCGGGCGGTGCCCGGCGGTCAGGACGACGTAGGCCTTGGGCACGGCGAGGCGGATGGGGTCGGGCGAGGGGACCACGGCGGCCTCGGCCACGGCCTCATGCTCGATGAGCACGCTCTCCAGCTCGAACGGCGAGATCCGGTAGTCCGACGCCTTGAACACGTCGTCGGCGCGCCCGACATAGGTGATGTAGCCGTCCGCGTCGCGCGAGCCGACGTCGCCGGTGTGGTAGTAGCCCTCACGCATGACCTCGGCGGTGCGTTCCTCGTCGTCGGCGTAGTCGGCCATCAGGCCGACCGGCCGGCGGGACAGGTCGATGCAGATCTCGCCCTCGTCGCTGGGCACCCCGGCCGCGTCGAGCAGCGCGATGCCGAAGCCGGGCAGGGCGCGGCCCATCGAGCCCGGCTTCACCGGCTGACCCGGCGTGTTCGCTACCTGGACCGAGGTCTCGGTCTGGCCGAAGCCGTCCCGGATCGTGACGTTCCACGCCTTGGAGACCTGCTCGATCACCTCCGGGTTGAGGGGCTCGCCGGCACCGACGACCTTCGCCGGCGGCGTGCGCAGCTGGGACAGGTCGGCTTGGATGAGCATCCGCCACACCGTCGGCGGAGCGCAGAACGAGGTGACGCCACAGCGATCCATCTGGGACATCAGGGCGGTCGCGTCGAAGCGGGAGTAGTTGTGGATGAACACCGTCGCCTCGGCGTTCCAGGGCGCGAAGACGTTGCTCCAGGCGTGCTTCGCCCAGCCCGGCGAGGAGATGTTGAGGTGCACGTCGCCCGGCTCGAGCCCGATCCAGTACATCGTGGACAGATGGCCGACCGGGTAGGAAACGTGGGTGTGCCGCACCAGCTTGGGCTTGGCCGTGGTCCCGGAGGTGAAGTACAGCAGCAGAGTGTCCTCGGCAGAGGTGACGCCGTCCGGGGTGAACTCCCCCGACGCCCCCGCCGAGTCGGCGAACGCCAGCCAGCCCTCGACCCGCTCCCCCACGGCGATCCTGGTGTAGGAGCCCGGCACGTCGGCGAACTTCGGCGTGTCCTCCGCACGTGCCACCACGTGCGCGACCCGGCCGCGGTCCACCCGGTCGCGCAGGTCCGCGGCGCCCAGCAGGGTCGACGCGGGGATCAGCACCGCGCCGAGCTTCATCGCCGCGAGAATCGTCTCCCACAGCTCACCCTGGTTGCCCAGCATGAGGACCACCCGGTCACCGCGCCGGACACCGTTGGCGCGTAACCAGTTGGCGACCTGGTTGGACCGTCGGGACAGGTCGGCGAAGGTCCACCGGGTCTCCCGGCCGTCCTCCTCGACGATCCAGAGCGCGGGGCGGCTCGCGGTCGGCTCCCGCGAGGCGACCACGTCGAACCAGTCGAGTGCCCAGTTGAACTCGGTCAGGCTCGGCCACGCGAAGTCGGCGCTGGCGCGGTGGTAGTCCTCCCGGTACTCGAGCAGGAAGTCCCTGGCTGCCTGGAACGTGTCGGTCGCGCTCGTCACGCGTGTCGCCTCCTGTCTCTGCTGGCCATCTCACTCACCCCGGAACCGCGGGGCCCGCCGCTCGAGGAACGCGCTGGTCGCCTCGCCGAGGTCCTCGCTGGGCAGGAACGCCGCGTTCCACGCCGACACGTACCGCAAACCGTCGGCCACCTGCTGCTCGCGCCGTTGGCCGAGCACGTCCTTGACGCCCTGCACGACCAGCGGGGGGTTCGCGGCGACCTCGCCCGCCAGCTCGCGCGCGGCGGCGAGCACCGCGTCCCGGTCGGGGTGGACGTCGTTCACCAGCCCGATCCGCTCCGCCCGGCTCGCGTCGATGTCCTTGCCGGTGAAGGCGAGCTCGCGCAGGTGCCCCTCGCCGACGATCCCGGCGAGCCGCTGGAGGCTGCCGAGGTCGGCCACGATCGCCACCTTCACCTCGCGCACGCTGAACCGGGCGTCGGCGCTGGCCAGCCGCACGTCGGCGGCGGCGATCAGGTCGACCCCGCCGCCGATGCACCACCCCGCGACGGCGGCGACGACCGGCTTGCGGCAGACGGCTACGGAGGTGACCGCCGCCTGCAGGGCGCGGATCTCGTCGAGGAAGGCCGAGCGGGGTCCGGCGAGCGCGCGGTCGGCGAGCAGGGGTGCCCAGGTGGACATCATCGCCGGGAGGTCGAGGCCGTAGGAGAAGTTCGGGCCGGCGCCGGTCAGGATGACCGCGCGAACCTCGGGGTCGGCGTCGAGCGCGCCGAAGACCAGGGGGAGCTCTCGCCAGAAGTCCGGCCCCATGGCGTTGCCCTTGCCCGGGCCGACGAGGGTCACCTCGGCGACCCCGTCCACAGTGGCCACCCGGAGGCTGACAAGATCGTCCAGCGTCGCAGTCATGGGTTCATCCTCACCTAGGCGGTGGCCCCGCGGCCACTCCACCGGTCGAAGCTCGCGTACGCGCCGTGGCCACGAGGGCGGCGAGGAGTTAGCCCGATCGTGGGCGGATCGCTTTGGCACGCTGTGTCGGTGCGGGCGTCACCGTCCGTTCCACAGGCCCCTAGGAGCTCGCATGACCCCGGACGACGTGTCGGCGACACCCATCTTCGACGAGCTGCTGCGCGAGATGGCCGGCCGAAGCGACCCCGCCACCCCGAGCCCGCCCCCCACCGAGCGCCCCATCCCGGGCCCCTCGCCGAGCACCGGGGCCTCGGCCACGACCGCCCCCGCACCGGCGGCCACCCCGTCCTCCGCGCCGCCGTCACCCGACGCCGCCCGCCCCACCCGCGGTCGCCGCCACCGCGCGGAGTAGCCCGCACCTCCAGCCGCGCTCCCGCCGCGCGGAAAGTGGTAGCCAGCTCTGAACTGACAGTGTACTTTCAGTTCAGAGTTAGCTTTCACGTGACAACTGGAGGGGTCATGGATGGGGTCGGGGCTCGGCGGTGGTGGGCGCTCGGGGCGTTGAGCGTGGTGGTGATCGCGGTGGCGCTGCCGGTCACGATCCTCACGGTGGCACTGTCTACGTTGGCGCCGGCGCTGCACGCGTCCGCCTCGGAGCTGCAGTGGTTCGTCTCCGCCTACACGCTGGTGCTCGCGGCGGGGGTGCTGCCCGGCGGGCTGCTCGGCGACCGGTTCGGGCGCAAGCGGATGCTGCTCGTCGCGCTCGTGGTGTACGCGGGCGGTTCGGTCCTGGCGGCGCTCTCGACCACGCCGGAGATGTTCATCGCGGCGCAGGCCGTGCTCGGGCTCGGCGCCGCGATGGTGCTGCCGCTCGTGTTGTCCGCGCTCGCGGTGATGTTCACCCCGGAGGAGCGACCACGGGCGGTCGGCGTGTGGTCGGCGGCCAACTTCATCGCGCTTCCGCTCGGGCCGATCGTCGGCGGCTGGATGCTGTCGAACTTCTGGTGGGGCTGGGTCTTCCTGATGAACCTGCCAGTGATCGCGCTCGCGCTGGTCGCGGTGGCCGTACTGCTGCCGGAGTCGCGTAGCGAGGTCCCGCCCGCGCTCGACCCGGTCGGCGTGCTCACCTCCAGTGCCGGCCTCGCCGTGCTCACCTTCGGGCTGGTCCGGGCCGGTCAGGACGGTTGGGGGTCGGCCGGGGCGGTGGGCGGGATGCTCGTCGGCCTCGTGCTCCTGGGGGCCTTCGCGCTCTGGGAGCGGGCCCTGGACCGGCGCTCCCCCGGCCGCGCACTCGTCGACCTCTCGCTGTTCTCCTCGGCCCGGTTCACCTGGGGGACGATCCTCACGGCCCTCGGGCTCTTCGCGTTCTTCGGGCTCATGTTCGCGACCCCGCAGTACTTCCAGGCCGTGCTCGGCGCCGACCCGATGGGCAGCGGGATCCGGCTGCTCCCGCTGCTCGGCGGGATGATCCTCGGTGCGGGGCTGGCCGACAAGCTCGTCGACAAGCTCGGAGCCAAGATCACGGTGGCGGCCGGCTTCGTGGTGCTGGGCGCCGCGCTCGTGCTGGCCACCGGCACCACGGCCGCGACAGGGTACGGCCTCGCCGCCACCTGGACCGCGATCGGCGGATTCGGCGCCGGCCTCGCGCTGGCCACCGCTACCGCCGCCGCCCTGGCAACGGTCGACACCGAGCGCTCGGGCGTCGCCTCGGCGGTCATCCAGGCCGTGCAGAAGCTCGGTGCCCCGCTGTCCGCGGCGGTTCTCGGCAGCGTGCTGAACTCCGGCTACACCTCCGGGCTGGACCTGTCCGGCTTACCGGACCGGGTGGCCGCGGCCGTGCGGGAGAGCGTGCACGCCGGCGTCGCGGCCGCCGGGCGGCTGGGGTCGCCCGAGCTGCTGCTGGACGTGCGCACGGCGTTCGTGGACGGGTTCGGCCAGATGCTCTGGGTCGCGGCCGGGCTGGCCGTCCTGGGGGCCGTGCTGACCTTGGCCTTCCTGCCGGCGCGCGCCCCCCGGCTCGCCGCCGCGGCAGCCCGGAAAGCAGAATCGGACCATGAGCTCGGCGTCCCGACCCAACGCTGAGGCCATCGCTGAGGCCATCGCCGGAGGCGGGGCCCCGGGCGGGTTGCGTGAGCGGAAGAAGGCGAGGACCAAGGCCGCGATCCAGCAGCACGCCATCCGCCTGTTCCGGGCGCAGGGCTTCGCCGCGACGACCGTCGAGCAGGTGGCGGAGGCAGCCGAGGTCTCGCCGAGCACGGTGTTCCGGTACTTCCCCACCAAGGAGGACCTGGTCACCACCGACCTCGTCGACCCGGTGGTCTTCGCCGCGTTCGAGGCCCAGCCGGCCGAGCTGAGCCTGCTGGGAGCCTGGCGCAACGCGATGATGGAGTCCTTCGCGAGGCTCTCCGACAGCGAGGTCGACGCCGAGCGCGGACGCGGCCTGCTCGCCCTGTCGGTACCCGAGCTGTGGGCGGCGTCGCTGCCCAACATCACCCGCGGCATCGACACGATGACCGAGCTGAGCGCGCGCCGCCTCGGCCGGGAGCCGACCGACCCGGCGGTCCGGCAGACCGTCGGCGCCATCGTCGGGGTGCTGCTCGTCGTCGCGCTGGACTGGGTCAAGAACCCGAACCTGGACATCGTCCCGCTGATCGACGAGGCCCTGCTCCGGCTCGAGTCCGGGACGACGGTGTAGGGCACGTCCGCCCTAGTCAGCGGCGCTCCGCCACCCGCACCGACAGCCAGGCCACCGCGCCGGCCACCAGCGCGGCGGCGCCGAGCACCCAGCCGAGCGTCTCGGCCTCGTCCGCCGACCACTCGGCGAGCGCGGTGAGCAACGCGGCCTGCACGGTCGCGAGCAGCACCAGTGCGATCGCGGCGGCGAGCGGCGCCGACGGGCGTCCGGCCAGGGACGCGGCCAGTACCAGGGCGGCCAGGACCACCAGCAGCAGCGCGACGGCCGCGGTCCCGCTGACCTCCGACAGCGTGCTGGAGGTCATCAGCCAGTCGGTCGGGGTCAGCGGCTGCAGTGCGAGGCGTGCGCCGTAGCCGTCGACGCCGCTCCCGCCGATCCCGGCGGCCATCACCTTCAGCGGCACGAACCCGGCGGCGGCCAGCGCGACCGCACCGACCGCCTGGGCGGTCGCCGCCCACCGTCCGAACGCGAGCGCCGCCGCGGGAAGCACGAGCAGCAGCAGCGGCAGCCCGACGACCAGCACCGGCGCCCACTCGCCGGGGAACGGCCCCGTCGTTCCGCCGAAGTAGCCGGGGTCGAACAGCAGCAGGCCGAAGAACGCCGCGAGGGAGGCGGCCAGGGAGTACGCCGACGCGGCGAAGACGCCGACGCGGGGATGCCGGCGGAGCAGCAGCCAGACCACGACCGCCGCGGCGCCGACATCGAGCGCCCCGATGAGCGGGCGGGTGCCCGTGTCCATGCCGAGCCCGCCGCCGAGCAGCGGGAACCACGGCGAGGCCCAGGCCAGGCCGAGCAACGCCACGACGGCGGCCGCCGCTCCCGGGAGGCCGGGTAACCAGTACGCCAGGGCCACCACCCCGACGAGCACCACCAGCGAAACCGCACCCTGCGCAACGGGCGCCCAGCCGAGCACCGGCAGTCCCAGCGTGAGCAGCGCCACCGCGGCCCCCGCCACCACCACCGCACACCATGCCCGCGCCGAGGCTGTCCGGAGTGGAGGCGTCCGCGTCGCGATCGCGGCGGCAAGCGCCACGACCAGCGGCACCGCGACCAGGACGATCCGCACCGCGAGCGGCCAGTCGGCGACGACCGGGTCGGCGACCAGCGCCAGTGGCGGCGTGGCGAACAGCGAGCCGGCGAGCACGCCGGTCGCGAGGTCCCGCCGGAGGACGGCGGCGACCAGCAGGACCACCGCCACGAGCAGCGCCCCGGCGACGACCGCGGCCTGGGGTCCGCCGCTCAGCGCGCCGCCCGTGTCCTCGGTCTCCGCGGCGCCGAGCTGGGTGGTGCCGAGTGACCCGAACGGCGAGCTGCCCGCCCCGAAGGCGAACGAGGCCGCCATCGCGGCGGCGGCCCCGGCGAGGTTGCCCGGGACCGAGTGGGCCGGGGTTCGCACCGCCGGCCAGAGCAGTACCACCGCGACGCCGAGCATGAGGACCGCCACGAGCCCGGCGGAGGCACCGGACGCGGCGAGCAGGAGCACGGCGAGCATCGGCAGGATCGCGCCGGCGCCGGAAGCCCAGGCCCGCATGCCGGTGGCGGTGGCCAGGAGCAGCGCCAGCGTCGGGAACCCGTAGACGAGCAGGACGACCATCGTCGGCGAGGGCGCGACGGCGGCCGGCCCGCTGCCCACGGACGCGGTGACCAGCGCGAGCCCGAACAGGTAGGCACCGAGCACGGCGAGCGAGGTGCCGGTGGCCCGGACCACCCGCTCCCCCACCGGTGACTCCTCGGCCCGCCGCGCGATACCCCACCCCACGGCGATCACCGCGAGCGACAGGACAACCCGGGCCCCGGCCGACGAGAGGACCGAGGAGGCGCCGACCGCGCCGACCCCGACCAGAAAGGTGGCGACGACGGCGACCCGCGCTGCCGCCGGCGGCCGGGTGGTCTCGGGTTCCTCGGTCGCGGTGGCCGTCTCGGTCTCGGGCGGGGTCATCTGTCCAGGCTCCGGCTCATGGCGCCTTTTCTAGACCACGGAGGCAGCCCATAGGTGGGGAACGTTCACGTTGCCATGCATACCGTGACGTCCCCGGGTGCGCTGGACCGGTCGTCAGGACGGGGTGGGCTCGTCGAGCGAGGGCCGAAGGGATTGCCAGGTGAGCTCGGGTAGCGGGCCGCTGGTGATGCCGAGGTCTGCGCGGGCACGGGCGTAGAACTCGGTTGCGTCGCCGCATGGTCTCCTGATAGGCGTCGATGAACGAGGACGCCTCGGGGTGATCCTGACGAAGGATGTGCTCCAGTCGCCATACCTGCTCGCTCCAGGCGCGTGCGGCGACGATAGTCGTCGGTTCGCCGAGGAGCAGGACGGTCTCCCATTGCGCGGCCCGTTGGGTTTCCGCGTCGGCGAGGGCTGCGAAGGTGGAGTCGATGTCGACGGGTTGACCTGTCGACAGCAGTCCCTTGGTCTCGGCGATGCGGCGGCACAGTCGGACCATGTGCTTGACCGCGTTGGCGTACTCCGCATATCCGACAAGGCGTTTGTCATCCCACCGGACGGACTGCGCCCGTTGCCAACGGGTCCGCTCGGTGGCCGAGGTGACCACGAACGTGGCGGCCGCGCCGAGCAGGACACCGGCTATGGTCAACACCTGCGCAACGATCGGATTCACAGATCGCAGTCTGTCACCCCGGACGCGCTTCCTTCTGCCGCCGCACGCCGTCCTGGCCCGTATCCACTAGCGGGCGACGCGGTAGCGGAGGTAGATCACCTTCGAGGGGGAGGTGAAGGCGCGGGTCTCGACGATCTCGAGGTCCACCCGGCGCTCGTGCTGGGGAAAGAACGGGGTCCCACCGCCGACCAGCACCGGGTGGACCTTGGGCCGGTACTCGTCGATCAGGCCGAGGGCGGCCGCCTCGGCGGCGAGGGTCGCGCCGCCGAGCGCGATGTTGCCCTCCCCCGGCTCGGCGCGCCACGTCTCGATCTCCTCCGCCAGGCCGCCGGAGGCCAGGCGGGTGTTGCTGCCCCGCACGGTCGAGAGCGTGGTGGAGAACACGACCTTCGGGAGCGCCTTCCAGAGCGCGGCCCACTCCAGCCGCGCCTCGTCGAGCGACGGGTCCTGGTCGGCCGTCTCCCAGTAGAGCATCAACTCGTACAGCCGCCGGCCCATGAAGTGCACGCCGACCTCACGGAGCTGGTCGGTGGCGAAGCGGAAGAGCTCGTCGTCGGACGCCGACCAGTCGAAGTCCCCGTCCGGCCCGGCGATGTAGCCGTCCACTGAGACGCCCATCGAATAGGTCACGCTGCGCATCGGAAGTCCTCCTCGGTATGGATGTGGACACTACGACCGCCGCACCCCGCCGGACTCATCGCGGCTGGGAAATCCGTGACCCAGATCACCGGCGCGGCCCTCCGCCGCCCGCCGCGCCCCGGAAGACCACGAGCCGTACAGCCCGGACATCGCGATGGAGGCGGTGGCCAGGGACCCGACCGGCACGCCGAGGCACACCAACAGCAGGCCGCAGGCCAGCACCGCCAGAAACACGATCACGTCGAGGCGGGGCTCATTCTGGTGAGGTATCGACCGCATTGTTGTCTCCTTGGCAGTGGATGACATGCGGAGCACCGGGTTCGGGTACTGGCTGCCACCACCGAAGCGCTGTTCGACGAGCTTGACGAGGCGTTGCCCTCGGGGCGCGACGAGCCGGGGTGCGGCACGGCGGAGTGCTGGCAGGAGCTGGCTGACTACCTTCGCCGGTTGGTCCTGCTGTTCGAACCGGGGGTGCCGCCCGAACTGCACGCTCGACGAGGGCTGGTGAATCTCGAGGTGGTGCTCGTCCACCTCGCCGATCTGACCAAGTCCACCGGTGTCCCGGACTGGCGCGAGTTCGCCGCCGAGGTGCTGCTCGAGTACCCGGAAGCGACCCGAACCGGCCACGAGGTCGAGGGCGAGGTCGAGGTCGTGAACGGCAGCGTCCGAGGAGACCTGATCGTGGTGGACCGGTTCCACGACCACCACGGCGCCTACCGCGCCGCTGCGGGCAGGCGTGCGGCCGTCCTGGCTCGGCCAGCGCCTATGTTGTCGTCGATCGGCGGCCATCAGCGCGGGCAGGCCTCGTGGCGAGGAGATCCGTGACGCAGATCAGCGGCCGGACTCGGGGTCCTGTGCCTCCATCAGGTCGAGGTCGCGGACGCAGAAGCGGTGGTGCTCGAAGGTCTCGTTGAGCACCGTGGCGAGGCACTGCCGCACCGAGCGGCCCCGGGAGTACGGCGGCCAGACATCGTCGTCGGGGACTGGCGCTGGCGTTGCGAGCCGCGCGGTGGTGACCTCGTCGAGCCAGGCCTCGAGCTCGGCTGCCTGTGCCTCGCGCACGCGCACGATCTCGTCGAAGGCCGGATCGAGTGAGGGGTCGAGCCCGTGTGCTTCACGGTAGGGCTCGTCGGTCGGCCCGATGCCCATCGGCGTGAACAGGTCCGTCGAGCCGAGGCAGCAACGGCGGAACCACGAGTCGTGGACGAAGACCAGGTGGCGCATCGTCTGCGCCGCCGACCACTCGTCGTTCACGCCGCGGCGCTCGATGCCGGGCGTACGGCGGATCCGCTCGACGGTGGCGGCCCAGCCGGCATGGAGCTGACGCGATGCCTCGCGCAGATCGGCGGGGTCCTCGGAGCGGATCAACACCCGCACCGGATGCCGCCGGTCACGCTCTGCCTCGACGTACTCGGTGACCTCGACACCGTTCACCACGAGGTTGGTGATGTGCCCGTCGATCACGGCGTCCTGCATGACCACGCCGATCAGGCGTGCCCCGGTCAGGTCGCACTCGCGGAACTCCGCACCATGCAGATCTTCGTCGACGTACCGCGTCCTGCTCTGCATGGTAGGTCCGAGCACCGACAACAGGCCCCGCACGCAGCTCCTCAGACGACGGAACTGCTGTGGGCTCATTGCCCGCCGTAGTAGGCGCGCTCCCGCGTAGTTCTTGCGGGCGTTCGGCGGTGGCGTCGGATGCCTGCCAAGTCCGTCAGCCGACAACACCACACGCCACGTCAATACTATGGTTCAGGTGACACACGTTCGGGTGCTGCTCTGACGTGCGAAAACTCCTGAACCCAAGGTCTCCACCCCCTTTAATGGGACCCAGCATCCCTTGACAACAAGTTTTCGATCTAGGTATATCTCATCCACCTCCTCTCCTCTCTCATCTTGATCATTTAAGGAGAGAGGTGTCTAGCGGTGACCGGATCGGTATGGGCAACCGTCGGCCCCTGGGCTGCCGTCGCCGTAGTGGCGCTCGTCGTGAGTTTGCTCGGGTTCGCGATCGTCATGGTTCGATCGGCAAAGTCGGAGATGCGTGTCCGCATCGGCAGACTGGTAGAGATCTCGCGAGGCAAGGCCGACCCGCCTATACCACCTCTTGATCGTCCCCAGTTGCGCAGCATCGATCTGCCATCTGATGGGCCTTCAGCTCGGTCGGGCTGAACCCGGGATCGAACGGGACCACGAGGACGTCCTGGGGACGGACGCACCGCTTCTCCTCGACCTGCCGTACGCGACAGCCACGGGGGTCTACGCTCGGCAGGGACGTTGGTGACATAGACGTGCGTCGGAGGAAAGCATGAGGGCTTCCGGCGAAAGGATCGGGCGATGTTCGCGCCGTTGCGTCCCCGCGTTGGCACGGCGCGGAGGCAGCCAGCATTCGCCAGAGAGAATATCTGCCCGCGATAGGTATTCTTGTTCGGAATATCACCGTTGAGTCGCCCGGTCTTTGGCCAGCCTTCATTCCTTGCCGGGTATACCCATATCTCCAACCCGGCATGGAAATCAAATGAATCAAAAGTTTTTCCCTCGATCACTTGTATGCTTTCGATCTCACTAGCACCTACCGGACGGTGACAGTACCGCCACCGAGAAGGGGTTACGGCCACGACGAACATGCTGCGCCGGCTACCGATCAGGTTCCGGCGACGCTCACGCAGGGTCCAGATGGCGCGCTCTGGGCGTCAGTTGACGGAGCCGATGTCCACCAGGTGGCGACCAGGATCGGTGCAGTGTGCGAAGTGCTGAGCCGCGTGCAGCGACTTCACTAGCGACCCGCTGACCGAGGGCCTGGCGGTTACCTGGCCGACCCTGATGACGGAGAACCCTCCGCCAAGTGCCGAGGGTTCTCCGTCGGTCGCGAACCGAGAAACCCAGGGGCCCCGCGCCCGCACGAATCGCCGACCCCAGGGGCAATGCAAACCATCGGCAGCAACGACGTCGACGATCGGAACACCGTAAGCGTTCGCCCATCGGTGCGTCTCCCGCTTCTGGACCTCACCGGAAGTGCTCTCGTCCGAAAAGTGCGATTGACGGATACAGCACAACGCCGCGTCGTCGTCCGACGTGAACGGCACAACCGCCTGCCGTTCGGGAGTCTGCTTCTTGAACCGGCGACGGTTTCGGCGTGTCGGTGCGCTCATGATCGGTATCCTCGCTGGTAGACGCCGTCTTGACGGTAGTTGGTTGACATACGTGGTGGGACTGCCACGCGACAACGGGCCTCGAGCTGCTCTTGCACTGGTCCGTTCGGGGCGGGCCAGTGCGAGCGAGTCCGCTGCATTCCACGGACCGGGGATGAATCCGCATCGAGCCGACCGCACCCTCCGCACCGGGCGGCCAGTCACCTTTTCCTGATCAAGGAGCCTGTAGGTCTCGTCGTGACCAGCGGCATAGTGGATGAGCAGCGGTTTCGCCGTGCTCCTCGGCCTGGATGCCGGCACAAGGGTGAACCCCGCGCGGTCGGTCTGGACCCGGATGGGAAGCGGCTGCACGACGGGCCGCTGCCCAACAGTGAACCCAAGCCGCGGTCGCTGATATCGATCGGAGCCGCGCACGCACCACCGATGGGCGACTAGCTCGTCGCAGCGATCACCACCGCTCTCGAGACCCCGCCGCGACACCGCGGGCGGCCACCGGGGCAACCAGTGGGAGGCACCGGCGGAACCGGGACCGGTATCCGCCCGCGCCGGTGTCTTGTCGCTGGTCGGCCGGAGACCGTGGTCAGGGGCCTGTTACTTGACGCCGGCGGCGTCCATGCCTCGGAGTTCCTTCTTGAGGTCGGCTATCTCGTCGCGGAGGCGGGCGGCCAGTTCGAACTGGAGGTCGCGGGCGGCGTTCATCATCTGGTCGGTGAGTTGCTGGACGAGGTCGGCCAGTTCGGAGCGGGCCATGGAGCCGACCTTCTCCTTGACGTACACGCCCGAGGAGCGGCCGCCCGGTTCGCCGGCCGCCCGGCGCCCGCGGGAGGCGTTGCGGCCGGAGCCGCCGATCGGCACCGCCTCGGCGTCGGAGTCCTCGGCCTCGTTGTAGACGCGGTCGAGGATGTCGGCGATCTTCTTGCGGAGGGGCTGGGGGTCGAGACCGCGCTCCTCGTTGTAGGCGATCTGCTTCGCACGGCGGCGGTTGGTCTCGTCGATGGCGTGCTTCATCGAGTCGGTGATGCGGTCGGCGTACATGTGGACCTCGCCGGACACGTTTCGGGCGGCTCGGCCGATGGTCTGCACCAGGCTGGTGCCCGAGCGAAGGAAGCCCTCCTTGTCCGCGTCGAGGATCGCGACCAGGGAGACCTCGGGGAGGTCGAGGCCCTCGCGGAGCAGGTTGATGCCGACGAGCACGTCGAACTCGCCCAGGCGAAGCTGGCGGAGCAGCTCCACGCGGCGCAGGGTGTCGACCTCGGAGTGTAGGTAGCGGACCCGGATGCCCAGCTCGAGCAGGTAGTCGGTGAGGTCCTCGGACATCTTCTTCGTCAGCGTGGTGACCAGGACGCGCTCGTCGCGTTCGGCGCGGAGGCGGATCTCGTGCACGAGGTCGTCGATCTGGCCCTCGGTGGGCTTCACGATCACCTGGGGGTCGACCAGGCCCGTCGGGCGGATGACCTGCTCGACGAACTCGCCGCCGGTCTGGCCCATCTCGTAGGGGCCGGGCGTGGCCGACAGGTACACCGTCTGGCCGATCCGGTCCTGGAACTCCTCCCAGGTCAGCGGCCGGTTGTCCATCGCGCTCGGCAGGCGGAAGCCGTGCTCGACCAGCGTCCGCTTGCGGGACATGTCGCCCTCGTACATGCCGCCGATCTGCGGCACCGTCACGTGCGACTCGTCGATGACCAGCAGGAAGTCCTCGGGGAAGTAGTCGAGCAGGGTCGCCGGCGCGGTGCCGGCGTCGCGCCAGTCGATGTGCCGCGAGTAGTTCTCGATGCCCGAGCAGAACCCGACCTGGCGCATCATCTCGATGTCGTAGCTCGTGCGCATCCGCAGGCGCTGGGCCTCCAGCAGCTTGCCCTGCTTCTCCAGCGCCGCGAGCTGGGTCTCGAGCTCGGCCTCGATGCCGTGGATCGCCCGCTCCATCCGCTCGGGACCGGCCACGTAGTGGGTGGCGGGCGAGATCCGCAGCGTGTCGACCTGCTTGACGATCTCTCCGGTGAGCGGGTGCAGGTAGTAGAGCGCCTCGACCTCGTCGCCGAAGAACTCGATGCGGACGGCGAGCTCCTCGTAGGCCGGGATGATCTCGACGGTGTCGCCCCGGACCCGGAAGGTGCCGCGGCTGAACGCGATGTCGTTGCGGGTGTACTGGGTGTCGACGAGAGCCCGCAGCAGCATGTCGCGGTCGACCTCCTGGCCCACCTGCAGGGCGATCGTCCGGTCCAGATACTCCTGCGGGCTACCCAGGCCGTAGATGCAGGACACCGATGCCACGACGATCACGTCCCGGCGCGAGAGCAGGCTCCACGTGGAGGAGTGGCGCAGCCGCTCCACGTCCTCGTTGATCGAGGAGTCCTTCTCGATGTAGGTGTCGGTCTGCGGGACGTACGCCTCGGGCTGGTAGTAGTCGTAGTAGCTGACGAAGTACTCGACCGCGTTGTGCGGGAAGAACTCGCGCAGCTCGTTGGCCAGCTGGGCGGCCAGCGTCTTGTTCGGCGCGATCAGCAGCGTCGGCCGTTGCAGCCGCTCGATCAGCCAGGCGGTGGTCGCCGACTTGCCCGTGCCGGTGGCACCGAGCAACACGATGTCCTTCTCCCCCGCGGTGACCCGCCGCTCCAGCTCGTCGATGGCGGCAGGCTGGTCGCCGGCCGGCTGGTACTCGCTGACCATGCGGAAGCGTCCCTCGGTGCGAGGGATGTCACCGATGGGTCGGAACTCGGAGTGCGCCTTCACCATTGCCACGGGAACGAGGCTACGCCCGGGCACCGACAGAAAGGTCTTTGCGCTGGCAGGGGCCGCACGTGCCAGGCTTGGGCCGTGCACGCGCCCAAGATCGAGCTCTTCGACGTCGCCGGTATGACCAACACCGACCCCAAGGGGATCGACCGCGTGGTCGACCACTACCGGGTGACCGACTTCGGCCTGTACATGGCGCGCCCGCTCGCGGACCACCCGGACATCGCCTACTTCCGCTCCTGGCTGCTGCCCGAGCACGGCCTGCGGCTGGGCCGGTGGACGCCGCACCCGGGCAAGGAGCTCGGCTACGACGTCTACATCGACATCGTCGACATCGAGGTTGTCGACACCTCGGCCGGTGCGGTCTGGCGGACGGTGGACCTCTACCTCGACCTCCTCGTCCGAGACGGCCGTGACGTACGGGTGCTGGACATCGACGAGGTGCTCGCCGCACACGTCGCCGGACTGCTCGACGCGCCGACCGCGCACCGCGCGTTCGAGCGGACGTTCGCCGCGGTCGCGGGCATCGCCGGCGCTGGTCACGTGGTCGAGTCGTGGCTGAACCTGCCGCTCACCTGGACGGCCGATTGACGGGCAGGCGTCAATAGCCCTCGTCGATTTCGAGAGTTTCGTACTCAGATCGATATACGTTCGGAATCGAGTCGTGACATAACGAATCGTATCCGATCATCACCCACCGCATGCCGGCGACTACCCTCTGGACCCGTGGCCACGGCGATCACCCCCCAGTTGGTCGACATCGTCGACACTTTCACGTCGTCGCGCAACTACGTCTCCACCGGCAGCAACCGGCGCCTGCGCACCTGCCAGGTCGAGCGGTGGGGGCTGCGGACCGAGTGCCCGACGCCGGAGGACCCCTTCCACGACGCCGAGGTCACCTGGCTGCTCCCCGAGCTGAACCTGCGGCTGACCCACCACCGGCCGCGCTCCCGCCACGCCAAGCCCAACCCCAGCGTGCTGACCGTGGTCCGGGCGACCAGCGACGGCCGGTACTGGAAGACGACCGACCTGCTCCTGGGACTGGCCGTGCCCGGCGGCACCACGGCCCGGATCGTGCGCTGCGAGGAGTTCGCGGCGGCCGTGGCGGGCCGGGTCCTGCGCGCGAGCGACGCCGACCTCGCGCTGTGCACCGTGCACAAGACGCTCGAGGAGTTCAGCAGGCTGCGCCACGACCTGTCCGCCTGGCTCGCCCACAAGCACATCTTCGACGTCTGGCCGCCGTACTGAACCGTCCCCCGATTGGGCTCCACCGATCGGTTGATGCCCCCGCCCACCGGCGGGTCGGCCCACGCTGACCGCGCGGGCGATCCGCCGGCGACCCCGAACGACGAGACTGGACACGTGCGGCAACCGCTCCACGCGGACGTACGATCACCGGGCGACGTCCGCTGGGAGTGGGTGCGAGATGACCGAGGCGGAGCTCGTCGCCCAGCAGGAACGCTGGGAGCGCAAGGAGTCGGCGCTGCTGCGGGCACTCCCCTACTTCCTGCTGGCCGTCGGCACCCTCATCGCCCTGCTCCAGCCGCTGTGGGGAATGCCGGACAGGTCCACCCTGGTCATATCGCTCACGGTCCTGGCCGTCGGGTGGATCGCCGTCCTGCACACCACCCATCCGCAGTGGCGGACACGGCGCGGGCTGATGGGCGTCTACTACGCCGGCCTCATGGTGCTGGCCACCGCCCTCGTGGTGGTGTCCCCCTGGTACGGCGTCTTCTCGTTCATCGGCTACATCCAGGCGATGGAGGTCCTCGTCGGTCGCTGGCAGATCCTCGGGGTCGTGGTCACGGCGGCACTGGCCGGGACGAGCCAGATCGGCGGGGTGGCCAACATCAACGACCGGACCTGGTGGGCCTGGCTGGTGCTGGTGGTGTTCAACGCGCTCGTGGCCGGGACGTTCGCGTACTCCGGCGAGCAGTCCGAGCAGCGCACGCGCCGCCAGCGGCGGGCGCTGACCGAGCTGGGCGAGGCCAACGCCAAGCTCGAGGCGGCGCTGGAGGAGAACGCCGCGCTGCACGCCCAGCTGCTCGTGCAGGCCCGGGAGGCCGGCGTGCACGACGAACGCCAGCGGATGGCCAGGGAGATCCACGACACGCTGGCGCAGGGGCTGGCCGGGATCCTCACCCAGCTCCAGGCCGCCCAGCAGGCGTACGACCAGCGCGCCGAGTGGCAGCGGCACGTCGAGACGGCGTCGGCGCTGGCCAGGGAGAGCCTCACCGAGGCGCGCCGCTCGGTGCACGCGGTCGAACCGGCGGCGCTCGAGCAGGCGCGGCTCCCCGACGCGATCGGCGAGGTCGTCCGCAACTGGACCTCGACGCACGAGGTACCGGCCGTGCTGACCACCACCGGCGACGCGCGGCCCATGCACCCGGAGGTCGAGGTCACGCTGCTGCGCGCCGCGCAGGAGGCACTGGCCAACGTGGCCAAGCACGCCAGGGCGACCCGGGTCGGGTTGACCCTGTCCTACATGGAGGACCTGGTCACCCTCGACGTCCGGGACGACGGCGTCGGGTTCGAGCCGAACGGACGGCGCGCGAGCGCTCCGGCCTCGGCGACCGGGGGTTTCGGCCTGACCGGCATGCGGCAGCGGGTGCAGCGGCTGGCCGGTCGCCTGGAGATCGAGTCGGAGCCGGGGGGTGGAACGGCGGTGTCCGCTACCGTTCCGGCCATTCCGGCGGAGGGAGCGCGGTGAGCGGGACGTCCATCACGATGCTGATCGTCGACGACCACCCGGTCGTCCGCGACGGGCTGCGCGGCATGTTCACCGGCGAGCCCGGGTTCGAGGTGCTCGGCGAGGCCGCGAACGGGGCCGAGGCGATCGCGGTGGGCGAACGACTGCGCCCCGACGTGATCCTCATGGACCTGCGCATGCCCGAGGTCGACGGTGTCACCGCGATCCGGGAGCTGGCCAGGCGCGGCGTGCCCTCGCGGGTGCTCGTGCTGACCACCTACGACACCGACCGGGATGTGTTGCCGGCCATCGAGGCGGGCGCGACCGGGTTCATGCTCAAGGACGCCCCGCGCGAGGAGCTGCTCCGGGCGGTGCGGTCGGCTGCCCGGGGCCAGGCCGCGCTCTCCCCCGCGGTGGCGAGCAGGCTCATGGGACAGATGCGCCAGCCAGTCTCGGAACCGCTCTCGCAGCGGGAGCTGGAGGTGCTCGGCCTGATCGCCCGCGGCTCGACCAACCGGGAGGCGGCCGCCGCGCTGTTCATCAGCGAGGCGACGGTGAAGACCCACCTGCTGCACGTGTACGCGAAGCTCGGGGTGAAGGACCGTGCCGCCGCGGTTGCCGTCGCGTTCGAACGCGGCTACCTCAGCACGGGGCGGTGACCGCGATTCCGCGGAAATGTGCCGCAATCACCTGAATTGATCGACCGATAAAGGCGCTTTCCTGTTTCTGGCGCTTGTCGGCCGTTGTGTATACCGTGACGGGGTGTCAGCCACCGACGCCTCCGGCCCTGTCCTCGACCGCTACCGACGCCCCCTGCGGAACCTGCGGATCTCGGTCACCGACCGGTGCAACCTGCGGTGCCGGTACTGCATGCCGGAGGCGGAGTACGTCTGGCTCCCGCGCCGCGACCTGCTGACGTTCGAGGAGATCTCGACGTTGGTGGACGTGTTCATGTCGCTGGGCGTGGACAAGGTCCGGGTCACCGGCGGCGAGCCGCTGCTGCGCCACGACCTGCCGACGCTGGTGGGCATGCTGGCCGCCAAGCCCCTGCGCGACCTCGCCATGACCACCAACGGCGTGCTGCTCGCCGACCACGTCGAGGCGCTGCGGGCGGCGGGGCTTCGCCGGCTGACGGTCAGCCTCGACACCCTGCGGGCCGAGCGGTCCAAGACACTGTCCCAGCGCAACACCCATCCGCAGGTGCTGGCCGGGCTTGCCTCGATCGCGCCGGCGGGCTTCACCGACACGAAGATCGACACCGTCGCCCTGCGCGGGATCAACGACGACGAGCTGGTGGACCTGGTCGAGTACGCCCGCACGGTGCCGGCCGAGGTGCGGTTCATCGAGTACATGGACGTCGGCGGCGCCACGACCTGGTCGCCGGACCTGGTGCTCTCGCGTGCGGACATGCTGGAGACGCTGACCGCGCACTACGGCCCGATCACCCCCCTGCCCGCCTCCGACGTCGCGCCGGCCGACCGGTTCGCCCTGCCCGACGGGACGACGTTCGGGATCATCTCCTCGACCACCCAGCCGTTCTGCGCCACCTGCGACCGCAGCCGGCTCACCGCGGACGGCATGTGGTTCCGCTGCCTCTACGCGATCGAGGGCACCAACCTGCGCGACCCGCTCCGGGACGGCGCCTCGTTCGAGGAGCTGCGCCAGCTGATCACCGGCAGGTGGGCGGCCAGGACCGACCGCGGCGCCGTCGACCGCCTCGCCGAGCGGGACCGGACACCGTTCGTCCCGCTCGCCATGCTGCGGTCCAACCCGCACCTCGAGATGCACACCAGGGGCGGCTAGGCCTCCGGCGACCAGCCCGTGCGCCGCGCCCAGTCCTCCGCCCGGGAGGCCGCCTCGGCGAACCAGGGCTTCTTGTCCCGCGTGTAGCCGGTCATGTCGTCCTCACCGTCGTGGCGGCTGGCGAGGTCCTCCTTGACCGCCAGGTACTCGGCGCGGGCCGCGTCGTCGGCGCGCAGCCAGGCGGGGACGAGCAGGGCCAGCCGCCAGCCCGGTCCGCCGGTCACCCGGACGTGCAGGTGCGCGAGCCGGCCCGGGTCGGCGGAGACGTGCAGACGCCACTCGTCGGGCTCGTCGCGGTCGCCCCCCGGGTGGCGCGGGAACCCGGCCGCGGCCAGCGCACCGGCGAGGGCGTCGGCCCGGTCGAGCGAGTCGACCCCGAGCTGGAGGTCGACGAGGTCCCTGGCCGGCAGGCCGGGTACCGAGGTGGAGCCGATGTGGTCCACCCGCGCCGACAGGTCGCCGATCGCCGTGCGGATCCGGGCGGCCAACCGGCGGGCCTGAGCCGGCCAGGTGGGGTCGGAGGGCACCAGCCGAGGCCCGCCGTAGCGGTTGTGGTGGCCGAGCCGGAGGTTGCCCTCGTAGCGGACCAGCCGGTCCGCCCAGAGCGCGTCGACCGCGGCGAGCACCTCGTCGATGGCGCCACCGTTGTCCAGCCACACGTCCGCCGCCGCGCGCCGGGCCTCCTCGGTCGCCTGGGCCGCGATCCGGGCCCGGGCGTCGGCCTCGGTCATGCCCCGGTCGCGCACCACCCGCGCCACCCGGGTGTCGACCGGCGCGTCCACCACGATCACCAGGTGGTAGGCCGGCCCGAGGTTGTTCTCCACCAGCAGGGGAACGTCGTGCACGACGATCGCGTCGGCCGGGGCCGCGGACATGAGTTCCGCGGTCCGCTCGCCGATCAGCGGGTGCACGATGCCGGTGAGGGTCTTGCGCGCCTCCTCGTCGGCGAAGACCCGGCTCGCCAACCGGGCGCGGTCCAACGCGCCCGCCTCGTCGAGGATGTCCGTGCCGAACGCGGCGACCACCGCGGCGAGCCCGGGGGTTCCCGGCTCGACGACCTCGCGGGCGAGCCGGTCGGAGTCGATCACGACGGCACCGTGCTCGGCCAGCCGACCGGCCACAGTGGATTTTCCGGAGCCGATGCCACCGGTCAGACCTACTCGCAGCATGCCCGCATTCTGGCAGGGAGATCACCGGCCGCTGCCGCCACCTGTTCGGGTCAGGTCAGCCGGACACGCGGCACGAGATCCGCCGACCGGCCCACCCGATGCCCTACGGTGACCGCCACCGCGTCACCCACATGGAGGCCCCATGCCACGTCGCCGCAGGCAGCCGGGGAGGCACCGGCTCGGTGCGCCCGGCCTGAGGCACTGTCTGGACCACGCCGCCGTCGCGCAAGCGCTCGAGGAGTACCGGCGGACGTGGTGGACGGCGATCCTCGTCCCGACGGCGAAGCACAGCCTGGCCGGGCTACGCAGACGCGCCGCCGCGGCAGCCGCCGAACGAGCCTGGGCACCCGCGGTCGGCTGACCCTTCGTCGAGCGAGGGTTCGACGACGCGGCGAGGACGAGGGCGTCCTCGGACGCCACCGGAGCAGAGATCAACGGAAGCGCGGGAGCACACCCACTCCCGAGCGCACCCGACCCCGCGCAGCTGCCCAGGCCCGGATGCACCAACAGTCAACTCCCAGGTGCACACAACCCCGCGCAGCTGCCCATGCCGGGACGCACAACAGCCAACTCCTTCGGGCGAGGTGAGGCCCGCGGCTGCGTGAGCGAAAGCGAAGGAGCGTCCACCGTCTGGACTGAGGAGCGCCCGCAGGCGCGCCAGCGCCGAGGACGTGACGAGGGAAGACGGTGGGTCAGCGACTGAGCGAAGCGAACAATAAACACATACAAATAAACACAGGGCCCCGCCTGGCGGCGGGGCCCTTGGTGTCTACAACACTCACATACCGCCGGAGAGCTTCTCGCGCAGGGCCGCCAGCTGCTCGTCGCTGGCGAGGGTGCCGCCGCTCTTCTTCTGGGCGTCACCGCCACCCGACGAGTAGTTGCCGTCGCCCGCGTCGGCACCTTCGGCGCCGCCCTCGGACTCCGCCTCGGCCTCGGCCTCGGCAGCCTTCACGACCTGCTTCATGTGCTGCTCGTAGCGGGTGTGCGCCTCGGCGTACTGGCGCTCCCACTCCTCGCGCTGCTTGTCGAAGCCTTCCTGCCACTCCTGGGTGTCCGGGTCGAAGCCCTCGGGGTAGATGTAGTTGCCCTCGTTGTCGTACTCGGCGGCCATGCCGTACTGCGTCGGGTCGAACTCCGTGTCCGGAGTGAAGCCCTCGTTGGCCTGCTTGAGCGACAGCGAGATCCGACGGCGCTCGAGGTCGATGTCGATGACCTTGACCATGACGTCGTTGCCGACCTGGACGACCTGCTCGGGGATCTCCACGTGGCGCTCGGCCAGCTCGGAGATGTGCACCAGGCCCTCGATGCCCTCGTCCACGCGGACGAACGCACCGAACGGAACCAGCTTGGTGACCTTGCCCGGCACGATCTGACCGATCGCGTGGGTGCGGGCGAACTGGCGCCACGGGTCTTCCTGGGTGGCCTTGAGCGACAGCGACACGCGCTCGCGCTCCATGTCCACGTCCAGCACCTCGACCGTGACCTCCTGGCCGACCTCGACGACCTCGGAGGGGTGGTCGATGTGCTTCCAGGACAGCTCGGACACGTGCACCAGACCGTCGACGCCGCCGAGGTCCACGAACGCACCGAAGTTGACGATCGAGGAGACGACGCCCTTGCGGACCTGGCCGCGCTGCAGCTGGTTGAGGAACTCGCTGCGCACCTCGGACTGGGTCTGCTCGAGCCAGGCGCGGCGGGACAGCACCACGTTGTTGCGGTTCTTGTCCAGCTCGATGATCTTCGCCTCGAGCTCGCGGCCCACGTAGGGCTGCAGGTCGCGGACCCGGCGCATCTCGACCAGCGATGCCGGCAGGAAGCCACGCAGGCCGATGTCCAGGATGAGACCACCCTTGACGACCTCGATGACCGTGCCCTTGACCGGCTCGTCGGACTCCTTGAGTGCCTCGATCGTGCCCCAGGCGCGCTCGTACTGAGCACGCTTCTTGGACAGGATCAGCCGGCCCTCCTTGTCCTCCTTCTGGAGGACGAGGGCCTCGACCTCGTCACCGACCTTGACGACCTCGTTCGGGTCGACGTCATGCTTGATCGACAACTCACGAGAGGGGATGACCCCCTCGGTCTTGTAGCCGATGTCGAGCAGGACCTCGTCCCGATCGACCTTCACGATGGTGCCCTCGACGATGTCACCATCGTTGAAGTACTTGATGGTCTTGTCGATGGCGGCGAGGAAGTCCTCCCCCGTCCCGACGTCGTTAACGGCGACCTGCTGATTCGGCGCGGTGTCAGCCGGGACAGTGGTGGTGTCGGTGGACATTGGCTAGGTGGCTCCGGTACGGATTGGTTGAGAAGGCGGGCAGGATTTGCAGTTGTCGGCGCGCGGCGGCATAGTTCGCCGACGGGTGCGAACGAGTGTGTACGACACCGCCAACGCCGCGCGACCGACTCTGATTCCCAGCAAGGTGGACGGACGGCAGCGCGAAACCACTGCGCGCCGGTATCCTACGTGGCCGCACGTCGGCCGGGCAAACGTGGGTGCCCGATCAGCGCACGCGCGCGTACGAGGGGGAACGCATGTCGATGCCGTTACCGGGCCAGCCGAGCACCGGACCGGCCGGTCGGGACAGCGGCACCGAGGACCCGGCGGTCCGCAGGGCGGAACGGCTGCTCGGCACCGTCGGCAGCGAGCGGAGGCCCGCCTCGTCGGCGGAGTCGGCCGCGGCCAACAGCGCCTGGTGGGACGCCGACGCCGACGACTACCACGTGGAGCACGGCGAGTTCCTCGGCGTCGCCGACTTCGTGTGGTGCCCGGAGGCGGTGCGGGAGGCCGACGTCCGGCTGCTCGGCGACGTCGCCGGCCGGGACGTGCTCGAGGTCGGCTGCGGGTCCGCTCCCTGCGCCCGGTGGCTCGCCGACCAGGGCGCGCGGGTGGTGGGGCTGGACCTGTCGGCCGGCATGCTGCGTTACGCGTCGGCGGCGAACGAGGCCACCGGGATCGACGTGCCGCTGGTGCGGGCCAACGCCGAGGGCCTGCCCTTCGCCGACCGCTCCTTCGACATCGCCTGCTCGGCGTTCGGCGCGGTGCCGTTCGTGGCGTCGCTGGAGTCGGTGTTCGGCGAGGTGGCGCGGGTGCTGCGGCCCGGCGGGAGCTGGGTGTTCGCGGTGACCCATCCGATGCGCTGGATCTTCCCGGACGACCCCGGCCTGGATGGGCTGCGGGTCACCGGCTCCTACTTCGACCGCACCCCCTACGTGGAGGTCGACGGGGACGGCAGGGCCACCTACGTCGAGCACCACCGCACGCTCGGCGACTTCGTGCGCGCGCTGACCGGGGCCGGGTTCCGGCTGGTGGACCTGGTCGAGCCGGAGTGGCCGGACGGGTTGACCGAGGTGTGGGGCCAGTGGAGCCCGCTGCGCGGGGCGCTGTTCCCCGGCACGGCGATCTTCGTGTGCCGGCAGGCTCCATGAGCGTGGCCGGAGCGCTGCTGCAGGCCCAGACCGCGTGGTTCGAGTTCGTCGACCGGTCGCTGCCGCCCGCGGCACCGCCGCCGGACGGGGACGTGCTGACCGCGGCCCTGCCCGACGGGGAACGGGTGGCCGGCGTGCTGGTCCGCGACCGGTACGAGGCGGGCACGGCGCCGACACTGTGGTCGGCCCGGGAGGTCTGGGAGCTGCACCCGCTGGTCGGCGCGGCGGGCGGTGCGGGGCTGGACGTCCTGCTGCGGGAATGGCGCCGGGTCCTGGACCGGCTCACGCCCGGCCCCGACTCGGCGTGCGTGGTGACCTGGCCCAGCCGGGACGCGCAGGCGGTGCGGGCGTTGCTCGCGCACGGCTTCGCGCCGCTGTCGAGCCTGGCCGTGCGGCAGGCCTCGGCGGACCCCGAGGTGGGCGGGCCGGCCGGTGGGACCGCCGTGCGGCTGGCGACGATGCGCGACCTCGACGTGGCACTCGAGCTGGAGCTGGCCGAGCTGGCCTACTCGGCGCTGGTCGGTGCGGCGGTGCGGCGGCCGGACGAGCGGGCGGTGAAACGGGCGGCGCTGAGCCGACACCTGGAGCAGGGCGACCCGATCTGGCTCGCCGAGCGGGACGGGGTGCCGGTCGGCCTGGCCCACTGCCGGCTGGTGGACGCCGGGCCCGGGGCGGTCAGCGCGACGCGGCTGCCGGCGGGCCGCTGGGGGTACGTCAACTGCGTGTCGGTGCGGCCGGAGGCCCGCGGGACGGGCGTGGGGCGGCGGTTGATGGCGGTGGCGCACGCCGAGCTGGCGACCTACGGGGCGCTGGGGACCTTTCTGTACTACAACCCCCCGAACCCCCTCGCGTCGGTGTTCTGGGCGCGACAGGGCTACCGTCCACTCTGGACGATCTGGGAGGTCCGGCCGGCCGGTGCCCTGCGCTGAGCCCGGACGAGTGCCGCCGGGAGGCGGCCACGCGGTCAGTGGCCGCCTCCCGTGTGGTCAGTCGTCGCAGTGGACCGTGCTCCCCGTCGTTCCGTTCGGGTTGCTGGCCAGGTAGGCGTCACTGACCCAGCCCTGCACCTCCGTCGTGTCGTTGCGCAGGTAGGTCCACGTGTAGTAGGTGACGCCGTTGCGGGTGACCGCGTCCCCGTCGCGCCAGCAGTGGTAGTCGATGGAGTGCGTGCGCTGGGCCTGCCCGTCGGAGACGCAGCCGGTGTGCGGGTACCGGCGTTGGTTGACGTTGTCCCCGGTGACCAACCGGGCGTAGCCGCGCTGGTCGATGTCGTTGTGCGGTGTGTGGCCCGAACAGTGCCGTGGAGTGGGCGTGTCCGGCGCCTGCGCCGCCGGCACCGGTTTCGGCTTGACGGTCACCTCCGCACCGGCCGGGGCGGTGAACGTGAGCACCGCCGCCGCGGTCATCGCGAAGGTGGCGGCCGCGGCGAGAACTCGGTTTCTCATGACGAAAGTCCTTTCCCCCTGGACAACTTCGCGTTCTAGCCTCACCCCTGGCGCTTGTCACAGGATTGACGCACTGTTGACGCGGGCCGCCGGGGGGCGGCGACTGGGGGGATGAGCGTGGTGCGTGTTCACGTGCTCGGAAGAATGGCGATCTGTTCGGGAGAACGGGTGTGGGCGGTCGGCCCACCCCAGCGCTGCGCGGTGCTCGCGGCGTTGGTGGTTGACGCGGACCGGGTGGTGCCGGTCGACACCGTGGTCGAACGCGTGTGGGGCGAGCGACCGCCGCCGCACGCGCGCCGCACCCTGCACAGCCACCTGACGCGGTTGCGCCGGCTGCTCGAGCAGGCCGGCGCCACGGTCCCGCTGCCGTATCACTCGGGCGGCTACTCGGCCGGTGTGGACCCCGACGACGTCGACCTGCACCGGTTCGACCGGTTGGTCGACCGGGCCAGGACGTGCGAGCCGGCAGACCACCACCGGCTCCTGCTGCTGCGGGAGGCGCTCACGGTGTGGCGCGGTGAGCCGTTCTGCGGTGTCCCCGGCGCGTGGGCGGAACGGGTGCGGGAGGCCTGGCGCCGACGGCATCTCGACGCGGTGGTCGCCTGGTCAGCGGCCGAGCTGTGTGCCGGCGGGCCGGACCTGGTGATCCACCGACTGCGGCGGCTGACCGTCGACCATCCGACGGCCGAGTCCGCCGCGGCCGTGCTGATGCGGGCGTTGGCCACGGCCGGTCGGCTCGCGGAGGCGTTGGGCTGCTACGTGACGGTGCGGGAACGACTCGCCGAGGAGTTCGGCGTCGACCCCGGTGCCGAGCTGCGGCGCGCTCACGAGGAGGTGCTGCGGGCCGACCGGCGCGGCGTGGTGACCGGGCCAGGGGGGTGACTCAGCCCCGACGCGGGCTCAGCGGTGCACCGGGCGGAACTCTCCCACCTGGTGCACCGCCGGAGGCCTTCCGTCCACGGCGCGGCGGACGCCGTCCAGCACGCCGGCCGAGATCTCCTGGTGGTTGAGCCAACGGGTGCGGCCCGCGTGGCGCACGAAGCCCAGGACGATCTGTTGGGTGGGGTGGTCGGGCAGGACCGGGTCCGGGCAGCCGCCGACCGGGTTGGCCGACGCGCTGCCGTGGACCTCCACCACCGGGGCGCCCGGGGCGAGCAGCGGCGCGACGGCGCGCAGCACGGCCACCCGCACCTCGCGGTGCACCCAGGCGACGAGCAGGTCGGCCGGGCCCTCGAGGGCCTCGCGCGCGTCTCGGGCCAGCGCCGGCAGGTCGAACCAGTCGGCCTTGACCCATACCGCTTTGCGGTGTTCGCCGTTGCCGTCCGCGATCGGGGTGGAACGCCGACTGGGCAGGACGACACGCCAGCCGTCGGCGACGAGCGCCTCGGCGCAACCCGCCAGCATGCCGGTCCCACCGAGAACGAGAGCCCGCTGTCCGGTCATCCGACCTCCGCTACCAGGGAAGCTTCTGCCAGACTACCGATCTTTTCGTGCGGGCGCGCGAAATCAGGACTCGGTGGCGTGGCCCTGGGTCAGGCTGAACATGTTTCCGGAGTCGTCGCGGAAGACGGCCTCGATGCCGTAGGGGCGCTCGGCGGGCTCGGACAGGAACACCACGCCCCGCTCGCTGAGCTCCTTGTAGGTCTGGTGGCAGTCGTCGGCGGCCAGCACGCCGCCGCCGAGGGCGCCCTTGGCCACGAGCGCCCGCAGCTCCTCGGCGTTCTCGGGCGAGTGCCCCATCCGGCAGTCGGCGAGGACGAACTGCAGGTCCGGCTGACCGGGCGGGCTCACGGTCAGCCACCGGAAGCCCTGGCCGCCCTCCTCGAACCCCTCCCCCATGGCGAAGTCGGTCCGCAGCTCGAACCCCAGCTTCTCCAGGTAGAACTCCTTGGCCCGGTCCTGGTCGAGCACGTAGACGGTGGTGTGGGTCAGCTTGGTGATCATCTGGGGCCCTCCTGTTCGATGAGGACACCAACCTACGAGCGCGGCCCCTCGGGCTGCTTATCCGCGATTGCTGGGGGCAGCGGACGTGTCCAGGCCATGGCGATGCAGCCGGGGATCGGCGGTGGGCCGCCGCGGGCGACCATGCGTCGCCGGTACTCGCTGGGCGAGCAGCCGACCAGCTCGGTGAACCGGCGGGAGAAGGACCCCAGGCTGGTGAACCCGACCAGCACGCAGATCTCGGTCACGGTGAGGTTCGCCGAGGCGAGCAGGTCCTTGGCCCGCTCGACGCGGCGCCGGCTCAGGTAACCGCCGGGGGTCTCCCCGAACGCGCTGCGGAACTCGCGGGCGAAGTGGTAGCGGGAGAACCCCGCCGCGGCGGCCAGGTCGTCGAGCTCGAGGGGCTCGCCGTAGCGCGCGTCGATGAGGTCGCGCGCCCGCCTCAGGTGGAACTCAGTGGGCAGCGTCATTCCATGACCGTCCGAAGCCGACCGACACGTCGAGCGGCACGGCGAGCTCGCAGGCGCTGCCCATTCCCTTGCGCACCAAGGCCTCGGCCGCCTCCCGCTCGCCCTCGGCGACCTCCAGAACGAGCTCATCGTGGACCTGGAGCAGCGTCCTGGTGCGCAGCCCGGCTCCGGTCAGCTCGCGGTGCACGTTGAGCATCGCGACCTTGATGATGTCGGCGGCGCTGCCCTGGATCGGCGCGTTGAGCGCCATCCGCTCGGCCATCTCGCGGCGCTGCCGGTTGTCGCTGGTGAGGTCGGGCAGGTAGCGGCGGCGACCGAAGATCGTGGAGGTGTACCCGTCCTTGCGCGCCTTGGCGACGATCTCGTTGAGGTAGTCCCGAACGCCGCCGAAGCGGTCGAAGTACTCCTCCATCAGCCCTCGGGCCTCCTCGGTGGAGATCCGCAGCTGCTGGGACAGCCCGTAGGCGGACAGGCCGTAGGCCAACCCGTAGTTCATCGCCTTGATCTTGGCCCGCTGCCCGCCGCTGACCTCGGTCGGCTCGACGGAGAACACCCGCGCGGCGGTGGCGGCGTGGAAGTCGAACCCGGACTGGAACGCCTCGATCAGCGCCTCGTCGCAGGACAGGTGGGCCATGATCCGCATCTCGATCTGGCTGTAGTCGGCGGTCATCAGCTCGGCGAAGCCGGAGCCGACCACGAACGTGTCCCGGATGGTGCGGCCCTCGTCGGTGCGGATCGGCACGTTCTGCAGGTTGGGCTCGGTGGAGGACAGCCGGCCGGTGGCGGCGATCGTCTGGCTGTAGGTGGTGTGGATCCGGTCGTCGTCGGACACCGACTTGATCAGGCCCTCGACCGTGACCTTGAGCCTGCTCGCGTCCCGGTGCTCGAGCAGGTGGCGCAGGAACGGGTGCTCGGTCTGCTCGTGCAGGCTGGTCAGGGCGTCGGCGTCGGTGGTGTAGCCGGTCTTGGTGCGCTTGGTCTTGGGCATCTGCAGCTCGTCGAACAGCACGACCTGCAGCTGTTTGGGCGAGCCGAGGTTGATCTCCTTGCCGATGACCGCGAACGCCTCCTGCTCGGCGCTCTTGACCCGGGCGGCGAAGTGCGCCTCGAGGGAGGCGAGCTGGGCGGTGTCGACGGCGATGCCGACGGCCTCGAGCTCGGCCAGCACGTGCAGCAGCGGCAGCTCGATCTCGGCGAGCAGCTTCGCCCCGCCGGTGTTCTCCAGCGCCACGTCCAGCGCGTCGGCCAACTCGGCGATGGCCCTGGCACGCACGATCTCGCTCTCGGCGACCTTGGCCGCGTCCCCGTCCTCGCCGTCGAGCAGGGAGAGCTGACGCTCCTCGGGCTGCTGCTCGACGCGCAGCTCCCGCTTGAGGTACCGCAGCACCAGGTCGTCGAGTGCGAACGAGCGCTGCCCCGGACGCACCAGGTAGGCGGCCAGCTGGGTGTCGGTCACCAGGCCCTCGAGCGTCCAGCCGCGGTGGCGCAGGGCGTGCAGCGACCGCTTGACGTCGTAGGCCAGCTTGGGCACCGCCGGGTCGGCGAGCCAGGCCGCAAGGGCGCGCTCGTCGTCCTCGGTGAGCGTGGTGACGTCGACGAACGCGCCGGTGCCGTCGGCCAGCGCCAGCGTGACCGACCTCAGCTCGACCGACTCCCCGGCCACGCCCGTCGACACGTCCCGGAAGGACAGCCCGACCCGGGTACCAGGCCCGGCGTGGCGGGCGAGCCAGCCCGGCAGCTCCCCCGGCTCCAGGGCGCCGCCGGCGACCTCGAACCCGTGCTCGGCCTCGGGCTCGGCCGTGGTGAGTTCGCCGAACAGCCGCTCGCGCAGCACCCGGAACTCGAGCTCGTCGAACAGCCGGTGCACCGCGTCCCGGTCCCACGGCCGACGGGTGAGCTCCTCGGGCGTCACGTCCAGCGGGACGTCCCGAACCAGCTCGGTGAGCTGGCGGTTCATCATCACGTTGGACAGGTTCTCGCGCAGCGCGTCGCCGGCCTTGCCCTTGACCTCGTCGACCCGGTCCACCAGGTCGGCGAGCGAGCCGAACTGGTTGATCCACTTGGCGACGGTCTTCTCCCCCACCCCGGGGATCTTGGGCAGGTTGTCCGACGGGTCGCCCCGCAGCGCGGCGAAGTCGGCGTACTGACCGGGCTGGACGCCGGTCTTGGCCAGCACCGCCTCCGGGGTCATCCTGGCCATCTCCGACACGCCGCGCGAGGGGTAGAGCACCGTGACGTGCTCGTTGACCAGCTGGAACGCGTCCCGGTCGCCGGTACAGATGGACACCGCGAAGCCCTGGGCGGTTGCCTGCGTGGTCAGCGTGGCGATGAGGTCGTCGGCCTCGTAGCCCTCCTTGGCCAGCGCCGGCACGTCGAGCACGCGGAGCACTTCCTCGATCAGGCTGACCTGCCCCCTGAACTCGTCGGGGCTCGCGGAGCGGTTGGCCTTGTACTCGGCGTACTGCTCGCTGCGGAAGGTCTTGCGGGAGACGTCGAAGCAGACGGCGACGTGGGTCGGCTGCTCGTCGCGGAGCAGGTTGATCAGCATCGAGGTGAAGCCGTAGACCGCGTTGGTGTGCTGACCCGTGCCCGTGGAGAAGTTCTCCTTGGGGAGCGCGTAGAACGCCCGGTAGGCCATGGAGTGGCCGTCGACCAACAGGAGCCGCTGGTCAGGGGTGGCGTTCGGGTGGTTGCGCGTGTCGGGCGTCTCAGGCACATGGCGAGTCTAGGGTGGAGCACCGACACTGGTGACGCCCGCCAGCGAGGAGAGAGCGTGACGAGTACCCCCGACAAGGCGTTCCCGCCCGGCATGCCCGGCGTGCGCCATGACATTGCCGACCAGTTGCTGCCCACCAAGATGGGTATCGAGATCACCGAGCTGGACCCCAAGCGGGTGGTCGCGACGATGCCGGTGGAGGGGAACCTCCAGCCCTACGGCCTGCTGCACGGCGGCGCGAACGCGACCCTGGCCGAGACCGTCGGCTCGGTCGCCGCGGCTCTCAACGCCGGCGAGGACCAGGTGGCGCTGGGGCTGGAGCTGTCCTGTACCCACCACCGCGCGGCCAGGTCCGGCCTGGTGACCGGCGTGGCCACGCCCCTGCACGTGGGCCGCAGCACCTCGACGTTCGAGATCGTGATCACCGACGAGGAGGGCCACCGCACCTGCACCGCGCGGCTCACCTGCATCGTCCGCGAACGGCCTCCGGGCTCGTGACCGCGCTCGGCGTTGTCTTCCGCCCCCAGCTCCCGCCCGAACGGCTGCGCGAGGTGGTGCGGGCGGCCGAGGAGTCCAACCTGGACGAGCTGTGGCTGTGGGAGGACTGCTTCTACCAGAGCGGTATCGCCAGCATGAGCGCGGCGCTGGCCTGGAGCTCCCGGCTCCGGGTGGGAGTCGGGATCCTGCCCCTCCCGCTGCGCAACGTGGCGCTGACCGCGATGGAAGCCACCACGCTGGTCCGCATGTTCCCCGATCGGGTGGTTCTCGGCGTCGGGCACGGCGCACAGGACTGGATGGGCCAGGCGGGGGTCCGGCCGGAGTCCCCGCTGACCCTCATGCGGGAGCAGCTGACCGCACTGCACGCGCTGCTCCGGGGCGAGCGGGTCACCACGTCGGGCCGCTACGTGCGGCTGGAGGAGGTGGCACTGGACTGGCCGCCACCGTCGCCGCCGAAGATCTTCGTCGGCGCGGAAGGCGAGCGGTCCCTGCGGCTGTCCGGTGAGCTCGCCGACGGCACCGTCCTCCACGCCAGCCACGGTCCGGCGGCCGTCCGCCGGGCCCGCGACCACATCGACGAGGGCCGGGCCGCGGCCGGTCGGACCGACCACCACGAGCTGGTGGTCTACATGCACACGACGACCGGGCCCGACGCGCAGGCACGGCTCGAGCGCGAGAAGGAGATCTGGGGCGACGAGCCGGGTCCCGAACTCGGCGCCGCCGGCGACGCCGGTGCCGTCGCCGAGGCCGCCCTGCGGCTCGTGGACGCCGGCGCCGACCGCGTCATCCTGCAGCACGCCGCCGACGAGCCGGACCTCGAGGGTCTCGTCCGGTTCACCGCCGAGCAGGTCCGCGAGCTGGTGCCGCCGGTCAGGTAGCCGAAACGGCGCCCCCCACCCGGTCGGGGTGGGGGGCGCCGTGGCGTTCGAGGTCAGCCCTGACCGAGGTAGGCGGCCCGCACCCGCTCGTCGGCGAGCAGGTCGTGCCCCGGGCCCTCGAGTGTGGTCTGCCCGAGGTCGACGACGTAGCCGCGGTCGGACAGCGCCAGCGCCGCCAGCGCGTTCTGCTCGACCAGCAGGATCGTCGTCCCGCCCTGCTGCAGCTCCCTGATCGTGTCGAAGATGCGCTGGGTCATGATCGGCGACAGCCCCATCGAGGGCTCGTCGAGCATCAGCAGCCGCGGCCGGGACATCATCGCCCGGCCGATGGCCAGCATCTGCTGCTCGCCGCCGGAGAACAGGCCGGCCTTCTGCTGGCGCCGCTCGCCGAGCACCGGGAACAGCTCGAACACCCGGTTCATGTCCTGCTGGACACCGGACTCGTCCCTGCGGGTGTACGCCCCGAGCAGCAGGTTCTCCTCGACCGTCATCCGAGCGAACACCCGACGCCCCTCGGGCGAGTGCGCGATGCCCCGACCGAGGATCAGGTGCGCGGGTGCCTTGGCGATCGACTCGCCGTCGAACCGGATGTCCCCCGCCCGCGGCCGGAGCAGGCCGGAGATCGTGCGCAGGGTCGTCGTCTTGCCCGCGCCGTTCGCGCCGATGAGGCAGACGATCTGCCCCTCCTCGACCACGAACGACACGCTCCGCACGGCCTCGATCGCGCCGTAGGCGACGCTGAGCTCGGATACCTCGAGAAGCGCGCTCACGCGTCATCCCTCCTGCCCGCTGCCGGGCCCTGGTGGTCGGCCCCGTGGTGCGCCGCGGCCTCGGCGACCTCCGCCTCGACCTCCTCGCGTGGCTTGCCGAGGTAGGCCTCGATCACCCGCGGGTCCTCGCGGACGACGTCGGGCGACCCCTCGACCAGCACCTCGCCCTGCACCAGCACCGAGACGGTGTCGCACAGGCTGAAGATGAACTTCGTGTCGTGCTCGATCACCACGACCGAGATGCCGGTCTCCCGGATCCGGAAGATCAGCTGCCGGGCGTCCTCGGTCTCCTGCGGGTTCATCCCCGCGGTCGGCTCGTCGAGCAGCAGCACGTCCGGCTCGGTCGCGAGCGCCCGCGCGATCTCCAGCCGGCGCTGGTCGCCGTAGGGCAGGTTGCGCGCGACCTCGTCCTCCACACCGCGCAGCCCGACGAACTCGAGCAGCTCCAGCGACTTCTCCCGGGCCCGGCGCTCGTCGCGCCGGAACCCGGGTCCGTGGAAGAGCGAGGCCAGCGGGCCCTGGCGCATCCGGATGTGCCGGCCCACCAGCACGTTCTCCAGCACCGACATGTTCGGGAACAGCCGGATGTTCTGGAACGTCCTGGCGATACCGGCCGTGGTCACCTTCGCCGGGTCGTGCGGCAGTTCCTTGCCGCGCAACCGGACAGCGCCCCTGGTCGGGGTGTACAGGCCGGTCAGGCAGTTGAAGAACGTCGTCTTGCCCGCGCCGTTGGGTCCGATCAGGCCGACGATGCGCCCCTCGGGGAGGGACAGCGACACGTCGTTGAGCGCGGTCAGACCGCCGAAGACCATCGTGACGCCGCTCGCCTCGAGCACCGTCTCGGCACTGTGCCGTGCCGCGTTCATCGCCGGTCCTCCTTCTGGGCGGAGAGCGCCTCTTCGTGTTCGAGCACTGCCTGTTCCTCGGCCTCCTCGATGGACTTGCCCATCGCGGTCTCCCCGGCGAGCTCGGCTCGCCGGACCCGGTCGGGCACCAGCCCCTGCGGGCGGAAACGCATGATGAGGATCAGCGCGAGACCGAACACCAGCAGCCGGTACTCGTCGAACTCCCGCAGCTTCTCCGGGAGCACGAACAGCAGCGAGGCGCCGAGCACCGCGCCCGGGATCGTGCCCATGCCGCCGAGGATCACCGCGGCCAGCAGCGTCACCGACTCCAGGAACTGGAAGCTCTCGTAGGAGGCGGTGCCCAGCTTGTGCACGAAGATCGCGCCGGCGAGCCCGGCCAGCGTGGCGCCGACCAGGAACGCGAGGATCTTCGCCTTGCCGGTGCGGATGCCCATGGCCCTGGCGGCGTCCTCGTCCTCCCGGATCGCGATCCAGGCCCGGCCCATCCTGCTGTTCTTGAGGTTCGCGAACACCGCCATGATGGCCGCGACCACCAGCACGATCAGGAAGTAGTACAGGACACCGCTTGGCAGCTCGGCGCCGAACAGCTCGAGCGGCTCGTTGAACGCGGTACCGAACATCGAGATCGGCGGAATGCCGGGGATGGCGCTCGCGCCGCCGGTCAGCTCGCCGATGTCGTTCTGGGCGGAGCGGTAGAAGATCTCGCCGAAGGCGAGGGTCACGATGGCCAGGTAGTCACCCCGCACCCGCAGCGTCGGCGAGCCGACGATCGCGCCGAAGACGCCGGCGACGGCCGCCGCGATCAGCGCGGCCACCGGGAAGGGCAGGTCCCAGCCGAGCGCCGAGGCGCCCGCCCCGGACAGGTTGGCCGCCACGAACGCGCCGATGCCCAGGAAGGCGACGTAGCCGAGGTCGAGCAGGCCGGCCAGGCCCACCACGATGTTCAACCCGATCGCCGTCGCCGCGTACACGCCGATGGTGGCCGCGACCTGCATCCAGTACTGGCTGCCGGCCTCGGTGAACGGCAGGGCGAAGGCGCAGGCCACCAGCACCAGGATGCTGAACCCCCGGTGCTCCTCGGACAGGCGGGACACCCAGCGGGTGACCCCCGCGCCGTGCAGGGCGCCGAGCAGTGCGCCGGCGAACCCGAGGAACGCGAGGAAGATCGGACCGGCGTAGGGGTCGGCCGCACCGCCGATGCCGCCGGCGGTGAGCGTCAGCGACACCAGATAGAGCACGCCGCCGAACGCGACGACCAGCACGACCCACGCGGCCAGCCGCAGCGGCCAGCCGCTCAGGCCGAAGAACCGCGTCGGCCAGTCCGGGATGTCCGGGATGCCCAGGGCGGTCGAGCCGAGGACCAGCGCGACGCCGCCGAGCACGGCGACGATGCTGCCGAACGCCGTCGTGCCGTCGGCCGCGGTGATGGCACCCAGGCCGCCGCCCTCGCTGGCGATGAAGATCGCACCCACGACGCCGATGGCAAGGCCGCCCCAGCCGAGCGCCCGGAGCACGCGACCCTGGCCGGGAATCCGCACGAACGCCAGCACCAGCGCGGCGACCCCGATCAGCAGCAGCTGCCAGCGGAAGCCCGTGACCGCGAGCGGCGCGTCGAAGAACTGGAGCGTCGCCTTGTCCGGGAAGGCCCCGTCGTTGAGCAGGAACGTCGCCCACGGCAGCAGCGCCGCGATGACGAGCAGGGCCGCCCCCACCGCGTTGAACGGACGCGCGAGCGCGGGCGGAAGGAATCCGGTCAACCTCGTCATGCCCGCACCCTCTCCGCCTCACCGAACAGGCCCTGCGGCCGGAACACCAGGACCAGGATCAGCACCACGAAGATCCACACGTAGTCGTACTGGGTACCCCCGGGCAGGTACTGGCCGCCCAGGGTCTTGATCAGCCCGATGATGAACGCGCCGATCACCGCGCCGCGGAGGCTGCCGATGCCGCCGAGCACGGCCGCGGTGAAGGCGAAGATCCCGGTCTGGAAACCGTCGTTGGTGTCCACGGAGTTGAGGTGGGCGCCGTAGAGCACGCCGGCGACGCCGGCGAGCGCCGCACCGAGGACGAAGGTGAGCACGATGACGCGGTCGGGGTTGACGCCCATCAAGCGCGCGGTGTCCCGGTCCTGGGAGGTGGCGCGCATGGCGCGACCCATCCTGGAGCGGTTGACGTAGGTCTGCAGCAGCACCGACAGCACGACCGAGACCACGATCAGCAGCAGCCCGGTCGCGGAGATCTGGACCGGTCCGAGGTCGACCTGCGCATCGACGAAGACCCGCGGGAACGACTGGGCAGCCTCCGCGTCCGGGAACCAGAGGCGGACAACTTCCTGCAGCGCCACCGACACCCCGAGCGCGGTGATCAGTGGCGCGAGTCTGGGTGCGTTGCGCAGCGGTCTGTAGGCGAACCGCTCCATCAACACGGCGACCACCACGGCCACCACGATGCCGCCCAGCAGCATCAGGGGCAGGGCGACGTACCACTGGTCCTGAACGCTCTCCGGGAGCACCCAGCGGTAGACCGCGAGAGCACCGAACGTGCCGACCATGAACACCTCGCCATGAGCGAAGTTGATCAGCTGGATGATGCCGTACACCATCGTGTAACCGAGCGCGATCAGTCCGATCGTCGCGCCCTGCACGAGCCCGTTCGCGATCTGCTGTAACAGGGTCGTCACATTCGCCTCCACAGGCGGCGGGGGTGGGCTGGGCCCACCCCCGCCGTCGTATTCGTGTTCACAGTGGAAAGAAGTGTTATCTACCTGTCAGCCGGCGAACTCTCCGGTCTCGACGGCCTTCCACTCGCCGCCACCCACCTGGTACACGGTGAGAACCTTGTTCGTGCTGTCGCCGAACTCGTCGAACGCGACCTTGCCGGTGGCACCGTCACCCTCGTAGTTCTGGACGGCCTCGACCAGGTCCGGCCGCATGTCGTCGGACCACTCGCCGTCACCGATGGTCTCGCCCAGGGCGGACAGGATCGCGTTGGCGGCGTCGTAGGAGAACGCACCGTAGGCGCTGAAGCCCTCGGCGTAGTCCTTGCCCTCGTAGGCCTCGACGAACGCCTTGGCGCTGTCCAGGTCCTCGGTCGGCGCGCCGACGGAGGTGGCGAGGTCGCCGTCCTTGCCGCCGAGCTCCATGAAGGTGTCGTCGAAGATGCCGTCGCCACCCATCACCGGGACGTTCAGGCCCGCACTGGCGAGCTGCTTGGAGAACGGACCCGCCTGCGGGTACTGGCCTCCGAAGTAGACAGCGTCCGGGTTGAACTGCTTGACCGTGGCGATCACACCGGAGAAGTCGGTGTCCTTGTCACCGACCTTCTGGCGGGTGACGATCGTGGCGCCCTTCTCCTGCGCGCGCTTGGCGAAGGAGTCGGCCAGGCCCTCGCCGTAGGTCAGACCGTCGGTGACGATCGCGATGCTCTTCTTGCCCGACTTCTCGATGAGGTAGTCGGCCGCGTACGGGCCCTGCAGCGAGTCGACGGTGCAGGTACGGAAGTAGGTCTTGTAGGCCCGCTTCGGGCTGTTGAGGAAGTCCTCGCCCTTGGTGAGCGTGTCGGCCGTGTTGGCCGGCGAGATCTGCACGATGCCCGCCTGGTCCAGGATCGGCTGCACGGTCTGGGAGACCGACGAGTTCAGCGTGGACACCACGCCGACCACGTTCGGGGTCGCGGAGAGCTTGGTCGCGGCCTGGGCACCCAGCTGCGGGTTCTTCTGGTCGTCCTCGGCCTGGACGGCGACCTTGTAGCCGGGAACGGTGCACTTCTCGTTGGCCTCGTCGACGGCGAGCCGGGCCGAGTTCTCGATGCCCTTGCCCAGCGCGGACAGCTCGCCGCTCAGCGGAGCGATGACGCCGAGCACGAGCGTGCCCTTGCTGGTGTCACAGGCGGCGCTGTTGTTGCCGCCCTCGCCAGCCGGCGTCTCCTCCTTGTTCGTGCTGCAGGCCGCCAGTAGCAGTACTCCAGCTGCTACCAGGGCCGCGGCCTTCACCGTCTGGTTTCGCACGTGACGTCCCTTCATTCACACACTGTTCGTCCGAGCTTTGGCGCATAGCATGCCGAACCCCGCCCTCGGGGATGACAGAGGGCTGGGGCGGAACGTAGTAACCCCTGGCCATGCTCGTCACGCGCCTGGACCGCTCGTGACCAGACTGCAACGAAACCGCCACGACCGTCCGCTGACCGGACGAACTCCCACCAATCGGTCATGTCCCTTTAACACTGTTCCAACTTCACAACGGGTAGCGCCGAGGTTCCTGCCTGCTCATACCCTGCATGCGTGGCGAAACGGAGGCGGCTGCTCGCCTGGCTCGCAGGCGTGGTCCTGGTGACGTCCGCGGTGGTCGTCCTACGCGAGACCGACCCCGGAACGCGTGACGAGGGCGAGGAGTCGTCACGCCATGTAGTGGAGAGGTACGCCGCGGACAGCGTGGTCCTCCCCGCCCCCGGTCGCCGGCCCGAGCAGCCGCGCCGGCTCCTGGTCAGCCCCGAACCCGGCCAGCTGCGCGTGTACTGGGCGGACGCGGTCCCGGCCGGCCGGCCACTGGCCGGGGCGTCCGGCTACGAGGTGCGCTGGGCGCGGGTGGACGGCGTCGGGCGGGAGCGGGTCCGCCTGGTCGCGGCCCCGGACGTGCAGCTCGACGGCCTGGACGACGGCCACCGCTACCGGATCCGGGTGCGGACCGTGGACGCCTACGGCCGGCGCTCACCGCCCACGGAGGAGACGGGCGTACCGGGACGGGGTGACCGGTCCTGGCGCAACGGCCTGACCGGTCTCTACGAGGACTTCACCGAGCCGGGGGCGAACGGGACGTCCGCGGTGTCGGCGGACTACCCGGGGTCGCGGTGGCACGTGTCCGGCTACCGCGGCTGCGTTCGGGTGCGGGCCGGCCAGGCCGACCGTCGCGGGCTGCCGATCGACCTGGACTGCGGAGCGGACACGGCCGTGCTGCGGGCGCGAACGCCGCTGCGGCTGAGCGGAGGGCGGGGCGAGCTCGGGCGGGTGGTGGTGCGCACCGACGCGGCCGGGCCGGGCGGTGAGCTGACCGTCGACCTGGTTCCCGGCCGCGCGGACCAGGTCGGGGTGGGGACGCTGCGGGCCGCTCGGGCCGAGGAACGGGACCCTGCGCTGCCGGGCGGCTCGGTGCGGGTGTCGGTCTCGGACGCGGGCACGCTCGTCGGCGTCGCCCCGGACGTGCCAGGGTCCTCGGCGCAGTCGGCGGAGGTCCACCCCGCGCCGCGGCGCGGGCCAGGGGTGACGCATCTGTTCGAGGTCGTGCTGACGACGTCGGGGGTGCGGGTGTACCAGGACGGCCTGGCGGTGGCCGGTCGCGCGGTGGTGCCGCAGTGGCGGGAGGCGTGGGTGCTGCTGGGGTTCCGCGGTCCGGACGGGCGGCAGGCGCGGGTGCACCTGGCCTCGGCCGGGTTCAGCGGGCCGTCGAGCCCGCGGCCGGCGGTGGTGGAGGCCCCGGTGATCCTGGCGACCCAGCGCGTCCTGGCCCCGGGGGACCCGGCGCCGGGCGTGGGCATGGCGAGGACGCCGCTGCGCTCGGCCACCCGGGCACGGCTGGTCGCGACGCTGATGGTGAACCGTGAGCTGGACCCGCGGGCGGTCGCGGTGCAGTTCGGCGAGGTGCGGGTGCCGGCCAGACCGGCCGTGGCGAGACCGGCGCGGCACCAGGGAGCGTCGCTGACCGTCGTCGCCGAGGTGCCGGCGGCGTTGCTCGGCCCGCGCGGCTCGACGACGGTCACGCCGTTCGTCCTGCGCGCGGCCGGGGCGAACCCGACAGCGGCCGTGCTCGAGACGTACCTGGAGATCACGCCCACACCGGCCTGGCGGGCGCCGGAGAGGGCGGCCGAGGACCGGGAGCGTCGTGTGCCGGACGCCGCGCCGGAGGTGGTGCCCGAGCTGGGCAACGCCGCCGGTGAGCCGCTGGACACGCGGACGGTGCCGAGGCGGGGGCAGCTCGTGCTGACCGTGCGCTCGGACGCGACCGAGGCGCAGTGGGACACCGGGACCGTGGCCGGGGTGACCGGGATCGAGGTGCGGCTGGACGGCACCCTGATCGCCGGCATCCCTACCGCGACGGATGGTCCCGGGGTGGGCGGTACCTACAAGCTGTCACTGGCCGTCGGGGGCCTGAGCGTGGAGGACCACACCGTGGAGGTACGGCAGTATCAGCTGGGTGACGAGCGTCCCCAGTCCGCGCTGCTGACGTTCACGGTGACTAGTTGATGTTCTCCACCACGGCCTGGGCGACGGCCTTCATGGTGGCGCGCCGGTCCATGGCCGTGCGCTGGATCCAGCGGAAGGCCTCGGGCTCGGTGAGGCCCTGCTTGGTCATCAGGAGGCCCTTGGCCCGTTCGATGAGCTTGCGGGTCTCCATGCGCTCGGTGAGCGTGGCGACCTCGGTCTCGAGGGCGTGCAGCTCGGAGAAGCGGGAGACGGCGAGCTCGATGGCCGGCACGAGATCCTGCTTGGCGAACGGTTTGACGAGGTAGGCCATGGCCCCCGCGTCCCGCGCTCGCTCGACCAGGTCCCGCTGGCTGAACGCCGTGAGGATGACGACGGGGGCGATCCGCTCCCCCGCGATGGCCGCGGCGGCGTCGATACCGTCCATCTTGGGCATCTTGACGTCGAGAATGACGAGGTCGGGCCGCAACTCCGTGGCCATGGCGACAGCCTGCTCGCCGTCGGCAGCCTCGCCCGCGACGTGATAGCCCTCTTCCTTGAGCATCTCGACGAGGTCGAGCCGGATCAAGGCCTCGTCTTCGGCGACAAGGACACTACGCTGTACGGCCGGGCCGGACTGGGCCTCGGCAGCCTGCTCGGTCACCGGGGTCCTCCTGATGTATCGGTGCGCTGAAACCCCAGCCTACCGGCGGGAGCCCCCCGAGAGCCGTCCCCAGAGACGGTGATCACCACACCGTAACGAACCGGCAACATTCACCGTGACCTGGGTCATGGCGGGTGGGGCCGGGGCCTGGGAGGGGGCGGGTGGGTGATCCCGTAAAGTCTTAGCCCGCCAGCCCCCGTAGCCCAACCGGCAGAGGCAACGGATTCAAAACCCGTCCAGTGTGCGTTCGAATCGCACCGGGGGCACCACGAGGATGGGAACAGGTCGCCGCCCGTTACGGGTGACTCCGGTTCCCTGTCGGCTTGTTTGCGCTGATCACGACGCTGTCGCGCGTTGCCGAGCGAGACGACTGCCGCGTCGTGGGCGGTCCGGCTCGCGGCGGTGATGGTGGGCCCGGTGAGAGTGACCCGGCAGGTTGCGGGCAGGATGCGCTGTTCGACTTCTACGAGCTGTGCTTCGAGCTGTCCGCGCTGGGTGCGGAGTTGGGCGCGCCGCTCGTTGGCGTCGCTGAGCGAGCACCCCGTCGAACGGGTGTGGGTTTACTCGGCGAGAAGCCCCGAGAGGCCGGCGCTCATCGGCCTACCGCTGGTGATCATGCGGCACGGGCGGGCGATGTTGTCGTCGACCGGCGCCGGAAGACGTATCGCTTCCGCGAGAGCGACGGTCAAGATCGAATCCACGCACCCCATACTTCTGGACGGATCGCACCCATGGCGGTGCCGTCGTCAACCGAGACGATGACGTGAATGATATTTTCGTCATCGGATTCGTCTAGAGCGTCTATAACAACAGTATAATCTACGCCGTTCAAACTTACCGATCGCCGCTGCTTATCATTCAACAAATCCGCGATCAACTGCGTCGGCCATCCTGCGACTTCCTCACAGACCGATTTCGCGATCGCCTGCGCATCTGTTCTATTCATGGCTCACCAGGGTAGAGGTATACGTTCAACCCCTACACGCCACCGGTCTAATTGAACGCGATCCCCCGCAGTCCGCGGGAGCTCGGACACCCCTCGACACAACCCGACCGCTGGACCGCCGCCCGGACATCCACTACGGCTTCCTCGCCCCAGACACCAGATTCGGGCACCGAAGGCGACTCGCTGGCGCTTCCCAGACAACGGTACGTTTGATATGCCGACATCAAGGATCCCAAGGTGCCGTTTCAGATCAGGCACAGGCTTCCAGGGTCCGCCACCGACGCCCCCTGCCATCGACGTTGCCTCTTGTCGTGTGAAGTCGGCTGACGCCGACGAACCGTTACAGCGTGTTCCATGTGCGTACATGTCTCAGCCGAGCTCGGGCACGCACGCGCATGGCGACGGACCATCCGAGGAACGGACACGACGGCGTACCGCGACGCGGAGGACACGCTGTCAGGTTCGGTCGTTGCCGTGGCCGCGGAGGTGCTCCGCCCTCGCCACGAGGGTCCACGCCCCGCGGCGGCTCGAGCAGCCCATGGTCGAGTGGGCTTACGAAGCACCATTGTCCTGAATGGACGTTGTTCGGTTGGCGTTGGCCGACAGATGTTTCAGAACAGTCGCGAAACCCCCCGCCCCAGGGACGTGACGAAACATTTTCTCGCTCCCGCGCGAGGATCCTCACATGCAGCGGGTACGGGGAGGATGACGCCCTCATGAGTTCTCTGAACGCCGGCGCGGCCGAGGGCGACGCGGACGGGCAGTCGCTGAAACCAGAGACGTGGGAAACCCTGGTGGATTCGGTGGTGCACGGGGAATGTACGCCCTTTCTTGGCGCCGGCGTGGCCGTCCCCTACCTCCCGACCGGTGGTCTTCTGGCGAAAGTGCTGGCCAGAAGGTACGAGTATCCGCTCGACGACGTCACCAACCTCGCCCGGGTCGCCCAGTACATCGCGAGCTCGCACGAACCGGCCTTCGTCAAACGGCGGGTGTGCGCTTACCTCGAGCGAAAGCAGAGGGTTGCCGAGCGGAAACTCGGCGGCGGGCTCCCGGCGAACCACCTGCGCCTGGCCAGGCTCGGCCTGCCCATCTACGTCACGACGAACTATGACGACTACCTGGAGCGGGCGGTCGCGTCCATCACCGGTGTCCAGCCCCTGGTGGAGATATGTCGCTGGCACGACCAGTTCGAGTCGGAGCCAGGCCGGCCCGCGCGGCGGGAACAGTCCGCCGCGACCCCCCGGATCTTCCACCTGCACGGCCACCTTCGGACGCCCAGCTCCCTGCTGCTCACCGAGGACGACTACGTGGACTTCACGGTGAGCCTCGCCCAGCGCAACAACCAGAAGAACCCGATGGTCCCGCTCTACGTTCGGCGAGCGTTGGCCAACACGAACCTGCTGTTCATCGGCTACAGCCTCGAGGACTGGAACTTCCGGGTTCTGATGCGCCACCTCATGAAGCAGCAGAAGATCCAGCCGCACAACGCCCGCAACAGCATCAGCATCCAGCTGGCCAACAACAGGATGCCGCCCGACCGGCGCAGGCGAGCCGAGAAGTTTCTCGAGGTCTACCTCAAGACGTCCTCGTCCGTTGACGTTCACTGGGGCGACGCCGGTCCCTTCCTGGCCGAGTTGCTGCGCCGGGTCGAGCGGTCGCCCAAACCCCGGGTGGCGTCGTGACCGTCGACAGCCAGTGCCAGACCAACCCGTTTCCCGGGCCGCAGGCCTACGGCCGGAACGAGCGGGACTGGTTCTTCGGACGGACCAACGAGATCGAGGACCTCACCTCGCTCGTCCTGTCGACCAGTACAACCCTCCTGTACGCGCCTTCCGGCACCGGGAAGTCGTCGCTGGTACAGGCGGGTGTGGCGCCGCACCTCGAGCAGCGGTTCGACTTCAGGGTCCTGCCGGCTGTGCACCTTGGTACCGGAGCCCGCACCGACGGGGGCGGCAACGTGGCCAACCCCTTCATCCGCGCCGTACGGGACGCGATCTCCGGCGGCTCCGGCGACCCGGGTGACCTCAACGACGTGGTCGAGCGGTGCCGGCCGGCGGACACCGCGGGGCGTGTACTCCTGGTTCTCGACCAGTTCGAGGAGGTATTCGCCGACCCGGAGCTGTGGGTGGAGCGGGAGGAGTTCTTCGCGACCCTGTCCTCGACCCTGGACCGGCACACCTGGTTGCGCGCGATCATCGCCCTGCGCAGCGACTACCTGGCCGAGCTCGCGCCGTACGAGCGGCTCCTGCCGGACGACGGTCTGACCGTCCGCTACCAGCTGGAACCGCTGTCCGAGGAGGCGGCGACGGAGGCGGTCCGGGCGGCGTTCACGGCGACGGGCCTCACCCTTGCCAGCGGCGACCTGCGGACGTTGATGGACATGTTGCTGGTGGACCCGGTCCGGCCGCACGTACGCGCCCGCTACGTCAACACGATCCAGCTACAGATCGTGTGCCGCCAACTCTGGGAGGAGGTGCGGCAGCAGGAAGGCCCGGTGCAGGCCGTGCTCGCCTCCGGCTCCGCTGTCAGCCTCACCGACTCGATGGTGCGTTTCGTGGACGACGCGATCGCCGCGGCGGTCGGCCACAACCATCGGGCCGAGGCGGCGGTCCGCTGGTGGCTGAGCCATCGGCTGATCACGTCGTCCGGCCGGCGCGCGTTCGTCCAGGTCGGTGAGGAGGACTCCGCCGGACTGCCGAACGCGCTGCTGACAGGGCTGGCCGAGGTGAAGCTGGTACAGCTCGAGCAGCGGCACGGCTCCCGGCTCGTCGAGCTGACGCACGACAGCATGACCGACGGCGTACGCGCGTCCAACGAGGCGTGGCTGCGAGTGCGGGCTCAGATCCGTCGCCGCGTCTCGGCACTGTTGTTCGTGATCTTGTTGGGTCTGCTCGGAGCATTTCCGTTCCTGCTGATCACCGAGGAGGGCAGGCTCGCCGAGACGTCGGGGGCGTTGGGAGAGACCGAGACCCGGGTGTCGTTCCAGGGAGGCGAGCAGGCCGTCGTCGTCGACATCTGGGTTTCCGCACTCCCGCAGACCCGGGCGCAGTCGCTGACCCTACGGGTGGTGCCCCGCGGTGGATCGGCCGACGTTCTCGCGGAGGACACGGTGGAGCTCGTTCCGGGCACGGCGGTGGGCTCGCTCGTCGGTGCTCGAACCCGCTCCGACCGGTGGTACGAGGTGGTGCTGCGCGCCGAGCGACCCGATGACGAGGTCAGCTACCAGTTGTCGGTCTCCGACCTCCCGCTGATGCCGGAGGGCGCGGAGCGCGTGTCGGAGGTGTCCGACGGGCGGCTCGGCGTGGTGCTGGCCGAGCACGAACGCCATCTCGTGTCCGTGCACGGCGGCGACCTGGTGGGCGTGAGTGGCGGGAACGTGCTGGTCTACGTCGATGAGTTGGCCGTCGTGGAAGGTACGCGCGACGACCAGATCACGGTGCTCCAGTTGGAGGACCTGACGTCGACGGATCCGCCGGCGTCCGCGACGGTACTTCGCGAGCGGCTCCCCGGGCCGCGCCCGATGAACCAGGACGAGGTGATCCCGCTCAGTTTCTCCCGCGCCCAGGTCGTGTCCTTCACCGTCCCGGACTCCCCCACGCCGCTCGGGCTCCAGGGCCGATGCAGCCCGTCGGCGCACGTGGCCGTGTCCAGGAACGACACCCAGGAGGACGCCGCGGTCGAAAGCCAGTTCGGCCCGGAACCCAGCATCGTTCCGCTGAGGCTGCAGCCGGGTGAGTACAGCATCGTGCTCGCCAGCGCAGCTGACCACCTGGGCGGCGTCGCGTGCACACTGTCCGTGCGCTCGTTCAGCGGCGACGCGCTGAGCACCTTCGGCGTCTACCGCGTCGGGCTGCACGCCGACGTGGCGACGAGCGCCGTCGCCGTCCGGCTCGCCGAGGACGCGGTGCTCACCGCGGAACTACCCGCCGAGCTGTCCGCGTCCCTGTTGTGCGACAGGCAAGCGGATGAGGTGATGACCACCGTCAACGGTCGACTTCTCGCCTACGTTGCCGGGAACGCCAGGTGCACGTTCTGGTTCAGCCACACGCAGGCCCCGGAGGGACGATCCACATTGGATCTGTCGGTCGTCCGGACACCGGGCCAGGGAGGATGACGATGCGGCTGTACAGGCTCAGCTCCCCGGCAATCGCGTTCACGGTCATCGGCGCCCTGCTGTTGTTGCTCGCCCCGGTCGCCCAGCCCACCGTGCGGGGCGGGCTCCCGACGCTGGCCGGCTACGCGCTTGCGCTGCAGGTTGTGCTGACGTTGTTCCTCCTGGCAGCCATCGACGACCTTCAGGATCCGAAGATGCTCGCCGCGGGCCGCGCGCAGGCGGCGGAGAACTCGTTCGACATCCGCCGCGCTGTCCTGACCTTCTACGTGGGGAAGGGCCTTCCTGCGGCGTCCCTCGGTTTCGGGGTGGCGGCCAGCATGACGGCGCTCGCGATCGGGGTCCTCGACAGGGATCTGGCGGACCTGTACCACTACGGCATGCTCGTCGGTATCCGACCGAGCGAGATCGCGATGAGCGCACTGTTGCTCGTCACCGCGGTGGCGCAGTTGAGGCGACTCGGCAATGGGTTCTTCGGCTGGTGCGGCGGGTTCGCGCTTGGCTCCGTACTGGCGCAGGTGCGCCTCGACGCCACTGTGGCCGTCGATATCACGGTGCTCGGTTGGACGGTGCTCACGGTCGCGCTGTGGGTACTTGGCGGGCTCGCCGGCATGGTGGGCAGCCGTCGTCGGCGATCGCGGGGAGCGTGAGCGACATGCGTGCCGTGCGCCAGATGTGGTCCGACGTGCGGGCCGGGCGAAATCTCGACGCCTACGTGGTCACCATGATTGCCGCGGTCTTCGCCGCGCTCGGCGTGATCGGCGACCTGGTACCGGAGGCGCTGAAATGGTCGGCGGTGTTCGCGGCGTTGGCCCTGCTGCTCTTCCGGATCACGCTGCCGGCTGCTCCGGCGCCTACCGTTGACGGGCTGCTCGCGGACCGCGACGAGTTCGTCAACGTGCAGTTCACGAGCCTGTTGCGCGACGCGACACAGCTGTGGATCTTCGCGCCGTCTGCGATCAATCTACTGAACCCGCAACACTGCACGGCAATCCGCGAGCTGGTGCTGGTCAAGGGCACGGGTGATGTCCGGGTGGCGGTGCTCGACCCGGACAACGAGGCGGCCGTGGCTCTCGGCGTGAGACAGCTGGACGAGTCGCTCCAGTACCCCGTCCAGGACTTGCGGGCGTCGCTGTCCACCAGCGTGAGCCAGCTGCGTCGGATGTCGTCCTGGCAGGTCGCGGGCAACTTCGCGTACCGCTTCGTCGACTACAACCCCGGTTTCAGCATCGTCGCCATCAACCCGACACACCGGGACGGCCGCATCGTCGTCGAATTCCACGGCTATCGTAACGAGGCCACCGGTTCGAGAATGCACATCACGCTGACCCGCCGCGACAGCGACCGGTGGTTTCGCTACTGGGCGCACCAGTTCGAGGAACTCTGGTCGAACGCACGGCTGCCGTAGTCGCGCTCGCACGTCGATCTCACCGAAGCGTGTCGGCAGCCCGCCGACGTCGCTCAACATGGGCGCGGAAGGTACGGATCATTCCGTCCGTTCGAGCAGCCACAGGTCAGTGCGCCTTAGCGTCGCGGACGACATCAGCTCGGTGATCAGGTTGTGCTGCAACCTGTCTGGGGACAGCGTTTCAGCATCCTCCAAGGTCAGGCCATAAACACCGGCGCTGGACAGTCGCTCCCGGAGAGCGCTCATCACGTGCTCGACCTGCTTCGGCGTCCATTCGCCGGTCGCGTCCAGTGCCATGAGTTGTTCGGCGGCCCGCCGCCGAGGCAGCGGCCTGGGGAGCACGTCACCACGGAGGTACCGCTGGAACACGACGACGAGTACCAGTCGTTCCTTCTGGTCCAGCGGCCACGCACGCGGAGGGGAGGTCGCGTGATCCGGGTCCAGGTGCCGCCGATAGTCCCCCTGGCTGGCAACATGTAGCGCGAGCATGTGCTGCCGGCCCTCCTCACCAGTGACGAACACCTGTGCCGGCCCGATCGGCAACGGACCCCACTCGTCGCCGGGCAACAGGAACCGAGAGTCGGCTCGGATCGGGTTTCGGCCGCGGTTCCGCAGCCACCACTGACCATCGCGGCAAACCACCTCACCCTGTAGCCGGCTCACACGCCGATCGTCCACTCCGAACGCGACCTGCACGTTGCTCACATGCCGGCCAAACAGGAGGGTCGCTCCTTCGCGCCGGGCCATGCGAAATCCGCCGTGTACCGACATCACGGTCAGCAGACCCCCGCCGTCGTCGCCGAGGGGCTCCACGCCGGGCTCGGCGTTGCTTCCCGATGTCACCGGGACCGGCTGGCGGGACCGAAGCCGTTGGAGTCCAGCCAACGCGTCGAAGTCTCCCGTTTCCGGGGCAGCGGCGTACGCCCGACGAACCAGTTCACGGGCGGCTTCGTCTTCGTACGTGTCGTCGTTGTGGTCGGCCATCCCGGTCACCTCCTTTCGTCCAGCTTGCTGATGCGTTCGACCATTGGCCGTAGCTGTTTCCGCAGGCGGTACACGTGGGTGCGGACGGTAGACGCATCGATGCCGATGATCTCCGCTATCTCCGCTTGTGGGAAGTCCTCGAGGAAGTAAAGGATGCCGACTGTTCGTGACACGACGGGTCGGTCCTCCAGAAACCGGCGTACTTCCTTACACAAGGACAGTTGATCGAGCACGTCGTCATAGGAATGGTCCACCGCTGGTGGGTCGTCATCCTCGGGCAGTGCCACGAAACGCCCGTGCGCTCGGTACCAGTCCGCGACCTTCTTGACCGCGATGCCGATCACATAGCGCTGGTTGTCGGCAAGGGAACAGTTCATCCGCTCCGCCCACCGGTCCAACATCACCACATACGCGTCGTGAGTGGCGTCCCGGGCGACATGCAGATTGCCCGAAACCCTGCGTGCGGCTGCGAAGGTCCGCTCGGCCGTCGAGAGGTAGAAGTCCTCGACTGAGTCTGTCACTGATCACACCGATCAACAACGATCTCGATCACGCCACCGTCGGCTGCCCGGTCGGTGACTCGCACCGGCGCGGTAACGCTACCGACGAGATGTTCGAGGCTCCTCCGACGGGCCACGTCCCTAGGGAGCGTCCTCAAAGCCAGAGGGTGAGGGTGGCCAGGTC
>NZ_MSIE01000044.1 GCF_001921205.1 Actinophytocola xanthii | reverse complement strand
ACACCGGCCTGGGCGCTGGTCTCCTCGGCGCTGGCGGCAACCTGGGTCGCCACGGTCGACAGCTCCTGCGAGGAGGCCTCGAGGGAGACCATCCCCTGGGAGATCGCGGAGACGGTCTCCTTCATGCTCTCCGTGGCCGTGTTCAGGGCCGTGGCCATCACGCCGACCTCGTCCTTGGAGGACACCTGCACCCGCTTGGTCAGGTCGCCGTGGGCGAGCGCGTCGAGCACGGTGGACACCTCGCGCAGCGGACGGGTGATCCCGCGAACGATGAACAGCGCAGCGCCGGCCGCGAGGCCCAAGCCGACCACCAGGAAGATCAGCGCGGTCAGGAAGTTGCTGTCGCGCTCAGCCTCGACGGCGGTGACCTCCTCCGCCGCGTCGGCCATCTCCTCCTGGTTCATCTGCTCGGTCAGCTTGTCCAGCTCGTCGATCAGCGGCATGACCTTGCCCGCGTAGATGCCGAGCGCCTGGTTGAAGTTGTCGGCCTGGACCAGCGGGGTGATCTCCTGGTCGACCACGTCGTGGATCTCGCTGACGGAGTCGGCGAGCTGCTGGACGACCTCGGCGGGCACCGCGCTGAACTCGGAGTTGGCGGCGTTGCTGGCCTGGAAGTCGGAAATCCGCTTCTCACCCGTGGCGATGTGCTCGCTGAAGGCGTCCAGAATGGCCTTCGTCGTGGCGGCGTCGGTGTCGATCATCGAGGCGACCGCAGCCTCGGTGGCGTCGGAGAGGCTGGCCGACATCTCCTCGATCTTGTGCAGCGCCGTGACGTTGTTGCCGATCCGGTGGGAAGTGTCCGCGCCGTCGGCGGCGACCCCGATTCCCTGCACAGCCACGACGACCGCCACCACGGCCGGCAGCGCGACGGCGGCGAGGATCTTCGTGGCGAGTGAGCGGTCCGCCAGCAACCTGGACACCCGCCCCGGTCGAGCCGGCTTCGCGCCGGCGTTCACGTTGGTCATGAGCGATGCCCTTCAGTCGTGGCAGTAGATGGGGGTGACTCTTCGATCGGGAGAACGGCAGCTGGTCGTCCGATCTGAGCCCCCCGCCATGTGCGGTGCCGCACGTTCACCCGGTCGAGAGCCAAATCAACCCGAGCGAGTCGGCGCGCGCACGGAGCGTGAAGGACTGAGGAGGTGGGCGGAAACACGAAAACGGCCTCATCCCGCGGGATGAAGCCGTCTCGAGCTGGGTGGTCGCGGTTCAGATCGACGTGAGGACTCGGATGCGGTCGGCGATGGCGCGCCGGGCGACGTCGGAGTTGAAGGCGATGGAGTCGAACTCGTGTGGGGCGCCGGGATGCAGGTGGAACTCGACCGGCACGCCGGCGCGGCTGAGCTTGGTGGCATAGGCGGTGTCCTCGTCGCGGAAGACGTCGAGCTGGCCTACCTCGATGTAGGCCGCCGGGAGGCCGGTGGCGTCCTCGAGCCGAGCGGGCGCCGCCGTGGCGGGGACGTCGGGGCCGCCAGCGATGTCGCCGAGTAGCGCTGGCCACGCGGTGCGGCTGTCGTCGTAGGACCACAGCGCGTAGGGCGCGATGTGCGGGTCGGGAGTGGAGGGACGGTCGTCGAGCATCGGCATGATGAGGATCTGGCGGGCGATCCGCGGGCCGCCCCGCTCCCGGGCAAGGATCGTCAGCCCTGCCGCCAGGCCGCCGCCGGCGCTGTCGCCCATCACACCGACTCGCTCGGGGTCGACACCCAGTTCGGCGGCGTGCTCGTGCAGCCAGCGCAGCGCCGCGTAGGAGTCCTCGAGCGGGATCGGGAAGGGGTGCTCGGGGGCACGGCGGTACTCCACTGACAGCATCGGCACGCCGCTGGCGGAGACGTAGCGGGCGACCGGCCCCTCGAACAGGTCGATGTGGCCGAAGATGTATCCGCCGCCGTGGAAGAACAGCACGGCCGGGCCCGGTGTCGCGCCGTTCTTGACGTACCAGCGCATTCTGATCTGGGCGCCGTCGTCGGCGGTCGCGTAGTGCTCGCTCGTCTCCACGTCGGCCGGGATCGGCTGCGCCGCTCCGGCGGCGCCGATGATCGGTTCCCACATGGCGCGGCGCGCGGCGATGTCGCCTACCGCGGGTGGCGTCGCGTCTGCCATCGCGCCGGCCATCGGGGCCAGCGCCTCGGCGATCTGGGGGTCGAGGCTCAGGGACATGGTTCTCTGCCTTTCGGACTCAGGCCGCGGGCGGGACGACGACGGCCTTGCCGTGCACCGCGCCTTCGGCGGCCCGGGCGTGCAGCGCCGGCAGCTCGGACAGCGGCACCCGCTCGGCAACGTCGACACGCAGCTCACCGCGGTCGACCAGCGCCGCCAGCTTCGCCAGTTGGTCGGCGTCGCTGCGGACGAACAGGTCGATGCCGCGCACGCCGCGTTCCTCGTCGGACGGCGCCGGCATCCACACCGTCGTGTTCACCACGGCCCCGCCGGGTCGAACCAGGCCGGCGAGCGCGGTCAGCTCGGCGGGGTCGATCGCGGCGAGATTGAGCGCCAGGTCGACGGGTTCGGTCACCGCGTCGGTGACCCGGGTGGTGGTGTGGTCGACGATCTCGTCCGCCCCGGCGGAGGTGACCGCCTCGGCACTGCGGGGGCTGGCGGTGGCGATGACGTGGGCTCCGGCCCTCTTGGCCAGCTGCACGGCGTAGCTACCGACCGCACCGCCGGCGCCGTTGATCAGCACGCGCTGTCCGGCCTCCAGGTTGCCGTGGTCGAACAGCGCCTGGTACGCGGTCAGGCCCACCACCGGCAGCGCGGCGGCGTCCGGCAGCGGGACGGTCGTGGGTGCCGACGTCAGGACCTCCGCCGGCGCGAGGACGTACTCCGCGGCCGCGCCGGTCTTGTCCATCGGCAGGAACCCGATGACCTCGGCACCGACCTCGAGACCGGCCACTCCCTCGCCGAGCGCGTCCACCGTGCCGGCGACGTCGAAGCCGGGAGTGTGCGGCAACGTCACCGGGATGGGGCCGCGCATGAACCCTCCGCGGATGTTGCCGTCCACGGAGTTGAACGACGTCGCGGCGACGCGGACCCGGACCTGGCCGGCTCCGGGGACGGGCTGCTCCACGTCCTCGTAGCGCAGGACGTCGGGGTCGCCGTAGTCGTGGAAACGCACTGCCTTCATCGGATTCTCACCTTCATCGAGCGATTGCTTCGAACTCGAAGCATCTGTCAGGAATAGTACTACTGCTTCAAATTCGAAGCAAGTGGCGTCCCTCACCGCTGGGCGAGCGGCGGCACACCGTCCTCCTGCTCGCCACCCTCCGCGACGCCACTGCCCGATCTCCACGTCCCGCGGTGCTCACTCGCGCCCAACACTGCCCACATCGGACGCTCACACCGGCCCGACAGCGCCATGATCTTCGAATTCGAAGCAGTACACTGAGGTCCATGCCTGATTCGCCGCCGTCGCTCGATCCCGTGCAGCTCGGCGCGTACTTCGACCTCATCGAGGTGGCCAGCCTCGCGGACCTGCTGGGGCCGGTGCGCAGCCACATGCGCTCGACGCCGCCGCGCTCGGCCGCGCCTCGCCCCCGAAGCGCGTCATGAGCCGGGTCTTCGACGGCGAGACAAGCCTGACGAGAGGAGCCGGGTTGGGTGTGACGGGACTGGCGAGGCGGCTGGCCGAGGCACGCGCCGGTGCACTGGTGGGCCGGGAACCGGAGCGCGCGGTGCTCGACCGGATGCTGTCCGGAGCGGCGGACGCGCCACTCGTGGCCTACCTCCACGGCCCCGGCGGCATTGGCAAGTCCTCGCTGCTGCGCTACGCCGCCCACCAGGCCGAGCTCACCGGCCGCCGCGTGGTGCACGTCGACGCCCGGTTCGTCGACGCCGATCCGCGCCGGCTGGAGGAGGCCGCCATGCCGGCGTGCGCCGAACCCGGCGCGGTGCTGCTCATCGACACCTTCGAGCAGTGCCAACCCCTCGAGGCGTGGCTGCGTGAGACCTTCCTGCCGCGGCTCGCCGACAGGGTGATCGCGGTTCTGGCCAGCAGGGTCGCCCCCGACGTCGAATGGTCGCTGGACCCAGGGTGGGCACGGCTGTTCACCGCACTTGCCGTGCGACCGCTCGACGCCGCCCAGTCCGACGCGCTGCTCGCCGCCCGTGGTGTCCCCGCCGAGCAGCGCGACTCCTTCGTCGCCTTCGCCGGCGGCAGCCCGCTCGCCCTCTCGCTGGCCGCGTCCGTGCCGGCCGCGGCACCCGGCGTACCGTGGAAGCCCACCGGTGACGTGCTGACCACCCTCGTCGAGCGGCTGGTGGGTGACCTGCCGAGTGCCCTCCACCGGCGTGCCCTCGAGGTCGTCGCGCAGGCCTATGTCACCCGCGAGCCCCTGCTGCGGTCGGTGCTGGGCGACGAGGACACCGCGGCAGTGTTCTCCTGGCTGCGTCAGCTGCCCTATGTCGAGGCCACGCCAGAAGGGCTGTACCCGCACGACGCTGTGCGCGCGACGCTCGAGGCTGACCTGCGCTGGCGGGATCCCGAGCGCTACGACGACGTCCGCGTCCGCGTCTCGCTCGCGGGCCTGCAGGCGGTGCGTTCCGCCGCCGAGGACGACGCGCTCCTGCGGGCCGCGGAGTGGATGTTCCTCTTCCGCGAGCAGGGCGGCCCGGACGACCGCTACGACTGGCGACCGCATCCGCACGTCGAGGACACCCCCCTGCGGCCAGAAGACGTGCCCGGCGTGCTGCGCATGGCCCAGAAGGCCGAGGGCCAGGCGTCGGCGGTCGCGGTCGCGCACTGGGTGCGCCGCCAGCCGGAGGCGTTTCGCGTGTACCGCTACGCGGGCTCCGCCGCACCCGTGTCGTTCATGGCCATCCTGCGGCTGGACGCGCCGCTGCCCGAGGACCGCGCCGAGGACCCGGTGATCGCGGCGGTCTGGGATCTCGTCGAGGCGACCGCTCCGCTGGGGCCGGGCGAGCACCTGGGCATCCGCCGCTTCGCGGTACAGCCCGACCGGCACCAGCATCCTTCGCCCCTGATGGACCTGATCAGCCGGCGCACCATCGCCGAAGAGATGAGGGTCCGCGGACGCGCGGTGACCTTCACCGTCTTCGAGGACGGTGACCGATGGCGGCGCTACCTCGCCGAGGCCGGGCTGAGCGAGGTAGCGGCCGTGGACGTCGGCGGGCGGCGACAGCATGTCTTCGGCCGGGACTGGCGGCGACAAACGGTGGAACAGTGGGTGCAACACCGGGCTCGCGCCACCGCCACGCCCATGGCGCCCTGGCCCGAGACCGCCTCCGCCACTGGTCCGGGCGACCAACTCCCGCGCGCGGTGTTCGAGGAAGGCGTGCTCGAGGCCCTGCGCACCTGGCACACCCCCCGCGAGTTCGCGACCAGCGTCCTGCTGCACTCCCACCTGGTGCCGCCGGACTCGACCGACCCGGCCGCGGACCTACGCGCCGCCATCAGCACTGCCCTCGACACGCTGCGGACCGACGCCGCCGGCGTCAAGGCACATGAAGCTCTCACCGCCACCTACATCGCGGCGTCCCGCACCCACAAAGCCGCGGCCCGACGACTCGGGGTGCCCTACGGCACCTACCGGCGCCACCTCGCCCTGGCCAAGAAACGCCTCACCGAACAACTGCTACGAGCTGAGCAGCGCTGAGCGCGGTCGAAGCAACACCGGACGTGCGTGACAAACCGACGTAAAAACGAGAATTCCCGGGACGAAGGCCACGCCGGGTCCTGCACCGCACGCACCGTGGGGTCTGCGGGGGTCGCCCCCGCAAAACAATGACGGCCGACCCGGCGAGCTTGTGTCAGCAAGCGAGCAGGATCGGCCAGAGGTCGTGGAGCTGAGGGGAATCGAACCCCTGACCTCCTCGATGCGAACGAGGCGCGCTACCAACTGCGCTACAGCCCCTGGTGGTGCCGCGACAGCGTATCAGGCCGCTACTCGCCGACCGCGCGCCGGTAGGGCAGCGCGCCGGGATCGCCGAGCTCGTCGAACGCCGGGTCCTCGTCGTCCGGCTCGACCAGGACGGCACCCGCCCGGGTGACCTGCGGGCGGGCGGGTCCGTCGGCCACGCGCTCACGGGGGCCGTGGTCCTGCTCGGGGTCGTAGGGCTGGTAGGGCTCCTCGTACGACTCCGCGTACCCCTCGTCCTCGTACTCCTCCTCCATCGGCGCGTAGCCGGCGGGAGGCTGGTGGTAGACGGGCTCGGCCGGCCGGGAGCGGGCCGCGGCGGCCTGGGCGCGGCGGACGCGCTGCATCCGGGCGAGCCGCCGCTCCCGGATCTCGGTCTCGATCCGCACCTGCCGGCGCAGGTAGACCAGGTAGGACACCAACACGACGTCGATCAGGCCGTGGCCCCACCACAGCACCGGGTACGCGACGCCGGCCACGACCGCGGTCACCACGGACCCGACGAGCATCGCGAGCACGACCCGCTGGCGGAAGGCGTACTTCGCGCGCGCCATCACCGCGGCCGCCTCGGGGTCGAAGCCGCCACGACCAGGGCGGTACCGGGGCGCGTAGCCCAGGTCCGCCTCGTCGTAGTACCGGGTGGTCATGTCCTCGTCATCGGCGTCATGGGCGGTATCCTCCGGAACGTCGTCGGCGACATTCTCGTCGACCGGGGCGTCCTCGTGAACCGCTTCGGGGTCGTCGTTCTCATTGGCGACGAAATCGTCACCAAAATCCTCGTCGACCGCGTCGGCGTCCGGCACGGCGGCCTCCCCTTCGGCGGCGGCCTCACCGCTGCCGCTGCGGACCACCCTGGCCGCGAGCTCCGAGTCCGCGGTCTTCGCGACCTCCTGACGCTTTCGGACGATCATCGGCACCAGGACGACGAGCCAGGCCAGCACCAACGCGACCACGACAAGTGAGCTGGGCATGCCCCGACACCTCCCCCGGTGACGACTCCCGCGACCACGTCCGACGCCACGTTAGTCACAACAGTCACATCAGTGTCGGAGGCGCGCCGGGGCGATCAAAGCAGCTGAGCGCGGCCCTGGGCCACCAGGCCCGCTACCAGTCCATTCGGAATGTCCTCTGTGGTCAATGCGAAACAGAGATGATCGCGCCAACCGCCGGCGACATCCAGGTAACGGCGAAAGAAACCCTCTTCGCGAAAACCGAGTTTGCCCAGCACGCGCAGGCTCGCCTGGTTCTCCGGGCGGACTGTCGCCTCCAGCCGGTGCAGTCCCGCCGCGCGGAAGCAGTGGTCCACGACCAGGGCGACCGCCCCCGTGGCCACGCCGCCGGCCGTCACATGGGTGCCCACCCAGTACCCGATCCAGGCCGAGCAGAGTGACCCGCGGACGACGTTACCCACCGTGACCTGCCCGGCCAGCTGGCCGTTGACCAGGATCACGAACGGCAGGGACAGGCCCCGGCGACCGAGCCCGCGCAGGGTGGACCACTGCCCGGGCCAGGCGAGTGGCCCGTTGTTGTCGTTCCAGCTGCCGGGGACCGTCGGCTCCCAGCTCTCCAGGTGCAACCGGTCTCGGCGGCGCACCGCGCTCCATGCCGAGGCGTCGAACAGCCTTGGCGGGCGCACCTCGACCACGCCGGCGCCCACCCGTAACGGCCCCAGCCTGGCCGGCCACCCCGGATGCCGCCCCTGCGGCACCGACCAACTCACCCCGCGGGCCGTCCCTTCAGCCACGTTGCGCCAGGAAACTGACCTGTACCTCTTCGCCGAGCACGATCTCGGTCGTCTCCTCGTCCACCAATATCAAACAGTTCGCCTCGGCGAGCGAGGCGAGCAGGTGCGAGCCGGACATGCCGAGCGGTTGGGCGAGATACTCCCCGTTGCTCTCGTCGCGGAGCAACTGTCCGCGCAGGAACCCCCGGCGCCCCTTGACCGAGGTGATCGGCGACAGCAGCCGTGCGCTGATCTGGCGCCGGTGCGGGTTGCGTTTGCCCTGGGCGGCGCGGATCAGCGGGCGGACCATCACCTCGAACACCACGAGCGCGCTCATCGGGTTCGACGGCAGCAGGAAGGTCGGCACCGCGTCGGGCCCCAGCCGCCCGAAGCCCTGCACGGAGCCGGGGTGCATGGCCACCCTGGTCAGGTCCACGTCCCCCAGCTCGGACAGCGCCGAGCGGATCTCCTCGGACTGGTCGCCGCCGACCCCGCCGGCGATCACCACGATCTCCGAGAGCAGCAGCCGACCCTCGACCGTCTCCCGAAGGCGCCGGGTGTCGCCGGGCACGATGCCGACCCGGTTCACCTCGGCGCCGGCGTCGCGGGCGGCGGCGGCCAGCGAGTAGGAGTTGACGTCGTAGACCTGTCCCTGGCCGGGTGTGCGGTCGATGTCGATCAGCTCGTCGCCCAGGGAGATCACCGACACCCGGGGCCGGGGGTAGACCAGTACCTTCGACCGGCCGACCGCGGCGAGCAGGCCGACCTGGGCGGCTCCGATCGGCGAGCCCCGGCGCACCGCGACGTCACCGGTCTGCACGTCCTCGCCCGTCCGCCGGACGAACGCGGCCGAGGGCACCGGCTGGTTCACCGTCACCCGGGCGTGGTGGCCGTCGGTGTAGCCGAGCGGCACGACGGCGTCGGCGAGCGTGGGCAACGGCGCGCCGGTGTCGACACGAACCGCCTGGCCCGGCTGCAGGCGCCGTGGCTGCCGCGAGCCGGCCGGGATCTCGCCGACGACCGGCAACAGCACCGGCTCGGTGCCGGCGGCCTGCACGTCCACGCTGCGCACGGCGTACCCGTCCACCGCCGCCTGGTCGAACCCGGGCAGCGCGCGCTCCGCGACGACCTCCTCGGCGCAGAGCAGGCCCTGCGCCTCGGAGATGGCCACCCGCACCGGTGCGGGCCGGACCGCCGCGGCAAGCGCCCGACCGAGCTGCTCGTCGACTGACCTCATTCCCGACCCCGCCTAGTCGTTGGCCTCCACGCGCCCGCGCAGCCACTCGCGCAGGTCGGGCCCATACTCCGGGTGGGACAGCGCGAAGTCCACGGCGGCACGCAGGAAGCCCCCAGGATTGCCCAGGTCGTGACGTCCCTCGCGGTGGACCACCACGTGCACCGGGTGGCCTTCCTCGATCAACAGCGCGACGGCGTCGGTGAGCTGGAGCTCGCCGCCGGCGCCGGGGGTGATCCGCTTGAGGGCGTCGAAGACCGCCCGGTCGAGCAGGTAGCGGCCGGCGGCGGCGAAGGTGGACGGCGCCTGGTCGGCGGGCGGCTTCTCCACCATGCCCTTGACCTTCTTGACGTCCGGGTCGTCGGTGTCCTCGACGTCGAACACGCCGTAGGCGGAGATCTGGTCCTTGGGGATGTCGAACGCGCAGAGCACCGTGCCGCCGTGCTCGGCCCTGGCGCGGGTCATCCGGCCGAGGACGCCGGTCGGCAGGACCAGGTCGTCGGGGAGCAGGACCGCGACCGCGTCGTCGTCGGGGCGCAGGTTGGGCTCGGCGCAGCCGACCGCGTGGCCGAGGCCGAGGGCCTCCTCCTGGATGGCGGTCTCCACCTCGAGGAGGTTGGGCGCGCGCCGGACCTTGTCGAGCAGCTCGGTCTTGCCTCGACGTTCCAGCGTTTCCTCGAGCTCGGGCTGTCGTTGGAAGTACTGCGCGACAGCATCCTTACCCGGGGAGGTCACGATGACCAATCTCCGCGCGCCGGCCTCGGCGGCTTCGGCGGCGACGTACTCGATTCCCGGGGTGTCGACAACAGGCAGCAGTTCCTTCGGCACGGCCTTGGTCGTGGGGAGGAAACGTGTGCCCAACCCGGCGGCCGGCACGATGGCCGTCCTGAAGCCACCTGCCGAGGTGGAGCCGGTATCGGAACTGACTGCGGTAGAGGGCGCCATGGACAGCCAGCCTAACCTCATGTTCGTGGCCCGGCCTGGGAGTGATCGCGAACAGACTGCCGCAATGACCAAATGGCGGTGGCGCAAGGAGCTGCTCTCCGAGCGGCGGCGCGTTCCGGCCAGTGTTCGCTTCGAGGAAGCCATCTCCCTGTCCGGTCATCTCACCAGCGGACGTGTCGTCCGACCAGGTCAAACGGTGTGCGCGTTCGTGCCGATCGCGTCCGAGCCCGGCTCGGTGCAGATGCTCGACGACCTGCACGACTTCGGGGCCAGGGTGCTGCTCCCGGTCGTGATCGGTCGAGGCGCCCTCGAATGGGGGTGGTACGCGGGCAAGGACTCGCTGGTGCCAGGGCCCTACGGGCTGCGGGAGCCCAATGGCGAGTTGCTCGGCGTCACCGCACTGCGGATCGCGGACATGGTGCTGGTGCCCGCGCTCGCGGTCGACCGGAACGGGATCCGGCTGGGCCGGGGCGCCGGGCACTACGACCAGTCACTACCGCTCGCCTCGAACGGGACCGAGCTCGTGGCCGTGGTCCGCGACCAGGAGATCTTCGAGGCCCTGCCGAGCGAGCCGCACGACGTCCGGATGTCGGCGGTGTTGACCCCGAACCGCGGTCTACTCCGGTTCGTGTGACGTTGCCAGAATCACTGGAGCACGTTTGCGCTCCGGGCTGGGGCTGTCGCAGAATGGACTTAGCACTCTCTTGAGTCGAGTGCCAGGATTTCCGGAGAGGGAGCGGCCAGTGCCCACCTACCAGTACGCGTGCAAGGCGTGTGAGCACCGCTTCGAGGCGGTGCAGTCCTTCACCGACGCCTCGCTCACCGAGTGCCCGGAGTGCTCTGGCCAGCTGCGCAAGCTCTACGGCTCGGTCGGCGTGGTGTTCAAGGGCAGCGGTTTCTACCGCACGGACAGCCGCAAGGAGTCCTCGTCGAGCACCGCCAAGGCTGATTCGAACTCTTCCTCGTCCTCCACCTCCTCCTCGTCGTCGTCCGAGAGCAAGTCCTCCGACTCGAGCTCTTCGTCGTCGTCCTCTTCGTCCTCGTCGTCGACGTCCTCCTCGTCCTCATCATCCACGAGCAAGGCCGCCGTCGCGTCCTGACATCGCGAGTTATCCACAACTGCTTCAGTTGTCCACAGTTCGCGAACCACGCCCCCCAGGCACGTCCCCCCGGCCCTAGCGTCGGGGGTATGACACCTCGACCCACCCCGCTCCGCCCGCTCACCCGTGACCGCCTGCGCCAGCTGCTGACTCCTCGCGGCTGGCCACGCCTCGTCGCGCCTCGACGACTGCTCGCCGTGTTCCTGGTGCTGCTGGCCGCCGTTCTCGCACTGCGTCCGCAGCCGCTGGCCCGCGGCGAGCCCACGGCACCCATGCTGGTCGCGGCCCGCGACCTGGCGCCGGGCTCGAGCCTGCAGCCCTCCGACCTCCGGGTCGTGCACCCTCCCGAGCCGTTCCGACCCGACGCCGCCCTCACGGCGGTCGCCGAGGCCAACGGCCGGACGCTGGCCGCGCCGGTGGCCCGCGGGGAGCCACTCACCCGAGCCCGGCTGGTCGGCGCGGAGAACAGCAGGCTCACCTCGCGGGACCCAACCGCGGTCGCCGTGCCGGTGCGCCTGTCCGATCCGGAGGTCGCGTCGCTGCTGTCGCCGGGCGCGCGGGTCGACGTCGTCACCGCCTCCCCCCACGACGGCTCACCGGTCCTGCTGGCCGCGGGCGCCACGGTCGTGACCGTTCGCGCTGACCGCGGCGCCGACGGGCCCGGGGCGCTCGTTGTGATCGCCGTACCCCGAAGGGAGGCCACCCGGCTCGCGTCCGTCACGCTCGAACAGCCTGTCGCGGTTACGCTTCGATAGCCCTGCACCCGAGTGAGTTAGGAGCATGCACGTGCTGAAGGGGTTCAAGGACTTCTTGATGCGCGGCAACGTGATCGACCTCGCCGTCGCGGTGGTCATCGGCACCGCGTTCACGGCGATCGTCACCTCGGTCACCGAGCACCTGATCCAACCGCTGATCGCCGCGATCGGCGGCGCCAACGTCAGTGGTCTGGCGTGGACCATCGTCGACGGCAACCCAAAGTCCACGGTGGACTTCGCGGCGGTGATAACCGCGATCATCAACTTCCTGATCGTCGCTGCGGTGGTGTACTTCATGCTCGTCTACCCGCTGAAGAAGATCCAGGAGCGCCGCAAGCGGGGCGAGGAGGAAGGCCCGTCCGAGCCGTCGGAGGTCGAACTGCTCATCGAGATCCGCGACCTGCTCCAGCAGCAGCGTGAGCAGGGCCAGCCTCAGGGGTTCCAGCCTCAGGGGTTCCAGCCCCAGACGCCCCCGCCCGCACAGCCCACCGGGCCCGTGTACCCGCACCAGCCGGCCCCCGGCCAGTACCCGCCCCAGCAGCCTCCGGGTCCCGGCACCCAGCGTCCCGGCTCCCCCGGCTACTGAGCCACGTCTCTCCAGGAGATGCCTATGGATCATGTGGCGCCCCGATAGCCCGGGGTCCGACACCTGAGCCTGCGGGAGAATGGCCTGGTGGACGAGAAGACCGGACGGCGGCGGTTGGACGAGATCTTCGGTGACGTCCTGCCGGACACCACCGCGGACGAGCGGACCGACCAGGGCGAACGTCAGGAGGAGGACCGCGAGTCGTGGTACGAGCGGAACCGCCCGCCGCACCACGACCGCGGCTGACGCTCGGCTGCACGAGTAGCAGCGCTTGGCCTTGATGCCCAGGCTGGTGAGATGTCCGCCCGAGGCGGGAGCGGCAGCAGGAGCCGTTGCCGTTTCTTCGGAGGCCGGGTGAGCACGCCCGCTGCGGACCGCGCAAAGCAGTTCTCGCGTCAGGGGCTGTCGGTGTGGTCGGCGAGCCAGCGGACCGTGTCCGGGGCGGCGGCCTCGAGCACTCCTCCGTGGTCGGCGTCGGGATACACGCGGTAGTCGAGTTGTGAGCCGTGTCCGCGGTAGGCGGCGACGAGTTGGTCGGTCAGCTCCCTCGGCACGATCTGGTCGCTGTCACCCTGGGCGACCAGCACCGGCCCGTCGGTCGAGCGCTGGCCGATCGCGGCGTCGTCGAACCAGCCGCGCAGCCGCGCCATCGCCGCGTGGTCACGGGGCACGAACTCCTCGCCGGGCACCTGGGCTTGTTCGAACCGGGCCGCCAGGTCGTCAAAGCAGAGTGTCCGGGCCGCGGGGAGCAGGGTCCGCGCGCGGGGGCCGAGGTAGTCGGCATAACGCAGCTCCGGGTGCTCGGCGTGCAGCCCGATCAGCATCATCGTGTAGAACGCCTGCTCGATCGGCCTGAACTCGGCCAGGTAGTCCAGCTCGTCGCCCACGTTCGGCGCCGGGGCGTAGGCGAGCGCGCCGCGGAACCGGAGCGCGCCGTCGTAGTCGTCGGCGATCTCGGCGGTGGCCAGCGAAGCGTGCCCACCTTGCGAGTGGCCTGCTGCCAGCCAGCGCGTGGACAGGTCGGGCGCGAGGCGGCGCGCGGCAACCACCGCGTCGATCATCGAGCGGGCCGCCGGCTCCGGAACGAGGTACGGGTGCTCGCCGGGTGTGCCGAGTCCTGGGTAGTCGGTCGCCGCGACCGCGTAGCCCGCGGTCAGGAATCGGGCAAGGGTTCGTTCGTAGTAGGCACCAGCGCCCTCGACGAGGGACGGGGCGCAGGCGTCACCGATCCCGGTCGTGCCGTGACCCCAGGCGATGACCGGACGCCCGCCTGCCGGTACCTCGCCGGGCGGGACCAGCACCAGCCCGGTCACCACGGTCGGTAGACCGGCGGACGTCGTGGACAGGTACGTGATCCGATGGGCCCGCGTGCCGACCGGGTACTGGGTAGTGGTGCTCACTGGCTGGGCGAACAGGACCGTGCCGGCCCAGGCGGGACGACCGCGCTCGGTCGGCCGGCTCTGCGCCGCGGCCGGAACCGCCGAACCGACGGTGACCGATGCGGCAAGCCCGGCGGCCACGAGCAGCCGGATGAGTCGGCGGGTCATGAGTTCTCCACCGACCGGCCGCGCCTGCCGAACACCAGGCGCGCGAGGGCCACCACGATCTCGGCTCCGCCGACGACCATCAGCACGAGGCCCACCTTGGTGAGCGTGACCACCGGGGTGTGTACGTCTCCCGTGGTCAGGTACAGCACCAGGCCGACCACCAGCAGGACGGCTCCGATCAGCGGCTCGGTCACCGCAGCTCGCCGCGCCTTCTTCGTCACGTTCCACCCTCACATTACGATCGTAATGACGACAGTGCCCACTGTCCCATACAGTCGTAATGGAGGCAATTCCGGTGCACGAGGAAGGACCTGCGGACAGCGCCGCCCGGGATCGGATCATCCGCGCAGTGGTCACGCTTGTCGTCGACGGTGGGCTCGAGGCGGTGAGCGTGCGCCAGGTCGCCGCCAAGGTCGGGGTGACCGGGGGGATGGTGCAGCACCACTTCCCCACGAAGCAGGCCATGCTCCGTGCGGCCATGGCGACGGTGACCCAGGGGGTACGGGCGCGCGTCCGAGAGGCCCGGGCCGGTCTGCCGCCCGCCGAGGCGTTGCGGGAGATCAGCCGTCTGCTGGTCCCGCTCGACGCCGAACGATCGAGGGAAGCCCGCGTCTGGCTGGCCTTCGCCGCCCGGGCCGCCGTAGACCCCGAGCTCGCCGCCTACCACCAGGACACCTGGACCGAGCTGGAGAACACCCTTGCCGGCCTGTTCGCCGCCGTCCGGCAGGACACGGCGCCGGAAGCGGCCGACCGGACCTACGCCGCCCTGCTCCTCGCGATGCTCGACGGGCTGGCCGCCACCGGCCTCATCGAGCCCCGTCGGCTCGCCCCCGAACGCATGGAGATGCTGCTGGACCGCCAGATCGACGTGCTGCTCGCTGCACTTCGGCAGGGCACGCGTCCCGGCGAAGGCACTCCGAGCGACGGGCATCCCTGAGGCCGGCGACCTCCCCGGCCCGCCTAGTCGAGGCCGGAGAGCTGGTCGATGACGTGTGGAACCAGGGACGAGAGCGTGGCCATGCCGTCGCGGACCGCGGAGCGCGAGCCGGCCAGGTTGACGACCAGGGTGCTGCCGGAGATGCCGACGAGCCCCCGGGAGATACCGCCGTCCACAGCGCCCGCGGCCAGACCAGAGGACCGGATTGCCTCGGCGATACCGGGAATCGGTCGGTCCAGCACGCCCTGGGTGGCGTCGGGCGTCACGTCGCGCGGGGACACACCGGTGCCGCCGACAGTGATCACGAGGTCGGCTCCACCGATCACGGCGGTGTTCAGCGCGTTGCGGATGTCGACAGTCTCGCCCGCCACCGCGACGATGCCGTCCACGATGAACCCGGCCTCCTCGAGCAGCTCGGTCACCAGCGGGCCGACGTTGTCCTCGTGCTCCCCGTGGGCCACCCGGTCGTCAACGATCACGATGAGGGCCCTGCCGAGTCGCTGCGCGCTGCGTTCCATGGCTGTCACCGTAGTCGGATCCCGGTGGCGGGTCGGCCGAAGGTGGCCGAACTCGCGGGGCGGGGCGGGGGGTATCGGATGGTTCGGTGACGTGGGGGGCGGGAGGCGCGGAGGCCTGGCTTCGCTACCTGCCGCGGACCCTGCCCACGCTCGTGGAGCGGCGGCTACGAGACGGCTTCCAGCGGCAGGTAGCTGCCGCGCCAGGTGGCCGCCAGCTCCTGTACCGGCAGGTTGAGTGCCTCACCGAGGCAGACGATCGTGCCGAATCCAGGAGACGGGAGCCGACCGGTCTCGATCTTGCGGAGGGTCTCGGGGGAGATGCCCGCCGCGTTCGCGACCTCCGCGAGGTCGCGCCCGCCTCGGGCGTGGCGCAGCAGGGCGCCCAGGCGCCGGCCGGCTTCGATCTGCTCGGGTGTCAGCGGCTGGCGGACCATACGTCCAGAATAGGACTGGTATTAGTATACCGGCAAGTGTTACGGTTCCGGTATTACTATACCGGCAGCTTCTCCGTGAGGTGTTCGTGATCGAGCTGAAGACGCCCGCCGAGATCGAGCGCATGCACGTGGCAGGCCGTTTCGTCGCCGAGGCGCTCTCCGAGGTCGGTCGGCTCGCCGACGTCGGGGTCAACCTCCTCGACCTCGAACGCCACGTGCGCGGCATGATCGAACGCCGTGGGGCGGAGTCGTGCTACTGGGACTACGCGCCGTCCTTCGGCAAGGGCCCGTTCCGCAACGTCATCTGCCTGTCCGTCAACGACGCCGTCCTGCACGGCCTCCCCCATGACTACGTCCTGCGCGACGGGGACGTGCTGACCGCGGACCTCGCGGTCGGGATCGATGGCTGGGTGGCCGACTCGGCACGCACCATCATCGTCGGGAACGCCGCCGAGGAGGACCTGCGGATCATCCGCGCCACCGAGGAGGCGTTGGAGGCGGCGATCGAGGTGGCACGCCCTGGCAACCGGCTGGGCGACATCTCGGCGGCGATCTGGGCCGTGGCCAGCGACTACGGCTACCCGGTCAACACCGAGTTCGGTGGCCACGGCATCGGCCGCACGATGCACGAGGATCCCCACGTCCCGAACAAGGGGCGCGCGGGCCGCGGGCTGAAACTCCGACCGGGCATGACCCTCGCGCTCGAGCCGTGGCTCGCCCGCACGACCGACCGAATCGTCTACGACGACGACGGCTGGACCATCCGCTCGGCCGACGGCTCACGCACCGCCCACTCCGAGCACACCGTCGCCATCACCGAGGACGCCCCCTTGGTGCTCACCCGGCGCGACACCGAGGAGCCCGCCGCACGGGGTGGTTCCGCCCGTCGCGTCTCCACTGAAGACGCCTAGCTGGTCAGGCCGTTCGCATCCGCAGGTCCGACGAACAGGGACGGCACGGCGAGGCCGACCGGGACGCGGAGCCGACCGTGACCCGGACCGACCGTGACCCGGACCGACCGTGACCCGGACCGACCGTGACGAGCGGGGTGAGCGGGCTCGCCGTGACGGGGACGACAGTTGGGAGTCGAGGCGTGGGTCGGGCAGCAGAATGCGGCGGTGACCATCCCGCTGACCGCGCCCTTCACCCTCGAGGCCGCCCGATCACGCACAGGCCGGTCGCGCACCGCCACCGCTCTCGCCGGGCTGCCGGCGGCTATGGGCCTGGGGCTGCTGTCCGCTCTCTTCTTCTCCGTCTCCTTCGTCGTCAACCACGGGATGGCGCTCGGCGGCGGCCCCTGGGAGTGGAGCGCCTCCCTCCGCTTCCTCATGTCGTTGCCGGTGTTCGCGCTGATCGTCGCGGTTCGTGGCGGGCTGGGCGGCGTGGTTCGGGCGTTGGGGGACGCGCCCTGGCGCTGGCTGGTGTGGAGCACCGTGGGTTTCGGGCTCTTCTACGCGCCCATCTGCCTCGCGGCCGGGTTCGCGCCCGGGTGGCTCGTCGCCTCGGTGTGGCAGGTCACGATCGTGTGCGGGATGCTCGTGGCTCCGCTGTTGTATCGGGACCGGGACCGGCGGCGGATTCCGCTGGCGGGCCTGGGGCTCTCGGCCGTCGTGCTCGCGGGGGTCGGGCTGACCGTGGTCCAGGCGCCGGGCGGCGTGGGGTCCGGGGTTCTGGTGGGGATCGCGGCAGTGCTGGTCGCGGCCGTGGCCTACCCGGTCGGGAACCGGAAGTCGATGGAGCTCGCGGGTGACGGGCTGGACACCTTCCAGCGGCTGTTGGCGTTGTCGCTCGCGAGCCTGCCCTGGTGGATCGGGCTCTCGGCGCTCGGGCTGGCGCGGACGGGGCTTCCCGACGGCGCGCAGGTCGCCAGCACGGGAATCGTCGCGTTGAGCTCGGGGGTGATCGCGACCGCGCTGTTCTTCGCGGCCACCAGTCGGGTGCGGGACAACCCCCTGCGGCTCGCGGCGGTGGAGGCGACCCAGGCGGGCGAGGTGATGTTCGTGGCGCTGGCCGAGCCCCTGGTGCTGTCGACAGCGCCACCGGGGGCGGTGGCCTGGATCGGCATCGCGGTGATCACGCTGGGTGTTCTCGGCTACTCCTTCGTGGGACGTCGCCCGACCGGCTGAAACGACTCAGGTGGTCCGGTCGCGTAGCCGATACCGATCTCGATGAAAAGTCTGGGAAAGTTCGCACTCGTTGTAATGCTGGTGGTCGGAGCGGTGCCGGTGACGGCGGCCGCGGCGGACGAGGGCCCGATCGTGGTGAACGGGGTCGTCCGGGACAACGTCGACAACACGCACAGCCCGCAGCTCGACGCGGCACAGGAACAGGAGCGGGCCAGGGGGTCGGCCGAGGAGGCGCCACGGGCGGCGACACCGCACGTGCGCGGGATCGACGTCGCCAGCCACCAGCACCCCAAGGGTGCCGCGATCAACTGGCGCGGCGTCGCCGGCGCCGGCTACCGGTTCGCCGCGGTGAAGGCGTCCGAGGGCAACTACTACACGAACCCCTACTACACCGGCGACCGGTCCAGCGCGCGGACCGCCGGCATGTACACCTACGCCTACCACTTCGCCATCCCCAACGTGTCCTCCGGCAGGACCCAGGCCGGCTACTTCGTCGACCGCGTCGGCTACCAGCAGGACGGCCGCACGCTGCCGCCCGCGCTCGACATCGAGTGGAACCCCTACGCCGACCGGGACGGCACCAACGCCTGCTACGGCCTCAGCAAGAGCCAGATGGTCGCCTGGATCAGGGACTTCCTCGCCGAGGTCCGGCGCCGTACCGGCGTGCAGCCGATCATCTACACGGCCGCCTACTGGTGGCGGGACTGCACCGGTGGCACCTCGGCGTTCAGCGGCAACCCGCTCTGGGTCGCCTCCTATGCGGCCAAGCCGCGGATGCCCTCCGGCTGGCCGACCTACGCGATCTGGCAACACACCAGCAGTGCCACCGTGCCAGGCATCTCCGCGCTGACCGACGGGAACATCGTCCGCGGCGGCGAGAACACCCTTCGTGCGCTCGCGGTCCGGTCGTCGGCCTCGGCCGGCTACACCGCGGTCGACCCGGTCCGCGTGCTCGACACCCGCAACGCCGTCGGTGTCGGCAGCAGGACCCCGCTCGGCGCCGGGGGAACCGTCCTGCTGGACCTGTCCCGACGGCTGCCCAGGACGGCCACGGCCGCCGTGCTGAACGTCACCGGGATGACCAGCCGTGCGGGTTACCTGACCGTCTGGCCCAACGGCACCCCCCGGCCGCCGGTGTCAAACCTCAACCTGGCCGCCGGCGAGACCCGGCCCAACCTGGTGACCGTCCAGCTCACCGGCGAGCGGAAACTCCGGCTGTTCAGCAGCGCGAGCGGAACGCACGTCCTGGCCGACCTGGCCGGCTGGTACGCCACCGACGCGACACCGCTGTTCACCGCACACACACCCCGCCGGGTCCTGGACACCCGCAGGACCGGCGGAGCGGTCGGTCCCGGAGCGAGCCGCCGGGTCGACCTGTCCTCGGTCGTGCCCACCGGCGCCACCGCGGTCACGTTGACCGTGACCGGGGTCGGCGCCGCACGCCCGACGTTCGTCACGGCATGGCCCACCGGGCGTCCCCGCCCGCGGGTGTCGACACTCAACCTCGCCGACGGCAGGGCCACGCCGAACCTCGTCACCGTGCGGCTGGGGGCGGGCCGGTCGGTCAACCTGTACAACCACGCCGGCTCGGTGCACCTGCTCGTCGACGTCGCCGGCTACTACCGACCCGGCAGCGGGGCCCGGTTCGTCGCGACCACCCCGCGCCGGTTGATCGACACCCGGGGCGGTCGGCCGACCTGGGTCCCCGCGTCCGGCGGTGGCCAGGCACTGGCGCTGAACACCCTGGGGCAGGCCGCCTTCGGCGTCACGGGCACGGTGCTCAACCTGACCGGTGTCTCGCCCAGCACCGGCACCTTCATGACGGTCTACGCGCGTACCTCGGCCACGCCGGCCCGGCCGCGCTCGTCGAACCTGAACCTGGTCACCCGGCAGACCGCGTCGACCCTGGTGTCCACGGCGGTCGGCCCCGGTTCGACGGTCTGGGTGTACTCCAACGCCGGCACCGTCCACCTGATTGCCGACGTGGCCGGCTACTTCGTCTCCCGCAGGTGACCGGAGGCCACGGCCAGCTGGGCGGCGAGCGGGAGGCGGACCTCGAACCGGCAGCCGGGGCCGTAATTGCGCGCGTCGATCCGGCCGCGGTGCGCCTCGACCAACCCCCTGGCGATCGCCAGGCCGAGTCCCCCGCCCGGCTGCTCCTCCCCGTCCCGCCCCGGGGTCCGGGCGGCCGAACCGCGGAAGGCCACCTCGAACACCCGGGCCAGCTCCCCGTCCGGGATGCCGCCGCACCCGTCGTCCACCGCGAGCACCGCGTCGCGACCCTCGACGTCCAGGTGCACGGTCACGGTGCCGTCCGGCGGCGTGTGCCGGATCGCGTTCGACACGAGGTTGCGCACGACCCGGCCGAGCTCGGGGTCGCTGCCGAGCACGACCGGGGTCGTCGCGGCCTCCGCGAGGACCCGCACCCGCTTGCGGTGTGCGACCGGGGCCAGCGCGGCGAGCACGTCGCTCACCACCTCGCCCAGGGCCACCTGGGCCATCGTCAGCCGTAGCGCACCGGCGGTGATCCGTGACAGCTCGAACAGGTCGTCGACCATCCCGGACAGTCGCCGGGTCTCCGTACCGATGCGGCCCGCATAGCCGGCGACCTCGTCGGGTGCCCACACGACACCGTCGGCGAGCGCCTCGGCCATCGCCTGGATCCCTGCCAGGGGCGTCCGCAGGTCGTGGCTGATCCAGGCGACCAACTCGCGCCGCGACGCCTCGGCGGCCCGCTCCCGCTCCCGCGCCTCGCGCTCCCACACGCTCCGGCGGGCGAGCGCGTGCCCGAGCAGCAGCGCGACCGGCAGCGTCACCAGCACCACCAGCAGACACACCAGCGCCATCGTGGCCAGCGTCGCGTTGAACATGAAGCCGCTGACCCCGAGCACCCCGGCCATCAGCGCGACGACGGGGACGAGCACGAGCACGGTCATCGCGGTGCCCAGCGACCCCCGGCTGACCCGGTACAGCACGACCGCGCCCACGGCCACGACCGGCAGGACCAGCGCGAGCGCCACCGGCAGGATGTGCAGTGCGTGGGTGACCAGCTGGCCGAGCGACTCGCTCGGGTCGATCATCTGGCTAAGCCTGGGTGTCATAGCGGTACCCCACCCCCCACACGGTCACGATCCGGGTCGGCTTCGCCGGCTCCCGCTCGACCTTCTCCCGCAACCGTCGCACGTGGACGGTCACGGTCGACTGGTCGCCGAAGTCCCAGCCCCACACCCGTTCCAGCAGCTGCTCGCGGGTGAACGCCCGCCCCGGGTGGGAAAGCAGAAACGCGAGGAGGTCGAACTCGCGCGAGGTCAGGGACAGCTCGGTATCGCACCAGGTCGCCGTGCGGGCCACGGTGTCGAGCCGGAGGTCGCCGTCGACCAGCGGTTTGTCCGGCAACGAGGTCGTCGCGGCGGCGCGGCGCAACACCGAGGAGACCCGCAACGCCAGCTCCCGCGGGCTGAACGGCTTGGTCACGTAGTCGTCGGCACCGAGCTGCAGACCGGCGATCCGGTCCTCCTCCTCGCCAAGCGCGGTCAGCATCACCACCGGCACCGCGCTGGTCCGGCGCAGTCGGCGGCACACCTCGAGCCCGTCGATGCCGGGCAGCATCAGGTCGAGCACGACCAGGTCGGGCTCGTTCCCGGCGATCCAGGCGAGCGCGTCCTCACCGGTGTCGGCGAGCGCCACCTCGTGCCCGGCCAGTTCGAGGTAACGGCGCACGACGTCCCGAACGGTGAGGTCGTCGTCCACGACCAGCACCCGTGCCTGCGGGTTCATTCCGTCACCAGTTCGTCGGCAGCAGATGGTTCACAGCCAGGGCGGCCGCGCGGAGACGACGTGCGGAAGGCGCCGCACGCGGGCGAGCGAGGGGTTTACCGTCCGCGTGCGGCGCCGCCGCAGAGCCCTCGAGGAGCTCTTCCGGCCCGGGGGCATCGAGCCGGGGTTGGTCTCGGCCCCGTCCTGGGGCCGAGCGTCCGCGGTGGGTTCGCACCCACGCCAATCATTCAGTTTCGACGGGCTGTCCGGCAAGTGTCGCTTCAACCGTGCGCGAACCGTTGTCCAACTCGAGCCGAACCTTGTCACCCGGCTTGTGCGAGCGGACCGCGGCGACCAGCGCGTCGGAGGTGTCGATCCGCCGCTCGTCGAGCTTGGTCACGACGTCGCCGTCGGCCAGGCCGGCGTTGGCGCCGGGGCCGTTCGCGGTGACGTCGACGATCAGCGCACCACCCGCGTCGTTGTCCCGCACCGTCACGCCGAGGATCGTCTGGGTCGCCTTGCCGGTCTTGACGATCTCGTCCGCGGTGCGCCGCGCCTGGTCGATCGGGATGGCGAACCCGATGCCGACCGAGCCGCCCTGTGCCTGACCGCCGCCGGTCGGGCTGTAGATGGCCGAGTTGATCCCGATCACCTGGCCCTGCATGTTCACCAGCGGACCGCCGGAGTTGCCGGGGTTGATCGCGGCGTCGGTCTGGATCGCGTCCATCACGGTGGCCTGCGAGCCGTCCTCGCCGCCGGCCCTCGTCGGGCGTTGCAACGCGCTGACGATGCCGGAGGTGACCGTGCCGGACAGCTCGAACGGCGATCCGAAGGCCACCACGCCCTGCCCGACGCGCAGGTCGTCGGACCGGCCGAGCTCGGAGACCGGCAGGCCGGACTTCTCGGCCCGCACCACCGCGACGTCCGACGTCGGGTCCCGCCCGACGATCTCGGCCGAGGCGGTGCTGCCGTCGTGGAACACCGCGACGATCTGGCCGTTCTCCGCGGCGGCCTCGACGACGTGGTTGTTGGTGACGATAAGCCCGTCCGAGCTGATCACGAAGCCGGAACCCTCCCCTGCCGAGGACCGTCCCCGCACCTGCAACTGCACCACGCTCGGCAGCACCTTCTCGGCCACGGCCTCCACCGACCCGGCGGGGGCGTTGCCCGTCTGCTCGGCCGGCCTCGGCTGGTCGAGAGCACTGGTGGCCGCCCCGTTCGACTCGTTGTCGGCCACGACGTAGCCGCCGACCGCGCCGGCACCACCGCCGACGAGGAGCGCGAGTACGGCCAGCCCGGCAACGAGACCCGCGCGACCACGGGGCTTCTCGGCCACGCCGGTCGGGCGCGGCTGACCCGGAACACCCATCGGCGGAGCGCCGTAGCGGTACCCACCGGGTGGCGGCGGTCCCCCGAGGCCGGCTTGGGGGGCGGCCGTGCCGTAGAGCACGCGCTCCCCCGGCACACCGAAGCCGCGCCGCGGGGTTTGGTCACCGGCGGCCTGGTAGGGCGAGGCCCCGGCCGGCGGGCTGTAGGGCGTCGTGGTTCCGGGAGTCGCGGCGGCCGGCGGGGCTGCCTGCGACGGCGATGGTTCCGAGGCCGGCGGGCCCGCCGGCGACGGCGGGGGTTCCGCGGCCGGCCGGCTGTCACCGGACGGGGCGGACGGCGGCGTGGCGAGCTGGCCCTCTCCCGGAGCCGGACTCGCGGCGGGCTCCGGACGCGCCGGCTCCTCGGGCTTCGGTTCCCGGTTGTCCTCGGTCATGTCATCACCTTGCGTGCTGGTCCTGAGAACGGCCTGAGACAAACCTATGGGGAGTCGATGAGTTCAGCTCGTCGACGGGACACCCGGTAGGCGAATTGCCATCAGGGCGCCGCCGTCGGCGGAGCGGCCCGCGTATACCGCTCCCCCGTGCCGTTCCACCGCGCTCTTCACGATCGCGAGGCCCAGCCCCGACCCGGGCAGCGTCCGCGCCTCGTCGGACCGGTAGAACCGGTCGAACACGTGGGGCAGGTCCGTGTCCTTGATGCCCGGCCCGGCGTCGGCGACCTGGAGGAAGGCGTAACCCTGCCCCGCGTGGCGCAGGTCGACGCGGACCGTGCCGTCGGGCGGGCTGAACTTCACCGCGTTGTCCACCAGGTTGAGCACCGCGCGTTCCAGTGCCGCCGGGTCGCCGAGCAGGAACCAGGGTTGCAGGTCGACCTCGAAACGGACGTCGCCGGCGCGACGCCTGGCTCGTTCGAGCGCCTGCTCGACCACCTCGACCATGTCCACCCGTTCCCGGGTGGTGGTCGCGCCGTCCTCGCGGGCGAGCTCCACCAGGTCGCCGATCAGCTGGGTCAGCTCGTCGAGCTGGGCGTGCAGGTCGGCCTGGATCTCCGCTCTGTCCTGTTCGGACAGCGTAGGGGTGTTCGGCTTCTCGGCGGCCAGCAGCAGCTCGAGGTTGGTGCGCAAGGAGGTCAGCGGCGTGCGCAGCTCGTGTCCGGCATCGGCGACGAGCTGCCGCTGCCGGTCCTGCGCGTCGGCCACCGCCGCGAGCATGACGTTGAAGCTGTGCGACAACCGAGCCAGCTCGTCGTCCCCCTCGACCTGGATGGGGCGCAGGTCCCCGGTCTGTGCGACGCGCTCGGTGGCGCGGGTCAGCCGCTGCACCGGCCGCAGCCCGGTCCGGGCGACGGCGGTCCCGGCCAGCGCGGCCAGCGCGACGCCGCCGCCGCCGATCAGGAACAGCACCAGCGACAGGTCGGTGAGCTGCTCCTTGGTCGGGCGCAGCGACTGGGCGAGCACCAGCGCCTCACCGTTGTCGTAGGCCACGGCCAGCACCCTGGCGTCGGCTTTCTGGTCGGTACGCAGGTGGCTTCGCTGCTCGCCCCTGGCCACGGCCACCTCGTTCCGACCGATCGGGGGCAGCTCGGGAACCGGCAGGGTCGGCTGGCCGTTCGAGTTGATCAGCGCGAACTCGACGTCGGTCAGCGCGAAGAACGCCGCGGGGACGCGAGTTCCGGCCGAGTCGAACACCGGGGACTCCAGCGTGTTCGACGCCTTCCTGGCCAGCGAGGCGTCGACCTGGTTGTAGAGGTTCTCGCGCACCGTCAGGTAGGCCCCGAGCGAGACCAGCGCCACGGCGCCGGCCACACAGCTCGCCACGAGCCAGGTGACCCTGGCCCGCAGCGACACCCGCTCGCGGTTGATGATGGTGGGCGAGGTCACGGAGGCGTCTCCCGCAGCACGTAGCCGATGCCCCGGACGGTGTGGATCAGCCGCGGCTCCCCCTCGGCCTCGGTCTTGCGACGGAGGTATCCGATGTAGACCTCGAGGGCGTTGCCGGAGGTCGGGAAGTCGTAGCCCCAGACCTCCTCGAGGATGCGGCTGCGGGTGAGGACCTGCTTCGGGTGCGCGAGCAGCAGCTCCAGCAGCGCGAACTCGGTTCGGGTGAGGCTGATCGGGCGGTCGCCGCGGCGCACCTCGCGGGTGCTGGGGTCGAGCTCGAGCCCGGCGAAGGAGAGCGTGCGCGGCGCCGGACCGGCCGTGGGGTCGAAGTTGCGTCGGCGCAGCAGTGCGCGCAGGCGGGCCAGCAGCTCCTCGAGGGCGAACGGCTTGGGCAGGTAGTCGTCGGCGCCGGCGTCCAGCCCGGCCACCCGGTCGGACACGGTGTCCCGGGCCGTGAGGACGAGGATCGGCAGGTCGTCGCCGGTGCCGCGGAGCCGGCGGCACACCTCGAGGCCGTCCACCCTGGGCATCATGACGTCGAGGACCATGGCGTCGGGCCGCTCCGAGGTGATGGACTCGAGTGCCTGCTGGCCGTCGCTGGCCAGCTCGACCTGGTAGCCGTTGAACTGCAGCGAGCGCCGCAGCGACTCCCGAACGGCTCGGTCGTCGTCGACAACGAGGATGCGCATGGGGTCAGTGTCGCCCGTCCTGCTGAGACGGGCCTGAGAAGCACACGCCGAGCGAGCCGGGGTGCCCTTTCGTGGCCCCTCGATAGGCTGCCGCGCCATGCGATCAAGGGTGGAGGTTGGCGGCGGCCAGCCGGTGGGATATGTCGATCACGGCGGCGACGGGCCGGTGGTCCTGTTGTTGCACGGCTATCTGATGGACGCGGACATGTTCGCCCCGCAGGTGGCGGCGCTCGGCGGGGCGTTCCGGCTGATCGCGATGGACGTGCGCGGCCACGGCGCGACCCCGGCCGTCGGGGCGTTCACCTACCGGGACCTGGCCTGCGACGCGCTCGGCCTGCTCGACGCCCTCGGCGTGGCCCGGTGTGCGGTGGTCGGGGTGAGTGCGGGCGGGGCCATCGCCTTGCACATGGCGTCGCAGGCGCCGGACCGGGTCGCCGCGCTCGCCCTGCTCGGCACCTCGGGTGCGCGCGAGGAGCCGGAGATGGGCCTCGCCCACTGGCGGGCTGCCCATGCCTGGCGCGACCAGGGCCCCACGCCGGCGGTGCTCGACCTCAACGCCAGGACCTGCCTCGGCCGCCACGACGCGACCGAGTGGAAGGCGAGGTGGCGGCACCTCTCCGGCATCGACGTGCTCACCGTGCTCATACCGCTGGCCAAGCGGGACGGCATGCTCGACAGTGCGAACCAAATTCGCTGCCCCGCCCTGGTGATGCACGGCACAGCCGACGCGGTCTACACCGTCGACCACGCGTACGAACTAACCGAGGCGCTCCCGAACGCCGTCCCACCGGTGATCATCGACGGCGGTGCGCACTTCCTGAACCTCACCGACGCGGACGCGGTCAACGCGCACCTGCGCGCGTTCCTCGGCTGGGCGATGGGCTCGGCCTGACGGCGCTCAGAACGAGTCGGCCATCCGGCACGGGTGCGGTGCGCCCGTGAGCAGGTCCAGCAGCCGGGCGTCGACCGGGTCGCCGGTCAGCAGCCCCGCCCGCCGCAGCATCGCGGAGTCGGCCGAGCCGGCGAACCACGGACCGAGTCCCCGGGCGTGCAGGCGGACCGCGCCGCTTCCCCCGGGCTCGCAGGCGACCTGACCGGCGTCGCAGACCAGCCGGTGGCGGCCTGAGTTCCACGGGGCGTGCTCGTCGGCGACCTCGATGTCCACGGCGAACGAGGTCAGGTGGGTCGCTGCCGGCCAGCCGCGGGCCGTGACGGCGGCGGGGAGGTCGACGACGCGGAGCATCCAGGGGTGGTTGACGACCTCGTAGAGCACCGGAAGCGCGACGAGCAGCTGCCACCAGGCCGGGTCGACGATCCGCAGGGAGACCTCGTTCACGATCCCCGTCCAGCGCGCCAGGCTGGCCAGCAGGGCGAGGCCGGTCTCCCCGTCCCGGGCGACGAGGTCCTCGCACACCAGCTTGTCGCCGTCCGGGCGCTGGGCCGCCAAATAGCCGAGCAGGGAGCCGTCCGGGCCGGGTACGACGTCCAGGACGTCGAGGTCGAGTGCCTCCTCGGGCTGGAACGCCTCCGTCGCCCTGTCCAGCATGCCGTCTACTGTGGACGCGACGGACAGGTAGACGTCGGTCAGGGCGGGCAGGTCCTCCTTGCCCGCACGCCGCATCGTCGGCCGGGTGGCCGGCTTGGGCAGCAGGGCCAGCATCTCCGGGCGCAGCGTCGCGCGCTGGTAGTCGCCGGTCTGCTCCCAGCCGCGACCGCGGTAGAGCGCCGGGGCCGACGGATAGAGCGCGGAGATCACCTGACCGTGCTCACGCATGTCGGCCAGGGCGGTGTCGAGAAGGGCGGAGGCGACGCCCTGACCGCGGGCGTGTGGGTCGACGGCGACCGAGGCGACGCCGCCCATCGGCACCGCGACCCCGCCGAAGAACTGCCGGTAGTCCCGCACCTTGAGGCTGCCGACGATGCGGCCGTCGTGCTCGGCGACCAGGCCGCGCCAGCCCTCGGTGCGATGGGACCAGAACGCCTCCGGACCGGACGGCTCCCGCGGACCGCCGAACGCCAGCCTGGTGAGCTGGTACAGCTGCTCGTCGTCAGCGGGCCGATGCGGCCGAACGATCACAGTGCCCCCTTTGTGGACCAGTCGAAGAAACCCCGGCCAGTCTTGCGGCCGAGCTCGCCGCGCGCCACCTTGTTCCGCAGCAGCTCGGGTGGGGCGAACCGCGGCCCGAGCTCACGCTCCAGGTGCTCGGCGATCGACAGGCGCACGTCCAACCCCACCAGGTCGGTCAGCCGCAGCGGGCCCATCGGCCAGCCGTAGCCCAGCCGCATGCCGGTGTCGATGTCCTCGGCGGAGGCGACGCCCTCGGCCAGCATCCGGATGGCCTCCAGCCCGACCGCGACGCCGAGCCTGGACGTCGCGAACCCCGGTGAGTCGCGAACCTCGATGACGGTCTTGCCCAGGGCCTCGGCGTAGCCCCGCACCGCCGCGAGCGTGTCGGCTCGCAGGCCGTCGTGGGTGACCAGCTCGACCAGCGCCTGCACGGGTACCGGGTTGAAGAAGTGCATGCCCACGACGCGCTCGCCGGGGAGGTGCTCGGCGAGCGCGGTGATGGACAGCGAGGAGGTGTTCGAGGCCAGGACGGCCTCGGGGCAGCGTTGCGCGACGTCGGCCAGAATGCGTCGCTTGAGTGCGAGGTCCTCCGGGACCGCCTCGACCACCAGCGAGGCCTCGGACGGGAGCCCGGCCGGACCGTCCACGACCGACAGCCGGGCGAGCAGGTCCTCGGCACCCGCGGGGAGCTTGCCGCGTTCCTCGGCCTTGCGCAGCGAGGTCGCAACGGCCTCCCAGGCCGCGACGACGCGCTCGGCGCCGGCCTCGACGACCGTGACCAGGCTGCCGGCGGCGAGCAGCACGTGGGCGATGCCCGCCCCCATGGTGCCGCCGCCGACGACGGCGGCCGTGCGCGGCGCCGCCGGTGCGGTCACTCGACCACCTCGGCGGAGAACATCGCCACCAGCTCCATCCCGCCGATCTCGGTGAGGTTCGCCCCGGAGGCCTGCCACTCGGCCGAGGCGAACGCGGCCTTCATGGCCTCCTTCGACTCGAAGTACAGCTCGGCGACCAGGTACGGCTCGTTCTCGCCCAGGAAGCCCGGGACGAACGTCCGGGTGACCTTGGCGATCTCCTGGCGGACCAGCCCGGGAACCGCGTCGATGAGCGGCTTGTGCGACTCGAAGTACGCCTTCTCGAACGCCTCGGGCTGGGCGGGCGTCCGGTACAGGGCGATGTACTTGATCATGTGACGCTCCTCGTCTCGGTCGGCGGTCGAACTGTAATAGCTGGCGACCGGGCACGATAGCGCTCGTGCGGATCATCCTGCTGCGGCACGCGGAGAGCCTGGGGAACATCGACGAGTTGGCGTACACGCGGACACCGGACCACGCCCTACCGCTCACCCCACGGGGTGAGGTGCAGGCGCGCGAGGCGGGTGCCGCCGTGCGCGCGCTGCTCGACGAGCCGGCCGCCGCCTACGTCAGCCCCTACGTGCGCGCGGTGCGCACGCTCGCGCTGCTCGACCTCGGCGACCGGCTCGAGCGGACGGTGCCCGAGCCGCGGCTGCGCGAGCAGGACTGGGGCAACCTGCAGGACCCGGTGGAGCAGGAGGAGCAGAAGCGCAAGCGCCACGAGTTCGGACCGTTCTTCTACCGGCTCGAGCACGGCGAGTCGGGCGCCGACGTCGACGACCGGGTGGCGAGCTTCCTCAACGAGCTGGAGCTGCGCATCGCCAAGGACGCCGGGCACCCGGACACGGTGCTGATCGTGTCGCACGGGTTGACCATGCGGCTGCTGTGCCGGCGGATGTTCTCGTGGAGCATCGACCTGTTCGAGTCGCTGGCCAACCCCGAGCACTGCGCCCACCGCGTCCTCACTTACGACGGCGGGCGCTGGCGGCTGGACCGGCCGTTCGAGCAGTGGCGCGACTCCCCCGACGGCACAACGCAGAGCTCGTAACGCCGTCAGTCGCGTTCCTTCACCTCGAGCACGGTCTTGCCCACGGTCTCGCGAGCCTCGATCGCCGCGTGCGCGTCGGTGGCGCGTTCCAGGGGGAACGTCTGGCCGACGAACGAGCGCACCCGGCCGGCCGCGGCCTCGGCCAGCAGGCCGCGCAGGTCTTCGGCGGTCTGCGCGGGGTCGTAGCTGAGGTCGAGCATGCCGAGCACGCGCACCTCCCGCTCCGAGGCCACCGCCGGGTCGATCGTCGGGAAGGTGCCGGCGGCGGCGCCGTAGGAGAGGAACCGGCCCCCCGGAGCCACCAGTTCGAACGCCGCCTCGCCCAGACCCCCGCCGGCTCCGTCGAACACGACGTCGACGCCCCCGACGAGCTCGCGGACCTGGTCGGCCCAGCCCGGGTCGGTGTAGTCCACGACGTGGTCGGCACCCCACTCGCGGACCAGCGCGAGCTTGCGCTCCCCGCGAGCGGCGCCAACGACTCGGCCGCCGGCGGCGCTCAGCAACGGGACCAGCAGCGCGCCGAGGCTCCCGCCGGCGGCGGTGACCAGTACCCGCTCCCCCGGTGCCACGGCCGCGTGGTGGAGCAGGCCGAGAGCCGTGGTTCCGTCGTGCAGGAAGCCGATCGCGTCACGGAAGTCGAGCCCGTCCGGCACCTCGACCAGCTCGGTCGCCGGGGCCACCGCACGCTCGGCGTAGCCGCCGGTGGGCACCTGGACCCCGCCGGTCCGCGTGCCGACGCGCGCCAGTACCCGCCGGCCGACCAGCTCGGGGTCCACTGAGGACCCGACGGCGGAGACGGTGCCGGCGACGCCGTTCCCCGCGACGTAGGGCGGGGTGATCCTGAACCACTCGATGCCCCAGCCGGAACGCAGCTGGGCGTCGAGGAACAACACGTCGGCCACCGCGACGTCGATCAGGACCTGACCGTCGCCGGCCACCGGTTCCGGCACATCGCCGGGAACCAGGACCTCGGGGCCACCGAAACGCACAACCTGGACAGCTCGCATGCGCCAATACTGGAAGCTGGACCTAACTGGAGGTCAAGCGATCAGCCCGCCCCGGTAGGCGACCAGCGCGGCCTGTACCCGGTTCACCGCGCCGATCTTGCCGAGCACCGCGGAGACGTAGCCCTTGACAGTGGCTTCGGACAGGTGGAGCGCGCCGCCGATCTCGGCGTTGGACAGGCCCTGGCCGATCAGCGCGACGACCTCACGCTCCCGGTCGGAGAGCGAGGCGAGCAGCCGGCGAGCCGGCTCGGCCGCGCGTTCCCCGTCGGCGACGGTGGACAGCACCCGGGCGGCGACCTTGGGGTCGAGCACGGCACCGCCCCGCGCGAGGTCGCGCACGGCCTTGATCAGCACGGCGGGCTCGGTGTCCTTGAGCAGGAAGCCGCTCGCGCCGATGCGCAACGCCTCCTGGACGTACTCGTCGACGTCGAAGGTGGTCAGCATCGACACCGCCGGCGGATCCGGTAGGGCGCGCAGCTTGCGGAGCGCGACGATGCCGTCCGCCGCGCCCATCCGGATGTCGAGCAGTACTACATGGGGACGGTGCTGCCGGGCCAGGTCGGCCACATGCAGCCCGTCATCGCATTCGGCGACGACCTCGATGTCGCCAGCGCTGGACAGGATCGTGCGTAAACCCGAACGGACGAGATCCTCGTCGTCCGCGAGAAGCACCTTGATCACGAACGCCTCCCCGACAGTGGGCGGTCATGTTGGCTTGCGGGGTGGCTGCTGTAAGCGCTGCCACCCTGCGAGCCTACCTGGTCGCGCGGAGTGAGGAGGGTTATGCCGATCGCAGGGCGTCCTTGAGCTTGACCCTGGCCCCGCTGCGCATGACGGCGTTGGAGTAGATCCGGCCGGCGAGCCAGACCAGCGCCGGGATGAGGATCACGACCAGGCCGACCGAGAGAGCCGCCTGCCACGTCGGCACGCCGCCCATCGCGAGCCGCATGGGCATCACCGTCGGTGCGAACACCGGGAGGAGCGAGAGGCCTTCCACCATCGCGTTGTCCGGGTCCGAGGGCAGCACCGAGATGCCGATCACATAACCGACGATGACGAACATCAGCGCGGGCGAGACCACGCCGCCGACGTCCTCCTGTCGCGAGACCAGTGCGCCGAGACCGGCGAAGAGCAGCGAGTACATCAGGAAGCCGAGCAGGTACCAGACCACGAGCCAGATGACCGTGCCGACGGCGGTGGAGACGGAGATCGTCAGCACGTCCAGGGCGAGTGCGGCGGCGATGCCGACGCCGCCGATCACCACCATCTGGATGAGACCGACGAGACCGATCCCGAGCACCTTGCCCAGCATCAGCTGCCAGGGCCGGATTGTGGACAGCAGCAGCTCCACCACCCGGCTGGCCTTCTCCTCCACCACGCCCTGCGCCACGAGCTGACCGTTGAGCAGCAAGGACATGTAGATGAGGATCCCGGCGACGATGCCGAGGAAGAGCTGCTGGCCGTCGTAGGGGAACGGCTCCTCCAGCGGCTCGACCTGGACCGTGGCGTCGGCCACCGCGGCCGAGACCTGGGCGGGGTCGCCGCCGAGCTCGGCGATCTCCTGGTTGAGCGCGAGCTGGCTGGCGAGCACGTTGAGCGAGTTGCGCAGGGAGTCGTCGATGTCCTTCTTCACCACGACGCGCAGGCTGTCGGCGCTGCCGACGACGAGGGCGTCGAGGGACTCGTCGGCCACCTGGGCCCGACCCTCGTCCTCGGAGACCTCGCGGGTGTCGATGGTCTCACCGAGCGAGCGCGCGACGGCCTCCAGCGGCTGGGCCAACGCGTCGTTGCCCGGCGCGAAGCCGACTGTGGCATCGGAGCCACCGCCGATGAACTTCATCACGAGGGCGAAGCCGATCAGCAGGATGAGCGTGGCCGCGGTGGCGATCAGGAAGGCCTTGGAGCGCAGCTTGGTCCGCACCTCGCGGCCGGCCACCAGCCGCACGGCGTCCCAGGAGCTCAGTCGCACGTCGTGTCCCGGCGTGGTCATGCCTTGTCCTCCTGGGTGACGACGTTGCGGTACAGCTCGGTGAGCGAGGGTCGGCGGCGGCTGAACTCGTGGACGGGCCCGGTCGCGAGCGCGGCGGTGAGCACGGCCTGGTCGTCGACCCCGTTGGTGAGCTCGAGAATCGTGCGCGAGCCGTCGTGGGAGCGGACGGTGACCCCGGCGATGCCGTCGGTCCACCCGGGTTGGGCGCGCGGGGCGTCGACGACCATCTCGACGGCGCCGCCGGAACGCAGCTCGTCGACGGTGCCGACGGCGACCATCTCGCCGCCGCGGATGATGCCGACACGGTCGCAGAGGCGCTCGACGAGCTCGAGCTGGTGGCTGGAGAAGACGACGGGGATGCCCTCGGCTGCCTTCTCGAGCAGGACCTTGCTCATCACCTCGACCGCGATCGGGTCGAGCCCGGAGAACGGCTCGTCGAGGACGAGGATGTCCGGGTTGTGCACGAGCGCCGCGGCGAGCTGGACGCGCTGCTGGTTGCCCAGGCTGAGGTTCTGCACGTCGTCACCGCGACGACCGTCCACGCCGAGGCGTTCGGTCCAGTCCAACATAGAACGCTCAGCGTCCGAAGCGGACAGACCGTGGAGGCGGGCGAGGTAGACGAGCTGCTCGCCGACCTTCATCTTGGGGTAGAGCCCGCGCTCCTCCGGCATATAGCCGATCCGGCGCCGGGTGTCGAGGGTGATCGGTGTGCCGTCCCAGCGGACCTCACCGGAGTCGGCCGCGAGCACCCCGAGCGCGATGCGCATCGTGGTGGTCTTACCGGCCCCGTTGCTGCCGACGAAGCCGAACAGCTCGCCGGCGCGGACATCGAACGTCGTCTCCCGCAGTGCGACCACGTCGCCGTATCGCTTGGAGACGCGGTCGATCTCCAACCGCGCGTCGCCCATGAGTTTCCTCCCCACAACACAGGTGCTGGGGGGCACCCTAGCGCGCCGGTCAGCGGGACCGCACGGACCCAACGGAGAATGCAACGCCCTGGTCGTCCCGGCAGTCGGCGTGCCAGCCCGCCGAGTTCGGCTGGGTGGGTCCCGCGGTGCCGCCGGCGCGCCGAACCCGCTCTCTGGCCGCGTCCACGTCGTCCACCTGGAAGTAGACCGACGGCCTACCCGCGGAGCCGACGAAGACGCCACCGGTCGGGGAGATGTTCACGATGTTGAAGCCACCGGGGTGAGTTCCTGTCGTGTACTCCCAGCCGAGGAGGTCGGTGTAGAAGCGTCGAGCGTCGTCGTCCGCGACAGGCAGGACGAAGTAGAAGACGTCGCCGAGACCGCATCGGGGGTTGGCGTCGGCGTACCCCTCGGCCGGCTGCCACAGCTCGACGGACCCGCCGCGCCCGTCCTCAGCGGTAGCACTCCACCCCGACTCGGACTGTTTTGCCCCCGGCCTCCCCTCCACCCCCGCCGCGACGAACGACGGCACGATCTCCGCACGGTCGGAGCCGCCGCGGATTCCCCCGGCCGGCGAGGAGCCGACGATGTGGTGGTAGTCCCCGTCGCTATCGAAGGCCCACCCGAAGACGTCGGCGTAGAAGCCCCTGGCACGTCCGCCGTCCGGGACGTGAATCACGAAGTATCCCAACATCAGTTCTCGTCTCCCGCCGTCCACTGGTTCAGCGCCATCAGCCAACCGTCATCCTCACGCACAAGCACCGATGTGACCACAATGGACCGCTCGGCGGCATTGCCCGCATGCATAATCCGGGCCCGATGACTGATCACCGCGGTCGACTCTCCAAGATGGACAATCCAGGACTCCTCGATGTCGTACTTGACGTAGGGCGGGTGGTCACTCATCTCGGCGACGCACTGCTGTTTGGTGTACGTGCCGCCGGGAAAGATGAGAAGGGCGTCGTCGGTGAGGTTCCGCTCGAAGAAGGCGGCGTCCCCGTTCCCGATAGCGTCGAGGAAGTCCCCGATGCGCGCCAACAGGACGCGCTCCAGCGAGTGCCGGGCAAAGCCCGCGAGCACGGACGCCCAGGGTCCAGGTGCGCTGGCATCCCACCCGTAGTGCCGCAGCACGACCCGCGTGCCGGTGGGGATCTCCTCGAACCGCACCTCGACCTCGGCCTGGCCGCCCCCGTAGCTGAACACCAGCCGAGGCCCGGCCTCCCAGACCCGCACGCGGCCGACCTCGGTCCCGTCTCCCGCGAGCACCCTGTCCCCGTCGAACCGGAGCGGACCGGCGTGGTCGGTGATCGAGCGGTCCGAGCGCCACCACTTGTCGGTGTCCCGGGTGAAGACCTCGAAGGCGTCGCCGGGCCTGATCCCCACCTCGACGATCGCGCCCGCTTCGTCACGCATCGTTCGCCACGTGGTCGGCGAAGGAGTCGAGCTGGTCACGCCAGAACGCGTCCACCTGGTCCAACCAGGCGCGCAAGGCGACGAAGGGCTCCGGGCGGAGGCGGTACACCCTGACCCGGGCATCGCTTTCCAGCGAGACGACCTCGACGAGGCCCGTAGTGCGCAGGACGCGGAGATGCCGGCTCATGGCGGGGCCGGTCATGTCGACAGCGTCGGCTAGCTCGCCGGCGCGGCGTGGTCCGGCCCGGAGGAGGTCGATGACCTGGCGGCGGGCGGGCTCGGCAAGGGCGCCGAGCACGTGGTCCAGTTGCGTGAGCACGCGGGTAACTATTAACGCTGGCGTTAATCAAGTCAAGCCCTGCGTCGGATCGGGTCGGGACCCGCTACCCTGTGCGGTGCAGCCCTCGTAGCTCAGGGGATAGAGCACCGCTCTCCTAAAGCGGGTGTCGCAGGTTCGAATCCTGCCGGGGGCACCAGTCCTGACCAGCACGAACAAGGCCCTTGACCAGCGCTGAGGCGGTCAAGGGCCTTGCTGTATATCCGGTGGCGTCCGGGTGTTTTCGGTGGTCGTCGGCCGTCTGTGCCGAATACGTGCCGAAAGTTGGCTACCGGGCAGGGCCGGGCCGAGTGTGCCCCAGCGCCTCCTGGACCCGTTGCCGCACGGCGGCGTCCGAGCCGTCCAGACAGGCGGCATAGGTGCCCAGCAGAACCTCGACGGAGTGCCCCGCCCACTCGGCAACCTCGTCGGCGGTACGCCACCGTTGAGCCAGGTCGACACCGCCGCGTGGCGAAGGTCGTAGGGAGTCCGCACCAGAGCTGTGGCGTACACCTCCGGTGTGAAGACCTCACGCCTCGCCCGGTCCCATGCTCGTCTGATCGTGATCTTCGGGAGCTCCCCCGCTGTCCGTTCCCCACGGAAGATCCGGCCGTCAGCAGTCGTGCCGTAGTCGTCCAGGTGTTGCCGAAGCATCTCGGTCAGCTCCGGAGGACAGGGAACCGGCCGGCTCTCCCCGCGAGCCCGATGCTTGAGCCCTCGCACGTCTCGGTTCGTACCCTCGTCGGTCCATATCCGACCCGCATGTGGCTCGGCTCGCTCGATCACCAGTTCTCCCACCCCGATTCCCGGCAATACCAGACTGTGCTTGTGCAGTGCGACAGCTTCCTCCGGCCGCAAGGCTGCGAAGTACAGGCCGACGGACCAGCGCTGGCCGTTGTGCCCGCGCGGACAGGACGCCGTCGGACGTGATTACAGGCAGACCCGGGTGACGGCCAACCGATTCCTCGACTACACGCGACGGCGGTAACACCGTCCGCCGGCATCCGTTTCCAGCGACCGTCCTGCCTTCGCCGAGCACCGGCCCGTGGCCTCGGCAGCGACACCTACGCCGGAGGATCTCCTGACCGTACCGGGGTAGCGGCGGTCAGCCGGTTTCCCGGCCCGCCGTGCCGGAACCCGGCTTCCGCCTGCGGCGGACGAGCAGGAACACCGCGACGGCGGTCGCGACGGCCAGCGCCGCGGCCCCTGCCGCGATCTGCCACACCGGGAGGCCGCTGTCGGCGGCCGGTTGGCTCGCGGTCCGGGAGGCCGCGGCGGGAAGTTGGGCGGTGTGGGCGGCGCAGACGATGGGTGGGTCGTTCCCGGTCAGCCTCGCACACGCCACGGTCGCGAGGCGCAGCAGCTCGGGAGGTGTGGCCACAACGGTCATCCGGGACCGGACCGTGGCTTCTCCGTTCGCCTTCAGCGCCACCGTCCAGGTGATGCCGTCGGCGTCGGTGGCGCCGGCGGGGTCCGCGGACTCGAACCTCAGTCCGGTTGGCACGGTCTGTGTCACGAGCAGGGCCTTCACCTCGGTGGCGCCGAGGTTCCGGACGGTCACGGTGTAGTCGAGCGTGTCGCCCGGCTCGACCTCGGTTCGCTCGTTGTCGACCGCGATGCTCAGCTGCGGCGGGAGCTCGGCCGACGCGGCGCCGCTGACCAGCGCCACCGCGGGCAGCACGGTCAGCACGGCCAGCAGGGTGGTTCGGGTACCCAGCCGATGTCGGAGGTTCACGTCTGCTCCTCGCCTTTCCGGGTGCTCGGTGGTCACTGGACGCCGACGACGTACTCGAGCGTCGCCGAGTATCTGTCCGACGGCACGAAGGGGATGTCGATCCGGTAGTCGTTGCCGAGCACGTCCCCGTCCGGCGCGGACGGGGTGTTCTGGCGGTGGACGGCCACCGGGACGGTGGCGGAGAGCCGGTGGAACTGGCTCGTACCACGTTCCCGGACGCTCACCCGTCCTACTGGGATGGTGGTGTCGTTGTCCGGCGTGCCCACCGCGAGGACCGTGTCCACCGCACGCACGGAAACCACGTACCCGTTCGGGTTGTTCGTCGTCACCCTCATCGTGACCGCACCCTCCGCGGTGACCACGCTGTCGGTCGGGCCGGACAGCGTGAAGGACGGGGTGAGCTCGGTCAGTCCGATCATCGTCGCCTCCTCCCCTGCCCCGGTGCGGGGGTTCGTTGTCGGACCGGACGGCTTCCACGGCTGACCGGACGGGTTCTTTGTCTGACCGGACGGGTTCCACGGCTGCCCGGACGGGTTTCTCGGCGGACCGGACGGCGGGCCCGCCGTCCTGGTCGTTGTGGTCGTGGCGGCACAGCGCTGGTCCGTGCTGCCGTCGAAGCAGGTGCTGCCCTGTGCTCCGGACACGATCCGGTTGGTCATGACTCCGTCGCCGGACGCGTCGGACCGGACGGTCACCGAGTAGGTGAGCCGGACCATGGCGCCGACCGGCAGGTGGCCCGTCCAGCGGACCATTCCGTCCCAATAGGACACGGTACCCGTGGTGGCGGTCGCGTCCGCGTTGTAGCTCGCGTCATCGAGCACGGCGGCGAGTGAGTCGGTGAGCGCCACCCCGGGGTAGGCGGCCTCACCGCTGTTGGCCGCGGTCACGGTGTAGGTGACCGTGTCGCCCGCCGCCGCCTCCGTCGCGTCGGCCGTCTTCGTGATGTCCAGCGCGGGCACCAGCACCGGCACGGTGACCGCGCAGCCCGGGCCGGAACCGGTGGCGCAGGTGGCGCCCGCGGAAGCGGACATCACCCTGTTGTTCATGGTGCGGTCGCCGGTCGCCGGGTCGTTCACCGCCACCGCATAGGTGACGGTCGCCGCCTCCCCGACGTCGAGCACCCCGGACCAGCCGATCGTCCCGCCGGCATAGGTCAGCATGCCGGCGCTGGCGACCGCGTCCTCGCCGTATGCCGCGTCGTCGAGCACGTCGGCCAGCGGGTTCGCGAAGCTCACCTGCTGGTCGGGGACCTCGCCGGTGTTGGCGACCGTCACCGTGAACCTCGCTGTGCCGCCCGCGGTCGCGGCCGTCGTGTCAGCGGCCATGCTGATCTCGACCGTGGGCCGGAGCACCCGTACCGCGACGGAGCACCCGGAGCCTGGCCGGCACCCGCTGCCCGGCGCGTCGGAGGTCACCGTGCTGATCATGAGGTGGTCACCGCTGTAGGGGTCGTGCACGGTCACCGAATAGGTGAACGTCGCACTGGCGCCGACGGGGAGGTCGCCCGTCCAGGTGATCGCGGCGCCGTCGAAGGCGAGCACCCCGGAGCCGACAACGACCTCGGCATCCGCGTTGTAGTGACTGTCGGTCAGCGCATCGGCGAGTGTGTTCGTGACGGTCACTCCGCTGTAGTAGGTCTCCCCGGTGTTGGTGACGGTCACGGTGTAGTCCACGGTCCCCCCGGCGAGAGTGGCCGGTGTGCTGGCGGACGTGGTGATGTCGAGCCGGGGCACCAGCACGGCCGCCGTCGCCGTGCAGTCGGGGTTGGCGGCGGAGTCGCGGCACGAGCTGCCGGGTGCCGGTGCGGTGACGGTCGCCGACAGCGTCCGATCGCCGAGGCCGGTGCTCCGCACCGTCACCGAGAACCGGACCAGGGCCGTCGCGCCCACCGGCAGGTCACCCGACCAGGTCGCCACCTGCGCCGAGGTGGTCACCGAGCCGCGTGTCGCGGTGGCGGTGCCGGTGAGGTCGGCGTCGTCGAGGGCACGGGCGAGGTCGGTGGTCACGCTGATCCCGGTGTACCCGCTCTCGCCGGTGTTGCTGATCTTGACGGTGACCGTGACCTCGTCGCCAGGAGTCGCGACGGCGAGGCTGGCCGACGCCGACACCTCCAGCCCGGGAACCAGCACCGCGACACTGTTCACGCACGGCGGCGCGGTGCCGCACGTGCTGCCCTGCGCCGACGAGGTGACCGACGTGGTGAGCAGGCGGTTTCCGCCGGCCGGATCGGAGACGGCGGCCGTGTGGGTGACGACCACGGTCGCGCCGACGGCCAGGTCCCCGGTCCAGACCAGGTGCTCGCCGGTGGCGGTCACCGTGCCCGCGGTGGCCGCGGCGTCGCCGTTGTACGTGGCGTCGTCCAGCACACCGGCGAGGTCCGTCGTCACGACCGCGTCGTCGTAGGGCACATCACCGGTGTTGGTGAGACTGACCGTGTAGCCGACATCGTCGCCGGGGGCCGCGGTCGTGCGGTCCGCGGTGACCGAGATGTCGAGGGCTGGCACCAGCACGGTCACGAAGGCCCGGCAGGACGGGCCGGGCCCCTCCGGCGGGCAGCTGCTGCCGAGCACGTGCGAGCGAACCGCGTTGACCAGCACCCGGTCGCCGAGATCCGGATCGTTCACCCGGACGTGGTAGGTGACAGTCACGGTCTCGCCGATCGCGACGTCGCCGACCCAGGTCATCACCGCCCCGGTGAGGTCGACGGTTCCACTGGTGGCGGCCGCGTCGCCACCGTAGGTCGCGTCGTCGAGCAGGCCGTTCAGGGCGTCGGTCACGGTCACCGAGGTGAACGGCGCCTCCCCGGTGTTGGTGATGGTGGTCATGTAGCCGACGGTCGACCCCGGTGTCACCGCCCTCGCGTCGGCGACGGTGTGGACGGCGAGGTCGGGAGTCAGCACGCCCACGCTCGTCCGGCAGACGGCATCGGGTGTCGCGGCAGGGCAGTTGCTGCCCGCCGCGGCCGTGGTCACGACCGCGGTCACCCGCTTGTCGACGAACGGCGGCAGGTTGACGGTCAGCGAGACGGTGATCACGACAGTCTCACCGACGGCGAGGTCCCCGGTCCAGGTGAGCGTTTCGCTGCTCGTCGAGAGCGTCACGCTTCCCGAACCGGCCCGCGCGTCGCCGTTGTAGGCGGCCTCGTCCAGCGCCCCGGCCATGTCCAGGCTGACCTCGGCATCCACATAGGACACCTGGCCGATGTTGGTCGCCGTGATCGTGGTGCGCACGACGGAGCCGGGGGTGGCCGACGCGGTGTCGGCGCTGTTGACGATCCGCAGGCCCGCGACCGGCACCGACGTCGTGCAGCGGGAGTCGCCGGCGCCATCCAGGCAGGTGCTGCCGAGCTCACCGGACACGACGGTCTGGGCGAGCCGGAAGTTCCCGGCCACGGTCGCGTCGACCACCACGCTGTAGCTGATCCTGACCGTCGCGAGGTGCCCCAGGTCGCCGGTCCACGTGAGCGTCCCGTCGCTCACCCGCACCGCACCGGTGGTCGCGGTGGCGTCGCCGCCGTAGGTGGCGTCATCGAGGACGTCGTCGAGCGCGACCTCCAGGGTGGCCTGGTCGTAGGGGGTCTGCCCGACGTTCGTCGCGGTGACCGTGTAGCCGACGGTGGCGCCGGGTGCTGTCGTGGCGCTGCTGGTGGCCGAGGTGATGGCCAGGGCGGGGGTCAGCACGGCGACGGTCGTCCGGCAGGCCTGGCCGGTGCCGGCCACCGGGCAGCTGCTCCCGGCGGCCGGGGAGCTGACCGTGTCGACCATGATCTTGTCGCCGGTGGTGCCCGGGGTCACCGAGTACGTCACCGTCGCCGTCGCGCCGACCGGCAGGTCGCCGGTCCAGGTCAGGGCCGGCGAGTCGAAGGACAGCGCGCCTGCGGTGGCGGTGGCGTCGCCGCCGTAGGTGGCGTCGTCGAGGACACCGGCCATCGAGTCGGTGACGGCGATGTCGGTGTAGGAGGTCTCGCCGGTGTTGGCGATGGTGATCGTGTGCGTCACGGGCACCCGGGGAGCGACCGCGGTGGCGTCCGCGGACTTCGTGATCGTCAGGCCGGGCAGCAGGACCGGCAGGCTGGCCGTGCACCGGGGGTCGGTGCCCCCGGGTCGGCAGTTCGCGCCGAGGGTGTCGGTGACGGTGACGCCGACGAGCTCGCGGTCGCCGGTGACGGCGTCGTGCACGGTGAGTGTGCCGGTGATGGTCACGACCTCGCCGACCGCGATGTCACCGGTCCAGGTCACCGCGGTCGCGGTCATCCCGAGGACGCCCGAGCTCGCCGTCTGGTCGCCGTTCGGCGTCGCCTCGTCGAGTACGTCCGCCAGCGAGCTGGTGACCGTGATGCCCTCGTAGGGCATCTGTCCGGTGTTGGTCAGGGTCACGGTCAGGCGCACCACCGATCCCGGCGTCGTCGAGGCGGCGTCGTAGCGCTGCTCGACCACCAGCGCGGCGACCCGGACCGTGGCGGTGCAGCGCGCGTCGGGCGTGGTGGGACCGCAGTTGTTGCTCGACGGTATCGAGGCCGAGGTGACCGTGCCGCTGAGGGTGCTGTTCCCGCCAGGCACGTCGTCGACGGTGACGGAGTAGCTCACGGTGACCGTGCCGTACGCGGGCACCGTGCCGCTCCAGGTCAGCTCGTCGTCGGCCACGGTGGGCGAGCCCGCCGTGGCGGACGCGTCCCCACCGTAGGTCGCGTCGTCGAGGATGTCGGCCAGGGGGTCGGTGAACTCGACGTCCTCGTCCACCTCGCTGGCGTTGGTGGCGGTCACCGTGAAGACGATCCGGTCGCCTGCCGCCGCCGCGGCCACGTCGGCGGTCTTGGTGAAGGTCAGGCTGACCGAGTTGACGATCGGGGTGTTGCTGGTGCAGCGGGTGTCGGTGCCGCCGGACAAGCAGTTGGCCCCCGGTGTGCTCGAGGTGATCGCGGTGACCATCCGCCCGTCCCCGGCGGCGGGGTTGTCCACCGTGACGGAGTAGGTGACGGTCGCCGCCGCACCGGGTGCCAGCGCACCCGACCAGCTCAGCACGTCATCGCTGACGCCGACCGTGCCCGCGGTCGCCGTGGCGTCACCGGTGTAGGTGGCGTCGTCGAGGAGACCGGCGAGTTCGGCGCTGAGGGTGGCGGCCGGATAGGTCGTCTGCCCGGAGTTGGTGACCCGGATCGAGTAGCCCACAGTGGCGCCGAGGGTCGCGGTGGACAGACCGGCCGTCTGCACGATGGTGAGCGCCGGGGTCAGGATGAGGACGGTGCCGCGGCAGGCGCCGCCGCCGCCCGACGGCGGGCACGTGCTGCCCGCGGTGGTCGAACTGACCGAGGTGACGAGTGCCTTGTCCGCGCCCGGCGCGGTTTCCGCCGTCACCGAGTAGGTGATCGTCGCGGTCTCCCCGATGGCGAGCGGACCGGTCCAGGTCAGCGCCGTGGGGCTGGGGGTCAGCGAGCCGAGGGTGGTCACGGCGTCACCGTTGTAGGTGGCCTTGCCCAGCACGCCCGCCAGGGAGATGATCGCCGAGGCGCTGCTGTATGCGACCGGGCCGGGGTTGGCGACGGTGGTCGTGTAGTCGACGGTCCCGCCCGGGTCGACGGACGTGGCGCTCGCGGACGTGCCGAGTACCAGCACGGGCTCCACGACGACGGCCCGCGAGGTGCACCGGGGGTCGGTGCCACCGGGCGCGCAGTTGGCGCCCGGGGCGGTGGTGGTCATCGTGGCGGTGATGACGCGGTTGCCCGTCGCCGGGTCCCTGACGGTCATGGTGCCGGTCGCGACGACGCTGCCGCCGACGGGGATGCTGCCGGTCCACATGATCGAGCTCGGGGTCAGCGACAGCGAGCCAGCGGTCGCGGTCTGGTCGCCGTTGGGGTAGGCGTCATCGGAGGTGTCGGCCCTGGGGTTGTGCACCGTGATGCCGGTGTAGGGCACTCGGCCGGTGTTGGTGAACGTCGCCGTCATCCGCAGTGCCGAACCCGGGGTCACGGTGCCTTCGGACGTCGCGACCTCCATCACCAGCCGGGCGACCGGCACCACCGTGGCGCAACGGGTGTCCGTGCCGCCGGTGGCGCAGTTGCCGCTGCCCGGCGTCCGGGACGTCAGGGTGGTGCCGACGAGGTCGTCGCCGGCGTCCTCGGCGCGCACGGTGGCCGAGTACCTGACGGTCGTGGCGGCGCCGACCGCGAGCTCGCCGGTCCAGGTCAGCGTCGACCCGCTGATCGAGACGGTGCCGGTACCCGCGGTCGCCCCACCGTTGTCGACCGCGTCGTCGAGCAGACCGGCCAGGTCGACGTCGAACCTGGCCGCGGGAAGGGCCGCCGTGCCGGAGTTGGTGGCGGTGACGGTGAAACCGACGGTGGCGCCGGGAACCGTGGTGGCCGCGTCGGCGACCTGCGCGAGCGTGAGAGCGGGCACCAGGACGCGCACGGTGGCGGTGCAGCGTGGGTCGGTGCCGCCAGAAGGGCAGTTGTTGCCGGGAGCCTGCGACACGACGGTGTTGACCATCGTCTTGTCGCCGGGGTCGGGATCGCGGACGGTGACCGAGTAGGTGACCGTCACGGACTCCCCCCGCGCGAGCGGACCGGTCCAGCGCAGCACCGTGCCGTCGTAGGACACCGCGCCGGTGGTCGCGGTCGCGTCCTCGGCGTAGACCGCGTCGCTCAGCACGCGGGCGAGGTCGTCGGCGAAGGCGGCCGACGGCTGGTCCGTCTCCCCGTCGTTGGTGACGGAGATCGTGTAGCCGACGGTGTCGCCGGGAGCCGCCGTGGTGGTGGCGGCCGTCTTGGTGATCGTCAGTCCCGGTACCAGGACCGTGACCGACGTCCGGCAGCCCGGGTCGGTCGAGCCGGTCCGGCAGTTGCTGCCCGGGACGTCGGCGGTCAGGACGGCGGCCATGATGCGGTCGCCTGCCCGCGCCGGCCGCACGGTGAACGACATCGACCCGGTCACGGTCGTTCCGGGTGCGATGCTGCCGATCCACCCCACGGTGCCGTCCGGCCTGATCACCAGTTTCCCCGCGCTGACCGAGGCGTCGAAGTTGTAGTCGGCGTCGTCCACCAGGGAGTCGACGTCGACGGTGACGGGCAGGTCGACGTAGGTGGTCTCGCCGGTGTTGGTGACGGTGAGCGTGTAGCGCAGCACGGAGCCGGGCGTCGTCGTGGTCACGCCGGTCGTCATGCCGATGGCCAGACCCGGCACGAGCACCCTGACCGTGGTGGTGCAGGACGGGCCGGTGCTCCCGGACCGGCAGTTGCTCCCCGCCGTCGGCGAGGCCACGGTCAGGCCGAGCGTGCGGTCACCGGTCGGCGGATCCCTGACGGTCACCGAGTAGGTGATGGTCGCGCTGGCGCCGATGGCCAGGTCGCCGGTCCAGCTGAGCCTGCCGCCGGCGATCGAGGCACTGCCCCTGGTCGCCGCCAGGTCGCTGTTGTACGTGGCGTCGTCGAGCAGACCGCCGAGCGCGGCGCCGAGACTCGCCCCGGTGTAGGCGGTCTGACCCGAGTTCGTCGCGGTCACCGTGTAGACGACGACATCGCCGGGCGAGGCGGTGCTCACGTCGGTGGTGGCCGCGACGGTGAGTGCGGGGACCCGAACCTGAACCGTCGTGGCGCACGACGGCTGGGGAGCGGCCGGCCGGCAGGTGCTGCCGGGTTCGGCCGAGGTCGCGAGCGTGGTCAGCGTCCGGTCACCGCCGGCGGGGCTGCGGACCGTGAGCGAGGTCGTGATCACGACCGTGGTACCGACGGCCAGGTTGCCGGTCCACGTGAGCCGGGACGAGCCGGCGTCGTACACCACCGAGCCCGCGGTGGCGGTCGCGTTGCCGTCGTAGGTGGCGTCGTCGAGGGCGCCGGCCAGGGCCACCGTGACCGAGGCGCCGGTGTAGGCGGTCTCACCCGTGTTGACCAGCGTGGTGGTGTAGGCGACGGTGTCGCCCGGCGTGACAGCACTGCTGTTCGCGCTGTTCGTGATCGACAGCATCGGAACCAGCACGTTCACCGCGACGGTGCACGCCGCCGCGGAACCGGTGGCGGGGCAGGCACTGCCCGGAGCGGAGGACGTGGCGGTCGCGGTGATCACCCGGTCCCCCGCGGGCGGGTTCGCGACGGTCACCGTGTAGCTGATCGTCGCGCTCGCCCCGGGTGCGAGAGCGCCCGTCCAGGTGAGCGACGGCCGGTTGTAGGACACGGACCCCGTCGTCGCCGTGGCGTCGGCGTTGTAGGTGGCGTCGTCGAGCACACCGGCGAGCGAGTCGGCAACGGCCACCGACGGGAACGGGGTCCGCCCGCTGTTGGTGATCACCGTGGTGAGCCGGACGGTGTTGCCCGGGATCGTGCTGCCGGTACCGGCAGACCTGGCGATGGCCAGACCGGGCACGGTGACCGCGACCGCGCAGCGGGCGTCGTCGCTGCCCGCCGCGCAGTTCGTGCCGAGGGTCGGGGACGTCACGGTGCCGGTCAGCACCCTGTCGCCCCCGGTGGTGGCGACGGTGACCGAGTAGCCGATCGTGACCGAGGCCCCTGGCGCGAGGTTCCCGGTCCACCGCAGGGTCGGCGCCGAGTAGGACAGTGTGCCGCTCGTGGCCGTGGCGTTGCCGTTGTAGGTGGCGTCGTCGAGCACGCCCTGCAACGAGTTCGTCAGCGCCACCCCGGCAAACGCGGAGGCGCCGGTGTTCTCGACGGTGATCGTGTAGGCGACGGTGGCACCCGGCGCCGCCGAGGAGCCGCTGGCCGACGTGGTGATCACGAGCGGGCCCGCGGCGATCTCCACGGTGGCCGTCCTGGTCGCGGTCTGGCCGTTGGCGTCGGTCACCGTCACCGTGAACGAGTAGCCGCCGCTCGTCGTCGGGGTGCCGGACAACGCGCCGGTGGCGGTGTTGAGCGCCAGTCCGGGCGGCAGACTCCCCGCGGTCACCGACCAGCTCAGCGGCTGTGCGCCGCCGGTGACCGCCATGGTGTGGCCGTAGGCGACAGCGACCTGCCCGTCCGGTGGGGTGGCTCCCGTGAACGCCGGTTGCGGCACGATGGTCAGCGTGGCGGCCGCGCTCGCCGTCCTGGCGAAGGAGTCGGTCACCCTGATGGTCAGCGGGAAACTGCCCGCGGTGGCCGGCGTACCGGTGATGGCCCCCGTCGAGGAGCTGAACGAGAGGCCGGGCGGCAGCGAGCCAGAGGTCACCGACCACGTGAACGGTCCCGTTCCGCCGGTGAGCGCCGGCTGCGCCGTATAGGCGACGGCGACCTCGCCGGCGGGCGGGGTGAACGTCACGCCCGGCGCGGCCGCGATGGTCGTGGTCACCGCGAGCGTCGCGGCCTGGCCACTGGCGTCGAGCACCCGCACGGTGAAGGAGTAGGTGCCCGCCGTGCCAGGGGTTCCGCTGAGGAGACCGGTCGACGCGTCGAGCGTGAGCCCGGGCGGCAGCGAGCCCGCGCTGACCGACCACGTGTGCGGCGCGGTGCCGTCGGTGACCCCGAACTGGTGGTGGTAGGGCACGCCGACCTCTCCCGAGGGCGGGGTGGAGGGGGTGATGCTGGGTGACCGGTTGGGCGTCACCGAGGCCGACCTGGCCGACGCCGGTCCGGTGCCAGCCACGTTCTGGGCGGCCACGGTGAACGTGTAGGCGGTACCCGCGGTCAGTCCGGTGACGGTCCGGGTGGTCGCGGAGCCGGGGAAGGTCTGCGCCGCCATGGCGGTGGAGCCGACGTAGGGCACCACCACGTAGCCGGTGACCGGTCTGCCGTTGCCGTTCGGAGTGGTCCAGGACATCACGGCGGACCCGGTGCCCGCGGAGAGGGCTGTGACGGACGGGGCGTCCGGCAGCGCGTAGGGCACTGCCGCCGTGGACGGGCCACTGGGGTCGGAGGTGCCGTAGGCGTTCACCGCGGCCACGGTGAAGGTGTACGAGCCACCAGGGGTGAGACCGGTCACCGTGGTGCTCGTCGTGGCGCCGTAGGAGGTCGTGCCCTCCGACGTGCCGTTCAGGTAGCGGGTGAGGCGGTAGCCGGTGATCGGGCTGCCGTTGGTGGCGGGCGCGCTCCAGGACACCGTCGCACGGGAGATGCCAGCCGTGGCCGTCGGCGCCGCGGGTGTGGCGGGCCGATCGGCGTAGACGTAGCCGGCCGCGCCCGCGATGCCGAGGGTGACCACGGTGACCGACACCGGGACGGCGCTCGTGCGCGCCGGCATCGAGGAGATGACCAGTTTGTCGCCGCTCACGCTGAAGCAGCCGGAGGCCGGCGCACCGGGGCAGGGCAGCAGGACGACCGGATTGCCGGTCTGCTGCTCGTCGGCGGTGCCGATCTCGACGGCCGTCACCTCGGTCGCCGGGCCGGTGAGGTTGGTGCCGCTGATGGTCACCGGACCGCCGCCGGTGACCGGCCCTGTCGACGGCGACACGACGACGTTCGCCGGTCCCGGTGGACGGGTGCTCGTCGTCGCGGTCGTGTCGGTGGCCGAGACGCCCGTCGGGGAGGACACCCGGGACAGCGAACTGCTCGCCACCGTCGAGGCGGTCACGCCGGCGGCGGTCACGATGCCCACCACGTTGAGCACCGGTAGCGCGGTGCCGCTGGCGAAGCCCGCCGTCGTGGTCGTGCACGTGATGACACGGCCGACCGCCCTGGCGCACTCCCATCCCGTTCCGAAGGCGCCGACAGGCACCACCCCGGTCGGCACGGTCTGGGTGAGCGAGACCTTGCCCGGCTCGTCGACGCCCTTCAACACGGTGGCGCTGACCTTGTAGTTCACCGGGTCACCGGGTTGCGAGGTGGCCGCCGCGTAGCTGGTGGTGCTGACCCCGAGCCGGGGCACCGCCTCGAAGGTCTTGGCCCTCACGTCGGAGATCTCGTGCACGTCGGTGTACGCGCCGGTGGACGAGAAGAGGCCCATGACGAGTTGCTTGGGCACGCCGTTGGCGTTGAGCCAGCTCGTCGACGGGTAAAGGCCCGCCGGGACGGCGGGCAGCGTGCCGGTGAGCCTCCTGGGCTGTTGGCCGATCCCGGTCACGACGACCACATAGCTGTTCGCCGCGACCGTCACACCGCTGTCGGAGGTGAACGGCCCGGTCGTCGGGTTGATCAGGATCTGGACCGGGACCTTCGCGGCCGCCCGGGTGGACGCGTGCATGGCGACCATCGAGGCCGTAGTTCCGTTGTAGGTCGTGGTCAACGGGCAGTACCCGACCCGGCCGTTGCCCGGCCCGCGCACCGCGACGGCGTTGGGGACGACGCTGCCGAAGTTGGGCGGGTTCGTGCAGCCGCTGCCGGAGTAGGGAGTGGCGCTGAAGTTGCCGTAGACGTCGAACCCGATGCCGAGGTAGCCGTGCGCCAGACCGTCCGGCGGGCGGTTGGACCCGTTGCCGGGATAGGGGGAGTAGCCGAGCGAGCCGCCGAAATGACCTGTCACGGTCGGCGGCGCCGGGTTCACCGGGTCGGCGGCGGTGAGGGTGAACGACAGCCCGTCGCCACCGCTGCCGCCCCACTGGTAGCTGTTGAAGGTGAGGTCGATGCCGTGGGTCGTCGGGATGCTGGTCGACCCGAACATGCCGCCCACCTGGTGGTTGGCGGCGCCGGTGAACCGGAGCTTGCCGCTGCCCTGGACGTCGACGTTCCCCGCGCAGCTGTAGATCGGTCCCGTGGACGTGTTGCCCGACGCGGTGAGGCACGCACCGTTGGTGCCGGTCGGCGTGGCGGGAACGGTGATTGTTCCGGTGCCGTCGACCGTCCGGTTGCTGAACGAGTTCTGGAACACGACCGTGCCGCCGGCGGCGACGGCGGTGGTTGGCGCGAGCACCTGGCTCAGCGTCCCGAAGAGCCCGACCGTGATCGTCATGACGCACAGGCGCCGCAGCAACCTACGCATCGGCCCTGATCTTCCTGGAGCGACGGCGCCGCACCCAGAGGACGGCGACCGCGGCGGCGAGGACGGCGAGGAGCAGGTACACGGGGAGCACGACGACCCGGACGGTCACCGTCCGCACCGAACCGTCGGCGTTGGTGATCGACACGGCGGGGTGGCAGACGCACAGCAGTGGCGGATCCCAGGTGGTGCGCACCACCCGGGTCGAGCCGCGCATGACGGTGAAGTCCGGAAAGGCCCGTGCGGTGCCCGCGGCGTCCACGGTCAGGCCGGCGGCACCCCGGAAGTCGCGGTGCACCGTGCCCGTGTTCCGCATGGTCGCGGTGAGTTCGACCGGGCCACCGGTGACGAACCCCGGCGCGGCGAGCCCGCTGATGATCGCCGAGTCGTCCGAGGCCCCTGGCACGGCGATGTACAGCGGAGCGGCGATCGCGCGGTTGATCCGCACGTTCTCAGGGCCGGTGGCCTTCGCCGGGACGAGGAAGACCAGTGCGACCGCGTGGTCGCCCGGTTCCGCGTCGTCCGGCACCGCGACGCGGGCGGTGACGGTCCTGGCGGTGCCCGGCTGGAGGCGGAAGCTCGCGGGCGACGCGCTCACCCAGGCCGACGCGGAGTAGGGCGCGTCCTCCCGGAAGACCAGGCTCCCGTCGGTTCCGCCGACGAAGTCCCGCTCCTGCACGAGGACGTCGAGCGGTGCGCTGCCGCGGTTGATCACCTCGACGTGCCGGTCGGTGTCGGTGTCGGCAGGCCCGACCACGAGCCGGGCCGGGGTGATGGCGAGGGAGAAGTCCGCAGGCCGGGTGTTGTACGACGTGGAGGTCGACGGCGGGGGTGGTTCCGCGGCGGCCGTCGTCCAGCCGGTCACGAGTGACAGCGAGCAGGCGAGCGCGAGGAGACGCCGGGCCGTGCCCGTGCCGTTCGGAGCCGGAATCACAGCGCACTCGCCACGTAGTCGAGCGTCGCGGAGTAGGTGTTCCCGGCAACGAACGGGACGCCGATCCGGTAGTCGTCCCTGAGCTCGTCGCCGCCTTCCGCCGAGGGGACGGGTGTGCTGTACACGGTCACCGGGCGCGCCGAGTTGAGCGGGGTGAACTGCGCCGTGCCCGGCCCGCGGACGGCGAGCGCGCCGATCGGGACCGGGTCCGCGTTCTCCGGCCCGCTGGCCAGGTTCGCCGTGTGCCCCTGGACCGTGACGAGATAGCCGGCGACGTTGTTGGTCTCCACCGCGTGCACCACCGCGGAGTTGGCGGGCACGGTGGTCCCCGCCATGCCGGACAGCGCGATACCACCGCTCAACGCGGTCAGCGTGATGCCGGTGGCCACCTCGACGCTGACGGTCGTCGAGCCGTCGTCGGCACCCGCGACCGGCACCGCGGGAAACACGAGCACGGACGCGACGAGGACGGCCAGTCGCGGCCAGCAGGCAGCTCCAGTCGCCATCGGGTCTCCTCACGGGCTCGGTTGAGCGGCTTCGGGGTTCACCTCCTCGCCGTTCGTCCTGGCGATACCCCTTCCCGCCCCCCATCGGCAGGCGAAGACCGGAGTTGAGGCTCCACCGAACACGCAAGGCAGCACGACGTGTTCGAGCTGAGCTATGACGAAATTTGATCTTGGAACTCAAGTAGGGGATCCGCTGCAGGGCTGCCGCCATGCGAACGTCCATCGCCGGGGGCCGACCCGAACGCCCTCGCCGACGTGCAGACCGCTCACCACACCGACCCGACAGTGGCAGGCCTGGTCGACGAGGACCGGGGAAGCCTGCTCCATCTGGCACGGTGGATGGTCGACGGCCAGACGGCCGTCCTCCGAGTGAATGCAACTGGATCCTCGCCCGCGCCAAGGAACACATCGACGCTGGACGCCATTTCCAGGCGGAGCGCACGAGCTCTCCGCTGGAGGAACACCTCGACAACCGTTGGTACGACTGGGATTCCGGCCTGACCATGCACCACGAGAACGACGGCACCACCACGCCACGCAGGCCAGGACTCGGCCAGGCGGCGTCCACGGAGTCCTCGCCCGCGTGCGCGATCTCGGCGCCGGCCTCTTCTCGGTCACGACCGGAGGAGGCGCGCGCCGGTCGCGAGCAGCCAGACGAGCCCGGCGGCGAACCCTAGGAGTCCGACGAACAGCAGCGGTGAGCCGTCGGCGATCGCGAGGTTGCCGAGTCCCGCGGCGAGCGGCAGGCTTCCGCCCACCAGGCCCAGCAGGCGCTGCCAAGCCGGGGTCAGCCTGCTCGCGTGCGCGGCGAGGGCCGCGCCGATGACGGTGGTGGCGAGCGCTGGCAGCGCCAGCGCGAACGCCGCCGCGTGAACCTGCCAGACGAGTTCGAACTCGGGCGTCGGCTCGGCGAGCCCGCCAGCGGAAAGCGCGAGCCCGATCTGCAGGACGTTGACAAGCACGACGATGGCCGACAGCGTCGCGCCGGCGGCCAGGGCGAGGCGCGACCAGTCGGCGCCCGCTCCGCCGCGCCGCTCCACGAGGCCGTGCAGGCCCGTCACGAACACGAGCAGCAGCGGCAGGTACAGGGCCACCAGACCGGACGCGATCGCGACCGAGTCGCGGCTGGCAGCGTAGTAGGCCAGCACTTCCTCGATCGGAGCGTCGAAGGTCGGCGCACCCGACACCGCCAACACCGCGTTCTCCACCACCACCGACACCACGAACGCGATCGCCGCGACGCCGACGAGCCGGCCTCGAACGAACCCACTGCGGGCAAGTGTGTTGGTGGCGGTGGCCTGCGGTGATCTCATCTCCTACTCCTTCGTCGCAGCCGGACTTCGGAGACTGTGTTGGGCCGTCCGTTCCGGTTATGTGGAACAAGATTGCTGGAGCGGCCGCATGCGCAGCGACGAGCCGAGGTCGATGGCGGCGGGTCGAAGGTCTACACCTCGGGTTCGACTTTGGTCGGATGCCGGGGGGCCCGACCCGGCCGTACCCTTCGCTCATGATGGGCCCGGCGGACCCGCAGGATCGGAGCCCGCTACCGACGGGCGTGATCAACGATACTGACCACAATCCGGTACGCCCGGCCAAGCGCCCGGTCCGCGCCCGCGTGGTCGACGCCGCGTGTTTCCTGCTGGCCGCTGGCGTGGTGGTGCTGACCCTGGCCGACAGCCGCGCGCAGCACATCGCGCCGGGCCCGCTCACCGTCGACCTCGTCCTCGGCGGCCTGTGCAGTCTGGGGGTGTGGCTGCGCCGGCGCTGGCCGGTCGGCCTCGCCGTGGCCGCGGGTCTGGTCAGCGTCTACGCGACCTCCGCCGGAGGCGCGGCGCTCATCGCGCTGTTCACCGTCGCGGTGCACCGGCGCTTCGCGGTGGTCGCCCCGATCGCGGCTGGGTGCGCGCTCGTACCGTTCCTGACGCTGCAGGTTCGGCCCGACGTCCCAGTCGGGTCCCCGTCGGAGATCGTGCTGGGCGTCGTCTTCGGCGTCGCGGTGCTCGCCTGGGGCATGTTCGTACGGGCCCGACGCCAGTCGCTGCGGGAGCGGGCTGGCCGGGTCGAGGCCGAACAGGAACTGCGCGTCGCCGAAGCCCGCCAGGGCGAACGCAACCGGATCGCCCGGGAGATGCACGACGTGCTCGCCCACCGCCTGACCCTGCTGAGCCTGCACGCCGGGGCGCTGGAGCTACGCCCCGACGCCGCGCCCGAGGAGGTCGCCCGTGCCGCCGGGGTGATCCGCGACAGCGCCTACCAGGCGCTGGAGGACCTTCGGGAGGTGATCGGCGTCCTCCGTACCGGTGTCGACCGGTCCGACGAGACTCCAGAACGGCCGCAGCCCACTCTGGCCGACCTCCCCGACCTCGTCGACCAATCGCGGCGCGCCGGGATGCGGGTACGGCTCGACTGGCAGACCGACGCGCTTTCCGCCGTACCGGCTGGTGTGGGGCGCAGCGCGTACCGGATCGTGCAGGAAGGGCTGACCAACGCCCGCAAGCACGCCCCCGACGGCGAGGTGACCGTCACCGTCCGGGCAAGCCCGGGCGACGGCGTAACCGTCGAGATCCGCAACCCGTGCCCGATGGGCACCGGCGGTGGTACCGCAATTCCCGGCGCCGGCAGCGGCCTCATCGGACTCGCCGAACGGGCCGCCCTCGCCGGAGGACGCCTCGAACACGGACCCACCCCGGCCGGTGAGTTCCGGCTCCGGGCCTGGCTACCGTGGCCTACCCTCTGATCGTGAACGCAGCGGTGCGGGTCCTCGTCGTCGACGACGACCCGCTCGTGCGGGCCGGCCTGGCGATGGTCATCGGCGGCTCACCCGACCTGACCGTGGTCGGCGAGGCCGGCGACGGAAGCGAAGTAGCCGCCGCCGTCGACGCCTACGCCCCGGACGTGGTGCTCATGGACATCCGCATGCCCACCCTCGACGGCCACGCCGCCACCGAACAGCTGCGTGCCCGACCCGACCCACCCGAGGTCATCGTCCTGACCACCTTCGACGCCGACGAGCACGTCCTGCGCGCGCTGCGCGCCGGGGCCAGCGGCTTCCTGCTCAAACACACCCCACCCGCCGAGATCCTGCGCGCGATATCGCGGGTCGCAGCCGGCGAAGCCATCCTGTCGCCGACCGTGACCCGACAGCTCATCGCCCACCTCAGCGACACCGGCGCCGCCGCCCGGCAACGCCACGCCACCACCGCGCTGGATCAGCTCAGCGAACGCGAACGCGAGGTCGCCATCGCCGTCGGGCGGGGCAAGTCCAACGCCGAGATCGCGGGCGAGCTGTTCATGAGCGTGGCCACCGTGAAAGCCCACATTTCCCACATACTCACCAAACTCGATCTCAACAACCGTACCCAGGTCGCCCTACTCGCCCACGACGCCGGCCTCACCAGCTGACACCGGAAGCCTTCTGGCCCCCGCCCGCACCCGGCGTGGGCGCGTAGAGCGACCCCTCACCGCCCAGTCCCGCTGAGCGAGAACACGTCGACCAAATTGGCTGGGCATTGGCCTTGGACCCGCTGGTGTTCACCCCTGCTGCTTCTCGTCGTCGCCTCACCAGCCTCCCCGCCAGCCTCTGGCATCGCCTCATCCAGGTCGACGAGATCAAGGGTGAGTGGCGTGGCAGCGCGGGTCTCGGACCACAGGTACTCGGGCGTCTCAAACGCTCCGTGCTTGTGACCTCGACCGGCGCCGCCACCCGCGTACCAGGGGAGACGCTTCCCCTGCTCGCGGAGCCCGGGCCGGCGGCTCAGGGCTCCGCGAGCAGGGCCTCGCCCGTGCGGTACAGCTGCGCCAGCAGCGGTCGCAGCAGCCGCCCGCGTTCCGTCAGCTCGTAACCACGGGCTCCGCGTGTGACGATTCCCTGATGCCGCAACGAGACCAGCCGTTCGGTGAGCACCTTGGCGCTCAGCGCGGGCAGTCCGGCACGCAGCTGGCCGAACGTCAGCGGGCCCAGCATCAGGTCGCGTAGCACGAGGGTCGTCCACCGGCCGCTGATGGCCGCTAGCGACACCTCGACCGGGCAGGCGGGCGAGGGGGCGTTCCAGGTTACCGTTTGGTGACCGGCGAGTTCGTGCGCTGCACTGTCCACATGAGCAGTATCGCGCTCCCCCACGACTTCGCCGCCGCCTTCAACACGTTCGACCTCACCGAGGTGCTGCGCCACTACGAGCCGGGCGCGGTCTTCGTGGACCGGCCCGGTCATGCCGCGGACCCGGCGGCCAACCAGAGGATGCTCGACCTCCGCACACCGCTCTCGGTGCGTCCGCGCCACGTCTTTCCGGCCGGGGATCTCGCGCTGCTCATCGTGGACTGGCGTATCGGCGACCTCACCGGCACGGCGACCGACGTGGCCCGGCGCGGCGAGGACGGCCGCTGGCGTTACGCGATCGACAACCCGTTCGGCGTCAGCGGTCCCTGAGCCCTACCGGCCGCGGCCGGTGCGGCGGAGCGGCGGAGGTCGTCATGGATCCGGAGATCGAATACGTGCCGAAGCTGGCTACCGACAGGGCCGCGGTCTGGCGGAGGAACTCGTGGTCCTCCGCCCCCCAGTTGCGGAGGACCACGAGTGGATTGGGTTGTTACCACCAGGCTGTGCACCTCAGGGATGACGAGATCCCTCAACCATTCCGCAGGCCCGACGCCTCAGGTCTAGTCCGGCGGGGATGTTCACGGTCGGACGCGCGTGGTCAAGAAACAAGCGGTGAACAACGTCAGGTGGGGGCGCTTCAGGAGCCCTGGTTGACGAGGGGTACGACCGTTACGACGTAGCCGGCGTGGCGCGGGAGGCCTTCGTCGGGCCGTCCAGTGCCTCGAGCTTGGTGCGGACCGCCTCCGCGTCGGGGTGGCCCAGTTCGTCCAGGGCGGTCAGTGCCCTTCGCCAGACCTTGCGGGCGGCTTCTGCCTCCTGCGCGGCGTGGTGGGCGTCGCCTAGGCGAGTAAGGGTGTCGGCTTCGGCCCAGCGGTGGCCCAGATCGCGGTAGAGCCGCGCGGCGCGCTCGTAGCAGGCGACGCTCTCCGCGCGATCTCCCAGGCCGTGGTGGGCGTGGCCGAGGGTGTCCCACGTGTCTGCCATGCCATAACGGTCCTCGACCTGCTCGTTGAGGCGTAGGGCCTGCTCGCCGGCGGTCAGCGCCTGGGCGTGGTCGCCGAGGTAGTTGTGGCCCCAGGCGATGTTGTTGAGGGCCCTGGCCTGGCCTGAGCGGTGGCCGATGCGTTCGAACAGCTCGAAGGACTGCTGGGCGTGCTCCAACGAGGCTGCGTGCTCCCCCTGCCTGGCACAGATCCAACAGAGGTCAAAGTGGACTCTCGCCTCCCCGGCGAGGTCCTCCGCCTCCGCGAAGAGACGCATCGACTCTCTTAGATAGACAACTGCTTCGGGGACCCGATCCATGTGGACGTGCACCCGGCCGAGGCTGCGGTGCGCATGCGCCTGTCCCGCGGGGTCGGCTAGGCGCTGCGCCGCCGCCAGTGCCGTTCGCTGTGTCGCTGTCCACACCGTCCACTGTCCACGTCGCTCGAGGAAGTAGGCCAGTGCCCAGGCTAGTTTCCACGCGTGCAGGTCGAACCCGGTGCCGGCGGCAAGTTCAACCGCCCCGTGGATCGCGGGCAGCTCGTCGGTCAACCAGCGCATCGCCTGCTCGTGGTCGAGGTGCTCGTCGACGACCGCCCCGGGGTGGGCGGGCGGGATGGCGATCGGATCGCGGTGGGCGTCGAGCAGGCGGTCCGCGGCGCAGGCCCCCTGCAGGTAGTGGTCGAGGAGTCGGTGTACGGCATCGTGTCGTTCCTTGGCCGTGTCGAGATCATGGACCAGCTCCACGGCGTAGGCGCGCAGGAGGTCGTGGAACGCGTACCTGCCCGGCAGGTGCGCGGTGAGCAACGACGCCTCGGTCAGCTCGGTGAGCAGCGTGCGAGCCCGAGCGGGCGGCAGCTCGGCCAGGCTCGCGGCCGCCGACACGGTGACATCTGGGCCAGGATGCAGCCCGAGCAGCCGGAACAGCCGACGCGCCGGCTCGCTCAGCTGCCGGTAGGACCAGGAGAAGACGCCTCGTACGTCGGTCGTCGGGTCGTCGCCGGACAGGACGTCGAGGTCGAGGTCCAGCTCGGCGGCGAGTGCGGCAAGCGGGAAGCGGGGATGGGTGGCCGCGCGGGCGGCCACCACCGCCAGGGCCAGGGGGAGGGACGCGCACCTGGCGACGATCTCCTCGACGGCCTGCGGCTCCGCCGCCAGGCGGTCGCCGCCGAGCCGCTCGGCGAGCATCTGCTGGGCCTCGCTGAGGTCGAACACATCCAGCAACACCGGCCGCGCCCCCTCGGCGGCGACCAGTCCGGACAGGACATTGCGGCTGGTCACCACGGCCAGACAGCCGCGGCTACCAGGCAGCAGCGGGCGTACCTGGTCGGCGTCGCGGGCGTTATCCAGCACCACCAGCACGCGGCGATCCGCCAGCAGGCTGCGGTAGAGAGCCGACCGGGCGGCGAGGCCGACCGGCACCCGCGGCGGCGGCACGTCCAGCGCCTCCAGGAACCCGAGCAGCGCCTCGGCCGGATGCACCGGGGAGCCGTCTGGGTCGAAGCCGCGCAGGTTCACGTACAGCTGGCCATCCGGGAAGTGCTGGCGCATTCGATGTCCCCAGTGGACGGCCAGGGCGGTCTTGCCGACACCAGCGGTGCCCGCGATCGCGGCGACCACCGCGGTGTCGCTGTCACCGGGAAGGAGTTGGTCGAGCTCCTTGCGCTGGGTGACCCGCCCGGAAAAACCGACCACGTCGGCGGGGAGCTGGGCCGGTACCACCCGCAGGGCGGCCGGTCGGGTCGCGGCGAACTCGGTGCCACCGCCCTCGTCGGCCAGGATGGTGGCGTGCAGGTCGCGCAACCGGGCACTCGGTTCGAGACCCAGCTCCTCGGCAAGCGCTTTCCTGTGTCGGTGGTAGGTCTCGAGCGCCTCGGCCTGCCGGCCGGACCGGTGCAGCGCCACCATCAGTTGCCCCACCAGGCGTTCCCGGAGGGGGTTCGACGTCACCAGCTCGGTCAGCCTGCCGACCAGCTCGTCATGGCGGCCCAGGCGCAGCTCGAGGTCGATGCATTCCTCGGTGGCGGCCCGCCGCTGCTCGTCCAGGCGCGCCGCGGCCGACTCGAGCAACCGTCCGGTCAGGCCGGCGAGGGCCGCGCCGCGCCACAGCCGGAGGCCCGCTCGTAGCTCGGCCACGGCCTGGTGGGTCTCGCCGGCGGCGCTCAGGCTTCGCGCGTTCCCCACATGGGTCGAGAAAAGCCGCGCGTCGAGCGTGCCCCCGCCGAGCCGGAGCCGGTACGCGTTGCCCTCGGCCAGGATCGCGGGGGCCTCGCCCGAGGCGTCGGTGTCGGACTCGAGGAGGCGGCGTAGCGCGGAAAGGCTGTTCTGCACCTGGCGTTTCGCCGTGGAGGGCGGGTTCTCGTCCCATACGGATTCGATGAGCGAGTTGAGGGGAACTGCGCGATCGGCGTTGACCAACAGCAGGGCGAGCAGCGTACGTTGGCGCCGGCCGGTCAGGCGGAGCGGTTCCCCACCCGCCAACACCTCCAGGGGCCCCAGTACTCGGAACTCCATCTGCGCCTCCGCGGGCGGGATGTGACCACTCCGGCGGCGCTCATCCTAGCGATTGTGGGAGTTCCAATACCGTTCTTCGGGTTCTACTGAAGACCGGGCAGGAGCTTGCACGTCGGGTCGGTGGCGGCGGCCTTCATGTCTTCGCTGACCGGAACTCCGTCGAGGGGTTTGGCCGCCCTGTTGGCGACGCTCGGCCATGCGGTACCTACGACCTCGCCGAGGTCGGATTCGGTGGCCGCCGGCGGCAGGTCGGCCAGTGCGCGATGGGCGGTCTGGACGTTCTCGCGCAGGGTGGTCAGTTGGTCGTTCAGATCGCTTACGGCCTGCTCGGCGCCGGCAGGGGGGTTGGGGGGCAACGTGTCCAGGCGCGTCGTGGCTGTTCGGAGGGCGTCGGCGGCGGCGGACAGCTGGGTGTCGAACGCCTGGCGGAGGGCGGTGGGATCGCTGGGATCGGCGGCGCTGGCCCACAGCGCGGTGCGCAGGTCGGAGGCGACGGTGCATAAGGACGTCATCCAGGCCGTCGAGGCGGCGGGGGCCGGGAGGCGGGAGGTGGTGGGCGGGTTGGCAGGGGTGGCGCAGGCGGTGAGGAACGCCAGTGCCAGTGCGAGAGGAACGAAGCGAATCATCGGCTCCGTCGCTTTCGAAGAATGGGACGGGACGCCCAGTCCTCGTCCGCCAACGACAGGTTGGTGCCGTTTCGCTCGACGAGCGTCGCGTACTTCGCCAGGGTGTCCGGTTGAACCACGAAGCCCAAGACGGCCTCCAACGTGCTTGGGAAGCTGCTACGTTCGGCCGGTGAGTCGCCGGGATCGCAACGACGTCGTCGAGTGGGCCGTCCGCAGGTTGCGACGCCAAGTGTGCGTGACCATCGCCTTCGGCGGGTTCTTTTTCGCGATTTTCGCCATTCAGACGCAGCCGACGGCGGTTGGCGTTTTCGGTGGTGTGCCGGCGGCCGGTAGCTCGGTGTTGGCCATCGCGTCGATGGTGGCGGTGAAGAAGCGTCACGAGGTCGAGCGGGCCTGGCTCGCGATCGGGCTGTTCGTGTTCGCGATCGTGTTGGTGATCGTGGTCAACCTGTTCTGAGCCGCGTGGGTCAGGTGGTCGACGGTTCCTTCGCGGGCTGGACGGCGTCCAGGGCCAGCTGCACGGTCGGGTGAATGTTGAGGGACTCGTCCAGCTCGGTGATCCGCAGGGGACGCAGGACGGCCCGCTGGTCGGTCGCCACGGCCATGTCGATGCCGAGGTCGGCGGCGTGCCTCGCGGTCTCCAGCAGGACCCTGATGCCGGTCGTGCCGAAGAAGTCGGTCTTGGTCAGGTCGATGACCAGGGCCTCGGGGTGTTGGTCGAGCTCCGCGGTGAGCAAGGCCAGCACCGGGCCCCGGTTGGTCATGTCGATCTCGCCCGTCACCGCCACGACCGCGGCTCCGTCGCGGTCCGCTGTTCGGATGGTGGCGGTGGTCAGGGCGATGACGCAGGTGTCGCGCACGGTGGCACTCCTTGGTTGCACCCGAAAACCGGCAACCGAGCTGTTGCTCAACCCGTATCGTCGCTCACGTAGTGCTCGTGAAAATTACGAGACATGTCCACCGTACGTGGGTCGCCGGTGAGTCTCAAGGCGACCCTCGGTCACTCGTCCAACGCCGTGGAATGTGCGGCCTGGTCAGACTGTTGGAAGAGAGTTGCCCTTCGGGCGCGTGGCGTGCGCCACTCCACAGTCGTTCTGACCGCAGAGCGAGAACCGGCAAGGAGACCTCATGTCGTCTGCCCAGGATGTCGACCTGGCGGACTACTACCTACGGGACGCCTGTTCGACACCGCTGCTCAGCGCCGCCGACGAGGTCGCGCTGGCCAAGCGCGTCGAAGCGGGCCTGTACGCGGCCGAACTGCTCCGCGACGCGCCAACGCTCTCCGCCGGGCGGCGGCGGGACCTGCGGACCGTCGAGGCGGACGGGCGAGCGGCCAAGGACCACATGATCCGCGCGAACCTGCGCCTGGTCATCTCGGTGGCCAGGAAACACGCCTTCCGCGGGCTGCCCTTCCTCGACGTGGTGCAGGAGGGCAACCTCGGGCTGATCCGCGCCGTCGAGAAGTTCGACCACGCGAAGGGCTACAAGTTCTCCACCTACGCCACCTGGTGGATCCGGCAGGCCATCGAACGCGGGCTCGCCGACCAGGGACGCGCCGTCCGCTTGCCGTCGAACGTCATGGAGGAGCTGGGGCGGATCAACCGGGCCGAGCGGGAGCTCCGGCGTGAGCTCGACCACGACCCCACCGTCGAGGAGCTGGCCTCGGCGACGGGTGCGCCTGCGACGAGGATCACCGAGCTGCGCCAGGTCAGCAGGGCGGCGCTCAGCCTGGAGACCCCCCTCGGGGACGACGGACGAGCCTGCGTCGGCGACCTCATCGAGGACGGCGACGCGGAGGCCGCCTACGAGGCCCTCGAGTACCGGGAGACCATCGCGGAGCTCCGGGCGCTGGTGGGGACCCTGCCCGCGCGCCAGACACTCATCCTGACCAGGCGCTACGGCCTCGACGGCGAGCGCCCCCGCACGCTGCAGGAGGTGGCCGACGAGGTCGGGGTGACCAAGGAACGCATCCGCCAACTGGAAAAGCAGTCCCTGTGCCAGCTGCGCGACCCCGAGCGCAGCCGGGCCCTGGTGGGCCGGACGGCCTGACCGCGCCGGCCCGCTCTAGTCGGTGCTCGGCTGACCGCCGTGGGGCTTCAGCTGCTCCTTGGCGGGCGAGGGGCGGCGGCGCAGGAGACCATCCTCACACCGGCTTACTGGCCGGTGGTGGCCAGCGGCGGCGAGTAGGCGTGCACGGTCACCGTCGGACCGTCGGCGGGCTCGCGGCGCATTCCGTGGATGAACGTCGAGTCGAAGCGCAATGGTGACTGCGCGTCACCACTCCGCTACCCGTCCGGTTGGTCGGCGGCCAGGACGCGTTGACGTTGGGCGCGGAACACGACGAACAGCAGGCGCAGGCCGAGCAGGGCGCTGATGGCCAGGAGGTTGTAGCCGAACAGCTGGTTCAGCGTGACGGCCGGTGTGATCTTGGGGCCGCCATCGCTGGCCAGCAGGAGGACGGCCATGACGCCGGCCGCCATGCCGGTCATGGCCAGGAGCATCTCGTGGAGCATGCCGGTGAGGACGTGGCGGTCGCGTTCGTCGGCGAAGAGGCGGACGTTGATCGAGAGGCGGCCCTGTTCCAGGGCCGCGGTCACGCGGTCCACCCGGCGGGGGATCCGACGCAGGATCGGGAGCACCGACACGAGCTCCTCGGTCACGGTCTGGCGGACCGACGTGGGGCGCATCCGCTCGCCGATCAGGGTGCCGGCGAAGGCCCTGGACTCGGTCATCATGTTGAAGCTCGGTGAGAGCAGGGTCAGGGTGCCCTCGATCGTGGCGAAGGCGCGGAAGACCGAGGCTATCGCCGGGGGGATGGCCAGCCGGAAGTCCGCCACGATGCGGAACAGGTCGGAGAACATCTCGATCTGCAGCGCCTGGCCCTCGGCCATGTGCCGGGACACCAGCGAACCCAGCGCCCGCTCCAGTCGGTGCTCGTCGATCTGGTCGGGGCGGTCGACGATCTCCAGCAGACCGTCCCTGAGCGCGACGGGGTCGCCGCGGGCGATGGCGGCGAGCATCTCCTGCAGGCCGCTGCGCAGGGTCGCGTCCAGGCGGCCCACCGAGCCGAAGTCGAGCAGGCCCAGCCGGCCGTCGGCGAGCAGCAGGATGTTGCCGGGGTGCGGGTCGGCGTGGAAGACGCCGTGCAGCAGCACCTGGCGGAGCACGCAGTCGAGCAGGGTCTTCGCCAGGCCGCCTCGGCGGGCGGCGTCGACCTCGGCGACGGCGGACCGGATCGGGGTGCCGCGCAGCTGGCCCATCACCAGGACCCGTTCGCTGGACAGCTCCGCGAACACGGTCGGCAGCAGGACGGCCTCGTCGGTGTTGGCGGCGCTCACGGCGGCGATGTTGCGTGCCTCGACCCGGAAGTCGAGCTCCTCGGTCAGGGCGGCGGCGAAACCCTCGGCCAGGTCGACCACGCCGATCGACCTGGCCCACTTCGCCTTCCGGTCCAGCATCGCCGCCATGCGGTGCAGGATGTCCAGGTCCCGCTCGACGATCTTGTCCACCCCAGGTTTGCGCACCTTCACCACGACGTCCTCGCCGGTGTGCAACCGGGCCCGGTACACCTGGGCGATCGACGCGGTGGCCATCGGAGTCTTCTCGAACTCGGCGAAGGCCTCGGTCACCGGCCGGCCGAGCGCCCGGGCCAGCTCACGCTCGACGGCCTCGGGGTCCGCCGGGCGGACGTGGTCCTGAAGCCGGCTCAGCTCGTCGATGAACACCGGCGGCAGCAGGTCCGGCCGGGTGGACAGCACCTGGCCGAGCTTGACGAAGGTGACCCCGCCGTCCTCCAGCGCCCGCCGCAGCGACCTGGCGAGCACCGCGTGCCGCGCCCTGTCGCCGTCGGTCCGCCGCCCGGTGAAGTACGGTCCGATCCCGTGGCGCATCGCGATCCGGCTCACCTGCCAGTACCGCCGCGTCCGGGCGAGCCGGGCACGCAACGAGCGCACCTGGCCCAGCACCCCCAGACCACCGCCGCTGGGCAGCGCCATCTCCGCGAGGAACAGGAACATCAACGTGGTCAGGAACGCGCACCCGGCGATCGGGATGACCAGGCCGACGAACAGGCTCGGCGACGCCTCGGCGGCGGGGAACAGCAGCACCATGATGTGTACGGCGACCGCCCAGCCGGCCGCTGCCCCCAGCAGCGCGCGCACCACGCCGATTCGCACCCCGAGCACCCGCCGGGAGGCGACGACCAGCGGCCAGAGCATGAGCAGGTAGACGGGCAGGCTGAGCAATCCGAAGATCAGTTCGGTCATCCGGTTCCCCGTGTCCGTGCGGCTCCGTTTCGGATGATCCAGCAGCGGGCCTCGGCAGCACAAGCGAACCCGCTCGAGGCTCGGTCGAATCCCGCCGCCGTTCCTGGACGGGATTTGTCCGGGGAGTGACCAGGATTTTGTCTTGCCGGGGAATATTCCGCGTACCAGAATATTCCGCATGCCTTACCTCCTTTCCTCGAACACCGGATGGCGACGCGCACGCGCCTCGATCCCGTTCAACGACTGCGTCGAGGTACGGGCCGACCGGCAGCGCGTCCGCGTGCGCGACTCGAAGGAGAAACCGGGCGCTGAGCTGCGGTTCTACCCCACGAGCTGGGCGGCGTTCGTCCGGCGACTCGGCCACGGCAGGTGACGAATTCGTAGATCGTAACTAGCCCATTCGGGGAGCATCGACACCGAAGTGTTAGTCGGCCCGCAAAAGATCGTTACACGTCGCCTATGATCCCGCCGAACAAGCCATTCCATCGAGGGTGTTGGGGGACGTGGTGGCGGGACGACCGACCGAACGCGCCAAACGACGGGCCGCGGCACTGCGACGCGCACGCGAGAACGCGGGCCGCACCCAGCAGGAGGCAGCCGAGGCCCTCGACCGCAGCCAGCCCACGATCGCGAGGATCGAAGCCGGCACCCGGGTGCCGTCCCCCGACGAACTGCACGCGCTGATGACGTTCTACGACACGCCGCAGCCGCTCCGGGAGGAGATCGAGGGCTGGGCGACCCTGCCCGACGCGCCCGCCCTCGCCGCCCTGTCGCCCAACCGCCACCTGGTCGAGCTGGTGCACGCCGCGGAGCGGGCCGTGGAGATCTTCACCTTCCACAGCGAGCGGACGCCACTCCAGCTGCAGTCCCAGCAGTACGCGCTGCTCCAGTCCCGGCTGGCCGGCGCCTGCCTCGGCGAGACCGACGTGCTGCGCGCACGCGAGGAACGGCGACGGATGTTCACCCGCGACAACCCGCCGCCCTACCACGCGCTGCTCACCGAGTCCTCGCTGTACCGCGCCCCGGGCGGCAGCACTGTCGTAATCCGGCAGCAGGCCGGTCACCTGCTCGACCTGCTCGACCAGTATCCGCAGTTCTCCCTGCGCATCGTGCCCTTCGACGCCCGGCTCGCCTATATCGACACCGACTTCACCTGCTTGCGGATGCCCGGCCGGGAGGCCGACATGGTCTATGTGCCATTCAACCTGGACGGCCGTCTCATAAAAGGCCGAACCGCCGTCCAGGAACGGGAAACCTACTGGTACGAGGCTTATCGCGCGGCGTTGACCGAGGACGACAGCCGGAAATTCATTCATGCCCTCGCACAGCACGGAAATATTCCGACAGCACGCTGAGGACGCCTAATTGCGGTAGCATCTCCTATTCTCCGCGGACGACAAAGGGGAGGCGCCGCCGTGCCAGAACGGCAGCCCGGCTCAGCACCATCGGTCACCGTCCACCTGGAGACGCCCAGCATCGCGCGTGTCCACGACTACTACCTCGGCGGCACGGCCAACTGGGAGGTCGACCGCGCGTTCGGCGACGAGGTCCTCGACCGGTTCCCCCTGATGCGTCGGATCGTGTTCGCCCACCGCCTCTTCCTCAACCGGGCGGTACGACACATGGTGCGCCAGGGGATCCGCCAGTTCCTCGACGTCGGCTCGGGTGTGCCGAACGCGGGTGCCACCCACGACGTGGCGGACGAGCTGGCCCGCGAGACGCGCCGCCCGCCGGAGACCCGCGTCGTCTACGTCGACAACGACCCGGTTGCCGTGGCGCACACCGAACTGCTGCTCGACGCCCGGGGCGACCGCTGCCGGCATGCCGTGGTCGACGCCGACCTGCGCGACCCCGACGCCCTCTGGCAGCTGGCCGTCGAGACCGAGCTGCTGGAACCCGCCGAACCGGTCGGCCTCCTGCTGATCGGCCTCCTCCACCTGCGCCAGCCGGACGCCGAGGGCCAGGAGTGCGTGCCGGCCGCCGTCGCCAAGCTCCGCGAGCTGCTGCCGATGGGCTCGTTCGTCGCCATCTCCCACGTCAGCGACGACGGCGTGCCCGAGGACGTCGGGGCAACGCTGGCCGGCCTCAAGGAGCTCCTCGACAGGTCCGGCAGCGGCGACGTGCACTGGCGGTCCCGATGCGGGATCAGGTCGCTGCTCGGGGATCTCCGCCTCGTCGACCCGGGCTGGCTCCCGGCCACCGAGTGGCGTCCGGAGGAGACCGGGCCGAGCGCGCGGACCACCTCCCTGCCCTGCGAGGAGATCATCTGGGCCGGGGTCGGCAGGAAGGGCTGAGGGCTATCCCCGGCCCCAGCGCAGCCCGTAGGCCAGGCCGGGTGCGAGCCCGCGGAAGCGCACGTGGACCGCTCCCGAGGGGTCGACCGGCACCTCGTCGCCGGGTGACTCGTCGTCGTCGACGTCGCGCTGGAAGCCGGCACGCAGCAGCTGGACCCGGGCCGGCTCACGCCCAGGCGCGAACCGAACCCGCAGGTCGAACAGGTCACAGGCGCGCCGGGGCACGCAGGCGAGGTAGGGGCGGAACATCCGCTCCCCCGGGAACACGTAGCGCAGGCCGAACGAGTGCACCCCGCCCGGGGCGAGCGGCTCGGGCAGGCGCAGGGCGAACCCCAGCCGCTCGCTGGACTCCCTGCGACGCCAGCGCAGCACACCCCCGTGCAGGACCGACACCTCCGGCGCGGGCGGGATCGAGCGGTCCCTGCGGCTGAGCGTCACGGCGAGGTCGAGCTCGTCGAGGCCCGAGGCGTGGGCGACGACGCGGCGCTGCTCGACCACCTCGGGCCGCGGGCCGTCGAGGGCCACCAGCACCCGCAGGTCGGTCGTGTGCCACGCCGCCGGCGGGGGGACGTCCTCGCCCGCGGAGACCCGGTACAGCTGCTCGGCGACGTGCTGCACGGCATCGTCGACGCGGCGGCGGGCGGTGCGTGGGACGTGGCCCAACCGGTCGGCCACCCACCGCACCCGGTCCTCGTACCGGGGCAGGCGGGCCTCGGGGAGCAGACCGTAGCCCGCCATGAGCGCGAGCCGCAGATCCGGCGGCAGTGCCGCGGCACAGCGCTCCAGGGTGGCCGCCACCTTGCGGCGCACGTCCCCCGGGCCGTCCTGCTCGGTCACGCGGCAGGCGACGCGCAACCCCGGACCGATCCGGCCCCGGAGATCCCCGGCGAACACGCCGTTGCCCTTGCGCAAGATCTTGAGCTCAGCCACCAGCACCGCCAGGAAACCCATCGTCTCGTCCTCCCGACGTGTTCAGTGGATCTCCATCGAGATCTCCTCCGCTCCCGTGAGCCCTGGCGCCGGCCACCCTGCCCGAGCTCGATGGATCAGATGTGGAAGGACCATGAACCACGCCGCGGTCATCTGGTCAGTTCCCGGACCCACGAGACCAGCGCGGTTCCCGGCCCGACGAGTGCCCGGCGGCGGACCACCCCGCCGGTGCCGATCCGGCGCAGGGTCGACAGCTCCGCCTCCCCCACGGCGAGCGCGACCACGACCGGACCGAGCGCGGCCAGGTCGGCGTAGGTCGGCGGCCAGCTCGCCGGGTCGCTCGGCTGCCCGTCGGACAGGAAGAGCACGGCCGGCCGGCGCTCGACGGCGGCGAGCCCGTCCAGGTCCCGCGCCATGGTCTCGCGCAGGAGCGTGAAGGCCGGGCCGAAGTTGGTCGCCGAACCGGGTCGCAGCAGCGGCATCTCGGCGATCTCGACCACGGGTGAGAGGGGCAGCAGGACCTCGGCTGTGCCGGAGAACGCGATCACGGACAGCCGGCTGGCCGCGCCCGTGGGATCGGCGAGCAGTGCACGCCGAAACTCCCCCAGGTCCTCGTTGAGCTGCTCGAGATCGCTCGTGACCGACATTGACACGTCGCACACCAGATACAGCAGGACAGCCATTCACCCAGCGTGCGGAGAACACGTGGAGAACATGTGGACCAAGAAGAGATCGGACGGTGACACAACGGCGGGTGCGCGGATGTTGGTATTGCCTCCAACGGCCGAGACTGGGGAGACAGGTTATGGAATTCCGGCTGCTGGGACCGTTCGAGGCATGGCACGACGGCGCCCAGGTGGAACTCGGTGACCTGCAGCAACGGCACGCGCTGGCGGTCCTGCTGCTGCATGCGAACACGCCGGTCCCCGGCGAGCGGCTGATCGACATCATCTGGGGTGAGAACCGGCCCAAATCGAACCTGATCATCGGTTACATCGCGAAGATCCGGCGCGTGTTCCGCGACGCCGGAGCGGACGACGTCGCCATTCTGACCACCCCCACCGGATATCGGCTCGAGCTCGACGAGGACGCGCTGGACACCGTGCGGTTCCACAAGCTCTGCGCCGGCGCCGCCGCGGCCAGGCGCCGGGACGACCCGGCGGGCGCGACGCGGCTCCTGCACGAGGCGGTGGCGCTGTGGCGGGGGGATTTCCTGGACGGCCTGGACATCGACCGGGTCGGGGGCAGCGGGGTGCTGGCGCCGGACGACGCACTGCGCGACGCGGTCGGCGACCTCGCGGAGCTGGAGTTGGCGTCCGGGAACCACCGCTGGGTGCGGGACCGGCTGCGCCCGCTGGTGGACAAGGACCCCACGCACGAGCGCCTCGCCGTCCTGCTGATGCGTGCGCTGCTCGGCAACGGCGACCGGGCCCGGGCGCTGGAGGTCTACCGGCGCACCGAACGGTCGATGGAGGCCTACGGCATGACCGTCCCGCCGGAGCTGCAGAGCCTGGCCAGGCAGGCCAGGTACGGCCCGCCCCGCGGCGACCTGCCGCCCCGGTCCGGCCGCTTCACCGGCCGCCGCGAGGAGCTGGCCGAGATCGAGGCCCTGGCGCCCGGTCGCGACCGCGCTGGCCCGGCCGTGGTCTGGGTCAGCGGGCCACCGGGGGTGGGCAAGACCTCGCTGGCCGTCGAGGCGGCCCACCGGCTCCGCGACCGGTTCACCGACGCGCGGCTGTTCGTGTCGTTGAACGGGTTCACCCCACAGGTGCGGCCCACCACGCCGACCGAGGCCCTGGGCGAGCTGCTGGCCGAGCTCGGCGTGCCGCCCGAGCAGGTACCACGGACGCTGCGCGAGCGGGCCGCGCTGTACCAGGACGAGCTGGCCGGCACCCGCACGCTCGTCGTGCTCGACAACGCCGGCTCGGAGGAGCAGGTACGCGCGCTGCTGCCGAACGCACCGGCGTGCATGGCCATCGTCACCAGCCGCCGGGTCGGCGACCTCGACGTGGCCGACTCGCTGCGGCTCGACCCGATGCCGGAGGCGGAGGCCGTCGAGCTGTTCCGGTCCCTGGCCGGCGCAAGACGGCTGACCGGGTGGACCGAGCGGGTGCGCGAGGTCGTGGCGCGGTGCGGACGGGTGCCGCTGCAGATCACGATCGTCGCCTCCCAGTTCCGCAGGCACCCCGCCTGGCCCCTGGACCACCTGCTCCGGCTGCTCGGCGAGGCCGGTCCGTGGAACCCCAACGGCGGGTTCGACGACGCCGGGGTGGCCGCGTACCTGGTCTCCTACCAGCAGCTCGAGCAGCCGCAGCGCACGCTGTTCCGGCTGGTCGGGCATCTGCCCGGCCACGACCTCGGGCCGGAGGCCGCCGCGGCGATGCTGGGCGGCGAGGTCCACCGGGCCAGGGCGCTGCTCGAGGCTCTGTACCAGGCGAGCCTGGTCGAGGAGTCCCGTCCCGAGCGCTACCGCATGCTCGACCCGCTGAAGAGCTTCGCCTCCTGCGCCCTGCCCCCGCCCGACCCGGCCGAGCACCGCGCGGCGCTCGAGCGCCTCCTGGACTTCTACCTGGCCGCCACGCACGCCGCGATCACCACGGCGTTCCCGTTCGACCGCGACCAGCAGCCGCGGGTGGACACGAGACACGTGGCGGCCCCCGTGTTCGCGGACCGGAGGGCGGCACTGGACTGGCTCGGCGCGGAGTGGCCGAACCTGCTGGCGGCCGTGCGCCACGCCGCCAAGCACGACCACCCGGACCACACCTGGCGGCTCGCCCTGCTGCTGTGGCGCTACTTCCACACCACGGCCAGGCTGGGCGAGTGGATCGAGACACTCGAGCTGGCCAGGGAGGTCACCGCGGGCGACCCGGACAACCTCGAGGGCCACGCGCGCGTGCTGCTGCGGCTGTCCACGGCCCGCTGGCGGGCCGGTGAGCTCGACCACGCCCTCGAGCTCGCCGCCGCGGCGCTGCCGAAGCTGATCCGACTCGGCGACGTGCGGGGCGAGGCTGACGGCCTGTGCGGCATCGCCCTGGTGGCGATCGACCAGGGGATGCACCGCCGCGCGATGGCGCACTTCGAGGCCGCGCTGGTCAAGTACGAGGAGATCGGGCACCGGCGCGGCCAGGCCCATGCGCTCAGCCATCTCGGGTACCTCGACGAGATGCACGGCGAGCTCGAGTCGGCCGAACGCCGGCAGCTGGCCGCGATACCGCTGCTCCGCGCGATCGACCACCGGGCCGGCCTGGCGAACACGCTGGACAACCTGGGCTCGGTCCGCCAGCGGCTCGGCCGGGTCGACCAGGCCCTGGCCAACCACCAGGAGGCGCGCGCGCTCGCCGTCGACATGGGCGACAGCGTCGCCGCGGCCTACGCGCTCACGAACCTCGCCAACGCCTACCGCCGCCTCGGCCGGCTGGACGAGGCGACCCGCCACCACGAACTGGCCGCGGCGGCCTGCCCGGAACCCGACCCGTCGCTGCGGATCCAGCTGCACCTCGACCAGGGAGCCACCCGGCTGGCCAGGGGCGACCTGTCGGGCGCGCTCCGCGAGCTGCGGGCCGGCCTGGCGCTGGCCACCGAGATCGGGGACCGCGCGCAGCGGGCGAGGGCCGACCTCGCCCTCGCCCGCATCCTGCACTCGGTCGACGACCACGCGCGGGCGGCCGAGCACTGGCGCAGCGCCGAGGCCGAGTTCGACGACCTCGAACTGCCCGAGGGCCGCCGGCTCCGCTCGGAGCTGGACCGCCTCGACTGCGCCTGCGCCGGCGACCGGGACTGATCCCCGCGGTGCCCCACCGCGAGGCCGGGCCCGGCCGGCCGGCACCGTTGGTCCCTCAGTCACCCCAGCTGTGCCCGTCGCTGGTGGGCGGCGGCGGGGGCGGCGGGGTCTGCCCGGAGTCGCCGTCGGCCACGGCCACGGTGGCCGCGAGGATCGGCGCCACCAGGACGACGGCGGCCGCACCGGCCGCCGAAACGACTCCCGAAACAATTCGGGACGTACGAGAAATGGACATGACAGTCCTCCGTTGACGTTTCCGTTTTTTGATCCCCCGGGGGTTTCTGACTGGGCCCACCAAGAGCATCAGCCAATTCCGGAAATGCAGCAAGTAGTTTCCACGTAGCTATATTCGGCGCGAAACAGGAAACGCGCCGCGGGCGCTCGGCGGAGAAAGAGACCGGCCCGCGCTGTCAACGTCGACCGGGCCGAACGCGTCCCTTACGTATGGACCGGAACCGGGCACGGCTGGACTGGCTGGACGCCCTGCGCGGCGTCGCGGCCCTGGTCGTGGTGTTCGACCACTCGTCCTACGCCTTCATGCCCGAGCTCCGGCAGGAGCTGATCCCGGAGTTCAACACCAGTAGGTACGGCATCATGGTGTTCTTCCTGGTGAGCGGCTACATCATCCCCGCATCACTCGAGCGGCGGGGAAGCGTCCGCGGCTTCTGGCTCGGACGGGTGTTCCGCATCTACCCGTTGTGGCTGGCCGTGGTCGCCGCCGTCCTCGTCGCCGGCCTGCTGGGCGCGGCGAAGGTCCGCGGGTTCGGCGAGCAGAGCGCCGCGTCCGCGGCCCTCGCCCACGTCACCCTGCTCCAGGAGCTGCTGGGAACGCCCAACCTCCTGCTCGTCCTGTGGACGCTCTCCTACGAGATGGCCTTCTACCTGCTGGTCGTGGGGCTTTTCACGGTCCGGCTGCACCAGCGGTCGGCGGCGGTCGCCCTCATCCTGGCGGGGACGGCGGTGATGGGGGTGACGGCGGGCGTCCTGGTCCCGGGCTCGGCCCTGTCCGCCGCGGTCGGCACCGGCACGCTGGTCGCGCTGGCCTCGGCCGCGATGGTGGTCGCCGTCTGCTGTGCGAGCGTGGGACCGCCCGCGGTGCGGGTGTTCGGCGGCGTGCTGGGCGGGGTGCTGGCGCTGGTCCTGGTCGCGTTGAACGGCACGGTCCCCCTGTGGGAGGGCCTGGTGATCCTCGCCGTGATGTTCCTCGGCACGGCCGTGCGACGGGCCGAGAGCGGACAGCGGAGCCCGCGGTACGCGGCCGGCGTCGCGCTCGTGGTGGTCACCTGTGCGGTGGCCAGCGCGTACCTGTAGGGCGACGGGGCCTAGTTCACCCGGCGCGGCTGGATCGCGGCGTTCCTGCTGGCCGTACTGACCTTCGGGGTCGGCCTGGCGCTGCGCCACCGACGGCTGCCGCGCTGGCTGACCGGCCTGGGGACGATCAGCTACTCGGTCTACCTGGTGCACCCTGTGCTGCTGGCGGTGAGCGACGCCACGATCGGCCGCGGGCGGCAGAACAACCTGGTGCTCGAGGTCGGGTTCTACGCCGTGCTGCTGCCGCTGTGCGTGCTGACCTACCGGTACGTCGAGGCGCCGGCGCAGCGGTGGGGACGACGGCTGGTCGGCCGCGAGCGCGTGCCCGAGCCGGCGCTCAGCCGCGCTGGCTCCCGCTCATAGCCGCGGTGAGCTCCGGGGTCAGCCGGCGGACGGCGGGATGCCCCGGCCAGCGCCGCATGGTGGCCGACAGGCGCTGCACGTCGGCGAGGGCGGTCGCCGAGTCGAGCGCGGCCACCGACTCCAGCAGCTCCTCGACCAGCGCACACGCGTGGTCGATCTCGCCGGAGGCGGCGTGGGCCAGCGCCTGGCGCAGGCCGAAGCGCACCCTGGCGCGGATCGCGTCGGGGGCGATCTTGGCCACCTCCCGGTCGAGCACCTCGGCAGCCCGCCGCGAGTGCCCGAGGTCGTGCAGGCACCAGCCGGTGACGATCGCGACCGGGTCGCTCACGGTCGTGGTGCCGATGACGGGCTCGCCGTCCCTCGGCTGCGCCGCGGCCAGGGCGAGCAGGTCGGCGGCGCGGTCGAGGGCATGCATGCACTCGTCGTAGGCGCCGGCCAGGGCGTGCCCCTGCGCCTCGCGCTGGGCCGCGAGACCGAGGATGCGCGGCGGGAGCTGGGGATCGCGCTGTGCCTGCCTGGCGAGGTCGATCGTCGCCGCCGCGTCGCCCTGGTAGAGCGTGACCAGCGCCTCCCGGACGAGCGCGTAGGCCGCGAGGTCGTGCCGGCCGACACCGGCGGCCATCCGCACCGCCTTCCTGGTCCACCACAGGGCGGCGTTGTCGTCGCCGGACTCCTGGGCCATCCAGCCCGCGTACTCCGCGTTGCGCGCGGCGAGCAGGGTCAGCTCGGTGCGGGCGTGCGGTGAGGACCGCGCGAGTACGCGCAGCATCTGGGCCTGGCTGACCACGACGGGGAAGACCAGGCTCGCGCTGACGGTCTGGCCGAGGCGGCGAGTGTGGTCGAACGCGCTCCTGGACAGGCCGACCACGTCGCCGCCGTGGGCCGGGCGGACACGTCCTGGGATGGACAGGGCCGTAGCCGCGGCCATGCCCATCACCAGGACGTCCCGCCTCCCCACTGGTTGGAAGCCGGACTCGCCGTCTGGACCCAGGCCCATCAGCCACACCTCCGCGTCGTCTTCGCCGGCGCCGAACGCCGAGGCGGCGGAGCTCTCCGCCGCCTCGGCGCGTCGCGCGCCCCTCGGTCGAACGAGTGCCAGGAGCTCCCCGCCGGCGCCGAGGCACGCGTCGCAGCGGCGCGCGAAGTCCTCGGTGGGCCGGGCCAACCCGTTCTCGACCTTGCTCAGGTGGCCCTTGCTGTAGTGCACCTGGCCGGCGAACCGGGCCAGCGAGAAGTCGGCCGCGATCCGCCGGCGCCGGAGCTCGATCCCGAACGCCTCAACACCGTTCACTACTCCATGCTGGGGGATGGTGTCGCATTTCCACATCCGTTTCCCGTTTCCAATTCGGACGGGCCGGGGAGAACGGACAGGGCGTCGCTCACGCGGTCGAGCGCGACGCGGAAGGACTCCTCGGGCAGGTGTCCGAAGCCGACGCGGAACACGCGGTCGGGCTCGGCGAACCAGGCCCCGGGCGCGACCCGGACCTCGCGGGCGGCAAGCGCCTCGTAGAAGGCGGGAACCGCGCCGTCGTCGACGCGGTCGGCCCGCAGCCGCAGGCAGCACATGGCTCCCCCGTCCGGGGGAAGGAACTCGAGGACGTCGGCGTGCTCCCGCGCCCACCGGGTGAGCACGTCCACCGTGCTCGTGAGCAAGGCGCTCCGATCGGCGAGCACCTCCTCGGCCCGGTCGAGCACCTCCACGGCCAGCGCCTCGGCCATCCCCGAGCAGCAGACGGAGGTGTTGAACTTGGCCGCTCGCAACCGTTCCCGCAGCGCGGGGTCGGTCGCGGTCAGCCAGCCGACGCGCAGACCCGGTGCCCCGTGCGCCTTCGACAGCGAGGAGCAGGTCACGACGCGGGGCGAGAGCGCGGCAGCGGAGGCCGGCGGGCGAGCCCCGCCGTAGGTGCTCTCGCGGTAGGTCTCGTCGACGAGCAGGACCGCCCGCGGTGCCAGGACGGTCATCCGCTCGAGGAGGCGGCGCAGCTCCGGCTCGGTGACCCGGACGCCGGAGGGGTTCTGCGGCGAGGCCAGCACCACCAGCCTGGTCTCGGGCGTGAGCGTCGCGGCGACGGCGTCGACCGCCTGCTCGTCGAGCCGGTACCCGCGGTCGAAATCGAGCCCGACCGTGCTGGTCCGGACGGCGAGCGCGTCGAGAACCGCGCGGGTCGGCGGAAAGTACGGGGCCAGGAGGACGGCGTGGTCGCCGGGCCCGCAGGTGGAGAGCGCCACCAGGAACAGCGCCGAGCTCGCACCCGCGGTGACCAGGACCTGGTCCGCGCGCACGCCGGCGCCGGCCGCGACGAGGGCACGCAGGTGGGGGTCTCCCTCGGTGGTGCCGTAGCCGATCTCCACCTTCTCCAGGCGGTCGAGGACGGCCGGGGTGAACAGGTCCCCCAGACGCAGGGACGGGCAGGTGCTCTCCGCGAGGTCGAAGCGGACCGGGCGGTCCACCAGGGCGGACATCGCCGCGTCCGAAAACCTGGGTGGGAGGTCGGTCAGTGGCGTGGTCGAGGTGGTCATGCCTCGGATGGTCGCCCCCGGCGTGCTTGACGGACAGGGCCAATACCGGGTAATTGGTCCGCCGATGAGACCAATTCCGCCGGAGTCGCTGGTGGCCCTGCTCGGCCGGTGGTCGGCCGGGCGGGGACCGCTGTACCTGCTGCTGGCGACCCGGCTCCGCCAGCTGATCGCCGACGGGGAGCTGCCCGACCAGCACCTACTCCCGCCGGACCGCACGCTGGCCGCGGCGCTGGCGGTCGGCCGGGGCACCGTCGTCGCCGCCTACGACGTGCTCCGCCAGGAGGGCCGGCTCGTCCGGACCAGGGGCAGCGGCACCCGGGTGTGCGCCGAGGCGCCGGACCCGGGAACGAGCGGCACGGCCACCGCGAACCCGCTGTTCCTGCACCTGCTGGACAGGCCGGGGGACGGCGTCCTCCAGCTGGCCTGCGCCGGCCCGGACGCGCTGCCGCCGGAGCTCGTCGCGGCACACCACACCGCGCTGGACCACCTGTCCCGCATGTCCTCCGCCGGGCTCGGCTACCACCCCGCCGGCGTTCCGGAGCTGCGGACGGCGCTCGCCGCGCGGTACACCGCGCAGGGCGTGCCGACCACACAGGACCAGATCCTCGTCACGACCGGCGGCCAACAGGCGCTGGCGCTGCTCGCCCGGCTGCTGGTGGCCCCCGGGGACCGGGTGCTCACCGAGACACCCACCTACCCGGGCGCCGTCGAGGTCTTCCGGGACGCGGTGGCGGCCATCCGCACGGTCCGGGTCGCCGAGCACGGTCTCGACGTGGACGCCTTCGCCGCGGCGATGACCCGCGAGCGCCCGGCGCTGGCCTACGTGACCGCGAGCTTCCACAACCCGACCGGCACCTGCGTCCACACCCTCGCCCGCCGCCGCCTGGCCCGGGTCGCCGAGCGGTCCGGGACGCCGCTGGTGGACGACGAGGTGCTGGCCCCGCTCGGGTTCACCGACCAGCCGCCACCAATTGCCGCCTTCGCCACCGCGGACGAGGTCGTCACGATCGGGTCGCTGAGCAAGCTCGTGTGGGGCGGGATCCGCATCGGGTGGGTCCGCGCCGCCCCAGCGATGATCACCCGGTTGGCCCGGCTCAAGGCCACGCACGACCTCGGCGGGGACGTGTTGGCCCAGCTCAGCGCCGCGCACCTGCTGCCGCAGCTGGACGAGCTCCGCCGGCGGCGGGTCGCGGCGCTGCGGGAACGGCACGACCACCTGCGCGGCGAGCTCGCCAGGGTGCTGCCGGAGTGGGAGGTGACGAGCGCACAGGGCGGCCAGACCCTCTGGGTGCGGCTGCCCGGCACGGACACCGAGTCCTTTGCCCAGACCGCGCTGCGCCACGGGGTCGCCGTGGTGCCGGGGTCGGCGTTCGACCCGGGCCGGGGCCACCGCGAGCACGTCCGGATCCCCTACCTCGCCGACCCGGCCACGCTGGGGGACGCGGTGGAACGGCTGGCCAGCGCCTGGCGGCAGGGGGCCGCCGTTCGTTGATCATGCCGTCCTCCTGGGCGCGTGCCACCATCGAGCTACAGATCCGTGAGGTGCGCTTTTGGAGGACAGGCGGTGCGATTCAACGAGAACGCTGAGCTCGACACGTCCCAGGTCAGCGACCAGCGTGGGATGGGCGGGCGCGTCGCCGTCGGCGGAGGTGGGCTCGGGATCCTCGGGCTGATCATCTACTTCGTGATCTCGCAGCTGGGCGGCGGTGAGGCCCTCCCGTCCGGCGCCGGGTTCGGAGACGTGAGCCCGGACCAGCAGGTGGGGTCGGAGGCCATCGCGGAGCGGTGCCGGACCGGTGCGGACGCCAACCGGGAGGCGGACTGCCGGGCCGTCGCGTTCATCAACTCGATCCAGGCCTACTGGGAGGACCAGTTCGCGGGCTCGGGTGCGGACTACCGGACCGCGCAGACCAACTTCTTCTCGGGCGGGGTGCAGACCGGCGGATGCGGCAGCGCCAGCTCCGCCGCGGGGCCGTTCTACTGCCCGGCCGACGCGGAGGTCTACATCGACCTCAACTTCTTCACCGAGCTCGAGCAGCGGTTCGGGGCCACCGGTGGGCCGTTCGTCGAGGCCTACGTGCTGGCCCACGAGTACGGCCACCACGTGCAGAACCTGCTCGGAACGTCGGACCGGGTGCAGCCCGGCACCGGCCCGACCTCGGACTCGGTGCGCCTGGAGCTGCAGGCCGACTGCTATGCCGGGGCCTGGGCCAACCATGCGACGACCACACCGACCGAGTCGGGTGAGCCGCTGATCATCGGCGTGACCTCCGAGGACATCGCTGCCGCGCTGGACGCCGCGTCCCGCATCGGAGACGACTTCATCCAGCGCGAGCTGGGTGGCGGCAGGGTGGACACGACCCAGTTCAGCCACGGCTCCTCGGAGCAGCGGCAGAAGTGGTACAACGTCGGCTTCGAGAGCGGCGATCCCAACCGCTGCAACACCTTCGACACCAACAGCCTCTGACGCCGCCGAACACCACCCGACCCTGACGGCCGGCCTCCGCGCGTTCGCGGAGGCCGGCTTCGTGCTGCTTGCCGACGCCTCAGGTTAAAAATCTTTGACACCAAGTCAGCTCTGATTTACATTGGTCCTGTCAAAGTTGTTTAACATTGGGAGTGCGCGGTGACGTACGAAGAAGGACGCGCGTGGATCATGGCGGTGGTCAGCGCCGTCGGCTATGCGGTGTACCTGGTGGTCACCTTCGCTCGGGCGGCTGGACAGCCGCTCGCCGAGACGCCCTACGTGGCCCAGCTGTTGTGGTCGATCGGCGGCGCGATCGTCGTCTCCATCGTGCTCGGCATCGGGGTGGCGGCCAGGGCGGGGACCGCCAGCGACGAACGAGACCGGGAGATCAACCAGGTCGGCGACCGGATCGGCCAGTCCTTCGTCGTGCTCGGGGGCGTCGGGGCGCTGCTGCTGGCGATGTTCGAGGTGGCCCACTTCTGGATCGCCAACGCGATCTACCTGGCGTTCGTGCTGTCGGCCGTCCTCGGCTCGGTGGCCAAGATCTACGCCTACCGCCGGGGTGATTTCCAGCGATGGTGAAGCCGACGAAGGTCACCAACTCGATCCGCTCGCTGCGCTTCGCGCAGGGGGAGATGACCCAGGCGGAACTCGCGCGGCGCCTCGGGGTCACCAGGCAGACGGTCATCGCGATCGAACAGGGGCGTTACTCGCCGTCGCTCGAGATGGCCTTCCAGATCGCCCGGGTGTTCCGGGTGCCGCTCGACGAGGTTTTCCAGTATCCCGAGGAGGAACAGCCGTGAAGGCGATCGTGCACGACGAGTACGGCGAGGCCGAGGTCCTGACGCTGGCCGAGGTCGACAGACCGGAGCCCGGCCGCGGGGAGGTGCTCGTCGAGGTCCGTGCGGCGGGCGTCGACCCCGGCGTGTGGCACCTGATGGCCGGGCTGCCCTACCTGGTCCGCACCGCAACGGGCCTGCGCAGGCCCCGCGACCGGGTGCGCGGGCGGGACTTCGCCGGTGTCGTGGTGGCCGTCGGACCGGGCGTCGACGCGTTCGAGCCCGGCGCGGAGGTGTTCGGCACCTGCGGGGGCGCGTTCGCCGAGTACGCCCGGGTGCGGGTGGACAGGTGTACCGCGAAGCCGCCGAACGTCAGCTTCGAGCAGGCGGCCGCGCTGCCGGTCTCGGGCCTGACCGCGCTGCACGCCGTGCGCCGCACCGTGCGGCCCGGGAACAGCGTGCTGGTCATCGGCGCGGCCGGCGGGGTCGGCTCGTTCGCGGTCCAGCTGGCCAAGGCGGCCGGGGGTGAGGTCACCGGCGTGTGCAGCACCGGAAAGCTCGAGCTGGCCCGCTCGCTCGGGGCCGACCACGTCGTCGACTACACCCGGGAGGACCCGGTGTCGGGCGCCCGTCGGTACGACGTCGTCCTCGACACCGCCGGACTCCGCCCGCTGTCCCAGCTGCGCCGGGCGCTGACCCCCCGGGGCACGCTGCTCATCATCGGCGGCGAGGGCGGCGGGCGGTGGCTGGGCGGCCTGGAGCGGGTGCTCGGCGCGATGCTGCTCTCCCCGTTCGTGAGCCACCGCCTGCGCGGGGTGATCTCCCAGGAGAACCGGAAGGACCTCGAACACCTCGGACAGCTCGTCGCCGACGGCACGCTGACGCCGGTGATCGACCGGACCTACCCGCTCGCCGACGCGGCCGAGGCAATCCGCTACATCGTGGGCGGAAACGCCCGGGGCAAGGTCGTCGTCACCATCTGATCCGGAACACGCGTTCGAATTGTCCCCAGTTCCATCCACAGCTGTGGACAACTGCCTCAGGAGCCGCTCCCCCGCCGCGACAGCGTGAACAACAGGTACGCGGCGAGGGACGGACCGTCGGTGATCACACCGTCGCGCAGCATCCGCTCCACGTCCGCCCGCGAGAACCACTGCTGGCGCATGTCCTGTTCGGTCTCCTCGCGGTTGGGCTCGCCGGGCGTGAGGTCGGTCGCCAGGAACACGTGAACACCCTCACCCGTCATGGCGTTCGCGCTGTGCAGAAAGCCGAGCCGCTCGAGCCGACCAGCCGTGAACCCGGTCTCCTCGGCCAGCTCGGCGACGGCCAACTCCTCCGGCGCGCCGCTCCGTCCGTCGGGGAACGCACCAGAGGGAAACTCCCAGGATCGGCGCCCGAGCGGATACCGGTACTGCTCCACGAGGTGAAATCCGTCGTCCTCCAAGGGGATGACGAGCGCGAAGTCGGGTTTGTCGATCACCGAGTAGAGGCCGCTGGAACCGTCGGCGCGCTCGATCCGGTCCTCGCGCAGCGACAGCCACGGGTTCTCGTACACGACTCGGGACGACAGCGTCTTGATGCTCACGCCGTCAGTCTCTCGTCATGACCAGCACCTCCGGGTGTCGGCCGGACAGGCTCACCGGGTGGCGGGCCAGCACGGGGAGGCCGGGACGGAGGTCGGCGGGGAGCAGGAGGACCGCTCGGCCGCCGGGGCGTAGGACGCGGCGCAGCTCGCGCCAGAAGCGGTCCGGGCGGCGGGCGAGCAGGCCGCCGGCCGGTACCTGGCGGTTCCACGGCGGGTTGCTCACCACCACGTCCACCGCGCCCGACCCGACCGGCAGCCGACCGGCGTCGGCCAGGCCGGCCGAGGACAGGCCGTTGGCCCGCGCCGCGGCGACCGCCGCCGGGTCGTGGTCGGTGGCCACCAGGGCGTCCGGGGCGGCACCGGCCTCCAACGGGATCGTGCCGACGCCGCAGCACGGGTCGAGCAGGCGGCGGCCCTCGAGCGGACCAGCCAGGCGGAGCATGGCGGCGGCCAGGGGCGGGTGCAGGCTGCCCGGCCGGGTCACCCGCCGGTAGGCCCGCCGGTGCAGTGGCCGCCGCGCCAGGCGCAGCGCGAGCACCGCCCGGTCGTCGGCCACGGTGACCCGCCAGGACAGGCCGGGTGGGGGCACGCCGACGCGCCGTGACCGGTAGGACAGGCCGGTGGCCGCGGCGAGCGGCTCACCGACGGCGTCCTCGAGGTCGTACCGGGTGAAGGCGCGCCGGCCGAGGAACGAGGCCGAGACGTCCACGGTGTCCACCTGGGACACACCGGCGACGTGCCGGCGCAGCGCGAGCAACGCCGGCACGTCGACCGCCGCGGCCGCCTTCGCCAGCGGACGCAGGTCCCGGCCGCGGCCCAAGCCCTCGGCCGTGGCGGCCAGCAGGAACAGGTCGTCCACACAGCGCAGGCCGAGCAGCGCCGGCCCAGGATCCGGACAGTCGAACCAGACCTCGCGGTGACCCACGTGCACCACGCGGCCCAACCCCAGGTCGTGGATCTCCTCCACGACAACGAACTCGACTCCCCGCACCGTCCGCGCCAGCAGGCGCGCGGCCGTCACGTGACGACGACGGTGCCAGGACGAGGTTCACGAGAAAACACGTGATCTTCTCCCACGTCGCGACCCGGAGCGGGGATGACCGCTCCGCATCGCTGGCGAGGGGTACCCGCAACCCGCCAGCGGTCGCGTCAGACTCGGAAGAAGAACGTCATGCGATGATCTTACCGGGAGCGCGCAATGTCATTGGTGACCAGGCGGTTCGTCGTGCAGCGGCACCGGGCGCGGCGGCTGCACTACGACCTGCGCCTGGAGCTGGACGGGGTGCTGGTCAGCTGGGCGGTGCCCAAGGGGCCGACGCTGGACCCGACCGTGCGCTCCCTCGCGGTCCGGGTGGAGGACCACGCGCTCGGCTACTTCGACTTCGAAGGCATCATCGGCGCCGGTCGCCCCGGCGGCGGCGACGTGATCGTGTGGGACTGGGGCACCTGGCGGCACGGGCGCGAGGGCGACCCGGCCGCGGCGCTGGCCGCGGGCCAGCTGCACATCGACCTGGACGGCGAGAAGCTGGGCGGTCGCTTCGTGCTCATCCACACCGGGCGCGGAAACCCCAACCACTGGTTGCTACTGCACAAGAACGACGAGTACGCCAGCCCCGGCTGGAACCCCGAGGACCACCCGCGCTCGGTCAAGACCGGACGGACCAACGACGAGCTGCACTGAGGCGCAGTACTCGACGCGAGTCAGACCCGGCGCTCGAGGGTGACCAGGATGCCTTCCACGCCACCAGGGCCGATCCGGCCCTTGATCTCCGCAGACGTGATCGCCTTGAGCTGCCAGCCCTCTGCCGCGTGCTCGTTGAGCAGCCGTTCCAGCTTCGCGCCGGACATCTTGCCGCCGATCAGCTTCTCGCGGAGCTCGATCACCTTGTACTCGAACCTGTCAGCCATGGAACCCATCATCCGGGTTCCGCGGCCATCCCGCCGGGTACTCGTACTCGAGGCGCCGGAAAGGGTGCTCGCTAGAGCATGCCGAGTGGACGGATGACCGTCGGCGTCGGCAGGTCGCCGGGAAGGCGGCATTCGCCGCACGGCGGGTACATGAGCATCGGCGCAGACGGGTCGGAGGGGGCCGGCAGGCTCATGATGGCGCGCAGCGTCCACAGTGCGCTTTCGCAGTAGTACTCCCACAATACGGTCGGCGGCGTGAACAGGTCCCTTTCCCGGAAGAGGGGCGCGCGGTAGGCGTTGCCGGACCCGTTGCGCCTGAGCAGGAGAACGTCCACCTGTCGTGCGGTGCACCAGCGGAACACCCCGGCCAACAGCGCCGGGTCCTCGGCCTCGCCCCAGCGGTAGAGCGTCCATCGTCGGTACCGCAACTCCCGAAGCAGGTCGTCGAGTGTTAGGTTGACCGCGTTCGCCACAACAATCCCTCCACCGAACACAGCATGTCGCGATGCTGAGACTAGGTTTTGTTTTCGGAAAACGGCGGAGTGTTTCCGGCGAGGAAACATGCCGGGGAAGGAAAAGCTGTGGTAGACCGCAGGAAGTCGACCGTCCGCGACCGTCAGATAGGGACTCGACTACGAACTCTGCGTGAGTCCAAAGGGCTGCGAATGGCGGCCGCGGCAAAGGTGACCGGGCTGAGCGCGCCGACGTTGAGCCGCATCGAGACGGGAAAACGTCGTATTTCCACCGAAGACGTCGCCATGCTGACGACCGCTTATGGGATGCCGGTGGAGGACCGGCAGGAGCTGATCGAGTTCGTGAAGCAGGGCGACAGCGGTGGCTGGTGGGAGCGTCCGCTGCCCGGGGTGCCGCCGGAGATGGGGCTGCTGGCCAGTTACGAGGCCGAGGCCAACAGCATCATCGACTGGTCGGTGATGCTGATCCCCGGGCTGTTGCAGATCGAGGCCTACGCGCGGGCGTACATGTTGTCCGCCCGCGTCGTGCCGGACGAGGCAGACCTGCGCTGGATCGCCCGGCGACGCCGCCAGGACATCCTGGGCAAAATCGACTACACCGCCTACATCTACGAGGGAGCGCTAGGCGTGGGGTTTGGTGGTCGCGCCGCCTTTCGGGAGCAGATCAAGCATCTTCTCGAGGCTCCCGATCGCGGAGTGGGAGTGCGGCTCGTGCGGGAGCGTCAGCCCGTGGCAGTACTGCTTCACAGCTGGCACTACATGACTTTCCCCAGCGTGGACCCGATCGTGAACGTTGAGGTCAGCAGTGGCGGGATCTATCTCCAAGATGATCAGGCCGCACCCTACACCCGGCACGTTATGATGTTGGACGAAATAGCGGTTTCACGGTCTGCGACGAAGGCGAAGCTCCAGGCACTGCTGAAGGAGATCTGATGACGTGGCGTAGTTCGACCTACTCGGGAGAAAGCGGCAACTGCGTGCAGATCCGCGGAGACCTCGCCGCCGTCCGGGACAGCAAGAACCCGCAGCGCGCACTGGAGCTGGGCCGCACGTCACTGGCTCGGTTGACGGCCTTCGCCCGAGCCGGGCGGTTCTGACACCCCCAGGTTCCCGACCGAGGCGGTCGGCGACCCGGGTGGAAGCCGGATCGTGACGAGGAGGCCGCCGGTGGGTCGGGCGGTGAGGTCGAGGGTGCCGTCGTGTGCTCGGACGATGGTCTGCACGATGGCCAGGCCCAGACCGACCCCCGCGTGCTCGTCGGTGCGCGTCCGCTCTGTACCGCGTTGGAAGGGTTCGGTCAGCGTCGGTACCAGCTCCGGCGGGAGTGGGTGACCGGTGTTCTCGATCCGCAGCAGGCTCGCGCCGTAGCGTCGTTCCGTGTGCACGCGCACGCTGCCGCCCTCGGGCAGATTGTGCACGATCGCGTTCTGCACGAGGTTGGTCATCATCCGCAGGAGCAGCGCCGGAGAGCCGACCGTGTGTGCCTTCTCGCCGGTGACGACCAGCGTGACCCCGCGCTGTTCGGCCAGGGGCAACAGCGTCTCGGCGGCTTCCTCGGCCACGAGGGACAGGTCGACGTGCTCGCGGGGCCCGCGGTCGCCGCGGCTGAGCAGCAGGAGGGCCTCGGTGAGGTCGATGGCCCGCGTGTTGACGGTGTGCAGGCGCTCGATCAGCTCCGTGTGGTCGGCTGTGGGGTCGTTGCGGGCGACGTCGAGGAGCGTCCGCGAGATCGCCAGTGGCGTGCGTAGCTCGTGGGAGGCGTTGGCCGCGAACCGTCGCTGCTCGCCGACGTGGGCTTCCAGCCGCGCGAGCATGGTGTCGAAGGCGTCGGCGAGCTCGCGGAACTCGTCTCCCGGCCCGTCCAGCTCGATCCGGTGGGAGAGCGACCCGGTCGCGGCCGTGCGGGTGGCCTCGGTGATGCGGTTCAGCGGCGACAGCATCCGACCGGCGAGAATCCACCCTCCCACGAGGCCGAACACCAGCAGGAACGCCAACGCCGCCGCCGCCCGTGGAACGAAAACCTGCAGGAGCCTGGACCGGATGGGAAACACTCCGTTGGGGAGGTCGTCGGCGGCGATGAGGAGCGCGCGGTCGGGGACGTAACGCAGGAGGAACACCCACACGGCGGCGAGCAACACGGCGCCGGCGACCATCAGGAACCCGGCATAGCTGAGGGTGAGCTTGATGCGAACGCTCCACCCGGGCTCCCTATCCACGGCTCTCGTCCTCGTGCCCGGTGTCGATGCGGTAGCCGACGCCGGACACCGTGGCGATGACCCAGGGTTCGCCGAGGCGTTTGCGCAGTGCCGAGACCGTGATGCGCACGGCGTTGGTGAACGGGTCCGCGTTCTCGTCCCACGCCCGTTCCAGCAGCTCCTCGGCGCTGACCACCCCGCCCTCGGCGGCGACGAGGACCTCGAGCACGGCGAACTGCTTGCGGGTGAGCGCGACATAACGCCCGTCGCGGTACACCTCGCGGCGGAACGGGTCCAGCCGCAGGCCGGCGATCTCCCGCACCGGTGGCCGGTTGTGGCCGCGCCTGCGGTCGAGCGCTCTGAGCCGGAGCACCAGCTCCTTGAGCTCGAAGGGCTTGGTGAGGTAGTCGTCGGCACCGAGCCCGAACCCGGTGGTCTTGTCGTCGAGCCGGTCGGCCGCGGTGAGCATGAGGATCGGCATGCCGCTACCGGAGGCGACGATGCGTCTGGCGATCTCGTCGCCCGAGGGGCCCGGGATGTCACGGTCGAGGACGGCGATGTCGTAGCTGTTGACGCCCAGCAGCTCCAGCGCGGTGTCCCCGTCCCCGGCGACGTCCGCCGCGATCGCCGCCAGCCGGAGGCCGTCCCGGACGGCTTCCGCCAGGTAGGGCTCGTCCTCCACGATCAGCACACGCATCTACCCAGCGTAGACAGCACGGTGTGCCGGGCTCAGCCGCCGCCGGGAGGGTCGACCGCCACGCCGGTGACGGCCTCGTTCTCCGCCATGCACATCTCCAGCAGCGGGAACTCGTCGTAGTTGCTGAGGATGACGCCGACCCAACCGCTGTCCCCGTAGACGGTCCAGTTGGCGCCGACGCCGCCGCCCCCGCCGCCGCGCCCGAACGTCGACACGTCGCCAATGATCGAGATTGGCATCGTGTACGTGTGGTACGAGGTGGGGTCGTAGCCGGGGATCTTGGCCGAGGTGAACAGGTCGACGTAGGGCGGGGCCAGCACCGCACCGACACGCAGCGCGTTCGCGAACCGGACCAGGTCCGGGGCGGTGGCGAAGCCGTCGCCCGAGGCGTAGCCGACGAAGGCCCGGCCCGGGTTCCTGCCCGGGGCTCCCGGGTGGACTGTGCCCTTGTCCAGGTTGCGGACGCCGTCCACCCGGCTGCCGTCGGCCTGCATCATGTACGGGTGCGCGATGCGCTCGTCGGTGAGCCACTGCTGCCTGGTGTAGTACGCCGAGCCGGTCATGCCGCAGCGTCGGAAGACGCGTTCGTGCACGTAGTCCCAGAACGTCATGCCGCTCACGGCCTCCACGACCTGGGCGGCGATGGAGAGCCCGACGCCCGCCCCGGGGCGGTGGCCGTTGTCGCTGGAGCCGGGGACGGCGACCAGCCGCGCCTGCCGCGCCCACTGCCGCTGTGCCTCGTGCACCTCCGCCACGCTGTGGAAGACGCGTTGCCAGTCCGGCATCGGGGCGTCCAGCCCGGCGAGGGTGAGCAGCAGGTGGTGGATGGTCACCTGGTCGGCGATGTCGTCGGGGAAGCCCGTGAGGTGGGTACCCACCGTGTCCGACAGCGCCAGCCTGCCCTGCTGCGCCAACTGCAGGACGGCCACCGACAGAAAGGGCTGGCTCGCCGAGGAGAGGTTGAACGCGACGTTCTCGTGGTTGCGGACCCCCTTCTCCCGGTCGGCCATCCCGTAGCCGCGGGACAGCACGGTCCGGCCCCGGTAGGACAGCAGCACCACGCCGGAGAACCGGTCCTCGGCGGCCAGCCGCGCGACGAACCGGTCATAGGCCCCGCCGGGCAGGGTGTCCGGCGGGATCCGGCCGGGGCGGGCCGGGTCGGCGTGGCCGACCGAGGTCCCCACCACCGGCACGCCCGCCGCCACGCCGGCCGCCGCCAGCCCGCCCCACCCGAGCAGTCGGCGCCGCTCGACACCGCCCGCGGAGTCAGAGGTCACGGTCGCAGTCCTTTCCCCTGGTGGCCATGACGTGCACTGAAGACACCGGGCCGTTGCGAGGGCGTATGCGTTTTTCGATATGCCGGCAATACACCGGGCCTCCGACCGTGTGGTCGAAGGCCCGGTTCCTACCGTGCGCCTCAGGTCGGCCGGTTGGTGCGGCGCTCGAAGGCGCGGCGCGACCAGAGGAAGCCGACCAGGGCGATCACCACGCACCAGGCGAGCGCGAGCACCCAGGCCGAGCCGATGCCGGTTCCCATCAGGAGGCCGCGGACGGTCTCGATGATCGGGGTGAAGGGCTGGTACTCGGCGAAGTGGCGGACGCCGGCCGGCATCGAGTCGGTGGGTACGAAGCCGCTGCCCAGCAAGGGGAGGAAGGTCAGCGGCGTCGGCATGTTGCTGGCCGACTCGGCGTTCCTGGCGACCAGGCCGAAGCCGGCGGAGAGCCAGGTCAGGGCGAACACCAGGAGGGTCAGGATGCCCGCCGCGGCCACCCACTCCAGGGCGTCGCCGTTGGGCCGGAAGCCCATCAGCAGCGCCACCCCGATCACCAGCGCCACGCTCAGCAGCGTCTGGAGCACTCCCCCGATCACGTGCCCGGTCAGGATCGCGGACCGGGCGACGGCCATCGTGCGTAAGCGGTTCATGACGCCCTGGGTGGCGTCGACGCACACCGACACCGCCGTCGCGATACTGCCGGAGGTCGCGGCGACCAGGATCACGCCCGGCGCCAGGTAGTTGATGTAGTCGCCGCCGCCGAGCCCGGTGCTGATCCCACCGCCGAGCGCGGAGCCGAAGACGCCGCCGAACAGCAGCAGCATCACCACCGGCACGGCCAGCGTGCCGATCGTCATCGACGGGTAGCGCCGGGCGTGGGTCAGGTTGCGGCGAAGCATGGTCAGCGAGTCGGTCATCACGTAGGTGCTCATCGGCGCGCGCTCCGATCGGTCAGGGCGAAGAAGACGTCGTTCAGGTCAGGGGTGTGCACCGACAGCTCGTCGGCCTCGACCGACACGTCGTCGAGGCGGGCGAGGACCGAGCGCAGGTCGCGGACCCCGCCGTCGGCCGGCACGCGCAGGACCAGCGCCTCGTCCTCGCGCTGGACGTCGCCGAGCACGCGCGCGGCCGCCGCGAGGTCGACCTCGTCGGCGAAGCGGATCGTGATGTGGGCTCCCGGGATCATCCGCTTCAGCTGGGCGGCGGTGCCCTCCGCCACGATCTTCCCGCCGTCGAGCACGGCGATGCGGTCGGCGAGCTCGTCGGCCTCCTCCAGGTACTGCGTGGTGAGGAAGATCGTCACGCCCTCGGCGACCAGCTCGCGGATGATCTGCCACATCGTCTGCCGGCTGCGCGGGTCGAGCCCGGTCGTCGGCTCGTCGAGGAAGATCACCCGCGGGCTGCCCACCAGCGTCATCGCCAGGTCGAGCCGGCGCCGCATCCCGCCCGAGTAGGTCGAGGGCAGCTTGGCACCGGCCTCGGTCAGGTCGAACCGCTTCAGCAGCTCGTCGGTCACGCGCCGACCGGCGGTGCGCGGCAGGTGGTGCAGGTCCGCCATCAGCATCAGGTTCTCCGCCCCGGTCAACAGGTCGTCGATCGCGGAGAACTGCCCGGTCACGCCGATCGCGCCGCGAACCGCCTCCGCGTCGCGGACCACGTCCTTCCCGACCACGTGGGCCGTGCCGGCGTCGGCGCGGAGGAAGGTGGTGAGGACGTGCACGATCGTGGTCTTCCCGGCGCCGTTGGGCCCGAGCAGTGCGAAGATCGTCCCCTCCGGGACGGCCAGGTCGATGCCGTCGAGCACCAGGTGGTCGCCGAAGGACTTGCGCAGTCCAGCGGCGGAGATCGCAGTCGACATGTCGGTGTCTCTCCTCGTTCCTGTGGTGTCCCTCATCGGATGTCCGCCCGGTGGACCACGATGTCGCCGGCGATCGTGCGCGCCCGCACTTCGGCCACCTCGCCCGGTTCCGGCGCGTGGTCGGTCGGGGTCATCCGGTTGTGCACCCGCCCGCTCACCGAGTTCACGTCGAGCCAGGCCGCGGTGCCCTCCCGGATCCCGACCTCCAGGTCGCCCGAGGCGACGTCGAGATCGACGACCCCCCGGCTCACCTCGTCGATCCGCACGCCGCCTTTGGCCGAGCGGACGTGCACCCCGGATCCGGCGCGCTCGACGACGGTGTCCCCGTTGGCCGAGTTCACCCGCAGCTCGCCGGTGATGCGGCCGATCCGCGTGCTGCCGTTCAGGTTCTTCACCACGGCCGAGCCCTCGACCTCGCCGAGCCGGACGTCGCCGGTGCCGGTGCTGACGTCGACGTCACCGGAGGCGCGGGCAACGGACACCCGGCCCATGCCCAGGCTCACCTGTACCGGCCCGGTCTCCTCGAAGTGGGCACCGCCGTCGTAGGTCTTGAACCGGCACCGGCCAAGCCGGCCCTCGGCGGTGAACCCGCCCGAGGTCACGTCGGCGTCTACCGCCGAGCCGGCCGGCAGCTCGATGTGGACGTCGAACGACTCCGACTTGCTGCTGAAGATGCTGCTCCGCCGGGCCCCCTTCACCAGCAGCTGGCCGTCGGCGTACGTGACGCGTACCGCGCCGGCGGCGCGCACGTCGGAGGCGTTGGACTCGTTGGTCGGCCGGACCTCGACGACGGTGTCCGCGCGGTCGCCGGCGATGATCGTGGTGTTGGCCGTGACCGCCGCCAGGACGACGGAGATGGGTTCCGGCGTGGCGAATTCAGGCATGGCTCTGCCCTCACAAGGTGTCGGTGGTGCTCGTGTGCTGGTCAGGGGCCCGGGACGACGCCCCGGGAAGTCAGCGGCTGGTCAGCGGACCCAGCCGGTGTAGTGCTGGCCGCTCCAGCTGTTCTCCCGCCGGACCGGCCGCTCGTTCTCGGCGAGGGCCGCGGAGGCGACCCGGATGAGCCAGGCGTTCGCCGAGAGCCCGGCCTTTCCGGCCGCCTCGTCGATCCGGGCCTTGAGGCTCTCCGGCAGGCGGAGGTTCAGGCGAGTGGTGGCCCCATCGTCGGGCTCGGGTGCCACCGGTGGCGCGGGTGGTGCCATATCTGGTGCCGCAGTGGCCCGCGACTCGGCTGCGGGTTGCGAGACGACGAACTCGGCGTCCTGGCCACGGAGACGAACGTCCACCGAGCCCGGGGCGAGCTCGCGGGTGATCTCCTCCGCCGCCGCCGAGAGCACGGTCAACAGCGTGAGCCTGGTCGCCGCGTCGATGGGTGCCAGCATCCGCTCGGCAAGCAGACGTGCCTCCTCACCTGCGGCTTCGGCTGCGACAGCAAGCTGGTGCCGGAGGTTGTCGACGTGGGGCGTCAGGTCCATGGCACAACTATGGCACCGCGTCGCCGGCTGCGCAAGCCATCTTGGCACCAAGCGGTGCCAAGATGGCACCTAGAGGTCGGTTACGCGGCGTGCCAGCTCCACCCGGGAGCGCACTCCGAGCGTGGCGAAGATGTTGCGCAGGTGGTGGTCGACGGTGCGGTGGCTGATCACCAGGCGGCGGGCGATCTCCTTGTTGGTCTCCCCCACTGCGACCAGCCGGGAGATCTCGGCCTGCTGCGGGGTGAGGCCGGCCAGCGTCGCCCTCGCGTCCTCGACGCTCTCCCCCGAGGCACGTAGCCCGGTCCGGGCGCGCTCGGCCCAGTGGTCGGCACCGGCCAGCCGGAACCCGCGCAGCGCGGCGCGGAACTGCTCGCGTGCCATCCGGGTACGCCGGTGGCGTCGGAGGCGGTTGGCGTAGGCGAGCTGGGTCCTGGCCAGCTCCAGTGCCGAGCCGGCCCGGCGGTGCAGGGTCAGCGCGGTGCGGAAGTGGTGTTCGGCGCCGTCGAGGTCCTCGGCGAGCAGGCCGTGGCACCGGTGGGACAGGGCGAGCCAGGCCGGGTCGGCGCCGGCCAGCACCCATTCGTCGAACGTGGCCAGGGCGCGCGTGACGCGGTCCGGCTGCTCGGCGCGGACCGCCGCCTCGACCAGCTGTGCGGTGGTGAGCACGCGGATGGCCGGTTGGTCGCCGCTCACGCCGGCGCACAGGGTCTCCAGCCGGCCGAGGGCGTCGCCCGGCCGGTCGTCGACGAGGTCGAGGCAGGCCAGGGCCCACGCGCTGACCGCGCCGGGACGGCCAAGAGCACGCGCCGCGATCCCGGGGGCGGCGCTGTCCAGGGCGGCCAGGGCGACCTCCCGGTCGCCGAGCAACGCGGCGGACAGGGCACGGAGGGAGAGGTGCTCGGCCCAGGTGTTGCGTTGGCCGGCGGCGACCGACGCGGCGAGGCCCTCGGCCGTCGCGGCCTGTGCCACCCGGTGCCGGTCCAGCGTGATCGCGGCGAGCGCCAGGTGGACCAGCGCCCACGGCAGCGCGGCGGCGCGGCGGCCAGCCCTCGCGCGGCTGACCGCGGCGGCGGCGCACTCGAAGGTCCGCTCGAGGTCACCCAGCGCGAACGCGGCCTCCGCCGCCCAGACCGCCGAGCCGCCGTCCGTGCTCGCCGAGCCCAGCGCCACCACCTCGCGCAGGGGCTCCCTGGCCCGGGCGTGCCGCCCGGTGAAGGTGGCGCTCGCGCCGGCGAACTGCGCGGCGGCGAGGGCCAGTACCGGCTCGGTTCTCCCGGTGGCCGCGAAGCGGGCGAGCAGGCCGGGGACCCGGGCGGAGAGAGCCTGGTAGCCGGCGAGGTCACCCCCGAGCCGGCGCGCCTCCCCGGCGAGGAGGAGAGCGGTGGCTGCCTCGGTGGGGTCGGCCAGCTCCTCGGCCGCGGCCGCCAGCTCGTGTGTGGCGACGGCCGGCTCCCCGTCACGCAGCTCGATCTCGCCCCGGAGCAGAGCGGCCCTGGCGAGGACGGCCGCTGCGGCCTCGGAGGTGCCGGTGGGTTCGCGGCCGGCCTGGCGAGTGCTCGGGTGGCAGCGGGACAACAGGGTGCGAGCTCGGCCGGGGCGGCCGGCCAGCCAGGCCTGTTCGGCCGCGGCCAACAGGCGGGTCGCCCGGTGATCGGGGTGGACGGTGAGGACGGCGGCCCGTTCCAGGAGGCTGGTGGCGGTCGCGGGGTCGGTGCCGGCGGCCGCGCTGGCCAGGGCGTCACCCAGGGGCGGGCTCGGGCCGGGGGCGTCGCTGGCCAGGGCGTCACCCAGGGGCGAGGTCGGGTCGGCGGCCGCGCTGGCCGGAGCGTCACCCAGGGGCGAGGTCGGGTCGGGGGCCGCGCTGGCTGGAGCGTCACCCAGGGGCGGGCCCGGGTCGGGGGCGGCCATCGCCTGGTGCCAGATGCGGCGGGGGCCGGTCAGCGCGGTGGCCAGGAAGGCGTGGGCGGCCTGGCGCTCGGCGGCCGTGGCCAGGTGGTAGAGGGTGGCGCGCACCAGCGGGCTCGGCAGGCGGGGCGCGGTCCCGGCCAGGCGGAGCAGGCCCGCGGTCAACAGCTCCTCGACGGCGGCGGGGGTGGCGCAGCCATGCAGCGCCTCAAGGTCCGCCGAGGGCTCCGCGGCGACGCAGACCAACAGCAGCCGCGCGGGCGGGGACAGGGCGGCCAGGCGAGCGCGGTAGTCGGCGGCGCGTCCCTCCGGCAGCACCTCCGGCAGGGGGGCGCGGTCGGCGAGCTGCGCCGGGCTCAGCGACTCGGCCAGCGCGAGCAGGTCCTGGGGGTTGCCGCCGGCCAGCTCGGTCAGCACCGCGCGAACCCCGGCGGGGAGCGGCAGCAGGCGCTCGCACGCCTCCTCCGGCAACGGCGGGAGCCACATCCTGGGGATGCCGGCCAGCGGGTCGTGACCGGGCCGGGCGAGCTCGGGGCGGGCGGCGAGGACCACGGCCACCGGGTGGCCAGCCAGGCGCCTGGCGGCGAAGGCCAGGACCGCCAGCGACTCGGCGTCCAACCACTGCGCGTCGTCCACGCACACGCGTACCGGGGCGGTCTCGGCAAGCACGGTCAGCAGGCGGTGGACGCCGCAGCGCAGCAGGAACCCGTCGGGGCGACCGGCGAGGCCGACGGCGTCGCGCAGAGCCTCCGCCTGTTGCGCGGGCACCAGCGGGAACCGGTCGGTCAGCGGGGCCAGCAGGCGGTGCAGCGCGGCGAACGGGACGTCGCGCTCGGCCAGTAGTCCCGACACGGCGACCGTGGCGTCTACTGTGGACAAGATGGTCGTCTTGCCCATGCCCGCCTCGCCGAGCAGCAGCAGCGCGCCACCCGTCTCGGCGAGCGCGGCCAGCCTGCGCAGCTCGGCCGCCCTGCCGAGCAGGGCGGGCCTCACGGGACGTCGACGAGCCGGCCGCGCAGTTCCCGCTTGAGCACCTTGCCGGCCGCCGAGATCGGGATCTGGTCCACGAAGTGCACCTCCCGCAACCTTTTGTAGGCCACGACCTGCTCGTTCACCGCGCCCATCAGGTCCTCCGCGCTCACCGACCGGTCGGCCGGCACGACGAAGGCCACCGGCAGCTCACCGACAGCCTGGTCCGGACGGCCGACGACCGCCGCCGCGAGCACGGCCGGGTGCGCGGCGAGCAGCTCCTCGAGCTCGCGTGGGTAGACGTTGTAGCCCTTGTAGAGCAGCATGTCCTTCATGCGATCCACAATGGACAGATAACCGTCCTCGTCGAGGACGCCGACGTCGCCGGTGTGCAGCCAACCGTCCCTGAGCACCTCGTCCGTCGCGTCCGGACGGTTGTGGTAGCCGGCCATCACCTGGGGCCCGCGGATGCACACCTCGCCACGCTCACCGGCGGGCAGCGGCTCGCCGTCGTGGCCAGTGACCCGCACCTCGGTGTCGAAGATCGGCACCCCGACCGTTCCCGGCTTGCGCAGCCCGGATCGGTGGGTCGGGCCGAGCGTCGCGCCCATCGTCACCTCGGTCAGCCCGTAGCCCTCGCTGATCACGGCGTCCGGCGCCAGCTCGCGCAGCCGCCGGATCATCTCCACCGGCATCGGCGCGGCGCCCGAGGAGATCGCGCGCACCGAGGACAGGTCGGTCGTGGCGATGTCCGGGCAGGCGAGCAGCGCGGCGAACAGCGCCGGCGCGCCGCCCATCGACGTGACCCGCAGGCGTTGCACGTCGGCGAGGTAGGCGGCGGGGTCGAGCCGGTCGTGCAGCACCGTCGAGTACCCGCAGAGCAGCAACGCGTTCAGGCCGGCGACCGTGCCCATTGCGTGGAACCACGGGGTCAGGTTGACCGCCACCGCCGTGCCCAGCCGGGTCGGCCACTCGCTCTCGTCGCCGACCTGGTCGAGCACGAGCCCGCCGTCGCTGTCCAGCGCCGGCAGCGAACCCGTGCCCCAGCAGGCGTACTGCAGGGTGTTGACCACCACGTTGCGGTGCGAGAGTCGAACCCCCTTGGACTCGCCCGTGGTGCCGCCGGTGTACGCGAGGTGCGCCAGGTCCGTGCGCACGTCGATCTCCACCTCGGGGGGCAGCTCCGGATGCCCCTCGCAGATCGAGGGCACCTCCGCCGCGGTGACCACGAGCACCGCGCCGGCGTCGGCGATCTGCCTGGCCGCGGCCGGCTCCGGCAGGAGCGGGTTGACCGGGACGAACACCGCGCCGGCGAGCAGTGTCCCGTAGTAGGCCACCGGGTACTCCAGGCAGTTCGGCATCCGCAGGGCCACCCGGTCGCCGCGGGAGACGCCGCGGGCGAGCAGACCGCCCGCGAAGCGAGCGGCGCGTCGGCCCAGCTCCGAGTAGGTCAGCTCCTCGCCGCCCCGGGCGAAGGCCACGCGGTCGCGGTAGCGCCGGGCCGAGCCGGCGAGGATCGCACCGACCGGGACCTCGGGATAGGCGAGCGATCCGGGGAGACCGGGTGGCCAGCACGCGTCGGTCCAGGCAGGCATCGGCTCTCCTCGCGTCAACGGTGAACGCCGGCCCCCCGATGAAACACCAGCCGGATGTGTTTCACAAGGCGGTCGCCCGGACGGAGGACTCCCGAGCCGGGACACCCGCCTCGACTAGCGCGGCGAGCAAGGTCGACGCGGCCTCCAGGTCCGGTGCCCGGCCGACCAGCACGTCGGAGTACAGGAACGCCTCGCCGAGCCGGACTATCGCGTAGCAGAGGCTCTCCAGGCTCACCGCCGGCACGAAGCCGCCGTCCTCGACGTCGCGGCGCAGCAGGTCGACGTGGGCGCTCATCACCCTGGGCTGGACCCGGCCCTGCGGGTCGGTCAGCACCCGGATCGCTACCGTCGGCTCCTCGTCGAGCAGGCGGCGGAACCCCTCGTTGCCGGCGATGTCCGACCGGTACCGGCGCATCACCGCGAGGCAGCGCAGCTCGCCCGAGTCGTCCCGCACCCGGTCGCCGTTCTCCGCCTGCCACGCGCGCAGAGCGGCCGCCATGGTGCGGTCGGCCAGGTACCAGAGCGCCTCCCCCATCAACTCCTCGCGGTTGCCGACCCGGCGGAACAGCGTGCTGCGGGAGATGCCGAGGGCCGTCGCGAACGTGCGGGTGTCCAGGCGGGCGCCGCGCCCGATCCAGTGCGCGGCGGCCCGGACGATCTCCTCGGCCGTGGCGCTCACGCCCGAAGCCTACGGCCGCGGCGGCCGCTCGGACCCCGGCTGCCAGACGCACCGGCGATTTCACCGATGCGAGTGATGCCTACTCGCTGCGACGCTTCCATCACCATACGCTTCCAACCCGGCGCTCAGCGCTGAGCCGACCGAGAGGTGCGACAGATGCGACGAACCCTTCGAACCCTGTGCGGGCTGGCCCTGGCCGGCTCGGTGCTGGCCGGCACGGCCAGCACCGCGAGCGCGCAGGAGAACCCGTACGAGCGCGGCCCCGACCCGACCGAGAACAGCATCGAGGCGACCCGCGGTCCGTTCGCGGTATCCCAGACCTCGGTGTCCAGCCTGGTCGTGACCGGCTTCGGGGGCGGGACGATCTACTACCCGACGAGCACCGCCGAGGGCACCTTCGGCGCGGTCGCCGTGTCCCCCGGGTTCACCGCGACCCAGTCGAGCATCGCCTGGATCGGTCCGCGGCTGGCCTCCCAGGGGTTCGTGGTGATCACCATCGACACGCTGACCGTCCTCGACCAGCCGGACAGCCGCGGTGACCAGCTGCTGGCGGCCCTGGACTACCTGACCCAGCGGTCCTCGGTCCGCGGGCGCATCGACGCGTCCCGGCTCGCGGTGTCCGGACACTCGATGGGCGGCGGCGGCTCGCTGGAGGCGACCGAGACCCGGCCGTCCCTGCAGGCCTCGGTGCCGCTCGCACCGTGGAACGCGGACAAGACCTGGTCCTCGGTGCGGACACCGACGTTCATCATCGGCGGCGAGAGCGACTCGGTGGCATCGGTGTCCTCGCACTCGATCCCGTTCTACCAGTCCATCCCGGCCGCGTCGGAGAAGGCGTACATGGAGCTGGACGGGGCAAGCCACTTCTTCCCGAACACGCCGAACACCACGATGGCGAAGTACCTCATCTCCTGGATGAAGCGGTTCGTCGACAACGACACCCGCTACGAGCAGTTTCTCTGCCCGCCGCCGAACGACAGTGACATCGAGGAGTACCGCCACACCTGCCCGCACGTGTAGCGGGCACCGGCAGCGGGGCACCCGGCGACCCGGGTGCCCCGCGTTCGCGCTGTGGTCAGCCAGCGAGCACCTTGCGCAGCCGCTCGGCGAACTCGACCGGCACGTCGGTGAAGCCGCCGTGGTCGCCCGGGAACTCCACCGGGTCGGACCCCAACAACTCGGCGAGCGCGACCGAGGTCCGGACGGTGAGCAGCCCGCCCGAGGCGGCACCCACGCCCACGACCACCCTGGCCGCCCGGAGCGCCGCGAGGTCAGGCACGTAACGGGTGGTGCCGCGCAGCTCGTGGGCGAAGAACCGGGCGGTGTTGGCCAAGTCCTCCTCGCTTGGCTCGTAGTCCGGCGCGACGGGGCCGCCGCCGTCCTCGCCGGACAGGTCGAACCCGGCGTTGACCATGAACGTCGCCCAGGCTGCCCCCGGCCCGTCCCGGTGGAACACCTCGATGTTCGCCTCGGTGGCGGCGTGCCGCTCGGCGGCGTCGGGCAGCAGCTCGAGCAGCGGCGGCTCGTGCGCGACCAGCGTCCGCACCCGGTCCGGGTGCCGGGTGACCAGGGCGAGACCGGTGACCGCGCCGCCGCTGCTGCCGAAGACGTCGGCGTCCGCGGCACCGATCGCGTCCAGGATCGCGGTGACGTCGTCGGCACGCAGGTCGGGTGTGGACTCCTGGCCCGGGTCCTCGAGCCGGCTGCCGGAGATCCCCCGCGGGTCGAGGGTGACCACGGTGTGGTCGGCGGCGAGGGCGTCGGCGAGCGGAGCGAACGCCGCGGCGTTCATCGGTGAGCCCATGGCGACCAGGACCGGTCCCGAACCCCGGACCTCGTAGTACAGCCGGGCTCCTGGCACGTCCAGAGTGTGGCTCGTGGTCATCACGTCGTCCTTTCGTAGCGGAGGTGACGTCGGTAGGACTCCCCGCCGCGCCCGGAATCGTCGCTCCGGGAGAAACCCGCACACTGGTCGGGTGAACGGGATGATCGCGGTGGGCTGGCCGCTGGCCGGAGTCCTCGTACTGCTGACCGCCTTCGCGGCCCTGGTCGTCCGGCTCGGCCAGCTCGGCCCCTGGCTACCGGTGGTCACGGCGGCCGCCCGGGCCGTGGCCCAGCTGGCGGCGGTGTCCCTGCTGATCACCGCCGTCCTCGCCTCGGGCTGGCTGACCGGCGGGTTCGTGCTGCTCATGTACGTGATCGCCGCGCTCACCTCGTCCCGCCGCGTCTTCGGGCGGCTCAGCACGACGCCCGCGCTGTCGATCGCCGCCGGGGCGGCGCCGGCGCTGGCGCTGCTGCTCGGCACTCGCCTGGTGCCGCTGGAGCCGGTGGCGGTGATCCCGATCGCCGGGATCCTGATCGGCGGTGGGATGACCGCCACCTCCCTCGCCGGGCGGCGAGCACTGGACGAGCTGAAGACGCGACACGGCGAGTACGAGGCCGGTCTCGCGCTGGGCCTGCTGAACCGGGACGCGGCGCTGCTGCTCACCAGGCCCACCGCGCACCAGGCGCTCGTCCCGGTGCTCGACCAGACCCGGACCGTGGGACTGGTGACCCTGCCGGGGGCGTTCGTGGGCGTCCTGCTCGGCGGCGGCGACCCGGTACAGGCCGGAGCGACACAGATCGTCGTCCTCATCGCGCTGCTGGCGGTGGAGGCGGTGGCCGTGCTGCTGACCGTGGAGCTGATCGCCCGGGAAACTTGATTGGTCCAGACCTTGTGAATCACTGTTGGTCTAGACCACACTGCGCTCAAGGGGGGCCCTGCATACGAGGAGACCCGCATGCGTAGACGTCTGACGGTCCTGCTGGCCGCGTTAGCCATGATCATGTTGGGGCTGGTGGCCGTGCCCGCCACCGCCGCTCCCGGCCTCACCGCCACGTTCACCAAGGTGTCCGACTGGGGCTCCGGGTTCGAGGGCAAGGTGACGGTGACCAACACCTCGGGCACCGCGCTCAACGGCTGGACCGTCGAGTTCGACCTGCCGGCCGGCCACACCATCACCAGCTCCTGGGACGCGCAGCGCACCAGCTCCGGCCAGCACCACACGTTCCGCAACCCCACCTGGGCACCGACCCTGCCCTCCGGCGCGAGCGCCGTGTTCGGGTTCAACGGGAGCCCGGGCGGCGCAGTGGGCATCCAGAACTGCCGGCTCAACGGCGACACCTGCGACGGCGGCTCCGGGAACCCGGGCGTCCCGCCGGCTCCCGGCAGCCCTCGGGTCACCGGCACGACCGCGAACTCGATCTCGCTGGCCTGGAACGCCTCCGGCGGCTCGGTCACCGGGTACCGGGTGTTCGAGGGTTCGACGGTCCGGACCACCGTGACCGGCACCTCGGCGACCGTCGGCGGCCTCGGCACCTGCACGAGCCACACGTTCACCGTCGCCGCGTACAACGCCGCCGGCGAGTCGGCCCGCAGCGCACCGGTCTCGGCGACAACGACCGGCTGCACCCAGCCCACCGGCGGCCGCGGAGCGCCCTACCTCTACCTCGGCTGGGGCAACCCGCCGTCGCCACAGACGGTGATGTCCGCGACCGGCGTCCGCTGGTTCACGATGGCGTTCGTGCTGTCCGGCGGCGGCTGCACCCCGGCCTGGGACTCCACCCGCCCGCTGCGCGGCGGGGTGGACGAGCAGACGATCAACGCGATCCGGGCGGCCGGCGGTGACATCGTGCCGAGCTTCGGCGGGTGGAGCGGCAACAAACTCGGCCCGAACTGCGCCGACGCGCAGGCGCTGGCCGGCGCATACCAGCAGGTGATCGACGCCTACCAGCTCAAGGCGATCGACATCGACATCGAGAACTCCGACGAGTTCGAGAACGAGGCCGTGCAGGACCGGATCCTGAACGCGCTCAAGATCGTCAAGCAGAACAACCCGGGCATCCAGACGATCGTCACGTTCGGCACCACGACCACCGGGCCGAACTACTACGGCAACAGGCTGATCGAGCGGGCGGCGGCGCTCCAGGCCGGGATCGACGTGTTCACGATCATGCCGTTCGACTTCGGCAGCGCGAACATCGGCCAGGACACCGTCAACGCGGCCGAGGGCCTGAAGAACAAGCTGCGCTCGACGTTCGGGTGGACCGACGCGCAGGCCTACGCGCACATGGGCATCTCCGGGATGAACGGCCTGTCCGACCAGCGGGAGCTGACCAGCACGGACACCTGGACCCAGATCCGCGACTGGGCCAAGGCCCGCGGCCTCGCCCGGCTCGCCTTCTGGTCGGTCAACCGCGACCGCCCCTGCCCCGGCGGCGGCGTGACCCCGGACTGCAGTGGCATCGAGCAGCCCGAGTGGGAGTTCTCCAGGATCACGGCAGGGTTCTGAGCGGACCGTCCGGGGGTGGCCGCGCCACCCCCGGACCTCAGCCCACCTCCGCCAGGGTTGGCAGCCTCAGCTCGGCCAGTACCCGCGGGACGTTGTTGACGCACAGCGCGTCCACCCCGGCGTCGAGCAGTTGCTGGGCGAAGGACACGCCGGGGCACCAGGCGAGGAACTCCCGCCCGCTGGTGTGCACCAGGTCCACCACGTACTCCAGCGGCCGGTGCAGTTCCGGTGGCTCGACGTCGTTGGGGCGGAGCGACCCCCAGTGTGGGGCCAGCACCTGCACGTCCAGGTGCCCGGCCATCGCGACGGCCTGGCCGATCGGGAACGACAACCAGGTCAGCAGGCCGCGAGGCACCTCGGGTGCGAGCTCGCGGGCGATGTCCAGGGCGCCCGCGTCGAACGAGCTGATCAGGGTCGGGCGGCGGGTGGCCTCGCGGCGCACCACGCCGGCCAGGCGGCCCATGGTCGAGTCGGCCCGGGAGCGGGTGGCGTCCTCCATGGCGGACTTGACGTCGAAGTCGACGCCGACCTCGGTGGGTAGGGCCTCGAGCAGTTCCTCCAGGTCGAGTGCGTCGCCGGTGCCGGTGATGTCGGCGTAGAACACACCGTCGTCGGTGGCCGGATTGTGGGCGACCACGAGCCGGTCGTCGCAGGTCCGCCGGACGTCGACCTCCACCCAGTCGATCCCGAACTCGACCGCGGCGAGGAAGGACTCGAGGGTGTTCTCCCGGTGCCCCTCCACGGTTCCGCGACCACAACCCCGATGCCCCAGGAGAACCGGCCTGGGCCCGAACACTCCGTTGCCGTCCATAGCGCGCCGACACCCCGCGCGCCGGACCGGCGGTCAGGCGGCGGAGGTGACGGTCCTGCCCACCTCCACGTTCGCACGCTCGAGGTCGCCGGCGAAGTCCACCTCCACGACGAAGAACTCGGAGATGTCCAACGCCAGAACCCGCATCCCGGCCACCGCGATCGCGGTCTCGATGCCGCGTTCGAAGTAGTCGGTGTCGGAACAGCCCTCCAGGTGCTCGACCAGCGCCGCCCGGTCGGACGACGCGACGTAGTTGATCCCGACGGCCTCCCCGAGGCCGTCGATCACCGATTTTGACAGCTCCAGAACGTATCCGTCGACGGTGGCGGTGTACTTCACCTCTTCTTCACCCACAGCTTCCGTGTTGACACACACGAAGCTCCGGTCGGCCTCGATCACGGGCGAGATCCGCTCGAGCAGCCGCGGGTCGAACACGACGTCGCCGTTGAGCCAGAGCACGCCGCCGGGCGCCCCCACCCGCAGCGCGCGCAGCAGGCTCTTGGCGGTGTTGGTGTGCTCGTAGCGCTCGTTGTATGCGAAGACCGCCTGCGGTGCGGCGGCCATGACCTCCTCGGCGTGGAACCCGACGACGATCGTCACGCGCACACGCTCGCCGAACACCTGGTTCAGGTTCTCCAGCTGCCGGTGCAGGATGCTGCGCCCGTCGGCAAGCGGGGTCAGCGGCTTGGGGTGCGGCATGCCGAGCCGGGTGCCCATGCCGGCGGCCAGGATCACGACGTGCAGGTGGTCGGTCATGCCGTCACTCCCTCGGAGGTGGTGGGGTCGGACTCCAGCGCGCCGAGCGACCGGTCGCGGGTCGCCACGGCGTCGTCGACGGCAGCGAGGAAGCGGGTCGTGCTCTCCCCCGGAGCGAGGTCGCCGAAGTAGGTGGCGCGGGCGGCCTGCCGCGCCGCGTGGTGGACGTCGTGGGCCAGGCGGTCGGCGAGCGTGCCGGGGAGCGCGGCCAGGGTCGCCGAGTCGATCACGTCCGCGCACCGGCTGATAGGGGCGTTCGCGTGCAGCCTCGCCCGGTCGTCGTGCCGGTCGGCGATCAGCACGGGCGCGTCGCCACGCAGGTACAGGAAGTCCAGCCCGACCGAGGACACGTCGGTGACCATCAGGTCGACCGCGGGGAACACGCCGAGGATGTCGCCGCCGACGAGCACCTCGTGGCCCGGCTGCCGCTCGAGCATCCGCACGATCGCCCGGTGCGCCTCGGCCATCGCCGGCAGCGGGCTGATCACGACCCGGGGATGCGGCTTGTAGACCACGCGGGCACCCGGGACCGACAGGGCCGCGGCGACGATGGCCGGGCCGAACACATCGACCGAGGTGTAGTTGTTGGACGCGTTCTCGCCCTCCCAGGTGGGTGCGTAGAGGATCGTGGGCCGCTCGCTGGGGGCCAGCAGGGGCTCGGGGCGCAGGTCCAGCTGGGGGCGGCCGACCCGCACGAGCTTGGTCTCGTCGAACTCGATCAGGGCGGCGCGGTGCCGGCGGACCGCCGCCTCGCCGGCGACGAACACCCGGTCGTAGGCCTTGACCTGGTTGGAGACCATGCAGACCTTGTCGCTCTCGCCGTGGTTCACGTGCACGTGGAGCATCCGGCGCTGGGTCAGCGCGTGGAAGTTGTGCACGGAGTTGTTGACGTAGAGGCACACCTTGACCTCGCTCGCCTCGAACAGGCCGACGAGGTCGGGGAAGGCGGGCGCGAGCACGCGGCGCAGCCCGGTCAGCCGCGCCAGCTCGGCGTAGGTCGCCTGGTTGCGGGTGACGATCACCACCGGGTGGAGCTCGTCGAGCAGCTCGAACACCGGTAACCACTGCTGGAGCTGGTAGAGCTTGCGCGGGTCGTCGGCGAAGTAGACGGCCACCGTGCCGGGCACCGGCTCGCCCGGGGTGTAGCCCGCGGGCAGCGGACCGCCTGGGGTGTCCAGCAGCCGGCGCTGGTCGCCACCGGCCTTCCTACGCCTGCCGAACGAGAGCACGCGGCGACTCCAGATGCGCATGGGCGGGGGTACCGCCTGGTGGGTGGGGGTGCGCCGCTGCGATGAACACGGGCCGCGCGGATCCATCTTCGCGCCTGCCACACCCGTAGGCCAAGTCCCGGACGCCGCAGAGAAACCTTATGTTTACCCACCCGGCCGCCGAGCGGCTGCCAGGATGAGCCGGTGACGCCTGAGCCCACCGGGATCGCCACCTGGTCCACACCGGAATGGATGGCAGGGGCGGTGTCCTGGATGGACACCGAACTGGCCGCGGCCGGCCTGCGCAGAACCGGACCGGTCACCCAACCCCACCTGCGTGCCTGGAGCACGGTTCTCACCGCGCCCACCGGGCAGGGCCCGGTGTGGCTCAAGGCACCAGGGCCGCGCGCGGTGTTCGAGGTCCCACTCTACGAGCTGCTCGGAAGGGTGGTGCCCGACCGCGTGCTGACCCCGATCGCGGTGGACCTCGACCGCGGCTGGCTGCTGCTGCCCGACGGCGGTCCGACGCTGCACGCGGCCGGCGCGGGCGACGCCGAGCTGGCCGAGATGCTGCCTCGGTACGGCCAGCTCCAGCGGGACCTGGCCGGCGAGGTCGACGCCCTGCTCGCCATCGGCCTCACCGACATGCGTGCCTCCGCGATGCCGGCGCGGTTCGAGGAGGCACTCGAGGTGGCTCGCCGGCTGACGGCGGACGAGGAGGACCGGGCCGCGGTCGAGGCGGTGGCGGCGCTGCGGCCCGAGTTCACCGAGTGGTGCCATCGCCTGGCGGCCTCACCCGTGCCGTCGAGCCTGGACCACAACGACCTGCACACGGCAAACATCTTCGCCGATGGAACGCGGTTCTACGACTGGGGCGACGCGGTGGTGGCGCACTCGTTCGCGAGCATGCTCGTCGCGCTGAACTTCGCGGCGGACGTGCCCCGCCTGCGCGATGCCTACCTCGAGCCGTTCACGGACCTCGCGCCCCGCGCCGAGCTGGTCGCGGAGGTCGAGCTGGCCTGCCGGGTGAGCAAGGCGGCCCGCGCACTGGTCTGGGAACGTGCGCTCGCCGCCGACCCGACCGGCTTCGAGCGCGCCCCGCTGCTCACGCTGCTCGCCGTCGGCGACCCGAGCTGGCTGACGCTCGGAGCCTGAGGCGACGGGGGACGCGCGAGGCCTGACCAGGGACGTGCCAGGATGCGCGCGTGAGTGGTGAGATCCGGATCGCGGCGCGGGAGGACCTGCCGGCGCTGCCGGAGGTCGAGCGCGCGGCCGGCGAGGCGTTCCGCGAGCTGGGTATGGCCGCGGTCGCCGACGACGACCTCCCGTCGCTCGCCGAGCTGGCCGGCTACCAGCGGGACGGGCGGGCCTGGGTGCACCTCGAGGACGGCCGGCCGGTCGGGTACCTGCTGGTGGCGGTGGTCGACGGACATGCCCACGTCGAGCAGGTGTCGGTGCACCCCGACCACGCGCGCCGGGGGATCGGCCGGCGGCTGCTCGAGGCCGCACGCCGGTGGGCGGTCGAACAGGGCCTCACCAAGCTGTCCCTCACCACCTTCGCCGAGGTGCCGTGGAACGGGCCGTACTATGCGCGGCTCGGGTTCTCGGTCCTCCCGGAGGACCGGTGGGGGCCGGGGCTGCGTGCGATCCGCGCGGCCGAAGCGGCTCGAGGGCTGGATTCCTGGCCCCGGGTCGTGATGAGCACAGAAGTCGGGGATGACCATAGGTGGTTGATTGAACACGAATAGTAGTAAGGGTTTGGCCGGACCACGAAGGGGATATCCGATGCCAGGAACTGACCGCAGGACGCGGGTTTCGATCCCGTGCGCCCGGGGTACTCAGCCGCGCATGTGGCTACACACGTGTGCGGGGCAGGTGACGCGATGAGCTCCGAGGCGTTTCAGGAGGACAGCCCTGGTCCACGAGGGTTCTCGGTCGACGTCGAGGACCACGGCGAGACGGTGGTGCTGAACGTGGTCGGTGAGGTGGACCTGGTGACGGCTCCCGTACTCGAGGAGTCGATCACGACCGTTCTCGCCCGCAACCCCGAGATGGTCGTCGTCGACCTCACCGAGGTCGGCTTCCTGGCCTCAGTGGGCATGAGCGTGCTGATCGGCTGCAACGAGCAGGCCGGGGACGACACGCGGTTCCGCCTGGTCGCGTCGGGCGCGTCGACCTTCCGGCCGATGGAGCTGACCGGCGTCGCCGACGTCATCCAGATCTTCCCCACCCGTGAACAGGCAATGACGGAGGATTGAGAATTGTCGTGCCTCGTGACAACTCCCACGTGACATTAGAGCACCGGAGGCGGAAAGGTGGGGACTGGCGGAGTGAACTCCGGGCAGCAGCAACTCGATGACGTCCGCGAGGGTGACCTCCACTTCCGAGTACCCGCCGCCCCCGCGCGACTCACCAGCCTGCGGCACGCCCTCGCCGAGTGGGCGGAGCGCAGCGGCCTGTCGCGCGAGGACCGCGAGGCACTGGTTCTCGCCAGTTACGAAGCCATGGCCAACAGCGTCGAGCACGCCTATGCGGGGCAATTGCAGGGCGTGCTCGACCTGCGTGCCGTCCGGGACCCCCAGCTCGGTCGGGTCGTCGTCACGGTGACCGACTACGGGCAGTGGAAGCAACCGCCGAGGAACCCCGGCACCCGCGGCCGTGGTCTGCCGCTGATCCGTGGCCTCACGCCGACCGCGGAGATCACGACGTCGGAGCAGGGCACGACCGTGGCGATGTCGTGGCCCATCACGGAGCCCGAGCACTAGAGTCCACTATAGACTTAACGGCCCCGGTTGCTCGTCCCGCGATCGGGTAACCCTCTTCTCGCACCGCCATTAATGCCGGCGGTCCGAGGCGGAGGAGTGTGTGATGAAAGCCGTCGCATGGCACGGCAAGCGGGACGTCCGGGTGGACACCGTCCCCGACCCGAAGATCGAGGAACCGACCGACGCGATCATCCGGGTGACCAGCACCGGGATCTGCGGTTCGGACCTGCACCTGTACGAGGTACTCGGGTCGTTCATCGACGAGGGCGACATCCTCGGCCACGAGCCGATGGGTGTGGTCGAGGAGGTCGGCCCTGAGGCCGGCCGGCTCAAGCCCGGCGACCGGGTCGTCGTTCCGTTCAACATCTCCTGCGGGCACTGCTTCATGTGTGGCCAGGGGCTGCAGAGCCAGTGCGAGACCACCCAGGTACGCGACCGCGGCAAGGGTGCCGCTCTGCTCGGCTACACCAAGCTCTACGGACAGGTTCCCGGCGGTCAGGCCGAGTACCTGCGGGTCCCGCAGGCCCACTACGGCCCGATCACGGTGCCGGACGGCCCGCCGGACGAGCGGTTCGTCTACCTGTCCGACGTGCTGCCGACGGCGTGGCAGGCCGTCGCGTACGCCGACGTCCCGGCCGGCGGCAGCGTCGCGGTGTTCGGCCTCGGCCCGATCGGCCAGATGTGCTGCCGGATCGCCAGGCACCTGGGCGCGGAGACCGTGATCGGCGTCGACCTGGTGCCAGAACGCCTGGCGCTGGCGGCGAAGTACGGGGTGACGCCGGTGAACCTGAACGAGTCCGGCGAGGTGGGCGACGCGATCCGCGAGCTGACCAGCGGACGCGGTGCCGACGCCGTGATCGACGCGGTGGGCATGGAGGCGCACGGGTCGCCCGGAGGCAAGCTCGCGCAGCAGATGACCACCCTGCTGCCCAAGGCGCTCGCCGCGAAGATGACCGAGAAGGCCGGCGTGGACCGGCTCGGCGCGCTGTTCGCCTCGATCGACGCGGTGCGCCGCGGCGGCACGATCTCCCTGTCCGGCGTGTACGGCGGGATGGTGGACCCCATCCCCATGATGGAGCTGTTCGACAAGCAGATCCAGCTGCGCATGGGCCAGGCCAACGTGCGGCGCTGGGTCGACGAGATCCTGCCGCTGGTGACCGGGGACGGCGACCCGCTCGGCGTCGAGGACCTGGCCACCCACCGGCTGCCGCTCAGCGAGGCCCCGCACGGCTACGAGATCTTCCAGCAGAAGCAGGACGGCGCCATCAAGGTGCTCCTGCTGCCCTGAGTGGTTCACCGCCGGCAGGGCGGGTACGTCCAGGCCATGACCGACGCACCCGCCCTGCTCGGGGTCTACCTCAACGACCACCTCGCCGGCGCGACCGCCGGCATGGAGCTGTCCCGGCGCCTGGCCAGGAACGAGGGGAACTGGGCCGGAGAGCTGACCCGGATCGCGGAGGAGATCGCCGAGGACCGGGCGGCCCTGCAGGACCTGATGCGGACGCTGGGCGTGCAGACCCAGCTGTACAAGCCGTGGCTGGCCTGGATCGGCGAGAAGGCGACACGGCTCAAGCCGAACCGTCGGTTCGCCTCCCGCTCCCCCCTGAGCCGGGTGATCGAGCTGGAGACCATGCGGCTGGGGGTCCTCGGCAAGGGCATGGCGTGGCGTGCGCTTCGCGAGGCCGGGGACCCGCGGCTGCCGGCCGAGCGGCTGGAGCGGCTCATCGAGCGGGCCGACCGACAGGCCGACGAGCTGGAGAAGCTGCGTCAACGTGCCGCAGCCGAGGTCTTCGGCCGGTGAGGACAGGACAGAACGCCGGCCGGCCCGGTGTGGGGAACACGCCTCGGGCCGGCCGCGATCTGTTCGCGGTCGCTACTTGCCGAACCGGCGCCGCTTGCCCGAGTCGTCGTCGGGCCAGGTACCGGTGACCTTGCGGTAGCCGATGGCGCCGCTGCGGTCGAGGGCCGCGCGGACCAGTCCGAAGATCGCGCCCTGGACACCCGCCGCGAGCAGGATCTCGCCCCAGCCGCGCCTGCGGTCGGTCGGCTCGGGAGCCTCGCGGTCTCCCGTGACCGCCTCCCACACCTTGCCGAACACGGCGCTGGCCGCGACCCCGCCGAGAACACCGATCAGGGTGCCGACCGGCTTGTAGATCAGCTTGTGCTTGTTCACACGTCCTCCCATCCTCGCCGAACACATACCCCAGGAGGCTCCGCCCTACCCATCCCGGCGCCGGGTTTCGCCGCGGGGGAGGCCGGGTAGGCCGGGCACCGCCTCATGTCGATGGGACACGACCCCCTCAAGCCGGCCTGAGTACGGCCAGGCGGGAGGGGCACCCCCGGGGCCCTTCCCGCCTACTCCGAACGGACCATCACCCAGGTCTGAAACTTCCTCACATTCCTGCGAACGCCGCGTGTACCTGACGGTTGGCCCAGCACCACGGGTGCCGTTCGGCCGATTGTGACGCATTTGCAAATCAAAAACATCCCCGCAGGTATGCGATTTCGCATTTGCGGTTCGTATACACGCCGTCTCCCAAAGTAAGCACCGTTTCCCAATTGATTCTCGCCGGTTCGACCATGGCTCCGTTCGGCCGATTCGTCGCCCACGACGCCGCTGTAGCGTCCTGTGGCCGAGAAGTTGACCAGGGAAAGGCGTGTGCGATGAGCGGGTTCCACCAGTTTTTCCAGCGTGATTCCGCCCGTTTAGCCGCCCTTTAGTGGCGCCACCGTGAACCACGTCTTCGTCTTCCCCACATCCTCGGGCCAGCGGCGGTTGTGGCTGCTCGACCAACTCCTACCGGGTAGCCCCGCCCACAACATCGGCTGGCGGATCACGGTCAGCGGTCCGCTGGACCCAGGCCGGCTCACCGAGGCACTGCGGGCGCTCATCGCGCGGCACGAGGCGCTGCGGACCACGTTCGGCGCGACCGACGGGATCCCGACGCAGGTCGTCGCCCCGCGGGCGCACGTGCCGGTCGTGGCGATCCAACCGTCCCAGGTGGACAGGTTGGTCCGCGCCCCGTTCGACCTCGCGGCAGGACCGCTGCTGCGGGCCGGTCTGGTCCGCCACCACGCCGAGGCGCACGAGCTGGTCCTGGTGGTGCACCACGCCGTGGTCGACCGCTGGTCCTGCGCGGTGCTGTTCGACGAGCTGACCCGGTACTACGCCGGCGAACGCCTTCCCGAGCCGGCGCTGCAGTACCCGGACTACGCGGTCTGGCAGCGGGAGCAGGTCGAGGCGAACGGCTTCGCCCAGGCGGCACGACACTGGACGAGGGAGCTGGCCGGAGTCCCCACCGTCCTGCGGTTGCCGACCGACCGCCCGCACACCGCGGCTCGCGGGCGCGGGGCCGAGCTGGTGACCGAGCTCGAGCCGGCGCCCGGCGCATCGTTCGGCGAGCTGCTCGCGGTGTACCAGGCCGTCCTGCACCGGCTGTCCGGGCAGGACAAGTTCCTCGTCGCCACCCCCGTCCCGGGCCGCACCCGACCGGAGACCGAACACCTGGTCGGCTTCCTCGCCAACACCCTCGCGCTGCCGGCGCGGATCTCCCCGGACACCACCGTCGCCGAGCTCGCCGCGAACACCCAGCGCACCGTCCAGCTCGCGCTCGCCAACCAGGACCTGCCGTTCGAACAGCTGGTGGACCTGCTGGCACCGCAGCGCGGAGCGACCCGCACACCGCTCGTGCAGACCATGTTCGCGGTCGAGCCCCGGCCCGAACCGTTGACCGCGAACGGGGTGACGTTCGCCCCGGAGCCGCTGCCCAACGGCGGTTCGGCCTTCGACCTGCTCCTGACCGTCGAACCGGGACCGGACCGGTGGCGGGCGAGGTGGAGCTACGACGTCGACCTGTTCGACGAGGTGAGCGTTGCCGGGTTCGCCGGGACCTACGCGGTGGCCCTACGTGCCGCGATGGCCGACCCGCACCGGCCGGTGGCCGAGCTGCCGCTGACCAGCGCCCGTCCGCCGGCCGTCCCGGTGCGGACCGGCGGCCCGCTCCGGGTCGACCTGCGCCGCTTCGGGGACGCACCCGCGGTCTGCGGGCCGGACGGGGCGTTGACCTACGCGGAGCTGGACGAGCGGGCCAACCGGCTGGCCGAGCTGTTGCGCGGCAACGGGGTGGGGCCGGACGTACCGGTCGCGCTGTGCCTGGCCCGCGGCACCGCCGTACCGCTCGCCATCCTCGCCACCTGGCGGGCCGGCGGCGGTCACGTCCCGCTGGATCCCACCTGGCCGGCGGAGCGGCTCAGCGCGATGGCCGCCGACGCCGGGGCACCGGTCCTGCTCACCCACCGGGCAGCCGGCGTGGAGCTGCCCGGTCCCTGGCGGGTGATCGACCTGGACAGCATCGACCTGGACAGCATCGACCTCACCGAGGTGCCCGGGACGCCGCCCGAGCCGCCCCCGACGGCACTCGCCTACCTGCTGTTCACCTCCGGCTCCACCGGGCGCCCCAAGGGCGTCGAGGTGACCAGGGGCGGTGTGGCGAACCTGCTGTCGCACCTGGACGAGCTGCTCGACCTGACGCCCGCGGACCGCGTCGCCTCGATCAACACGCCCTCGTTCGACATGTCGGTCGTGGAGATGATCGCCCCGCTGCTGCGCGGCGCGTCGGTCACCCTGCTCGCCGCGCACGACGTCGGTGACGGTCACCGGCTGCGCGAGCGGCTGGTCGAGAGCGGCGCGACAGTCGTCCAGGGCACGCCGTCGGCGTGGCGCTCGCTGGTCGCCGCCGGCGGGGTTCCCACCCGGGTGCGGCTGCGGATCACCGGCGGCGAGCCGCTCACCCGGGAGCTGGCCGACGCCCTGCGCGGCGACGGCGCCGAGCTGATCGACGGGTACGGCCCGACCGAGACCACCGTCTACTCCGCCGCCGGCCGCGTCCCGCCGGCCCCGCACCCGATCCGGCTCGGCCCGGCGGTCGCGAACACCACCCTGTACGTGCTCGACCGCGCGATGCGACCGGTGCCGGACGGGGTGATCGGCGAGCTGCACATCGGGGGGGCGGGTGTGGCCAGGGGCTACCGGAACCTGCCCGGGCAGACCGCGGAGCGGTTCCGGCCCGACCCCTTCTCCGCGACGCCGGGAGCCCGGCTCTACGCCACCGGCGACCTGGTGCGCCGCCGGCACGGCCGGCTGGAGTTCCTCGGCCGCGCCGACCGCCAGGTGAAGGTGCGCGGGCACCGGGTCGAGCTCGGCGAGATCGAGGCCGCGCTGCGGGCGCACGACTCGGTGCGCGACGCGGCCGTGACGACGTGGACGACCGGCGACGCCGCGGTGCGGCTGGTCGCCTACCTGGTGCCCCGTCGCCGGGTGGGTGCCGCCGAGCTGCGGCCCTGGCTGGCCCGCCGGCTGCCCGACCACATGCAGCCCGACCGCTACGTCTCGCTGGAGGCGCTGCCGACGACGCCGAACGGCAAGATCGACCATGCCGCGCTGCCCGAACCGGCCTGGACCAAAGACCGCACCCGGACCGTCCCGCCGCGCACGGACACCGAACGGCGACTGGCCACCATCTGGCGCGAGGTGCTCAGCCTCGGGCCGGGGACCCCCATCGGCGTACATGACGACTTCTTCGCGCTCGGGGGGCACTCGCTGACCGCGACGCGGCTGATCGCCCGGATCCGCCGCGGGCTCGCGGTCGACCTCTCCCTGTCCACCTTGTTCACCGCGCCCACGATCGCCGGGCTGGCGGCCTCGATGGCGACCGGTCGAGCCGGGCGACGCTCGCCGAGGCCCGGGAGCAGGTCCTGGACGATCCGATGATCGTTCTCACGCTGCGTGACCGGGTTGAGCCATTCAGGTAGACAACGTTCGGTGCCCTGTTCCCCCGCCGCCCGGCCCCTAGGGTTCCGGTGTCGGCCTGTTGGAGTTGGGGAGCGAGCGAGGCGGGCGATGGGTCGTCGGGCTGGGTTTCGCAAGGTGCTCGCTGTTCGGGAGTTCCGTGCCCTCTGGGCCGCGGACCTGCTGTCGGTCACCGGGGACCAGCTCGCCCGAGTCGGCCTGGCCGTGCTCGTCTACGCGCAGAGCTCCTCGGCGAGCCTGACCGCGCTCGCCTACGCCCTCACGTTCCTCCCCGCGCTGGTCGGCGGCGCCCTGCTGGGCTGGCTGGCCGACCGCTTCCCGCGCCGCGAGCTGATGGTCGTCGTCGACCTCCTCCGCGCCGGGATCGCCGCGGCGATGGCCGTCCCGAGCCTGCCGTTACCGGTGCTGCTGGTGCTGGTTGTCCTGGTGACCCTGGGCGGCGCGCCGGTCAAGGCCGCGCAGCAGGCGCTGCTCCCCACCGTGCTCACCGGCCAGCGGTACCTGCTGGGGCTCACCCTGCGCACGATCACCAACCAGGCCGCCCAGGTCGCCGGGTTCCTCGGCGGCGGCGCACTGCTGGTGGTGCTCGACCCGCACGTGGCGCTCGGCCTGAACGCGGCGACCTTCGCGCTCGGCGCCGCCGTGCTCCTGGTCGGCGTCGCCCACCGCCCCGCCGCGCGCACCGGCAGGTCGTCGCGCTCGCCCGGAGCCGTCACGCTGATCTGGCGGGACCCGGTCCTGCGGGCCCTGACCGCGTTGTCCTGGCTGGTCGGCCTGTTCGTCGTGCCGGAGGCGCTGGCCGCCCCCTACGCCGCCGGACTTGGCGTGACGGCAGCGGCAGTGGGCCTGCTGATGGCCGCGGACCCGGTCGGCAGCATCGTGGGTGCGTGGTTGGTCAGCCGGGTTCCGCCGGCCAACCGAACCTCGGCCACCGTCGTGTTCGCGGTGGCCGCGGGCCTGCCGCTGCTGGCCTGCCTCACCGGGCCGCCGCTCGCGCTGGTCGTGGTGCTGTGGGCGCTGTCCGGGGCGTGCACCACCGCGTACCTGGTCCTCGCGCAGGCCGCGTTCGTCCTCGGGGTGCCCGACTACCGGCGCGGAGCGGCCTCCGGACTCGTCGGCGCGGGCGTGCTGTCCTCGCAGGGAGTCGCCGTCCTCGGCGCGGGCCTGGTCGCCGACGCCACCGGCCCGGTCGTCGCCGTGGCCGCGGGCGGTGCGCTCGGGGTGCTGCTCTGCGGTGTCGTCGGGGTGTCGTTGCTTCGCGCCCGTTCCCGCCGGGCGGGTTCGCCCGCCCGCACGGGAGGGCGCGAAGACGACGGCACCGATCATTATGAGATGCTCACCAGTCCTTGTTCATCGTTGGTACCTCCTCCCACAGGGAGTGCCGCCGAGCACGGCAAGGGAAGCGCTGACCGGAACGAAAGGCTCACCAGTCCTTGTTCACCACTGACACCTCCTCCCAACAGGACAGCCGCGGACCGCGGCGCGGGAAGCGCTGAGGCGGAACGAAAGGGTCACCAGTCCTTGTTCATCGTTGGCACCTCCTCCCGGCAGGACAGCCGCCGACTGCGGCGACGGGGGTGCTGATCAGGTGGTTCTCGCCCGATCAGCGCGATCAGCATCCCCGGACGCCGATCACCGGTCCAGGTCGCCCTCGCGCTGGGCACTGTGGAGGGAGCCCGCGCCGGTGCTCACTCTCATCCTCGTGGTGGAGCTCACCGCGGTCGCGGTGACGGCGCTGCTCTCCCGGCAGGCGGTGGTCACCACCGCCGACCTGACCGCGCTCGGCATCATCGTGGGGCTCGGTCTGCTCATGGGTGAGCTGACCCGGCACGTCGAGCGGGTCCGCCGCCGGTTCAACGACACCCCGCACGTCAACCTGACCTCGGTCTGGACGTTCTCCGCCGCGCTGGTACTCCCGCCGGCGCTGACCCCGGCCGTGGTCGGCGCCCTCTACCTGCACCTGTTCTGGCGCAGCTGGTACCGGGTGCGCGGGGTGCGGGCCTACCGGCTGGTGTTCACCGCCTCGACCGTGGCGCTCGCGGCGCACACCGGCTGGCTGGTGCGGGAGCTGGTCGCCCCGGCCGGCCCGGACCAGTGGGACCGCCCGGTGACGGTGGTCGCGGTGGCCCTGGCCGTGCTGGCCTACTCCGCGGTCAACTCCGGCCTGGTCGCGGCCGCGATCACCCTGCACGAGCGTCGGCTGGACCTGCGGCGGGCGCTGGGCACCGGCAAGGAGAACGCGCTGGAGTACGGCACGCTCGGGCTCGGCGCGATCACCGCGCTGCTGATCTCGTTCAACCCGGCCTGGGCGCTGATGGTCGTGCCGGCCCTGCTCGTGCTGCACCGCAGCGTGCTGATGCGCCAGCTGGAGGAGGCGGCCTCGACCGACCAGAAGACCGGCCTCGCCAACGCGACGGCGTGGACGACGCTGGCGACCGCGGAGATCCAGCGAGCGGCGCGGGACGGCAGCCAGGTCGGCGTGCTGATGGTCGACCTCGACCGGTTCAAGGCCGTCAACGACGCACACGGGCACCTGGTCGGCGATCGGGTGCTGCAGGCCGTCGCGGACACGCTGACCGCCTGTGCCAGACGCTACGACGTGGTCGGGCGCTGGGGTGGCGAGGAGTTCGTGATGCTCTGCCCCGAGGTCGACGCGGAGGCCCTGCGGGCGATCGGCGAGCGCGTCTGTGAGCGGGTGCGCGAGCTGCGGGTGCCGATCTCGGAGACCGGCGGCGGCGCCGTCGACCGGTTGAGCGTCTCCGTCGGCGTCGCCTGTTACCCGGAGTTCGGGCCCGAGCTGCAGGACGTCCTGCTCGCCGCGGACGACGCGTTGTTCGTGGCCAAGGACTCCGGCCGGAACCAGGTGCAGACGATCGTCGCGGCGATCGGCGACGTGGGCGCGCCCCGGGCCCCGAGCACCGGCTCGTGACCCGGGGCGCCTCCCCGGCCCCTCCCCCCGTCAGAGGTCCAGCATCCACCGGTCCACGTAGCCCGAGTCGCCGAGCTGGGTGTCGCGCACGCGCAGCTGCCAGACGCCGTTGGCGTTCTCGGCGGACAGGTTGCGGGTGAACCGCTGGTCGATGTTGTCCGCGGTGCCGCCGGTGTGGCTGAGCAGCGGGTAGACCGTCCCGTCCGGGGCGACCAGCTCGACCACCAGCTGTCCGCGTGCGCTGTGCCGGACGTGGATCTCGATGATGCTCGCGGTCGAGGCCTTGCCGACACAGCCGGTGACGTTCACCGTGCTGACCGCCTGGGTCAGGTCCCTGATCCGCACGTCGGCGACGTTGGCCACCGGCGGGCACACGGCCTTGGCGACCGTCCAGGTGAACGTCGTCGTGGCGATCTTCCTGGCGGCGTCGGTAGCCGTCGCGAAGACCGTCCAGGTGCCCGTGACAGTCGGCGTACCGGAGATCAGGCCGGCCGTGTTGATCGTCAGGCCGGTCGGGAGCCCGTTCGCCTTCCAGGTGTACGGGGTGGTGCCGCCGGTCGCCGTGAGCTGGAGCGACGCCGTGGTGCCGAGGACCGTCGAGCGGGCACCGGGGTTGGCCACGACCAGCGCCGGTGGGAGCGGCTTGGGTGCCGGGGGCGGCGTCACGGTGGCGGGGCCGGTGTACAGCAGGCGGTTGGGTGAGCCGGCGCCGGCACTGGTGACCTT
>NZ_MSIE01000043.1 GCF_001921205.1 Actinophytocola xanthii | reverse complement strand
AACCTCCAACAACTCCTCACCGGCAACGACACCTGGACCGTCTGACGAAGACAGGTTCCCGTCACGGCAGGTCGACGCCGAGGCCGACGAGCAGCAGGTAGATCCCGAGCAGCAGGGCGAGCGCGGTATAGGCATGGACCGCCGCCATGCGTTTGCGTCCCTGTCTGGTGGCGCGGGTCGCCGCCGCCGGGAACACCAGGCGGAACGCGGCTCGCAACAAGGTGATCCACCCGAGGAACGTGATCACGCCCGCATGCCCCAGGGTCCATTCGTTGTAGAGCGCGACATGAGCGGCTCCGATGACCAGCGCGAGCCAGCCGACGGCCAGGGTGAAGGCCTCGGTCTCCTTGGCATCGAGCAACGTCCTGCGCGCACGCGCGTTCACCAGGGCCGCTCCACAGCTGACGACGAGAACCAGTCCCCAGAACCTGGCCAGGACCTGCGTGATCTCCAGCTCCATCGACTCAACCGGCCTTTTCCGTCCGGTACCGCTCGATGACGACGGCGACCTCACGCTCCATGTAGGTGTAGAAGTCGTGCAGCTCTTCGAGCCGCCGGTCGTTCGGTCGCAGTCGCATCCCGCCCTCCAACGCCTTGCGGAACGCCCGGTACCGCTCGGCATCAGCCAGCCGGATGAAGGCGTCGGCATCGATTTCGAACCGGTGAACCCGCTGACCAGACCGCGTCCGCCGGTTCACGAGGCGGGTCGCTTCGAGTAGACGCGTCGCCGCACTGACCGACGCCCGGCTGACCCCCAGTGCGTCCTCCAACTCCTGGCTCGATGCGGCTGGGGGGTCACAGACCAGGAGCCAACCGAGCACGCGAGCCGGCATCGGGGGTAGGCCGAGCGCCTGGGCGACGGCCGCGAACTGGTCCGCGAAGTCGACGAGCTCGGTATGGGTGGGTGGGAGTGACTGTCGTGAACTACTAGCCATTTCTAGAAGTTAGTAGCAGTATCTAGGTTTGGCAAGCAGTCCACGCGCGCTGGGTGGAGCTCGCGACGACGTGGGTCAGGGCGGCGGCCAGGCCGTGGGTTCGCTCAGCGCGTGCTCGCACGCCGACGCGGGTGGACCTCGGCAGGCTCGGCCCGTGCTGCCCGGTACAGCTCGTCGAGTAGGGGCTGGGAGAGGTCGGGTGTGATGTCCGAGGCGGGCCAGGCGGAGCAGCTGGGTTCCCTGGCCGCAGCCGACGTCGAGGACGCGTGACGGTGGTGCCGGCAGGTGGGGTGCCAGCTGCCGGGACACCAGCTCCTGGCGGACGACCTGTCGTAGCGTGCCCTGGCGGGCACGCCAGCGATCCTCGGCCGCGGTGAAGTCGGTCAGCTGCCTACTTCTTCTTCTGGTTCCAGGCCACGAAACCGGCGCTTTCGGCGTCGGCGGGGGTGCGGAACCAGACGTCGGCCTTGGTGCGGCCGAAGTAGGGCGATTCGGCGGTGTGGAAGAGCTTCGAGGAGCGCTTGCCCTTCACCGTGTACTCCTCGCCGGGGGCAGCGCCGTCGGGCAGGGGCTTGGCGGAGCCGGGGCCGAAGGGGGCCAGCTCGGCGGCGGGCGCCTCCTGGGCGGTGGTGGCCGGGGTCACGGGGGGTGTCGCTTCGGGCTTCTTGCGGGCGGCGGGCTTGCGGGTGGTGGTCGCCTTGGTGGCCGGCTTCTCGACGGCGGTGGTGGCGGGGGTGACCGGGGCCGGGGGCTCGGCGACGTTGGTGTTCTCGGCGGCGGCCTTCTCGGCGACGGAAGGCTGGGGAGCGGCCTTCCGAGTGGCCGGCTTTCTGGTGGTGGCCGGCTTGTCGGCGGCTGGCTTGGTCGCCTTCTTGGCGGCGGGCTTGCGGGTGGAGGCCGGCTTGGCCGCGGTGTCCGCTCCCGTGGTGGCGGCAGGCGTGGGTTCGGCAGCAGCGGGCTCAGCTGAGGAGGTCGCGGCGGCGGGCTTCGAGGCAGCGGCGGGAGACTCGGCGGCGGCCAGCGCGGCGGCGGAGGACTCGTCGGCGGCGCCCGGTTCCGTCGAGGCGGAGGACGTGGTGGGAGACGGTGCGGCCGTCTCCGCCGAGCCACCGGCGGCAGCCGACTCGGCGGCGGCGACCGGCTCGGCTGAGGTTGACGGCGTGGCGGTGGCGGAGGCACCGGTGCCCGACTTCGCCGAGGCAGCGGCGGCCGAGTCGGGATCGGAGACACCGGCACCCGTGCCCGCCTTGGTCGAGGCAGCGGCGGCCGACTGGTCAGCGGAGTCGGTGGGGGCCGAGGCGGGAGCCGTGCCCGACTTCGCCGGCGCGGCAGCGGACGGCTTGTCAGCGGTGGACGCCTTGGCCGAGGGCTCGGTGGCCGAGGACGCGGCGGCGGCTGGGTCGGTGGTGGGTTCCTTGGTGGCCGTGGCCTTGGCCGGCTTCTTCTTGGTGGCGCCGGCCGGCTGCTGGTCGGTTGCCTTCTCCACGACCGAAGCCGGGGTCTCGGCCCCACCCTCCTGGTCGCCGGGCGACGTCAGTTTGCCGAACAGTCGCTTGAACCACTTCACGCCACTGCCTCCTCGCGCCTTGTGATCACCCGATTGGCGGAAACAATAGGGCAAGCACCACAGGCCCCTGTTCCCGGCGTCACACTCAGCCCAGCGGGCGGAAGCCCACCCGCTCCGCGTCGGCCGCGGAGCGGAACCACACCTCCGCCACCGTCCGCTCGAAACCGTCCGACTCGGGCGTGCAGTACCGCATCGCGCTGGCGCTCGCCTTGACCGTGAACTCGGGTGACGGCGCACCGCCGCCGGGTAACGGCATCGCCGACCCGGGGCCGAACGGGCCGCGGAGCGAACCGTTGCTCGAGCGCTCGCTGCCGGACCGTTCGCTGCCGGACCGTTCGCCCTCCGAGCGCTTTCGGTTCGGCGGCGGGGGCGTCGACGGTGCGTCGCCCGCGGGGATGATCGGTTCGAACAACGAGCGCGGGGCGTCCTCCGGCCGCTCGGCGGCGGAGGTGGTGGACGGCGGCTGCGTCGCCGGTGACGTCGTCTGGACGCCGAACGGTGTCCTGCTCGGCGGCTTCGACGGAACCCGCTTCGGTAACTTGTTTCTGGCCGGCTCGGCCTGGACGTTGACCCCCGACATGTGCTTGGGCTCCTCCGCACCCGTACTGCTCTGGTCGTCGTCGCCGGCGATTCCTCGCCGCCGGCTCGCGGACACCGCCGTGCTCTGCTCTCCGGCGGTGTGTGCGGGCACGGCCTCGCTGCGGTCGTGCGCGCCCTCGGCCGCCTCAGCCGGCTCGGCCGGCGGCGTCACAGTGGAGGTTACCGGCGAGTCCTCCCGTAAGCGGTGCTTCGACTCGCCGGTTGCGGGGGTTTCCTCCTCGACGAGAGCATGCGCGGGAGCCGGAGCGGGCTCGGGGGACTCCTCGGGTGCGGCGGGCGAGTCGGACAGGTCGGACGACGAGGGCGTCGAGGGCGAGGAGGGCGGCCGGTCCTCGGCGGAGGGCTCGGACGAGGAGGACTCGTCCAGCTGGCGGATCAGCTCGCCGGGGATGGGGTGCGTGCGCTGGGTGAACACGGTGCCGCCGTCGTCGGGGACCGAGGGGACCTCGCGCAGCGTGTGCGCACCCTCGGGAGCCTCGACCGGCGCCGGGTCCTCGGCCGGCACCCTGGGGAACACGGTCGTCGCGCCTGGCTGGTCCTCGGCACGCTCGTCGTCGTCGAACCAGCCGCGGTTCTCCTCGTCGTCGGCGGGGGGCGCCTGCAGCGAGGACGAGCCGGCCGTGTTCAGGTACTGGGTCGCCGCCGCCCCCGGGCCGACCGACAGCTCGGTCTCGGTCTCCCCCAGTGCCCCGGCGCCGGCCACCCCGGGCATCGCGTACGCCCTGGTCAGCGGCTCGTTCTGGACCTCGTGCCGCTCGGGGCGCTCCTCGGGCTCGCGGCCACCACCGGTCACCAGGCGGCGCGGGTCGAACTCCTCGCGCTCCTCCTGGGGACGACGAGGCAGCTCGGGGGGCTGCGGCGCCTGCCGCCGCGACCGCGCCGCCAGCTCGGACTCCAGCTCCGCCACCCGGCGCCGCGCCGGCAGCGCGACAAGACCCCAGCAGAGCAACGCTCCGAGCAGGAAGGCGAGCGAGCTCCACAACCAGACCTGCCCAAAGATCGACATGGGCATCTCCCTCCGCGCCCCGCGCTTGCCGACGGGGTGCTCAGGCTACTGGGAGCGACCCGACCCGTTCTCGACCAGGGTGATGTCGCTCACCGCGTTCGCGCTACCACGTAGCGTGCCAGCATGTCCAGCGCGTCGCGCGCCGGGCCCTCTGGCAGGCTGACCAGCTCGGCACGTGCGCGGTCGGCGTACTCGGTGAGCGTCCGCACCGCGTGCTCCAGGCCGGGGGACTTGCGCAGCAGGGTCAGCGCCTCCTCCACCGCCTCGTCGTCGGGGAGCGGGCCGGCGAGCAGCTCCCGCAGCCGCGGATCCGGCTCCCCCGGTCCGTGCAGCGAGGACAGCGCGTAGAGCATCGGCAGCGTCCGCACGCCCTCACGCAGGTCGGTACCCGGCGTCTTGCCCGACTCGTCGGCCGGCGACGCGATGTCGATGATGTCGTCGGAGATCTGGAACGCGGTACCGATCAGGTCGCCGTACCTGTACAAGGCCTCGGTGTGCTCGGCCGGAGCCCCTGAGAACATCCCGCCGTAGCGGCCCGCCGTGGCGATCAGCGACCCGGTCTTCTGGGCGACGACCCCGAGGTAGTGGGTGATCGGGTCGTCCCCCTCCACCGGCCCGACGGTCTCCCGCATCTGCCCGGTGACCAGCTCCCCCATCGTCTCCGCGATGATCCGCGCGGCGTCGCTGCCCAGGTCGGCGACGAGCGCCGAGGCGTGCGCGAACAGGAAGTCGCCGGTGAGGATGGCGATCGTGTTGTCCCAGCGGGCGTTGACGCTCGCCGAGCCGCGGCGCATGGTCGCCTCGTCCATCACGTCGTCGTGATAGAGCGTGGCCAGGTGCACCAGCTCGACCGCAGCGGCCGCGGCGACCACGTGGTCGTTGATCTTCCCGCCGACCGAGGCGGCAAGCAGCGTGAACAACGGGCGGAAACGTTTGCCACCCGCCCTGACCAGGTGGGTGGCGGCCTCGTTGACGAACTCGATGTCGCTGCGCACCACCGCGTGCAGCAGGTCCTCGACCTTCACCAGACCCGTGGAGATCGTCTCAACCAGCTCCGGGTCCGCGCGGTCGAGACCGAGCGAGGCAGGTAGCCGCGGCACGGCATGGTCGGCTGTCACGTCGGCATCGCTCCATTCGAATTCCCTGGCCACAGCCTAATCTCCGGACCACCGACCGACGGCACGAAGGCGGCCCCGGGTGGCGATGCTCACCCGGGGCCGCCTGTTCGACCGAGTTCTACCGGAGGGCGAAGGTGCCGGCGTTCGCCCAGTCGAGGGCGAAGGCCGGAACCAGCCCGAGCAGCAGGGTGACGACCACCCCCAGCGTGATCGCCGCCGTGGTGAACGCACCCGGCACGACCACCGAGGGCCCGTCCGGCGCCGGCTCGCTGAAGTACATGAGCACGATCACCCTCAGGTAGAAGAACGCCGTGACCGCCGAGGCCACCAGGGCGACCACCACCAGCGGTGCCATGCCGTCGGACAGCGCTGCCGAGAAGACCACGAACTTGCCGATGAACCCGCTTGTCAGCGGGATGCCGGCCATCGCGAACAGCAGGAAGGCGAACACCGCCGCGACCAGCGGGGCCCGTTTGGCGAGGCCCGCCCACTGGCTGAGGTGGGTCGCCTCGCCGTCCGCGTCCCGCACGAGCGAGATCACCCCGAACGCGGCGAGCGTGGTGAAGCCATAGGTGAGCAGGTAGAACAGCGTCGAGGAGACGCCCTCAGGCGACAGCACGATCGCGCCGATCAGCAGGAAGCCGGCATGCGCGATGGAGGAGTACGCGATCATCCGCTTGATGTCGGTCTGGGTGAGGCCGAGCACCGCGCCGATGACCATCGACACGATCGCCACGCCCCACAGCACGCCACGCCACTCCCACTGCGTCGACTCGAGACCGACCGTGAGCACCCGCAGGATCGCGCCGAACGCCGCCACCTTCGTACAGGCCGCCATGAAGGCCGTGATCGGCGTCGGCGAGCCCTGGTACACGTCCGGCGTCCAGGTGTGGAACGGCCCGACCGAGCCCTTGAACAGCAGGCCCACGATCAGCAGCGCCATGCCGCCGAACAGCAGCGTGTCGGAGCGATCGGAGCCGGCCGCGGCGTCGGCGATGTCGGCCAGGCGAACCGAGCCGGAGTAGCCGTAGAGCAGCGCCAGCCCGTAGAGGAAGAACGCCGAGGAGAACGCGCCGAGCAGGAAGTACTTGACGGCCGACTCCTGGGAGAGCAGCCGGCGCCGCCGGGCGAGGCCGCACATCAGGTACAGCGGCAGGCTCAGCACCTCGAGTGCCACGAACATCGTCAGCAGGTCGTTGGCCGCGCAGAACACCATCATCCCGCCGAGCGCGAACAGCGTGAGCGGGAAGACCTCGGTCTGCATCTGGTACTTCGCCGCGTCGCGCCGGTGCGGCTGGGCGCCGAGCCGCTGCTCGCGGTCCTGCACCGTGCCCGGCCGGATCGCCGCCTGGGCGACGAACGCGCCCCCCGGCTCCACCGACCGGTCCGCGATCATCAGCACCGAGCCCAGCCCGAGCGCGAGCAGCGTGCCCCAGAGGAACAGCGCCGGCCGGTCGACCGCGATCGAGCTCGACAGGGTCAGCTCTCCGCCGACCGGCGCGTCGGTCATGTAGACCGCCATCGCGAGCCCGGCGCCGACCAACGCCAGCAGCGTGAGGAACACCTGGGCGGACCACCGCTGGTGCCTCGGCAGGAAGGCCTCGAGCAGGACCCCGACGCAGGCCGCTCCGAGGATGATCAACATCGGCAGGATCGCCGGGTAGTTGATCGGCGCGAGCGTCTCCTTCCCCGGTGGGTCCTGGGCGAGGAAAACCAGTGCGGACAACTCAGTTGCCTCCATCCGAAACACCCACCGCGTCGAGGGTGGCCTCGACCGACGGCGTGATCACGTCGAGCACCGGCGCCGGGTAGAACCCGATGCCGACGACGAGCACGAGCAGCGGGGCCAGCACCAGCTTCTCCCGGCCGCTCAGGTCCAGGATCGCCCGGCGCGCCCCGACCTCCGGGGCCACAGCGGTACCCGGGCCGCCGGTCACGTTCACCAGCGCGCTGCCGCGGACCGGACCGTGGAACACCCGCTGGTAAAGCCAGAGCACGTAGAGCGCGGCGAGGATCATGCCGACGGTCGCGAGGATCGTGTACACCGGCTCCGGCCCGTACGCCCCGACCAGCACCAGGAACTCGGAGATGAACGAGTTCGTGCCGGGCAGCGACAGCGAGGCAAGCCCCGCGACCAGGAACACGCCAGCCAGCGCCGGGGTGATCTTGGCCAGGCCGCCGTAGTCGGCGATCAGCGTGGAGCCACCGCGGGCGATGACCATGCCGATCACGAGGATCAGCATGCCGGTGGAGATCGAGTGGTTGAGCATGTAGGACACCGCGCCGACCTCGGACTGCGTCGTGAACGCGAAGATGCCCAGCGCGATGAAGCCGAAGTGCGCGATCGAGACGTAGGCGATGAACCGCTTCATGTCCCGCTGCCCGGTCGCCAGCAGCGCGCCGTACAGCACCCCGGCGACACCCATGACCAGCACGAGCGGCGCCAGCGTCGTGCTGGCGTCCGGCGTCATCGGCAGCAGGTAGCGCAGGAAGCCGAACGTGCCGACCTTGTCCAGGATGCCGACCAGCAGCACCGCGACGCCGATCGGCGCCTCGGCCGCCGCGTCCGGCAGCCACGTGTGCAGGGGCACCAGCGGCGCCTTCACCGCGAACGCGAGGAAGAAGCCCAGGAAGATCCAGATCTGGTTGCTCAGCGGCGCGTCCGAGACCACCCGCACCAGCGTCGCCCAGTCGAAGGTGCCCTCGCCGAGCTCGTCGGAGGCCATCGAGTAGGCCCCGATCGCCGAGGCGAGCATGATCAGGCCGCCGAGGAACGAGTACAGGAAGAACTTCACCGCCGCGTACTGCCGCCTGGCCCCGCCGTAGGAGCCGATCAGGAAGTACATCGGGATCAGCATGATCTCGAACAGGACGTAGAACACGAACACGTCGGTGGCGGCGAACACCGCGATCGTGATCGCCTGCTGCAGCAGGATCAGCGACAGGAACCCGCCGGCCGTGCGCTCGGCCGGGAGCTTCTCCGTCCAGCCCGCGCCGATCACCAGCGGCACCAGCAACGCGATGACCGCCACCATGACCAGCGCGATGCCGTCCACGCCGAAGGACAGGTGCACGCCGAAGGCCGGGATCCAGTCGAGCGAGAAGTGCTGCTGCAGCCGCGCGCCGGCCGGGTCGTACGCGATCCAGGAGGCCACCGCGACGCCGAACTCGACCAGCGAGAAGGCGAGCGCCGCCTGCTTGGCGAGCGTGTCGTTCTTCCGCAGGAACACCACGGCGATCGCGCCGACCAGCGGGATCAGCAGGAGCGCGACCAGCAGCGCCGCGCCGGAAGAGGAGGTCATACGTACCTCACCGCCAGGAATGCCACCAGGACGAGGATCGAGCCGCCGAGGATCGAGGCCGCGTAGGAGCGGACGAACCCGGTCTGCATCCGGCGCAATCGTCCGGAACTGCCGCCGAGCATGGCGGCGATGCCGTTCACCAGCCCGTCAACTCCCTTGTTGTCCACATAGACCAGTGCGCGGGTGAGCCAGGTACCCGGCCGGGCGACCAGGGCCTCGTTGAGCGCGTTGCCGTACAGGTCGCGCCGGGCCGCCCGAACCGGGAAGGACACCGGGTCGGGCTTGACCACCGGCACGTCGCGTCGGCCGACGACCGCCCAGGCCAGCAGCACTCCGAGCAGCGACAGGCCGACGGTCAGCCACGGCACGAGCGCGTGCGGGATGACCGTGTGCTCCGCCTCCTCCAGCGCACCCAGGGTCGGGGAGAGCCACTCGGCGAGCGTGTCGCCGCTGGCGAAGAACCAGCCGGCGCCGACCGAGCCGATCGCGAGGATCACCATCGGCACCCACATGACCGCGGGCGACTCGTGCGGGTGGAAGTCGCGGCCGTCCTCGGACTTCAGCTCCTTCCAGCGCTGCTTGCCGAAGAAGGTCATCAGCATCAGCCGGGTCATGTAGAAGGCGGTGAGCCCGGCGCCCAGCAGCGCGGCGCCACCGAAGACCCAGCCCCGCCAGCCCTCCTCGCCGAACGCGGCCTCGATGATCGCGTCCTTGGAGAAGAAGCCGGAGAACGGCGGGATGCCGATCAGCGCGAGGTAGCCGAGCGCGAAGGTGCCGAAGGTCCAGGGCATGATCCGGGCCAGGCCGCCGTACTTGCGCATGTCGACTTCGTCGTTCATAGCGTGCATGACCGACCCGGCGCCGAGGAAGAGCCCGGCCTTGAAGAAGCCATGGGTGAGCAGGTGCATGATGCCCAGCGCGAACCCGAACGGCCCGAGGCCGACGGCCAGCATCATGTAGCCGATCTGGCTGACCGTCGAGTACGCGAGGACCTTCTTGATGTCGTCGTAGGCGCAGCCGATGACGCACCCGATCAGCAGCGTCAGCGCGCCGATGATCACGACGACCAGCCGGCCGTCCTCGCTCTGCAGGTAGATCGGGTTGGCCCGGGCCACCAGGTACACGCCGGCGGTGACCATGGTCGCGGCGTGGATCAGGGCCGAGACCGGGGTCGGGCCCTCCATGGCGTCGGGCAACCAGGCCTGGAGCGGGAACTGGCCGGACTTGCCGCAGGCGCCGAGCAGGAGCAGCAGCGTCAGCGCGGTGATCGTGGCCGGCGAGAGCTGGTCGAGGCCGGCGAAGACCTCCGTGTACTGGGTAGTGCCGAGCTCGGCGAACATGATGAAGATCGCGATGGCCAGGCCGACGTCGCCGACCCGGTTCATCAGGAAGGCCTTCTTGGCCGCGGTCGCCGCCGACGGGCGGTTCGTGTACCAGCCGATGAGCAGGTACGACGCCAGGCCGACGCCCTCCCAGCCGAGGTAGAGGGTCACGAACCCGTTGCCGAGCACCAGGATCAGCATCGCGGCGACGAACAGGTTGAAGTACCCGAAGAAGCGCCGGCGGTCCGGGTCCTCGGCCATGTAGCCGATCGAGTAGATGTGGATCAGCGAGCCGACCCCGGTGATCAGCAGCACGAAGCTGATCGAGAGCGGGTCGATCCGCAGCCCGAACTCGACCTGGAGCTGTTCCACCGGGATCCAGTCGAAGAGCGAGACGTTCTGCACGCGCTCGCCCTCCTCCAGCCCGGTACTGGAGAAGAACAGCATCGCGCCGTAGACGAACGACGCGAGCACGGTCAGGCAGCCGAGCAGGTGGCCCCAGGCGTTGGTGGCCCTGCCGCCCAGCAGCAGCACTGCCGCGCCGACGAGCGGGAACAGGATCAGCAGCCACGCCGATCCCGCCAGCCCCGACGCTTCGGTTACCTCGGCGACCTGCTGCGCCGCCAAGTGCGTACCAGTCACGGCCTTCCCCTCAGTACTTCAGCAGGTTGGCGTCGTCGACCGAGGCCGAGCGGCGGGTGCGGAAGATCGACATGATGATCGCGAGACCGACCACGACCTCGGCCGCGGCCACCACCATCACGAAGAAGGCCATGATCTGGCCGTCGAGCGAACCGTTGATCCGCGCGAAGGTCACCAGCGAGAGGTTCACCGCGTTGAGCATCAGCTCGATGCACATGAACACCACGATGGCGTTGCGCCGCACCAGCACTCCGACCGCACCGATCGTGAACAGCAGCGCGGAGAGCAGCAGGTAGACGGTCGGGGTCACGACGACTCCCCTTCCCGGGTGGACGGATTGAGGGCGCGACCCTCGGCGGTGTGCGAGGTTCCGGCGACCGCCTTGCGCTCCTCGTGGAGCTCCTCGGCCGCGACCGAGTCGATGAGCCGGGACAGCGACTCCGGCGCGACCGAGCCGTCGGGCAGCAGCGCGGGAGTGGCCACCGAGGTCGAGGTGGCGAACACGCCGGGGCCGGGCAGCGGCGATGGCCGGTCGTGCTCGCCGCGGAAGCGCGCCTCGACCAGCTCGCGCTGGGTCTTGCGACCGCGGGTGTGCCGGTCGACGTAACCGAGGACCATGGCGCCGACCGCGGCCGTGATCAGCAGAGCCGAGGTCAGCTCGAACGGGAACAGCCAGTCGGTGAAGATCGACCGGCCGATGTTCTCCACGTTCCCGTTGCCGCCGTTGGCCTCCTGGCCCTGGAGCCCCACCGGGGTGACGTCGGTCAGCGCCCGGGAGATCGCGGTGACGACCAGGGCGGCGAGCCCGACGCCGAGCACCGTGGCGGCCAGGCGCTGGCCGCGCAGGACCTCGACCACCGAGTCGGAGGAGTCGCGGCCGACCAGCATCAGCACGAACAGGAACAACATCATGATCGCGCCGGTGTAGACGATGATCTGCACGAAGCCGAGGAACGGCGCCTGCTGGACCATGTACATGATCCCGAGGCAGAGCATGGTCAGCACCAGGAACAGCGCCGAGTGCACGGCGTTCTTGGCGAAGATCATGCCGAGCGCGCCGAGCAGGGCCAGCGGTCCGAGCACCCAGAAGGACGTGGCCTCGCCGGTGGACATCACGTTCTGGACGCCCTGGGCGAGCGCCGCCGAGGAACTCACTTGACTTCCCCCTTCACCGGGTCGGGGTAGCCCCACTTGCGCGCCAGGCGCGGTCCGTCGACGTAGTAGTCCTGCTCGTCATCGCCGAGGCGCATCGGGTGCGGCGGCTGCTCCATCCCCTTGAGCAGCGGGGCGAGCAGGTCCTCCTTGGTGTAGATCAACCGCTGGCGGTCGTCGTCGGCCAGCTCGTAGTCGTTGAGCATGGTCAGCGACCGGGTCGGGCAGGCCTCGATGCACAAGCCGCAGCCGATGCAGCGCAGGTAGTTGATCTGGTAGTCCTTGCCGTACCGCTCGCCCGGGGAGTACCGCTCCTCCGCGGTGTTGTCCGCGCCCTCGACGAAGATCGCGTCCGCCGGGCAGGCCCAGGCGCACAGCTCGCAGCCGACGCACTTCTCCAACCCGTCCGGGTGGCGGTTGAGCTGGTGACGCCCGTGGTAGCGAGGCGCGGCCGGCGCGCCCGCCTCCGGGTACTCCTCGGTGACGACCTTCTTGAACATCGTCGAGAAGGTGACACCGAAGCCCTTGAACGGATCAAAGATCCCCATCGTTCGACTCCTTCTCGGCGTCAGTCCGGCCTTCGCTCCCGGCGCCGACCGTGGCCGGACGGCGGCGGTTGCGGCCCCGGACCGCCTTGCGCTTGGGCGCGGTGGGTATCTCGAGGTCGAGCGGCGGGACCGGGTAGCCGCTGCCGGTGACCGGCACCTGGTCGGGGTCCTCCTCCGGACGGCCCCGGTCGAACACGAAGCTCAGCCCGATGATGATCAGTACGATGATGCCGCCGAAGGTGAGGATCTGGCCGGTGCTCACCTCGGCCTCGCCGCGGATCGCCCGCAGGCCGGCGATCAGCACGATCCAGATCAGGTTGAGCGGCACCAGCACCTTCCACCCGATCCGCATGAACTGGTCGTAGCGGAACCGGGGCAGGGTGGCCCGTACCCAGATGAAGCAGAACAGCAGCAGGAACGTCTTGCCGAAGAACCAGAGGACCGGCCACCAGCCGCTGTTGAAGTAGTTGTCGCCGATCAGCGAGATCGGCCACGGGGCCATGTACCCGCCGAGGAACAGCGTCGTGGCGAACGCCGAGACGATCACCATGTTCACGTACTCGGCGAGGAAGAACAGCGCGAACTTCATCGAGCTGTACTCGGTGTGGAACCCGCCGACCAGCTCGGACTCCGCCTCGGGCAGGTCGAACGGGGCACGGTTGGTCTCGCCGACCATCGAGATGAGGTAGATGACGAAGCTGAACGGCAGCAGGAAGAAGAACCATCCGGTCTGCTGCGCGCCAACGATGTCCCCTGTGGACAACGACTGCGCGTAGAGCACCACGCCGACGATCGACAGGCCCATCGCGATCTCGTAGGAGATCATCTGCGCCGCCGAGCGGAGGCCACCGAGCAGCGGGTAGGGCGAGCCCGAGGACCAACCGGCGAGCACGATGCCGTAGATGCCGAGCGAGGAGCACGCGAGCACCACGAGCACGCCGACCGGGAGGTCGACCAGCTGCAGCACGGTCCGCTCACCGAAGATCGAGACCTCGGGCCCGATCGGCATCACCGAGAACGCCATGATCGCCGGGATCACGGTGATGATCGGGGCGAGGAAGTACACCTTCCGGTCCGCGCCCGCCGGGATGATCTGCTCCTTGAACGGCAGCTTGATCGCGTCCGCGACCGACTGGAGGTAGCCGCCGGGGCCGACCCGGTTCGGGCCGGGCCGCTGCTGCATCCGGCCGATCGCCTTGCGCTCCCAGATGATCAGGAAGATGGTCATGACCGGCCCGATGAGGAGCACGATCACGACCTTGATCAGGATCAGCCAGAGCGGGTCGTCGGCGAGGAGTTCGGCCCTGGTCACGCTGACTCGCCTCCTGGGTTGCTCGTCGCGCCGGGCAGCAGGTTCTCGACGCTGACCGACACCACGTCGCCGTGCCCCGCGCCGAGCGTGCGCCGGACTGTGGACGGGCCGGAGTTCGCGGGCAGCCAGACGACTCCGTCCGGCAGGTCCGCGTGCTCGACCGGCAGGGTGATCGAACCGTGTGCGGTCTTGACGGTGACCACCGGGTTCCCGTTGAGGCCGATTCGGGCCGCCAGGTCGGGCGAAACCCGGGCGACGGTCGGTCGCGCCGTGCCCGCGAGGTGCGGCTCGTCGGACTGCATCGTCCCGTTGTCCAGCAGCTGGCGCCACGTCGCGAGCAGGGCCTGACCCTCGTCGATCGTCACCGCCGGCGGCACCGCCACGGCCGGTCCCGGGGCGGTCGGGCGGACCGTGGGCAGCCGGGCCAGGTCGGTCGCCGCGGCCTGCGGGGTCTGGGTGAACAGGTCGACGTCCATCTCGACGCCGAGCGTGTCCAGCACCCGGCAGTCCGACAGCGAGCCGGTGGTCGCCAGCGTCGTGCCGAACTCACGCCGCCGTCCCTCCCAGTTCAGGAAGGTCCCCGGCTTCTCGACGGCCGCGGCCACCGGGAGCACCACGTCGGCGCGTTCGGTCACCGCGCTCGCCCGCAGCTCCAGGCTGACCACGAAGCCCGCGTTGTCCAGCGCCGCCACGGCGAGGTCGGGGTCGGGCAGGTCGTAGGGGTCGACCCCGGCCACGACCAGACCGTCGAGCTCGCCGGCCGCGGCCGCCGCGACGATTCCGGTCGTGTCGCGCCCCTGGCCAGCCGGGAGCGTGCCGGTCGGCAGGCCCCACGCCTTCTCGACCTCGGCCCGGGCCGCCGCGTCGGTGACCGGCCGGCCACCGGGCAGCAGCGTCGGGACCGCACCGGCCTCCAGCGCGCCGCGCTCGCCGGCACGCCGCGGGATCCAGGCGACCTTCGCCCCGGTGGACTCGGCCAGCCGGGCGACCGCGGTGAACAGACCCGGAATCTGGGCAGCCCGCTCGCCGACCAGGATCACCGCACCGGCGGCGCCGAGCTTGGCCGCCACGTCCGGGGCGTGGGTCGCGAGACCCTCGACCGCGGCTGCCTCGGCGCCGGGCAGGCAGGCGAGCAGCGTCCCGGTGAACGGCTTGTCCGGGCCGTGCGGCTTGATCGTCTTGAGCACGGCCGGGGAGGACCACTGTCCGATGTGGAACACCTGGGCGCCGCGCCGGCGGGCCGCCTTGCGCAGCCGCAGGAAGACGATCGGCGACTCCTCCTCGGGGTCCAGCGCCACGCACAGCACCGCTGGCGCCGCCTCGATCGCCTTGAACGTCACCCCGGTGTCGGGGTTGGTGCCCACCACGTGCGAGGTGAGGAAGTCCAGCTCCTCGGCCGAGTGCGCCCTGGCCCGGAAGTCGATGTCGTTGGTGCCCAGGGCGACCCGGGCGAACTTCGAGTATGCGTAGGCGTCCTCGAGGGTCAGCCGGCCGCCGGCCAGCACGCCGACGCCCTTGCCGTCGCGGGCCTTGGCCAACCCGTCGGCGGCCACCCGAAGCGCCTCGGTCCAGGACGACTCGACCAGCTCGCCCGTCGCGGCGTCACGCACCATCGGCCGGGTGATCCGGTCGCCGGCGGACACGTAGCGGAACGCGAACCGGCCCCGGTCGCAGATCCACTCCTCGTTGACCTCGGGGTCCTCGGCGGCGAGCTTGCGCATCACCTTGCCCCGGCGCCAGTCCGTGCGCTCCGCGCAGCCGGAGCTGCAGTGCTCGCAGACACTCGGCGTCGACACCAGGTCGAACGGACGGGAGCGGAACCGGTAGGCGGCACTGGTGAGCGCACCGACCGGGCAGATCTGGATCGTGTTGCCGGAGAAGTAGCTCTGGAACGGCTTGTTCTCCGCGACGCCGATCTGCTGCAGCGCGCCGCGCTCGAGCAGCTCGATGAACGGGTCGCCGGCGATCTGGTCGGAGAACCGGGTGCAGCGCTGGCAGAGCACGCAGCGTTCGCGGTCCAGCAGCACCTGGGTGGAGATCGGGATCGGCTTGGCGAAGGTCCGCTTGGCCTCCACGAACCGGGAGTCGGTGCGGCCGTGCGCCATCGCCTGGTTCTGCAGCGGGCACTCGCCGCCCTTGTCGCAGACCGGGCAGTCCAGCGGGTGGTTGATGAGCAGCAGCTCCATCACGCCCTGCTGCGCCTTGTCGGCGACCGGCGAGGTGCGCTGGGTCTTGACCACCATGCCGTCGGCGACGGTCATCGTGCAGGAGGCCTGGGGCTTGGGCATCGGGCGCCCGCCCATCTCGACCTCGACCAGGCACTGGCGACACGCGCCGGCCGGGTCGAGCAGCGGGTGGTCGCAGAACCGCGGGATGATCGTGCCGAGCCGCTCCGCCGTGCGGATGAGCAGCTCGCCCTTGGGCGCGACGACCTCCACCCCGTCGATCGTCAGCCGGACGTGCCCCTCGGGTACCGGGGCCGCCTCTGGCTTCTCTTCAATCGCAGTCATCTCAGTGGGCTCCCGCAAGCGCTGGGGTGGTCTTCGCCTTCGAGTTCTGGTCGCACAGCGCGAGGAACTCGTCCCGGAAGTACTTGATGCCGCTGGTGATCGGGCTGACCGCGCCGTCACCGAGCGCGCAGAACGAGCGCCCCAGGATGTTGTCGCAGATGTCGAGCAGCGTCTCGATGTCCGAGGCGGTGCCGTTGCCCTCGACCATCCGCTCGAGGATGCCCGCGAGCCAGTAGGTGCCCTCCCGGCAGGGGGTGCACTTGCCGCAGGACTCGTGCTCGTAGAACTTCGTCCACTTCATCACCGCCCACGGGACCGACACGGTCTCGTTGAAGACCATGACCGCGGTGGTGCCGAGCATCGAGCCCGCCTCCGCTGCGCCCTCGAAGTCCAGCGGGACGTCGAGGTGCTCGGCGGTGAACAGCGGCGTCGAGGAGCCACCCGGGGTCCAGAACTTCAGCGGGATGCCGTCCTTCATGCCGCCGGCGAGCTCGAGCAGCTCGCGCAGCGTGATGCCCAGCGGCGCCTCGTACTGCCCCGGCCGCTCGACGTGCCCGGAGACCGAGTAGATCTTCGGCCCGGGCGAGCGCTCGGTGCCCATCGTGCGGAACCAGTCCGCGCCGCCGTTGACGATGAACGGCACGCTGGCGATCGTCTCGACGTTGTTGACCGTGGTCGGCGCGGCGTAGAGGCCGGCGGCCGCCGGGAACGGCGGCTTGAGCCGGGGCTGGCCGCGACGGCCCTCGAGCGAGTCGAGCAGCGCGGTCTCCTCGCCGCAGATGTAGGCGCCGGCGCCGGCGTGGACGGTGATGTCCAGGCCGAACCCGGAGCCCAGGATGTCCTGGCCGAGGTAGCCGGCGTCGTAGGCCTCGCGCACCGCCGCGTTGAGCCGGCGGATGCAGTGCATGGCCTCGCCCCGCACATAGATGAAGCAGCGGTGCGAGCGCATCGCGTAGGCCGCGATGATGCAGCCCTCGATCAGCGAGTGCGGGTCGGCCATCATCAGCGGGACGTCCTTGCAGGTCCCCGGCTCGCCCTCGTCGGCGTTGATCACCAGGTAGTGCGGCTTGTCCTCGTTGGGCGGCATGAACGACCACTTGACGCCGGCGGGGAAGCCCGCGCCGCCGCGACCACGCAGGCCGGCGTCCTTCACCAGCTGGACCAGCTGCTCCGGGGTGCCGGTCAGGGCCTTGCGCAGCGCGGTGTAGCCCTCGAGCTGCTCGTAGGTGGACAGCCGCCACGAGTTGGGCGACAGCCAGCGCTTGGTCAGAACCGGGGTCACCGGGTCGGGCCTGGGGGTCGTCTCGGTGGTGGTCACTTCTTTTCGACCTCCGGGAGTGCCGGCGTGTTCTCCGGCATGGTCGGCGCGGTCCAGCCGCGGTCGGCGGCGAGCTGGGCACCGCGCAGGGTCTCCACCGCGGCCGACGGACCGTCCACATGGGAACGATAGGTCGCCTCGTCCTCGGGGAAGAACCCGGCCAGCTGCAGCGCGACCGATCGCAGGTCGGTCAACGGCGCGCCTCGGGTCGGCGCCGGCTTCTCGCCACGACGCAGGGCGTCGACGAGCTCGACCGCCGACTCCGGCGTCTGGTTGTCGTAGAACTCGTAGTTGACCTGCAGCACGGGGCCCAGGTCGCAGGCGGCGAGGCACTCGGCGTGCTCGATCGTGATCGAGCCCGGTTCACCCGGCGTGCCGGAGGTGTCCTCGTGCCCGAGCGGGCGACCCTCCTCGCCTAGGTGCTCGCCCAGGCGCTGGAAGATCGCGTCGCCGCCGAGCATCGCGCACAGGGTGTTCGTGCAGACGCTGACCAGGTGCTCGCCACACGGCTTGCGCTTGAACATCGTGTAGAACGTGACGACCGCGCTGACCTCGGCGTTGGTGAGGTTCAGCTGCTGGGCGCAGAACTGGACGCCGGCCTGGCTGACGTGCCCCTCGACCGACTGGACCAGGTGCAGCATCGGCAGCAGGGCCGAGCGGGACTCGGGGTAGCGGCCGATCAGGATGGCGGCCTTGGCCACGATGTCCGGCCCGAACACCGACAGGTCCGGGGTGGCCTCGGTGATCAGGCGCTCGGTCTCCGCGCGGCTGAGCGCGGACGCGCCGTCCACCACGTCGACCTCGGGACCGGCCGCGACGTGGGTCTCCCCCACGCCGACGTTCGAGCCCCCGTAGCTCTTGCCCAACGACAGCGGGTCAGTGCTCGAAGTCACCGGTCAACTCCTCCCATCACCGGGTCGATCGACGCGATGGCCGCGATCACGTCCGCGACCAGTCCGCCCTCGGACATCGCGGGCATCGCCTGCAGGTTCACGAAACTTGGGTCGCGCACGTGGACGCGCATCGGCCTGGTGCCACCGTCGGAGACGATGTGGTAGCCCAGCTCGCCGCGCGGCGACTCGACCGGCATGTACACCTGGCCGGCCGGGACCTGGAAGCCCTCGGTGACCAGCTTGAAGTGGTGGATCAGCGACTCCATCGACTGGCCCATGATCTTGCGGACGTGCTCGAGGGAGTTCCCCATGCCGTCCGAGCCGATGGCGAGCTTCGCCGGCCAGGCGATCTTGCCGTCCTCGACCATCACCGGGCCGGGCTCGATCTTCTTCATGCACTGGCTGATGATCCGCAGGCTCTGGTGCATCTCCTCGACCCGCAGCAGGTAGCGGGCGTAGGAGTCGGCCGCGGTGGAGGTCGGCACCTCGAAGTTGTAGTCCTCGTAGCCGAGGTAGGGCTCGGTCTTGCGCAGGTCCCAGGGCAGCCCCGCGGAACGCAGGACCGGACCGGTGACGCCGAGCGCGAGGCAGGCGTCCACTGGCAGGTATCCGACGCCGATCAGCCGGTTCTTCCAGATCGGCTGGCCGGAGAGCAGCTTGTCGTACTCCGGCAGGCGCTTGTTCATCGTCTTGACGAACTCGGCGACCGCCAGCTCCCAACCGTCCGGCATGTCCTGGGCGAGCCCGCCCGGCCGGATGAAAGCGTGGTTCATCCGCAGGCCGGTGAGGAACTCCAGCAGGTGCAGGCACTCCTCGCGCTCGCGGAAGCCCGCCGTCATCGCGGTCATCGCGCCGAGCTCCATGCCCCCGGTGGCCAGCGCCACCAGGTGCGAGGCGATGCGGTTGATCTCCATCAGCATCACGCGGAGCACCTGGGCCCGTGCGGGCACGGTGACCCCGAGCAGCTTCTCGATGCCCATGCAGTAGGCGGCCTCGTTGAACAGCGGGGAGAGGTAGTCCATCCGCGTCACGAACGTGACGCCCTGGGTCCAGGTGCGGTACTCGCAGTTCTTCTCGATGCCGGTGTGCAGGTAGCCGATCACCGACCTCGCCTGGGTGACGGTCTCGCCCTCGAGCTCGAGCACCAGCCGCAGCACGCCGTGCGTGGACGGGTGCTGGGGCCCCATGTTGATGACGATCCGCTCGTCGCTGGTCGCGTCCTCGAGGACGTCGTCCCAGTCGCCGCCGGTGACGTTGTAGATCCGACCCTCGGTGGTCTCACGCTCGGTGGCGTAGGCACCGGCGTAGTTGTCGTCACCGCGGCCGGTGTCGGCCTGGGTGCCGGTGGTGAAGTCCGAGATCTTGTCGGTCACGAGTACGACCTCCGCTGGTCCGGTGGCGGGATCTCCGCGCCCTTGTACTCGACCGGGATGCCGCCGAGCGGGTAGTCCTTGCGCTGCGGGTGGCCGTCCCAGTCGTCCGGCATGAGAATCCGGGTGAGCGCCGGGTGCCCGTCGTAGACGATGCCGAACATGTCCCAGGTCTCGCGCTCGTGCCAGTCGGCGGTCGGGTAGACCGAGACGACCGACGGGCAGTGCGGCTGGCCGCCGTCCTCCGGCGACCAGTCGATGGCGACCTCCAGCCGGATACGGCGGCGGAAGGTCATCGAGGTGAGGTGGTAGACGGAGTGGAGCCGCTGCGGGATCCCGATCCCGTAGTCCACACCGGACACCGAGCTGCACAGCTCGAACCGCAGCAGCGCGTCGTCGCGCAGCAGCTGGCAGAGCGCGACCAGGTGCGCCGGGTCGACGTAGTAGGTGATCTCGCCGTGGGCGACGGTCACCTGGAGGATCGCCTCGACCGGCACGTCGTTCTCGCGCATGGCGCTGATCAGCTGGTCGGTGAACTCGTCGAACCAGCCGCCGTAGGGACGCTCGGCCGGCGGGGCGACGTAGGCCGGGAGGCGCAGCCCGCCGAAGCCCGAGGTGTCGCCGGAGCCGGACACGTTGAACATGCCCCGCCGCTCGCGGCCGGCCACCAGCGGCTGACGCGGGCCGAGCGGCATCGCGTCCTCCTCGTGGCGGCGCAGCTCGGTGTCGGCGGGCCGCTCGGCGCTGGTCTGCTCGTCGCCGGGTACGGGGTTGGCGTCCGGCCTGGTCTCGTCGGGCATGTCGTTCACTTCTTCGCAAACTTGACGGAGGACGCGACCAGCTCGGTGCGGTCACCGCGCTCGGCGCGCAGCGCGGCGCGCTTGGCGTTGATCGGCTCGTCCTGGATCTTCGCGTGCAGCTTGAGGATGGAGTCGAGCAGCATCTCCGGCCGCGGCGGGCAGCCGGGCAGGTACATGTCCACCGGGACCACGTGGTCGACGCCCTGGACGACCGCGTAGTTGTTGAACATGCCGCCGGAGGAGGCGCAGACGCCCATGGCGAGGACCCACTTGGGCTCGGCCATCTGGTCGTAGATCTGCCGCAGCACCGGGGCCATCTTGTTGGTGACCCGACCGGCCACGATCATCAGGTCGGCCTGTCGGGGGGTGGCGCTGAACCGCTCCATGCCGAACCGCGCGATGTCGTAGCGCGGGCCGCCGGTCGTCATCATCTCGATGGCGCAGCAGGCCAGGCCGAAGGTGGCCGGCCACAGGGAGTTCTTGCGCCCCCAGTTGACCAGCTTCTCCAGGCTGGCCAAGAGGATGCCGTTCGGGAGTCGCTCTTCGAGACCCATGTCGATCGCCTCCGTCAGTTCCAGTCGAGGCCGCCGCGCCGCCAGACGTAGGCGTACGCGAAGCCGAGGGTCGCGATGAACAGCACGATCTCCACCAGCCCGAAGAAGCCGAGCGCGTCGGCGGAGACGGCGAAGGGGTACAGGAACACCATCTCGATGTCGAAGAGGATGAACAGCATCGCGGTGAGGTAGTAGGCCACCGGGACGCGCCCGCCGCCGATCACCGGCTGGGGCGAGGGCTCGATGCCACACTCGTAGGCCTCGAACTTCGCCCGGTTGTAGCGCCGCGGGCCGACCAACGGGCCGAGCAGGGCCGAGAACACCGCGAACGCCGCCGCGAGAACGAAGAGCAGAAACAGCGGGAGGTAACTTCCCAACCCCGCCGAGACGTTCTCGTTCTGTGCTACAGATGTGCTCACAGCTTGGAGTACTGGCACGTCGCCGTCCTTTCCCGCTCCTCAGTCGGGCACCCTATGGGGTGGGCATCGCGTCGCCGCCGGTTAGGCAGACCTAACCTGATCGGCCAGGTCGCTTGTGAAAATCTTCACAAGCGACCTCGTGAATACCTTCACAAGGTTCATGTTCGAGTGTAGGACCCGAGGTTTCGCGCCGCGCGAGCAGCTACCCCTTGAGTGTGTGGGAAGTTCACCCCACCCGCACCGCACGGCCCCCGCCGCCACCGGATGGGGTGGTAGCGGGGGCCGACTGTGTGAGTTCAGCAATGAGACGCGCCGTGCGGGTGGGCTCGGGCCTTTGTTTGTTCCCCGACCGGGTGATGCCACTCCCGACCGGGCGGTCCTGCTCCGGCTTCGGACGAGCTGGCCCGAGGTGGGAGCGGCGGTTCGACCCTCTACAGCCGGAAGGGGCGCCCGGCCAGCGGCCGGACGCCCCTTCCCTGGGGAAAGACCTCACTCGCTCTGGAAGTAGGCCAGCAGTCGAAGGATCTCGAGGTACAGCCAGACCAGCGTGGTCATCAGACCGAAGGCGACGTACCAGGCGTACTTCGACGGGGTCCCGGTGCGGATCATCTGGTCGGCCATGTCGAAGTCCAACAGGAAGTTGAACGCCGCGATGCCGATGAACAGCAGGCTCACGATGATGGCGATCGGGCTGCCGTCGCGGATGCCCATGTTCACGCCGAACAGCGCGAGCACCAGGTTGATCAGCATCAGGCCGGCCGCGCCGACCGTGGCGCCGATGATCCAGCGGGTCAGCTTGGGCGTGACCTTGACCGCGCCGGTCTTGTAGACGACGAGCATCGTGATGAACACCAGCGCGGTGCCGAGGATCGCCTGGAGGGCGATGCCCTCGATGAACATCTCGAACACGCCGGTGACCGCGCCGAGGAACACGCCCTCGGCCGCCGAGTACAGCAGGACGAGCCCCGCGTTCGGCGTCTTCTTGAAGATGATGACCAGCGACAGGACCAGGCCGACGATCATCCCGCCGATCATCGGCGGGAACGGGCTGATGGTCTCGCTCAGCACGGCGACGGCGGTGATGATGCCGGTGATGAGTGCGAGGCCGAGGGTCGCCGCGGTCTTGGTGACCACGTCGTCGACCGTCATGGGGCGATCACCCGTGGTCGGCGGGGCCTGGTAGCCGCCGTATCCCGGCATGTTCGCCTGCGGCTGGGTCTGGAAGCCCGCGTAGCCGCCGCCGAACCCGCCCTGCGGCAGGTTCCGGAACGCGGGATTACTGGTTGAACGCACCTGTTCCTCCTGGGCCTGATGGCTCCTGCACCGGATTCAACGCCGAACCACGCCGGTGAGTTCCCGATGGGTAAAGTCAACTTTACCTCTAGCGGCGGAGCCGCCCAGCGGCAACCCGGGAAACCCGCACGACGCGGCCCACACTAGACCGTGCGACACAGCCGGCTCGGGTTCTCACCAAATCGTGACCGCCCCACCCGGCCCAGCGTCCCCCGTCCCGGCTACTACCCTCGCCTAGCCTCTACTCACGGCGACAGGGGGAGGACGCATGAGGACGGCGGCGGGACGTCGCTGGGAACCGATCGCCTTCGGCGTCGCGCTCACGCTCACCTTCCTGATCCTCGTCGGCCTCGGCACGATGGGGCCGGTCTGGCACGACGACACCGACCCGCTCGCCGCGGACACCGGCACCCGGCCCTCCTGGATGCGCAAGCTCGCCGCCGGCGAGAAGCCGCCCCAGTTCGTCCTGTTCTCCTTCGACGGCGCCGGCTCGCACCCGCACTGGCAGCGCTTCCTGCCGCTGGCGAAGCGCTCGGGTGCCCGCGTCACCGGCTTCCTCACCGGGATCTACCTCCTGCCCGACGACCGGCGCGGGCAGTACACCGGCCCCGGGCACGAGCGCGGGCGGGCCGCGATCAGCTTCGGCGGCTCCGACGACCAGGTGGCCGTGCGCATCGAGGACCTCAACGCGGCCCTGGCGGCCGGGCACGAGATCGGCACCCATTACAACGGCCACTTCTGCCGCGGAAACGAGCCGAGCGCGGCGAGCTGGACCAGGGCCCAGTGGGAGGCCGAGCTCGGCCAGTTCCTCACGTTCGTCCGCCGCGCCGCCGAACACGGTCTGCTGGTCGACGAGGACGACATCAGGGGCGGGCGCACCCCCTGCCTGGAGGGCGAGCTCGACGCGCTCGCACCCGTGCTCGCCGCGCACGGGTTGACCTACGACTCCAGCCGCACCTCCGACGGCATCGCCTGGCCCGCCCGCCAGCAGGGGATCTGGGAGTTCCCCGTGCCGATCGTGCGGGTGCCGGCGCTCGACGGCGAGAAGGTCCTCATGCAGGACTACGACCTCTGGTACGCGCTCAACGGCGCCCAGGAGGACCCCTCGCGTGACGCGGAGCTCACCGAGGCGACCCTGGACACCTACCGCGCCGCGTACCAGGCCGCGCGGAACACCAACCGGGCCCCGCTCACCATCGCCACCCACTTCAACGACTGGTCGGGCGGGGCGTTCAGCCGCGCGGTGGAGCAGTTCATGGCCGAGGTGTGCGTCCGCGACCAGACCGTGTGCGCCACCTACAGCCAGGTCGTCGAGTGGATGGAGCTGCAGGACCCCGAGGTGCTCCGCCGGTTCCGCGACCTGCCTGCGGCGCAGGTGAGCTGACCGGCCGCGGGATCGGCGGTCGGCCCGGCCCCGGCGTGGAATGCTGGCACCGGCACGCGTACGGAAGGGACGGGCAATGACCACCTACCTGGTCACCGGGGCCACCGGACTCATCGGCCGGCACCTCGTCGCCGAGCTGCTCGAGCGCGAGGACACCGAGCGGGTGTGGCTGCTGGTCCGCGAGCGCTCGCAGGACCGGTTGGCCGCCGCGTCGCGGGGGTGGCCGAACGTGGCGAAGACCCGCACCGTGTTCGGCGACGTGCGTGAGCCGGAACTCGGGGTGGGCGCGGAGCAGCTCGCCGAGCTGGCCGGCGCCGTCGACCACCTCGTGCACCTGGCCGCGCTCTACGACATCGCCGCGGACGACGACGCCAGCATCGCGGCCAACGTCGAGGGCACGCGGCACGTGATCGACCTGGCCAGGACGATCCAGGCCGGGTGCCTGCACCACGTGTCGTCGGTGGCCGTGGCCGGCGACCACCGGGGCCGGTACACCGAGGCCATGTTCGACACCGGCCAGCGGCTGGTCACCCCTTACCACCGGACGAAGTTCGAGTCCGAGCGGCTGGTGCGCACCCAGACCGACGTGCCGTGGCGGGTGTACCGTCCGGCGATCGTGGTCGGGAGCTCGGTCACCGGTGAGATGGACAAGATCGACGGGCCGTACTACTTCTTCGCCGCGCTCAGCCGGCTCCGCGGGCTGCCGAACGTGCCGCTGGTGTTCCCCGACATCGGGGACACCAACATCGTGCCGGTCGACTACGTGGCGGCGGCGATGGCGCACCTGGTCACCGCGCCCGGCCTGGACGGGCGGGCGTTCCACCTGGTCAGCCCGGAGCCGCAGTCGGTGCGCCAGGTGTACGACGCGTTCGCCCGAGCCGCCGGCGCGCCGCTGGCGGCCGCCGAGCTCAACCACCGCCTGTCCCAGCCGCTGATCGGTATGGCCAAGCTGGCCGAGCACCTGCCGGGGGTCACGATCGCCCGCGACGCCGTGCTCGACCGGTTCGGCATCCCGCCGATCCTGCTGTCGACACTGACCTTCCAGCCCCGCTTCGACTCGACGGCCACCCGCCTCGCTCTGGCCGACAGCGGCGTCGACGTGCCGCCGCTCGAGGAGTACGCGGACGTGCTGTGGCGCTACTGGCGCGAACACCTCGACCCGTTCCGGGCGCGCCGGCACGGCGGACGACGCGGCTCGCTCGAGGGGCGGCGGGTGGTCATCACCGGCGCGTCCTCGGGGATCGGCCGGGCGGCCGCGCTGAAGGTGGCCGAGGCGGGCGCGGTGCCGCTGCTGGTCGCCCGCCGGCAGGCGGAGCTGGAGGAGGTCCGCGCGGAGATCGCGGCCGCGGGCGGGCAGGCCTTCGTCTACCCGTGCGACCTGACCGACGACGAGTCGGTGGCCAAGGTCGTCGAGCGGATGCTCGTCGAGCAGCCGGGTGTCGACATGTTGGTGAACAACGCGGGCCGGTCGATCCGGCGCTCGGTACAGCTGTCCTACGACCGCATGCACGACTACGAGCGGGCGATGGCGATCAACTACTTCGCCGCGGTGCGGCTGATCCTCGCGCTGCTGCCGCACATGATCGAGCGACGGTTCGGGCACATCGTCAACGTGTCCTCGATCGGGGTGCAGGGCATCGCGCCGCGGTTCTCGGCCTACGTCGCGTCCAAGGCGGCGCTGGACTACTTCAGCAAGATCGTCGCCACCGAGACGCACGGCGCCGGCATCACGTTCACGACCGTGCACATGCCGCTGGTGCGCACGCCGATGATCCGGCCCACCAAGATCTACGACGCCTTCCCGGCCAAGTCGCCGGACCAGGCCGCGGAGATGGTGCTGGAGGCGTTGGTCAGGCGGCCCAAGCAGCTCGGCACGCCGACCGGACGGATGATCTCGGCCGCCTACAGCGTGGCGCCGGGTCTGGTGGACGCGATCGCCTACCAGGGGTACCGGATCTTCCCCGACTCCACGGCGGCCGGTGGCGACGGCCGGGTCAAGATCGGGAAGGGCGAGCGGCACCTCGGCGCGGCCGCCACCGCGCTCGCCCGGCTGACCCGCGGCTTCCACTGGTGACGCAGTCCACTGCGGACTGAACGGGAAGAGGAACTGTTGCGGCCGGTAGCGTGCCGAGTACGGTCACCTCATGGGCGCCGCCGATGATCGTGACCCCGACGAGGTCAGCTTCGCCGTTGTTCGCCACGGCTTCGACCGCACCGCGGTGCGCGAGCACGTGGCGGAGCTGCTGGAGCGGATCGAGCGGGCCGAGGCCGACCGGCTCGAGGCACAGGCGCAGGCCGCCGAGCTCCAGGGTGAGCTGGAGATCGCCCGGCGGGAGATCACGGCGCTGACCGAACGGCTGGACTCGTTGGGCACTCCAGAAGGCGCCGACAGCGAGCGGATGGTCGAGGTCGCGAAGGCGCAGGCCGCCGAGATCACCGCCCGGGCGAAGGCCGCGGCGGAGGACACCTGGTCGGCGGCGGAGCAGGCATCGGCCGCGCTGCGTGACCGGTACCGAGCCCTGCTCACCGAACTCGACGAGCAGCACCGCCAGCTGACCGCGAGCCACACGTCGATCATGAGTACCGCGCAGGCCCAGGCCGAGGAGCTGACGACCGTCGCCGAGCGCCGCCGCCGCGAGCTCGACGCCGAGGCGGAACGCGACCGCATCCGCATCGACCGCGAGTTCTCCGAGTCGATCACGTCGAAGCGCGAGGCGCTGACCCGCGAGCTGGAGGCCAGGCGAACGGCGTGCGAGCGGGAGGTCGGCGAGAAGCTGCGGGCGGCGGACGAGGAGGCCCGGCGCCGGGTGGAGTCGGTGACCGAGCAGGTGACCCGGTTGACCGAGGTGCGCAGCCAGCTCTCCGAGCGGCTGCGCGGCACCCAGCAGCTGCTCGAACGCAGCGCCGCCCTCCTGGAGCCCTCGGACCTGGAGAAGGAGCACGACCCGGACGAGCGGCTGACGATGCCCGACCCGGCCGGAGCCGGGCCGACCACGAACGCCGCCACCAAACGGACCGTCCCGCCGCCTCGCGCCAAGCGGTCCCACCCGGCCAAGCGCTGACACCCGACCGGCGCGACGCGGTCAAGCCAGGACGTGTCCCGCAGTCCCGTCGACAACCGGGTTGTACTCGGGGCGAGCTGGCGCGAAGACCGCGATCGAGGGCTGTACGTACCTGCCTACGCCGCAGCCGGGGACGCGGCGTCGCAGGTGGCGAGGATGAGGGCGGCCACCTGGTCCGGGTCGTCGACCATCGGCACGTGCCCGCAGCGGTCCAGCCACACGTGCCTGGCTCGGGGCAGGGCCTCGGCGGCGCGTCTGGCCTGCCGCGGCCAGAGGATCCGGTCGCGGGTCCCCCAGCCGACCGTCGCGGGGACGGTGGGCGGCGGGCTCGCGTAGACGTAGTTCCGGCCGGCGGCGGCCACCAGGTCGAACGCGGGAGCACCGACCATGGCGACGAGGTCGCCGAGCATGGTCTCGGCCGTCATCCGCGAGGGGCGACCGTAGAGCAGGCTCGCGGCGGCCATGCGGGGGTACTTCCACCTCAGCACGGCCGAGCCGAGGGGCAGCCGGCCGCTCTGCCTGATCATCCGCAGCACCGCCAGCGCCCAGACCCGGTCCCAGCGGGTCCAGAAGCCGGCCGGCGCGAGCGCGGTCGCCGAGCGGACCAGGCCGCGCGAGGCGAGCTCCAGGCTGAGCACCCCGCCCAGCGAGTTGCCCGCCACGTGCGGCCGGTCCAACCCCATGTCCTCGAAGACCTCCGCGCAGGCCGCCACCGCCGAGGGCATCTCGTAGCCGCGACCCTCGGGCAGCAGCGGGGAGCGGCCGAACCCGGGCAGGTCGAGGGCGATGACGTCGTGCCGGGCGGCCAGCAGGTCGAGCACCGGCTCCCAGGCCTGCCAGCGGTGGCCGATGCCGTGCAGCAGGACCAGCGGGTCGCCCTGACCCCGCCGTTCGAACGCGACCTCGATGGGCTGCCGAGACATGCGGAGGATGTTACCGCGATTTACAGGTAATCAGGGAGCCTCGGTGAGGAAGTCGGGCATGGCGGCCGGGAACCGGGTCTGGAAGTCGAGGACGCCCACCCACTCGGGGCGCACAATGATCCGCTCCATCGGCGTGCCGCGTCGACGCAGCTCGCCGAGGTAGGCGTCGGCCTGATCGGCCGGCATGCCGCGCCGCATCATCGTCTCGTACTCCGGCACGACCCCGTCGACCTCGGTGATCTCCGCCCGGCCGCGGACCAACAGGACCTCCGGCGGAGGGCCGGCGGTGTCGATGGTGAGCGCCACCGCGGGCCGGGCGCGCAGCGCGCGGGTCTTGGCCGAGGGCCTGAACCCGGCCATCACGACCTCCTCCCCGGTCCAGAGGAAGTTGATCGGCAGGACCCGGGGCGTGCCGTCGGGCGCGACGAAGGCCAGCCGGGCGGGGATGTCGGCCGCCAGCAGCCGCCGGGCGAGGTCGGTGTCGAGCAGGGCCGGGTCGCCCTGCCGCACGGCGGCTGTCACAGCGCGCCGCCGAGGTGGCGAACCAGGTCGTCGAAGGCCGACTGCCAGCCCTCGATGTGCCCGTCCCGCGACTCGTCGGTGCGGAAACCGGTCTGGTGGAAGGTCATCTCGGTCTTCCCGTCCAGCTCGGCGAACGTGACGGTGACCAGGGTGTCCTCGGCGTCCTCGCCGTCCCAGGCGAAGCTGAACACCAGCCGCCGCGGCGGCACGACCTCGAGGTAGACGCCGCTGCACCAGTACTCCGCGCCGTCGGCGGAGTTGCGCATGCCGATGCGCCAGGCGCCGCCGCCGGTCACGTCGACCGCCACGGACTCCGCGGCGACGCCGGTGGGCCCCCACCACCCCACCAGCTGCTCGGGGTCGGTCCAGCAGCGGAACACCAGCTCGCGCGGCGCGTCGAAGACCCTGGTGATCGCCAGCTCGCGCGCGGTCTCACTCATCGTCGCCATCCTTGTCGTCCTCCTTCTCCCGTAGTTCTCGCAGGCGCTCGTCGAGGCGGTCGAAGCTGTCCTCCCAGAACCCGCGGTAGCTCTCCAGCCAGTCGGTCGCATCCCGCAGCGGCGCCGCACGGAGCCGGCACGGCCGCCACTGCGCGCTGCGGCCCCGCTCGATCAGGCCGGCGCGCTCCAGGACCTTCAGGTGCTTGGACACCGCCGGCAGGCTCATCTCGAACGGCGCGGCCAGGTCGGTGACCGTGGCCTCCCCGTCGGCCAGCCGGGTGAGGATCGCCCGGCGGGTGGGATCGGCCAGCGCCGCGAAGGTGCTGCTCAGTTGATCGACACTCATGCTCAACCGCCTAGTTAATTAACCGATAGGTTCAGCATGCGGGTTCGACGCGGCCCTGTCAAGGGCTATGCCCACCATGCGCAGAGTCTGCGCTGGTCAGAGGAGCGCGCAGAAAAAACCCGAATGCCCGCCACACAATTGCCGACACGCTCCGTGTCAAATCAAGTGCGAACAGTCGCGGAGTGAGGGAAGCAGAAATAGTGGTGATCTGTGTGCCCCCGACCGGATTCGAACCGGCACTCCACCCCTTTTAAGGGGGCTGCCTCTGCCAGTTGGGCTACGGGGGCAGCCGCAGCCTAGGGCGCGACCACCTGGTATGGATGGGTTTTCGCGAACTTGCGCTCGCTGGCCCAACCGGCGATACGCCATTTAGCTCTACCGCAACATGGTCCGGTAAGGCTACCGGGTGCGCGTACTGCCCGGTAAGGGAATTAGCCCCTGGACACGCGGTCGAACTCGGCCCGCGGATTGTTGATCTGACCCATCGAGATGACCTCGCGCCGTAACAGTCCACTCAGTAACCAGTCGGCTACTACCCGGAATTTGCGGTTGAAGGTCGGTACCCGTGCGACGTGGTAGCCGCGGTGCATGCCCCAGGCCAGGAAGCCCTTGGCCTTGATGTTGTAGACGTCCGCGACTCCCTTGTGGAGCCCGAGGCTGGCCACCGAGCCGACGTTCTTGTGGTAGTACTCCTTCGGCTGACGACCCCGGAGCACCGCGATGATGTTCTTGGCCAGGAGGTGGGCCTGGCGGACTGCGTGCTGGGCGTTGGGCGCGCACAGCGCGGCCGGGTCCTCCTCGATCCGGGAGAGGTCCGGCACGGCGGCGTTGTCGCCCGCGGTCCAGGCGTCGTCCAGACCGTCCACCCGCAGCGCGGCGGTCGCCTTGAGCCGCCCGCGCTCGTCCAGCGGCAGGTCCGAGTCCGCGAGCACCGGGTTGGCCTTCACGCCGGCCGTCCACACGATGGTGTCGCTGTCGAACTCGGTGCCGTCGGACAGGACAACGTGACCGTTCTCGAACGACTTCGCCAGTGTGGACAGATACACCTCGATGCCCCGGCGCTCGAGCTGTAGGACGGTGTACACGCCCAGGCTCTCCCGCACCTCGGGCAGGATCCGCCCCGCCGCCTCGACCAGCACCCAGCGCAGGTCGTCTGGCTCGATGTTGTCGTAGTACCGGGTGGCGAACCGGGCCATGTCCTCGAGCTCGGCCAGCGCCTCGATGCCGGCGAAGCCGCCGCCGACGAACGTGAACGTCAGGTACTTGCGGCGCTGCTCCGGGTCCAGCGTGGTGCTCGCGGCGTCCAACCGCGACATCACGTGGTTGCGGAGGAAGATCGCCTCGCCGATGGTCTTGAACGCGATGCCCTGCTCGACGAGGCCGGGGATCGGCATCAGCCGGGCGACCGAGCCGAGCGCCACGACCAGCACGTCGTACTCGATGTCCTCGCTGTGCCCGTCGGGCGCCTCGATCGTGACGGTCCGCTGGGCGTGCGCGATCCTGGTCACCCGCGCGGTGAGCACGTGGCAGCGCTTGAGCGCCTTGCGCAGTGGCACCACCACGTGCCGCGGCTCGATCGAGCCGCCGGCGGCCTCCGGCAGGAACGGCTGGTAGGTCATGTGCGGCTGGGGGTCGACGACCGTCACCGACGCCTCCGCACCGCGCAGCTTCCGCTGCAGCCCCAGCGCGGTGTACAGCCCAACGTAGCCGCCGCCGAGAATCAGGATCCGCGTGGTCTTCCCTCGCCCCATACCACCATGGTGGCACCTCGACCGGGCGTGCGCCCGTCACCAGGGGTGTGACAGTCATCGCCCGGCCGCCTCGGTTGACCAGTGCGCCCAGCATCGCACCGACCCGGGCGAAACCCGCGACCACGCCCGGTGTCCAACCCCGCCTCGGCACCGCTCACCGCCCCCGCGTCATCATCTTGGCGTCCGGTACGCCGACCATGAGGCCCCCGCCGGGCCCGAGGTCGTCCGAGCCGCTGGGGAGCGGGGCCTCGAGGTCGGCGAGGACCACGCGCTCCCCCTCCTCGAGCCCGTCGGTGATCTCGGTCCGCAGCGGGCCCACCACCCCCAGGACGACCTGGCGGACCGAGATCTGCTCCCCCTCCAGCACGGTCACCGTGGAGGCCGGGGCGCCGCCGAGCGCCGAGGTCGGCACGGTCAGCACGTCCTCGGCGCTGGCCACCACGATGGCGACGCCGGCCGCACTGCCCGCCGGCATCGATGCAGGCGGCTCCTCGACGGTGATCGTGACCGGGTAGGCGACCGACTCCAGCCCGTCGTCGGGCAGCCGCCCGATCCGGGTGACCGTCCCCGGCACGCCGGTCGTCGAGCCGGTCGGGGTCACCGTGGCCGACTGGCCGACCCGCACCGCGGCGACCCGCTCCACCGGCACCGTCGCCTCGACGACCGCCGCACCCGCTCCGACCAGCACCAGCACGGCGTCGCCCGAGGCCACCTCGTCGCCCTCGCCGGCGTTCACCGACGCGACGGTGCCCGCGATCGGGGCGGTCAACGTCGCCCGCGCGAGCGCCTGGTTCGCCGCCACCAGCTCGGCCTCCGCCTTGTCGACCGCTGCCTGGTCGGCGGCGATCGTGGCGGCGGTCGGGACGTCCTCCTCCCGCTCGTCCGGCCGCTCCGCCTGCGACGTGGCGGCCTCCAGGGCCGCCGTCAGCTCGGTCATCCGCTGCTGGAGGGTGTCCTGCGCCTCGGCCACCGCCTCCTGGGCGGACCGCGCCGCCGCGAGCGCCGCCGGGCACTCCTCGCCGGGCTCGACACAGGCCTCCGCCTGCGCCGCCGCGGCCGTCGCGGCGGCCGCGAGCGCGCGGTCGGCCGCGGTCTTCGCGGTCCGCACGGCCTGCTGCAGCTCGGGCAGCTCCGCGGCGGGGTCCGGCTCCGACTCGGCGGAGTCGTCCTCCTCGAGTGCCTCCGCCTGCCGCTGCTGGTCGGCCGCCAGCGTGGCGCGCGCCGCCGCGACCTCGGCCTCGGCGGCGTCCACCGCACCCTGAAGCCCCGAGGTGTCCAGCGCACCCAGCCGCTGGCCGGCCGAGACGCGGTCGCCCTGGGCCACGGACAGCTCGGCGAGCCTGCCGCCGGTCCCGAACGAGACGTCGGCCCGGTTCACGAAGTCCACCGTGCCGCTGGTGGACACCGTCTGCGAGACGTCACCGACCGAGGCCGTCGACACCCGGTACCGGCTGGTGGGGTCGTCCTCGGCGGCCAGTGCCAGCCCACCCAGGGCGGCGCCGAGCCCCACCACGCCCGCCACGGCCACCCACCTCAGAACCCTCCGCATGCCAAACTCCTCTCACTCGCCGCGCAGGGCGTCGATGGGGGTGAGCCGCGCGGCGCGACCAGCCGGGTAGACGCCGAAGCCCAAGCCGATGACCAACGCGACACCAATGGCGACCGCCGCCGCGAGCACGGACAGGCTCACCGGCTGGTCGATCAGGTCGGGCAGCAGGAACGCACCGGCCGTCCCGATGCCGACCCCGAGGACCCCGCCGACCGTGCCCAGCACGCCCGCCTCCACCAGGAACTGCCGCCGGATCGCCCCCGCGGTGGCGCCCAGTGCCTTGCGCAGGCCGATCTCGCGGACCCGCTCGGTGACCGCGACCAGCATGATGTTCATGACGCCGATCCCCCCGACCAGCAGGGAGATGGCGGCGATCCCGCCGAGCAGGATCGTCAACGTGCGGTTCGTGGCGTTCGCCGTCTCCAGCAACGACTCCTGGGTGGCGATCGAGAAGTCCGGCTCCGCCGCGGTGACCCCGTGCAGGGTGGTCAGCAACGCGCTGGTCTCCTGGTGGGCGGCGCTCAACAGCTCCCCCGACCTGGCCTGGACGTAGATCGTCGACACCGACGCGGTGGCCGAACCGGTGAGCCGCTTGGCGGTGCCGACCGGGACGATCGCGACGTCGTCCTCGCTCGACTCGGTCCCGGTGGTGCCGGTGGAGGCGAGCACGCCCACCACCGTCGCCGGCGTCCCCCCGATGGTCACCGTCCGGCCCACCGGGTTGCCGACCAGGAACAGCTCGGCCGCGGTGTCCGGTCCGAGCACGACGACGTCGGCCGAGCCGCTGACCTCCTCCTCGGTCAGGAACCGGCCCGCGTCCAGGGTTCGGCCCCGTACCGCGGGCCATGAGGTGGTGGTGCCGACGAGGTTGGTCGTCCAGTTCGTGGTCCCCGCCTTCAACGTGGTCGAGTCGCTGGTGACCGGCGCGACATCCGCGACGTCCGGGGCGACCGAGCGGTCGGCGAGGGCCGTCGCGTCGGCAAGGGTCAACGTCGAGGCCGACCCGAAGCCGCCGCGCACCCCACCCTCGGAGGTGTCGCTGCCCGGCGAGACGATCAGCAGGTTGCTGCCCAGCGCGTCGATCTGCCGGCGCACCTGGTCCTGCGCGCCGAGCCCGAGCCCGACGGTCAGGATCACCGAGGAGACACCGATGACGATGCCCAGCATGGTGAGCGCCGACCGGAGGCGGTGCGCGCGGATGGCGTCCAGCCCGCTTGCGAAGGTGTCAGTCCAGTTCATGCCGCCAGCACCCCGTCCCGGATCAGCACGGTTCGCTGGGCTCGCGCCGCGACGTCCGGCTCGTGGGTGATCAGCACGATCGTCCGGCCGGCGGCGTGCAGCTCGGTGAACAGCGCGAGCACCTCCGCCGAGGAGCCGGAGTCGAGGTTGCCGGTGGGCTCGTCGGCGAGCAGCAGCGCCGGGTCGGTCACCAGCGCGCGGGCCACCGCGACCCGCTGTTGCTGGCCACCGGACAGCTCTCCCGGCCGGTGCTCGGTCCGGTCGGCCAACCCCACCCTGGCCAACGCGGCCAGCGCCCGCTCCCGCCGCTGCGGACGCGGCACGCCGGCGTAGGCAAGCGGCAGCTCCACGTTGCGTGCCGCCGTCATCGTGGGCAGCAGGTTGAACTGCTGGAACACGAACCCGATGTGCTGGTTGCGGATCGTCGCGAGGTGGCTGTCCGGCAGCTCGCCGACGTCCCCGCCGGCCAGCCAGTAGCTGCCCGAGGTCGGCACGTCGAGGCAGCCGAGGATGTGCATCAGCGTGGACTTGCCGGAGCCGGAGGGACCGGCGACCGCGACGAACTCGCCGTCCTCGATGGTCATCGACACCCCGCGCAGCGCCTCCACCTCCAGCGCGCCGGTGGCGTAGGTCTTGCGCACGTCCCGCATCCGGATGATCGCCGCCATCACGGCCCCTTGCGGACGACCGGGCCGCCGGGGCCGGTACCGCCGCCGGGCAGGATCTTCATATCCCCCGGTTCGCCCTGCTCGTCGTTCCCGCCCGGGCCGCGCACGAAGCCGGGGAGCTCGACCTCGTCGCCCTCCTCGAGCCCGGACCGGATCTCGGTGTTCGGCCCGTAGGCGGTGCCGACCTCCACCTCGGTGCGGACCGTACGGCCGTCGACCACCAGGTCCACAAAGGTCGCGCCGTCCTCCTGGCGGATGGCCTGGCTCGGCACGGTGAGCACGTCCTCCCGCTCCTCGACGACGACCGCGACGGTGGCGGAGGAACCCGCGAACAGATCCTCGTGCTCGCCGGCGACCTCGACGGTGACCGGGAACGAGGCCACGCCCGCCTCGTCGACCTCGGCGACCAGCGCGACCGAGCGCACCGTGCCGTCGACCGGCTCGGCAGCGTCCACCGGCACGACCTCCGCGGCCATGCCGGCCTTGACCTCCTCCACCGCCGTGGCGGCGAGCTCGGCCTCGACGACGAACCGGTTCGGCGAGACGACCGTGATCGTGCCGGAACCGCTCTCCGGCGAGGCGGAGTCGGACTCGGAGTCCGGCGGCGCGTCCCCGCTGACCTGGTCGCCCACCGCGATGTCGACCTCGACGACCGTGCCGGCGATCGTGGCTGTCAGCTCGGCCCGTTCGAGCGACTCGCGGGCCGCGGCGAGCCGGCTGTCGGCGGAGACCACCGCCGCCTCGTCCGCGGCCAGCTGGGTGTCCGAGGCACCCGCGGCCTCGTCGTCGTCGCGCCGAGCCTGCGCGGCCTCGAGCTCGGCCGCCGCGGCCGCCTCCTCGGCCCGCAGGAGCTCGTCGTCGACGGTGGCCACCACCTGACCCGCCCGCACCGTGTCGCCCTCGGCGACCAGCACCTGGTCGACCTCGCCGGACACACCGAAGGTGAGGTCGGCCCGGTGCGCCGGCTCGACCGTGCCGGTGGCCGAGACCGTCCGGCGCTGCGGGCCGACCGAGGCTGCCGCGGTCGTCGTGGAGCCCTCGGCCTCCGACGGCTCCGGCCACCACAGCCACCATGCCCCCGCCCCGGCGGCCACGAGCACGACCGCGACCGCCAGCCACACCACCCGACTTCGTTTACGCGGCAACCGGATGCGCACCACTACTCTCCCTCGTCGCTCGACAGCGTCGAGGGACGAGCGTGGTGTCCGGGGCTGTGTCCTGCCTTCGGTGTGCCTGTGGATCAGCTATGAAGCCCGGCGGCGGCCTTCGCGTCGGTCAGCACCGCCTCGACCATCGCCGGGGTGAGCCTGCCGGTGAAGGTGTTCTGCTGGCTGACGTGGAAGCACCCGAACAGGTCCAGCGGCGTCGGGCCGGTCAGTCGCACGTGGACACCGTGGCCGAACCGCGGCCGCGGGCGAGGAACCTCCCAGCCGGCCGCGGCGAGCACGGGAAGCAACGCCTGCCAGCCGAACGCGCCGAGCACGACGACCGCCCGCAACGTCGGGCGCAGCAGGGACAGCTCCCGCGCGAGCCAGGGCCGGCAGTTGTCCCGCTCCTGCGGCGTCGGCTTGTTCGCCGGCGGCGCGCACCGGACCGGGGCGGTGATCCGCACGCCGTAGAGCTCGAGGCCGTCGCCGAGGTGGGTGGAGGTCGGTTGGGAGGCTAGTCCGACGGCGTGCAGCGCGGCGTAGAGCACGTCCCCCGAGCGGTCACCGGTGAACATCCGGCCGGTGCGGTTCGCCCCGTGCGCGGCGGGAGCCAGGCCGACGATCGCCAGCGCGGCGTCCGGCGGGCCGAAACCGGGAACCGGCCGCCCCCAGTAGGTCTGGTCGGCGAACGCCGCCCGCTTGACCCGCGCGACCTCCTCCCGCCAGGCCACCAGGCGCGGACAGCGGCGGCACGTCGACACCGCGCGATCCAGCTCGTCCAGGTCCGCCACACCCCAGATTCAACACGTAGGGTCGGATCATGAACGACGAGCCCACCGCGGAGCCCAACACCGAGGAGAAGCCGGCCGAGCCGACCGACGACCTGGTCAGCACGACGCACAGCATCACCGTCAAACGCCGCAAGCTGACCTACACGGCGACCACCGGCCGGGTCGTGCTGCGCAAGGAGGTCGTCACCGACGGCAAGTTCGAGGGCCACCAGCCCAAGGCCGAGGTGTTCCTCACGGCGTACACGGTGGACGGCGCGGATCCCACCCGCCGGCCGGTGACCTTCGCGTTCAACGGCGGCCCCGGCTCGTCGAGCGTGTGGCTGCACCTCGGCCTGCTCGGGCCGCGCCGGGTGGTCTCCGGGGACGCCGGGGACCTCGCGCCGCCGCCCTACGGGCTGGTCGACAACGCCGAGACCCTGCTGGCCCACAGCGACCTCGTGTTCATCGACCCGGTCGCGACCGGGTACTCGCGGGCGGCGAAGGGCGAGAAGCCGGGCGAGTTCCACACCTTCAAGGGCGACATCGAGTCGGTCGGCGAGGTGATCCGGCTCTGGACCTCCCGCAACGGCCGGTGGATGTCACCGAAGTTCCTCGCCGGGGAGTCCTACGGCACCACCCGCGCCGGCGGGCTCGCCCACCACCTGCAGACCCGGTACGGGATGTACTTCAACGGGCTCATGCTGATCTCCGCGGTGCTCGACTTCGCCACCCTCGACTTCACCGTCGGCAACGACCTGCCGTACACGTTGTTCCTGCCGACCTACACCGCCATCGCGCACTACCACGGGCTGCTCGGCGACCGCCCGCTGCGCGAGCTGCTGGACGAGGCCGAGGAGTTCGCGGCGCGCGACTACCCGTGGGCGCTGGCCCGCGGCAACCGGCTCTCCGCGGAGGAGCGGGCGGCCACCGTGGCCAGGATCGCGGAGCTGACCGGGCTGTCCGAGGACTACGTGGACCGGGTGGACCTGCGGATCGAGCACGTGCGGTTCTTCACCGAGCTGCTGCGCGACCGCAGGCTGACCGTGGGCCGCCTCGACGCGCGCTTCACCGGATGGGCGCCGGACTACGGGCGCGAGCACTTCGACGACGACCCCTCCGGCTCGGCGCTGATGGGTGCCTACACCGCGGCGCTCAACCACTACCTGCGGGCCGAGCTCGACTACCCCAACGACCTGCCGTACGAGATCCTCAGCATGGACACCCACGCGGCCTGGTCGTTCAAGGAGTTCGAGAACCAGCACGTCACGGTGACCGACAAGCTCGCGGCCGCGATGCGGGCCAACCAGCACCTGAAGGTCCACGTCGCGTACGGCTACCTGGACGGGGCGACCCCGTACTACGCGGCCGAGCACACCGTCGCGCACCTGCAGATCCCCGAGGAGCTGCGCGGCAACGTCTCCGGCGCCTACTACCAGGCCGGGCACATGATGTACGCCCACGAGCCGTCCCGGATCCAGCAGTCCCAGGACCTCGCCGACTTCGTCGCCGCCGCGTCCAACCGCTGAGCACGCCCACGAGAACGAACAGGGCGCCCGTGCGGATCTCCGCACGGGCGCCCTGTCGCTTTCGAGAAACTAGCCGAGGAACTCCTCGCCGCGGGTGACCGCGGCCCAGGCGTCGACGGCGCCGTTACCGTAGAAGCCGTTGAACTCGAGGTCGCCCTCACACGTCGCCGTGTAGGTGTCGTCGCGGCCCTCGTCGAGGTAGTCCACCGTGCGGGGCTCCGGGCACGGGATGGCGAACGCGGTGCCCTCGAGCACGGCGCGGACCGAGGTCGGCCGCATCGAGACCGAGCCGCCCGAGTACCTGCCGTACTCGCTGACGATCAGCGCGGCCACGCCGCTGGCGTGCGGCGAGGCCATCGAGGTGCCCTGCAGGAACTGGTAGTACCCGCAGACGGTGCCCTGGCAGTCCTTCTGCACGCCCAGCGCGACGCCGTCCGGGGTGATGTTCCCGTTGGGGTCGATCGTGCCCTCGGCGACGCCGACGTTCTTCGGGTACGTCGAGAGGATCATGTTCTCGTTGGTGCGGAACCACGGCGTGCCGAAGTAGTCGCGGTAGAACCCGCCCGGCGCGGACACCGAGATCAGCTCGGTGCCGTAGCTCGAGTAGTCCGCCTTGGCGCCCGAGGGACCGTACGCGGAAACCGTGATCGCGTTGGGCCCGTCGACCGGCATTGACTTGCAGGTGTCGTTGTCGATCACCCGGTCGTAGTTGGTGCCCTTGGGGTAGTTCGGGCTGTCCTTGTCGACCTGCGGACGGCCGGTGTCCTCGTGCCCGTTGCCCAGCGACACGATCTGCGTGACGCCCTTGCGGTGGGCGTAGTTCATCGCACGGGTCATCGCGGTGATGATCGTGCGCTGCTGCGCCTGCTGCGCGGGGGTGTCGGCCGGGTTGTCCAGGCAGTTGTACCGCCACGGGTCGACGTAGAACGACATGTTCACGATGTCCAGGCCGGCGTCACCGGAGTAGGTGATCGCGTCGACCACGGGCTGCAGGAAGAACGACCCGGAGTCCTGCCCGCCGCGGATGTTGACGATCGACACGTTGGGCGCGACGCCGGAGACCCCGAGGCCGTTGGCCGCCGCGGCGATCGTGCCGGCGACGTGCGTGCCGTGGCCGCCGTCGTCCCAGTTCGCCGGGTCGACGCAGCCGCGGAACTCGCACGGGCCGTCCACGACCTGACCGAGTTCGTCGGTGGGGATGTCGCGGGTGAAGTTGCGCGACCGGGCGGCGTCGAAGTTCGGCTTGATGTCCGGGTGGTTGCCGTCCACGCCGGTGTCGAGCACGCCGACCAGGACCTTCCGGTTACCCGCCTGCACGGTGCGGGCGAGGTCCGAGCGCACCGACGTCAGGCCCCACAGCTGGGAGTCGAGCGGGTCCATGCCGACGGCGGCCTTCTTGGCCTTGACCGCCCGGGACGCCGCCGCGCCCTGCCGGTTCTCCTTCTCGACGACCGACTCGTCCGGCGCCCGGCGCGCGCTCGGCGACTTGCCGACGACCAGCGACCGGCTCGAGGAGAGCACGTCGCGGGTCTTCGCCAGCCGCTGGGTGAAGCCGTTCTCCGGCGCGGTCGCGGTGACCAGGCCGACCGCCGCGTTGCTGCGGAGCACCTTGCCGCCCGCGGCCCGCACCGCGCGCTCCGCCTTCGCCACGGACACCCCGTCCGCGGCAAGCACGTTGTACTCCACCGTCCTGCCGGACAAGCCCGGCTGGGCGGTGGCACTCGGCACCGCGAAGACCGTCACCCCGGCGAACACCGGTACGGCCAGCAGCGCCAGCACTGTCCTACGTCTCACGAAAACTCCTCCTCGCTCGCTACCTCATGCCCCGACTGCCCCGCATCAGGGCACGACCGACCGTTCCTCGGCGAAGTGGCACGCGCTCGGATGCCCCGCCACGCGCGTGACCAGCTCGGGCACCTCCTCGGCGCAGACATCCTGCGCCTTCCAGCACCTCGTGCGGAACCGACAACCGGATGGAGGATCCACCGGGCTCGGCACGTCGCCCTCGAGCCGGATGACCTGGCGCTGCCCGCGAACGGTCGGGTCGGCCACCGGGACGGCGGAGAGCAACGCCTGGGTGTACGGGTGCGTGGGGTGGGAGTAGATCTCGTCCTCGGTGCCGATCTCGACGATCTTCCCGAGGTACATCACCGCCACCCGGTCGGACAGGTGCCGCACGACCGAGAGGTCGTGCGCGATGAACACGTAGGAGAGCCCGAACTCCGACTGCAGGTCGCCCAGCAGGTTCATCACCTGGGCCTGAATCGACACGTCCAGGGCGGACACCGGCTCGTCGCAGATGATGATCTCTGGGCGCAGCGCGAGGGCGCGGGCGATGCCGATGCGCTGGCGCTGCCCGCCGGAGAACTGGTGCGGGTAGCGGTTGATGTGCTCGGGGTTGAGCCCGACGACGTCCAGCAGCTCCCGCACCTTCGCCCGGCGCTCACCCTTGGGCGCGACCTCGGGGTGGATGTCGAATGGCTCGCCGACGATGTCGCCGACGGTCATCCTCGGGTTCAGCGAGGTGTACGGGTCCTGGAGCACGATCTGGATGCTCCGCCGGAGCTTGCGCAGCTCCGCGCCCCGCATGGCGAACATGTCGCGGCCCTTGTACAGCGCGGTGCCGCTGGTGGGCGGCTCGAGGCGCATGAGCACCTGGGCCAGCGTCGACTTCCCGCAGCCGGACTCGCCGACCACGCCGAGCGTCTCGCCGCGCCTGAGCTCGAAGGAGACCCCGTCCACCGCCCGTACCTGGCCGATGACGTGCTTGAACAGCACACCCACCCGGACCGGGAAGTGCTTGACCAGGTCACGCACCTCGAGGATCGCCTCCCCGGGGGCGGGCTCGGTCGCCGCGCGCTCCGACACCGTCTCAGACACGGCCGACCAACTCCTCCGCGAAGTGGCACTTGCTGGTGCGACCCAGGCCGAGCCGGTGGTCGCCCGGGACCTCCGTGCGGCAGCGGTCCTCGGCCATCGGGCACCTCGGGTGGAACGGGCAACCGGGCGGGATCGCGAGCAGGCTCGGCGGCAGGCCGCGGATCGTCTTCAGCTCGGTCCCCTTGAGGTCGAGCCGGGGCAGCGACTCCAGCAGGGCCGCGGTGTAGGGGTGGCCCGGGTTCCGGTACAGCGACACCGCGTCCGCGTGCTCGACGATCTTGCCGGCGTACATCACCGCGATCCGGTCGGCGACCTCGGCGACGACCCCGAGGTCGTGGGTGATGAGGATCAGCCCCATCTTCCGTTCGACCTGGAGCTCCTTGAGCAGGTCCATGATCTGCGCCTGCACGGTGACGTCGAGCGCGGTCGTCGGCTCGTCGGCGATCAGCAGCTCGGGGTCCAGCGCGAGCGACATCGCGATCATCGCCCGCTGCCGCATGCCGCCGGAGAACTCGTGCGGGTACTGGCGCACCCGCCGTGCCGCGTTGGGGATCCGCACCAGGTCCAGCAGCTCGACGGCGCGCTTGCGGGCGTCCTTGCGGGACATCCCGAGGCGCACCCGCAGCTGCTCCTCGATCTGGAAGCCGACGGTGAACACGGGGTTCAGCGCCGAGAGCGCGTCCTGGAAGACCATCGCCAGGCCCTGGCCGCGCAGCTCGGTCCGCCGACCGTCGGACACCTTCAGCAGGTCCTCGCCGCGGAAGCGGATCGCGCCGGACCGCACCACGGCCGGCGGGACGTCGAGGATGCCCATGATCGCCTGGGCGGTGACGCTCTTGCCCGAGCCGGACTCGCCGAGCACCGCCAGGGTCTCCCCGGCGTCGACGTGGTAGCTGACCCCGTTGAGCACCTTGGCCACCCCGTCGCGGGTGTGGAACTCGACGAACAGGTCCTCCACCTCGAGCAGCGGGGCGTCGGGCACCACGCCGGTGCCCTCCCCGAGGTCACCGGTACCGGACATGGACTGAACCGCCATTCGGCTACCTCAGCTTCGGATCGAGTGCGTCGCGGACCGCGTCGCCGAGCATCACGAACGCCAGCACGGTGAGCGTGAGGATGCCCGCCGGGAACAGCAACAGGTGCGGCGCGACCCGGATGTAGTTGCGGGAGTCGGAGATCATCACGCCCCAGGAGACCGCGGGGTCGCGCAGGCCGATGCCCAGGAACGACAGCGTGGCCTCGATCGCGATGAACGAGCCGAGCAGGATCGTGGCGTAGACCAGGACCGGCGCGAGGCAGTTGGGCAGCATGTGCCGGAAGATGATTCGCCAGGGGCTCGCCCCGAGCGCCCTGGCCGCCTTGACGTAGTCCTGCTGCTTGGCCGAGATCGCCGCCGAGCGGATGATCCGCATCGAGATCGGCCAGGTCAGCAGCGCCAGCGCGAGAACGACCATGCCGACCAGGGCGAGCGCGCTGTCCACCCCGGTCGAGCGGAACGCGTTGAGGATGACGATCCCACCGAGCACGAACGGCAACCCGGAGAAGACCTCGCCGACCCGGGACAGCAGCCCGTCCAGCCAGCCGCCGAAGTAGCCGGCGAGCAGGCCGATCGTCCCGCCGATCAGCACGGTCAGCAGGCTGCCCGCGACGCCGACCAGCAGCGACCACCGGGTTCCGTACACCACGCGGGCGTAGATGTCCTGGCCCTGCACGTCGTAGCCGAACCAGGCATCACCCGAGGGTGGCTGGCGGGAGCGGGTCAGGTCCCGGTGGTTCGGGTCGACGGAGGTGAACCACTGCGGGAACAGCGCCACCACGGTGAGGAACAGGATCACCACGACCGCGATGATGAACAGCGGCCGGCGGCGCAGGTCGCGCCACGCGTCGGACCAGAGGCTGCGGGGCTTGCCCGGCCGGCCCGGCTGGCCCGTGGTCGGCTCGGCGTGCTCGAGAGCCGTGACGTAGGCGCCGCCCGCGTCCGCCTGCTGGGTCGCGATCGTCGGGTCAGTCATAGCGGATCCTCGGGTCGAGAACGGCGTAGAGCAGGTCGATGATCAGGTTCATCAGGAGGAACACGATCACCAGCAGGACCACGACCCCGGTGACCGTGACGCCCTCCTTCTGCAGGATGGCCTCGTAGACCAGGCCACCGACACCGGGGATGCCGAAGATGCCCTCGGTGACGATCGCGCCGCCCATGAGGCTGCCGAGATCGGTGCCGAGGAACGTGAGCACCGGGATCGCGGAGTTGCGCAGGAGGTGCACCCCGACGATGCGCCGCTTCGGTTGCCCCTTGGCCAGCGCCGTGCGCATGTAGTCGGCCCGCGTGTTCTCCGCGATCGAGGTCCTGGTCAGCCGGGAGACGTAGGCCATCGACAGGCTGCCGAGGACGAAACCGGGGAGGAGCAGGTCGTAGAAGCTGGGGTCGGTGCCGACCACCGGTGGGAACCACTCGAGCTCGAAGCCCATCAGGATCTGCAGCACGAAGCCGGTGACGAACACCGGAATCGAGATGAGGAACAGCGTGGCCACCAGGACCAGGTTGTCCAGAAAGCCGCGGCCGTAGAGGCCGGTCAGGATCCCGGCGGCGAGGCCGATCACGGCCTCGATGCCCACCGCGACCAGCGCCAGCTGGACCGAGACCGGGTAACGCAGCTCGATCAGCTCGCCCACCGACAGGCCCGAGAACGTGGTGCCGAAGTCGCCCTGGAGGAGGTTGCCCAGATAGAGGAAGTACTGGACGACGATGTTCTCGTCCATGTTGTACTTCTCGGTCATCATCTGGATGAACCCGGGTTCACACCGTCTCTCGCCGCACATGCCGGCGAACGGGTCACCGGGTACCGCCCACACCAACACGTAGATGAGAAACGTGGTCCCGACGAACACCGGGATCAGCTGCAGCAGCCGCCGCAGGACGTACCGGCCCATTGCTGACTCTCCCTAGACCGGCCAGACAGGGCTGGCCCACCGGGTAACCGGTGGACCAGCCCCGTCCGAGCCAGGTTGTTAGGCAATCTCGACGTAGGACAGGTCAAGCTCGCGGTCGGGGGTCATCCGAACGTTCTTCACCTTCGTCGACCACCCGTACTGCGCGGGCGTGTTCCACAGCGGGACCGCCGGCATGTCCTCCGCGATCATCTCCTCGGCCTCGTGGTAGAGCTCGTAGGCCTCCTCCTCGGTCGGAGCGCTGTCGGCCTCGGCCAGCTTCGCGTCGACCGCGGGGTTGGAGTAGCCGTTGTCGTTGGAGGAGCCACCGGTCCGGTAGATCGGGTTGAGGAAGTTCTCCACCAGCGGGTAGTCGGCCAGCCAGCCCGAGCGGTAGACCTGGGTCATCTCGCGGGCGTTGATCTTCTCCCGGACCTCACCGAAGGTCTGCACCGGCACGAACACGCAGTCCAGGCCGAGGGTGTTCTTGATGCTGCCGCAAGCCGCCTCGATCCACTCCTTGTGACCGCCGTCGGCGTTGGAGGTGATCTCCAGCCGCCCGGAGAAGTTCGAGGCCTCGAACAGCCGCTTGGCCTCGTCCGGGTTGAACTTGCACAGGTCACCGCAGGCGCCGTCGGTCCAGCCCGGCACCTTCGGCACCGCGTAGCCGTCGACCGGCTTGCGGTTGCCCTCGAAGATCGTCTTGGTGATCGTCTCGCGGTCGATCGCCATCGAGATCGCCTTGCGGAAGTCCGCGTTGGCGTACTTCGGGTCGTACAGCGGGAACGCGATCGCCTGCAGCGACAGGATCTCGGCGCTGCCCGAGCGGCCCTCGAGGTCGGTCTGCCAGATGTTCCCGGCCAGACCGGACGGCGGGATCGTGTCCAGGAAGTCGAGCTGGTTGCCCTTCACCGCGGCGTAGGCGGCGTCGGCGCTCTCCGGGAACGTGAACCGGACCGTCTTGATCTTGCCCTTGTCCTCGCCCTTGTAGTCGTCGTACCGCTCGACGACGACCTCCTGCTCGGGGACGCGGGAGATGAACTTCCACGGCCCGTTGCCGACCGGCTTGGCCTCGTAGGCCGCCTTGTCCTTGAAGAACGACTCCGGCAGCGGGCTGAAGGCGGGGTAGCCGAGCTTCACGCGGAAGATCGGGTGCGGCTGGGTGAAGGTGACCTTCAGGGTGAGGTCGTCGACGGCCTCGAGACCGGTCATGGTCTTCGCCGGCGGCGTGGGAGCGGGCTTGGGGCCCTCGGGACCGTCCGGGTCGGGCAGGTTGACCTGGTCGAAGCCCGCGACCTGGGCGAAGAAGCTCGCACCCTGCTGCCCGTTGGGACCGTAGGCGGTGTAGTTCCACGCGTCGACGTAGCTCTTCGCCGTCACCGCCGAGCCGTCGTGGAACGTCCAGCCCTCCTTGAGCTTGAACGTCATCACCTTGCCGCCCTCGGACGGGGTGATCTCGTCGGCGTGCGCATTGCGCGGCTCCCCGGAGACCGGGTCGTAGTCCACCAGACCGGTGAACATGGCGTCGACGATCTTGCCACCACCGGTCTCCGTGGTGTCGCCGGGCACGAGGGGACGCTCCGGCTCCGTACCGAAGACCGTGATCTCGCCGGTCTCGTTCTTGCTGTTGTTGGCGCCGCTGCCGTCGCCGTCGTCCCCAGACTCATCACCGCCGCAGCTCGTGATGACGAGCGCCGTCGCGAGCGGCATCACCACAGCGGCCATCCAGCGCGGTCTACGCATCTGGTCTCTCCTCCAGTCACCTTTCACAGATCGCGGGTCGCCGTCGAATCCGTGACCCGGGAGCACGCGCGCGCCCGGAATGTGAGGGGACGTTAACGGTGCGGATGCGCCTTCTCACCCCCGGCTGCGTCACAAACCAGTCACAATCGAGCGCGCTGCGTTAAAGCACGACTCATCGGAATTGTCCGGTAACGGGTAGCGATCACCGGACGCGTCATAACTGGGAAAAAGCAATACCGTCGAGTATGTCGTGTTCGCTCACGAGCAGCTCGGCGATACCTGCCGCCTCGGCGAACTTTTCCGCCAGGACCTGGGTGATCAGCGCGCCGGCGCCGATCACGTCCACCCGACCGGGGTGCATGGACCCGATGGCCGCTCGCTCGTCATGGCTGGCGGCGAGCAGCCGGCCGGCCACCTCGTCGATCTCCGCGTCCGACAGCCGGGACAGATGGGTGCGTTCGGAGTCGTACTCGGGCAGGTCCTGCCGCACGGCGGACAGGGTGGTGATCGTGCCAGCGACCCCGACCCACGTGCGCGCGTCCGCGACCGGCACCACGTCGAAGGCCTTCTGCAGCGTCTCGGCGGCCAGCTCGCGCCCGGCCGCGACCTCCTCGGGGGTCGGCGGGTCGCCGCGCAGGCACCGTTCGGTGAGCCGCACGCACCCGATGTCGACCGACAGCGCGCCGGTCACCTCGGCGCGCACGCCGTCCCACGTGCCGGTGACGACCTCGGTGGACCCGCCGCCGATGTCGGTGACCACGAACGGACCGTCGTCCGGGTCGAGGTCACCGACCGCGCCGGTGAAGGAGAGCCCGGCCTCCTCGTCGCCGGTGATCACCTCGGCGGTGACGCCGAGCACCGACTCGGTCATCGCGAAGAACTCGTCCCGGTTGCTCGCGTCCCGGGTGGCCGAGGTGGCCACCATGCGGACCCGCTCGGCCCCCCTGCGGCGGCAGATGGCGGCATAGTCGGTCAGCGCGGCGCGGGTGCGGTCCAGCGCGGCCGGAGCGAGCCGGCCGGTGGCGTCCACCCCCTGGCCGAGCCGCACGATCCGCATCTCGCGGTGCACGTCACGCAGGCTCCGCCGGCCGTCCTCGTGCACGGTCACGTCGGCCACCAGCAGGCGGATGGAGTTCGTCCCGCAGTCGATCGCGGCGATCCTGGGCATGGCAAGAGCCTATTGAAGGCCGGCGCCGCGCACCCGTCGGCTCGAACGCCGTGGCGCCTTACCGCCAGCCACGCGGGGTCCCCGGCCCCCAGGCTGTGCCGCATGGATCTCAACCTGAAGGACAAGGTCGCCGTGGTCACCGGCGGCAGTCGGGGCATCGGTCTGGCCATCGCCGAGCTGCTGGTCGAGGAGGGGGCGCGGGTCGTGGTCGGCTCGCGGACGCTCAGCCCCGAGCTCGCGGCGCTGGACGCCCTGCCGGTCGCGGTGGACCTCGCGACCGCGGCCGGCGCCGACGCGCTGGTGGACGCGGCGGTTCGGCGGCACGGCGGGATCGACGTCCTGGTCAACAACGTCGCCCACTCCGAGCCGGCGGCCGGCGTCGCGGAGTTCAGCGACGAGCAGTGGCGGCGAATCCTCGACCTGACCCTGTTCGCCGCAGTCCGCACGACCCGTGCGGCGCTGCCGGCCATGCGCGGGCGGCACGGCGCCTCGATCGTCAACATCGGATCACTGAACGCCCGGGTGCCCGCCGGGATGATCGCCCCGTACTCGGCGGCGAAGGCGGCTCTGGCCAACCTGGGCACGGCGCTGTCGGAGGAGCTCGCCCCGGCGATCCGGGTGAACACGGTCTCGCCGGGACCGGTCCGGACCCCGCTGTGGACGGCGCCGGGCGGCTTCGCCTCGCTGATGGGTGAACCGGGGATGACCCCCGACCAGGTGATGGACGAGGTGATCCCGGCGGCGATGGCGATCACCACCGGCCGGGTGTCCGAGCCGCGGGAGGTAGCCGGGCTGGTGGCCTACCTCGCCTCGCCGATCGCCGCGAACATCACCGGCGCCGACTTCGTGATCGACGGCGGGATGAACAAGGCGGCCTGACTCCGGCACAGCTGGCGGCCGACGACGGCGGCGGTCCCGGCGTGGCGCGAACGCCTCGTCCGGGACCGCCGCGTCGGTGCCCGCTCAGCAGGGCTCGGTCGTCGTCGTGGTGGTCGTGGTCGGCTCCGACGGCGGGGGCGACTCCGGCGCGCTGTCGTTCGGCGTCGTCGTCGTGGTCGTCGTCGTGGTCTCCTCCGACGACCCGCACGGGGTGGTGGTCGTGGTGGTCGTGGTCGTCGTCGTGGTGGTGGTCGTCGTGGTCGTGGTGGTGGTGGTGGTCGTCGAGCTGCTGTTGTTGCCCGAGCCACTACCCGAGGGCTTGCCGCCCGGCTTGGGCTTGTTGCCCGGCTTGGCTCCCGACTGCTTGCCTCCGGAGGGCTTGGCGGCGGAGGGCTTCGCGCCGGGCGTGTTGGCCACCACCGACGACGGGCCCAGGGCGTTGATACCGGGGTCGACGGGGTAGCTGTCCAGGACCGGCGCCCCGTTCTTGTACGCATCGGCCCAGACCAGCACCGTGGTGACGTAGGTGTCGGAGTGGTTGTAGCGGAAGACGGCCGTCGCCCTGTCCTGCGGGTCGGACAGGTCCATGCCGCCCGAGCACAGGTACTTCCCGGCGGCCAGCGTCGCGTCCCACACGTTGTGCGGGTTGGACAGGCCGTCGTTGTTGCCGTCGGCGGCGTAGCCACGCCAGGTCGACGGAATGAACTGCATGGCCCCGACCGCGCGGTCCCAGCGGGAGTCGCCGTCGAGGCGACCGCCGTCGGTGTCCTGGATCGCGGCGAAACCACCGCCGTTGAGCGGGGGCCCCAGGATCGGGTCGATCGTGTTGCCGGCGTGGTCGACCTTTCCACCCCGAGCGTGGCCGGACTCGATCCGGCCGATGCTGGCGAGCAGCGACCAGTGGATCTTGCAGTTGGGCTGCTCGCTGGCGAGCATGTCGGCCGCGTTCTGGTAGGCGTCGAGCATGACGCCCGGCAGGCCGAGCTCGTCGACCGGGAGGTCGCCGGCGGTGCCCATGTCGAGCAGGCGGCCGATGTCGCCGGCGCTGGCCAGCACCTCGTCGCCGATCCGGTCGTCCTCGCCGAGCTCGCCGTCCGCGCTGACCTCGCTCGGGTCGGTCATGCCGTGCAGGCCTCCGCCGACCGCCGCCGCGGCGTGAACGGAGTTGGACTCGGCGCCGACTGGCTCACCCGCCACCGCGGCCGCGACGAGCAACACGGTGCTGGTCGCTGCCGCCACCTTGCGGCGGCGCCGCCTGGTCCGGCGCTCGTCCTTCGCGGTCGACCTCTTCCTCTTCGCCCCGCTCACCAGTACCGATCCCCTTCGCTGAGCTAGGTGACACCCGACCCCGTGGCGAGGTCGCAGGCAGTGGCAGCCCGTACGCCGACTGCCACCGTCTCACGAACCATCATCGCAAGAAAGGGGTGATCCGACAGTCAAGACGATCGTCTTGGCCTCGCCGCCCGGAATCCATGAACGCTGGGTTGCCCTTTAGGGAATCATGTCTGACCAGATTGTGCCTGGTCAGACCACGCAGTTCCCGGACGGCCACTCCTCGCGCAGCAGCTCCAGGACCTCGTCGCCGAACGGGTTCACCCCGGGGCCCGCCGCAAGTGCATGTGCAACGTGCACATGCAGGCACTTCACGCGTCCCGGCATGCCGCCCGCGCTCACGTCGGTTCCCAGCGGCTCGATGGCGTCCCGCAGCGCCAGGTACTCGCGGTGGGCGAGCAGGTAGGCCGCGGCCAGCTCCTCGTCCTCGCCGAGCCGGGCGGTCATCTCCCGCATCAACCCGCTCGCCTCGAGCCGGCTGACCAGCGAGGTCAGCCGCGGGCAGGTGAGGTAGAACAGCGTCGGGAACGGGGTGCCGTCCTCCAGCCTCGGGCTGGTCTGAACGACGGCGGGGTGCCCGCTCGGACAGCGGGCGGCGACCGCGCGCATGGCCCTCGGCGGGCGGCCGAGCTGCTCGGCCACCACCGCCCGGTCCGCGGCCAGTCCGCCTCCCCGGGTTTCGTCACGGTCCCCTGGGGTGTCGGTTGGGGAGGTCGACAGCGGTTCGGTCATTCGTCGGACACCGCGTTCCAGAGGGTGAGGTACCAGGACTCCTCGAGCACCTGGTCCCGCTCCTCGCCGTTCTGGCCGCCCTCGGCGTCGCCGGGCAGCTCGACCATGTACGGGGTCTCCCCCGGCATCACGTAACGCAGCCGCCGCCGGGCCTCGGCCTCCACCTGGGCGGGGTCCTCGAGCTCGGCCTTGCGCCGCTTGAGGCCCTCGACCTGCTCCCGCAGTTCGGCCTGGCGCTGCTCCTGGATCTGCACCTCGTCCCGCTGCGAGAGGTACGTGCGCAGCGGGACCGACACCGTAAGCGCGAGCGCGCACACCACGATCGCGAGCACCGCCGCCCGACGGGTGGTGGACAGGCCGAACGCGGCCGCGGCTCGTACTGTGCGCCCCGGCCGCTCCGGCACGCGGTCCGGCTCGGGGGTCACCGGCCGAGCCGGGCGCCCGTCCCGGGGGCGGGTGCGGCGGACGCTCTGCGGACGCCGCGCCGACCGGCCGGCGCGGGAGTCGCTGGTTCCACCGCCCCGCCGCCGGCCGCGTTCGCCGTCGCGCCCGGCCATGGGCTCAGGACTCCGGGGTGAACCGGGGGAAGGCCAGGTCGCCGGCGTACCGGGCGGCGTCGCCGAGGATCTCCTCGATGCGCAGCAGCTGGTTGTACTTCGCCGTGCGCTCGCCCCGGGCCGGGGCGCCCGACTTGATCTGGCCGACGCCGGTCGCGACCGCCAGGTCGGCGATCGTGGTGTCCTCGGTCTCCCCGGAGCGGTGGCTCATCATGCTGCGGTAGCCGTAGGAGGTGGCCAGCGAGATCGCGTCCAGGGTCTCGGACAGGGTGCCGATCTGGTTCACCTTGACCAGCAGCGCGTTCGCCGCGCGGCGGGCGATGCCCTCCTCGAGGCGCTCGGGGTTGGTCACGAACAGGTCGTCGCCGACCAGCTGCACCCGCTCCCCGATCTCGTCGGTCAGCCGCACCCAGCCGTCCCAGTCGTCCTCGGCCAGCGGGTCCTCGATCGAGACCATCGGGTAGGCGTCGAGCAGCTCGGCGTAGTAGCCGAGCATCTGCTCGGCACTGCGCTTGGTGCCCTCGAAGGCGTAGGAGCCGTCGGCGAAGAACTCGGTCGCCGCCACGTCCAGGGCCAGCGCGATGTCCCGGCCGAGCGTGAAGCCGGCCTTCTCGACGGCGACCGCGATCAGGTCGAGCGCCTCGCGGTTGTTGCCGAGAGCGGGAGCGAACCCACCCTCGTCGCCGAGGCCGGTGGCGAGCTTCTTGCCCTTGAGCACGCCCTTGAGCGCGTGGTAGACCTCCACGCCCCAGCGCAGCGCCTCCCGGAAGGAGTCGGCGCCGATCGGCGCGATCATGAACTCCTGGATGTCGACGTCGGTGTCGGCGTGCGCACCGCCGTTGAGGATGTTCAACATCGGCACGGGCAGCACGTGCGCGTTCGGGCCGCCGATGTAGCGGAACAGCTCCAGCCCGCTCGACTCGGCGGCGGCCTTGGCCACGGCGAGCGAGACGCCGAGGATGGCGTTGGCGCCGAGCCGGGACTTGTCCGGGGTCCCGTCCAGGTCGACCAGCTTCTGGTCGACGATCCGCTGGTCGACCGCGTCGACGCCGGCGAGCTCCGGGCCGATCTCGTCGAGCACGGCCGTCACGGCCTTCTCGACGCCCTTGCCGTTGTAGCGCCCCGCGTCCTTGTCGCGGAGCTCGACCGCCTCGTGCTCGCCGGTGGAGGCACCGGAGGGCACCGCGGCACGGGCGAGGGTGCCGTCGTCGAGCGCGACCTCGACCTCGACGGTGGGGTTGCCTCGCGAGTCCAGGATCTCGCGCGCACCAACCTGCTCGATAACCGCCACGTGCCTGCTCCAACCGGGATGGGGGACGTTCCAACGCAGGTGTCGGCACACCCACACATCGCAGCGTAGCGGGGGGCCGGAGTGGGTCGACGGAGGCTCGCGCGAAGGTGGTTCTCGGAACAGGGCAGCTTTGGGTAGCGTTGACATCGACCATGGGCGAGGACCGGCAGGACACGTTTGAGGCGTTCCGACGCGCGGAGGCGCTGGTGGCGGCGCGCCGGCCGCTCGACGCCCTGGCGGCGTTGGGCCCGGTCCTGGACGCCGAGCCGGACTCCTCGTCGGTGCACCTGCTCGCCGGCCGCGCCTACCTCGGCTCGGCCCAGCTGCGGCGTGCCGAGCAGGCGTTCCTGCGCGTGCTGGAACTCGACCCGACCGACCACTACGCGCGGTTCGCGCTGGGCAAGGCGCTCCAGCGGCAGGGCCGGATCACCGAGGCGCAGACCCAGCTCAGGCTGGCCGTGGCGATGCACCCCGTGCCCGAGTACCAGGAGGCGCTCGGCGAGGTCAGCGCCAGGATCGCGGTTGAGCGGGACCGCTGACCCGTTGCTCAGCCGAGTTCCCGCGCCGCCTTGGCGTAGGCGTCGGCGCCGCTGAAGACGTCCTGGCCGTAGGCGACCGAGCGGTTGTAGGTCAGCACCGCGCGCCACCAGCCGTCGGCGGAGGAGAGGTCGCCGCCGCTCGCGCAGAGGTACTTCGCGGCGGACAGGGCGGCGTCGTCGATGTTCTGCGGGTCGGGCGCCTCGCCGTCCCCGTTCGCGCGCGCGCCCCAGCGCGACCAGGTCGTGGGCAGGAACTGCATCGCGCCGACCGCGCGGTCCCACTCGACGTCGCCGTCGAGCCGGCCGTCGTCGGTGTCGGGGATGGCCTTGACCCCTTCCGACCCGTCGAGCGGGATGCCCACGATCGGGGGCGAGAGTCGACCGTCGTCTCCGATCGTGGTGCCGCCGTAGCGGCCGTGGTGGGACTCCACCCGGCCGACGCCGGCGAGGGTGGTCCAGCTCAGCCCGCACTCCGGGGCCGAGGCACGCACGGCCAACTCCGCCTCGGCGTAGGCCACCAGGGTGCGCGAGGGGATCTGGGTCTTCTCCGACACCGTCGTCGCCCAGTCGCGGACGGCGGCGGTGGTGGGCCGGACCGTGGTCCGGTCACCGCCCGGTGCGATGGCCGCGGCCTGCGGAACGGCGCTCCTGGGGAGCACCTGCTGTTGCGGCACTTCGAACGCGGGGTCCGCGGGCGGGCGGCGCGCGGACTCCTCGGAGCGGTCCAGCACGACGACGCCGACGAGGCCGGCGACGAGCACGATGACGATGAACAGCGGGCCGACCACCCGCCTGCGGTGCGGTCCCCGCGGCGGGCTCGAGGGCTCGATGGGCGTGGTCGACGGTGGAGTTGCGGATACGGCCACGCCCTCAGGCTACGTAATCCGCCGCCGCCGATGTGGGGTCCGGGCCGGAAGTTACCGCTTTCCGTGCCCCATTAACGTCCTGAGCTGGGCAAATAGCTCAAAAAGGACCCGTTCGGACGACCTTGGGTCGCCGGCGCCCCGGTAGCTGCCCGCTGGGAGGCCCTCGTCTAGGGCTTGCGGGCGAGGACCGCGTAGAGCAGCGGGATCCGCGGCGCCTCGGCCGGCAGCGACCACCAGCCGTCGGGGTCGCGCTCCATCGACGGCCAGCGGGGCCACGGCAGGCGCGGGTCCTCGCGCACCCGCTCGATCCGCAGACCGGCGCCCGCCAGCGCGGTCACCACCTCGCCGACGCCGTGCCGCCACTCGTAGGCCACGGTCCCCTCGGTCAGCGCCGGACCGTCGGTGTAGGTGAACGTGGCGTCGCGCCTGTCCGCGCCGCGCCCGGCCAGGTAGTCGCCGCGCAGCGTCAGCCCCTGGTCGCCGTCGGCCGGTGGGACCACGCCGAGCGAGTAGAGCAGCGGGTGGAACTCCACGAGGTAGCAGCACCCACCGGGGCGCAGCAGCTCGGCCACGACAGCCGCCCACGGGTCGAGCTCGGGCAGGTAGCACACCGCGCCCTTGCCGGTGTAGACGACGTCGAAGGTGCGTCGGCCGAGCGCGTCGGCGGCGTCGTACACGTCCGCCCGGACATAGGAGATGTCCAGTCCGCGCTCGGCGGCGAGCCGGCCTGCCTCGCGCACCGACTCCCCGGAGATGTCCAGCCCGACCGGCCGCGCACCCTTCTCGGCGAACGCGAGGGTCTCCGTGCCCAGGTGGCACTGCAGGTGCAGGACGTCAACACCGGCGAGCTCCGGCAGGTCCACCCACTCGTAGTCGGCGAACCAGCCGGCGGCCGGGCGGCTGCCGTCCAGGCCGTAGAACGAGCTCACCACGTGGATCGGGGTCCTGGCGTCCCAGTTGACCCGGTTCGCCTCGATCATCGCCTCGGTCTCGGCATCGAACGTCGACACGGCATCACTCCAGCGGGGGCAGCTCGGGCGGGGTGGCGGCCGGGTTCTCGGCCAGCGCGTCCAGCGCCAACCGGATCGCGGTGTCCAGCTGCGGGTCGCGACCGGCGACGTGGTCCTGCGGTGCCATCGGAACCTCCACGTCCGGGTCGACGCCGTAGTTCTCCACGCCCCAGCCGGGCCCGCGCAGCCAGGTGGCGTACTTGGGCTGTGTCACCAGGGTGCCGTCCACGAGTCGGTAGCGCATGTCGATGCCGATCACACCGCCCCAGGTCCGCACGCCGACCACGGGCCCGATCCCCAGCGCCCGGATCGCCGCGTTGACGATGTCGCCGTCGGAACCGGAGAACTCGTTGGCCACGGCCACCACCGGGCCGCGCGGCGCGTCGCCCGGGTAGCTCTGGGCGCGGCGGCCGTTGCGGCTGACCTGCCAGCCGACCACCGTCCGGCCGAGCTTCTCCACCACCAGCTGCGACAGGTGCCCGCCCCGGTTCTCCCGCACGTCGACGATCAGGGCCTCCCGGCGGACCTCCAACCGCAGGTCCCGGTGCAGCTGGGCCCAGCCGTTGGCCACCATGTCCGGCACGTGCACGTAGCCGATGCGCCCGTCGCTCGCCTCGTGCACGTGAGCGCGCCGGCCGGCGACCCAGTCGTGGTAGCGCAGCGTCATGTCGTCCAGCAGGGGCACCACGACGACGCTGCGGGCCGGTCCGCCGCCGGCCGGCCCGATGGTCAGCTCCACCGGCTTGCCCGCGGTCCCGAGCAGCAGTGGGTACGGCCCGGTGGAGGACGTGACCGGACGGCCGTCGACGGCGAGGATCGCGTCGCCCTCGCGGACCGCGACGCCCGGTGCGTGCAGTGGCGAACGGGCGCGCGGGTCGGAGGTCTCGCTGGGCAGCACCCTGGCGACCCGCCACCGGCCGTCCTCGTCGAGGGTCAGGTCGGCGCCGAGCAGGCCCACCCGGCGTGCGTCCTCGACGTCCCGACCGGGCGGGGTGACGTAGGCGTGGGAGGTCCCCAGCTCGCCCTGGACCTCCCAGAGCAGGTCGACCAGCTCGTGGTGCGAACCGAGCGTGTCGACCAGCGGGCGGTACCGGTCGCCCACGGCGGTCCAGTCGACCCCGCCCATGTCGGCCCGCCAGAAGTTGTCCCGCATCAGCCGCCAGGCCTCGTCGAACGACTGGCGCCACTCCGCACCAGGGTCGACCTGCACGCGGACGCGCGACAGGTCGACGCGGACCTCGTCGGCGCTGTCGGAGTCGCCGTCGGACTTGCGGTCGGCTGGCTGCACCCGCAGGTTCCGGCCGTCCCGCAGCACCAGCCGCTCCCAGTCGCCGGTGACCCACACCTCGTCGACGCCGTCGGCGAGCTCCTCCCGCTTGCGCTTGGCGAAGTCGTACCGCTCCAGCACCGGCCGGTCGCCGTCCTCGTCGAGCTCCTCGTCGCCGAGCACCCCGGTCAGCGGCGGGCGCAGCCAGACCAGCCCGCCCTTCACCGCGCGCAACGAGCGGTACCGCGCGGGGGCCACCGGCACCGGCACCACGCGGTCGCCGAGGCCCTCGAGATCCACCTCGGTCCGCGGAGCGGTGTCGTCGTCCTTGCCGTCCTTGTCCTTGCCCTTGCCCTTGCCCTTGTCATCGTCCTCGTCCTGCACCGGCCGCCCCCGCAGCTGCGGGGAGAACGGCGACGGCGTGGTCGCGGCCAACGGCACCAGGTGCGGCCGCGAGCCGTTCGGGAAGGACACGTCGAACACGTGTACGTCGTAGACGGGGTCGAAGCTGCGTGCCGACAGGAACGCCAGGTGCTTGCCGTCGGCGGTGAACACCGGGTCGGTGTCGACGAACCTGATCGGCGTCACGTCCACCGCGGACAGGTCGGTCACGTTGGCCAACCGGATGTTGCGCAGCGGCGGCGGACCGGGGTGGGACCAGGCGAGCCAGCTCGAGTCGGGCGAGAAGGCGGGGTCCACCGGGTCGGCGTGCTCGCTGCTCGCGACCTCGCGCAGGTCCCCGCTCGCCAGGTCGACCAGCAGGAGGCGACCGTCGTGGGTGACGACGGCGACCCGCCGCCCGTCCGGCGACCCGACCAGCTCGATCACCCGGCCGAGCCGCCCGGCGCCGATGCGCCGGGGCGCGGCGGCCGGGTCGGACGGGGAGCCGGCGATCGGCGCGACCTCCAGGGCGTCCTCGCCCTCGGCGTCGGTGACCCACACGACCTGGTCGCCCAGGGTGCGGGGCATCCGGGCACGCACCCCGTGCGTCGCGGCCAGCGCGCGGACCGGGCCGTCGCGGTGGGTCAGCCAGTGCACGGTCCCGCGGACCTCGACCGCACTGCCCCGACCGGTCCGGTCCGGACCGACGTCGTCGAGCTCGTCGGCCGCCCGCACCGGGTAGGGCACCCTGGCCGTGCGGGGGCCGCCCAGCCGGATGTCCAGCTCCCGGGGCTCGGCGTCCCCGGTCAGGTCCTCGACCAGCCACAACCGGCCCGCGCGGTGGAAGACGATTCGCGTCCCGTCGGTGGTCGCGTTGCGGGCGTAGAAGCCACCGGGCGCGTCGACCGCGTGCCGACGCAGGTCCTGACCGTCCGGCCGGCAGGAGTAGAGGTCGGCGACCCCCTCGTGGTCGGAGAGGAACGCGATCCGGTCGCCCACCCACATCGGCGCGGAGATGTTGCCGTTCACGTCGGGCAGGAACCGGGTGAACTCCCCGTTCCCCTCGGCGTCGAGCCAGAGCTTGCCGGCGGTGCCGCCGCGGTAACGCTTCCACCAGGCCGGCTCGCGGGAGTACGCGCCGAGCAACAGCACGGCGCCGTCGGGTCCGCTGGCGAGGCCGCCGACCGGACCGAAGGGCAGCCGGCGGGTTCGCCCGTCGTCGGTCGCGACCGCGTGGGCCCAGCTCTGCCGGATCGAGTGCTGGCCGACGGTGCTGGCCGCGACCACCTCCTCGTCCGACAGCCAGCCGAGGACCTCGGTCGCCGGGTCGCCCCAGTAGGTCAGCCGCCGGCTCGGGCCGCCCTCGGTGGGGCCGAGGTGGATCTCCGGCTCCACGTCGCGCCAGCTGGTCCAGGCGATCCGGGTGCCGTCCGGGGAGAACCGCGGCGAGCCCGCCCCGGCCTGGTCCGCGGACACCCGCCACGCGCGGCCGCCCTCGACGGGGGCCAACCACACGTCGTCCTCGGCGACAAAGGTCACCAGGTCTCCGTGCAGGTGGGGGAAACGGAGGTAGGAGTCGGTCACGCCGCCACGTTAGTCACCGGCACCGACACGCGCCGCCACATTCGCCGGGCGGCCGGGGAGTCAGCCCTCCCGCCGGGTGTCCCCGCCCGGGCCGGTCGGCCAGAACCGGCGCCAGGCTGCCGGGTCCATCGCGGCCACTCCGGCCGCCCTGGCCGCACTCTCGGCGGCACGGACGTCGGCGGCGAACCGCCTGGCGACCGCCCGCAGCTCGTCCTCGGGGTCGGCCCCGGCGAGCTTCGCGGCCGCCGCGAGGGCGAACAGCTGGGCGCCGGTGTCGGTTCCGGTCGGCAGCAGCTCCTCGGGGAGCTTGGCGTTCTTGGTGCGGGAGACGAGCTTCGCGGCCAGCGCCAGGGCGGGCTGCCCGCCCGCCACTCCGTCTACACAGGACTCCCGACGTTTCTCCTGCTGCTTGAGCTCCTCCCAGCGCTGCTGTTGGGAGGAGGCGTCGCGCACCGCGGGATCCCCGCCGGCGAACACGTGCGGGTGCCGGGCGACGAGCTTGGCCACCAACCCCGCCGCGACGTCGTCGATCGAGAACGGGTCGTCCGGGTCCTCCTGGGCGACCCGGGCGTGGAAGAGCACCTGCAGCAGCACGTCACCGAGCTCCTCGCGCAGGGCGACGCGGTCGCCGTCCTCGATGGCGTCCAGCAGCTCGTAGCACTCCTCCACCAGGTACTGGCGCAGCGACTCGTGGGTCTGCTCGGCGTCCCACGGGCAGCCGCCTGGCGAGCGCAACCGGTCCATGACCGCCGCCGCGTCGAGTAGGCCCGCTCCGGCCGGCGGCCCACCGACCAACGCGGCCCCGGCGGCGAGCAGCGCGGCCGCGGACGGGTCGTCGAGGTCGTCGGTCACGAGCACGACCGGGCCCGCGAGTGAGCGGTCGGTCAGGTCACCGGGCACCGGCGGCAGGCCGAGGCCGACCGCGCCGGTGGCGAACACGGACCCGGCGGAACGCAACAACGGGATCGCCGCCGCCGGCACCTGGTCGCGGTCGACGAGCACGACCGCCGTGCCCGGACCCGCGCCGGCAGCGGTCACTGCGAGGCGTTCTCAGGCGTCAACACCAGGCCGACGGTCTCGTCGTCGCTCGGCGCGACACCCATCGCGGCCAGGTCCCAGACGCCGTACCGGGGGCTGACCTCGATCGAGGTCTCCTCGGCGTAGGGCTGGAGGAAGCGTCGGCCGATGGCGACCAGCTGCTCGGGCTCGACCTGCGGCTGCTCGGCGACCTCGGGCGAGGCGTCGGTGTCGCGGGAGCGGATGAGGCCGACCACCCACAGCGCCTGCCCCGGCGAGGGCTCGAAGGCGACGACGGAGCCCTCCTCGGCGCCGAACATCACGGTGGAGGCCAGCGCCGGATCCTGCAGCGCGGCGAACTCGGCACCCTCGCTCGCGTTCACCCCGGCCTCGGTGTCCTTCGCGATGAGGTCGCCCACCTTGTCCGGGTCGGCCGCGAACTGGCGCGCCTTGTCCTCGGCCTGCTCGCGCATCGACGACGGGTCCCCGCCGGTCTGGTCGCCGGAGATGACCGTGAAGTCCATCGTGATCTGGAGCCGCTGGTAGTACTTGGCGGCGAGCTGGGCCAGCAGGAGCTGGTCGATGACGGCCTCCCGCTGGTCGCGGGCCCGGTAGACCAGTTGGCTGGCGAGCGCCTCCGGCGGGACGCTGCCGTCGTCGGGCAGCTCGTCACCGAACGGGTTGCCCGACAGCGCCCGGCTCAGCTCCTCGCGGCTGACGGTGATGTCCTCCTCCCGCGCGGCGTCGGTGATCAGCTCGTGCACGACGAGCTGGCTCACCGCCTCCCGGGCGACAAGGTCGAGCTTGCGCTGCTGGGCGAGCGGACGGGCGGCCGGCTGCTCCCGCACGACCTTCTCGACCAGCCCCTGCACGGTGTCGACGGAGATCGATGTGCTGCCGTCGACGATCACCGCGGAGTTGACCCGGCTCGGCCCGGAACCACACGCGGTGAGCGTCGCGACCAGAGCGGTCAGAACGGCGAGCACCCCGTGCCGGCGGAACTTGGCAGTCGTCACGGCTGGTTAGCCTCTCACAACGCCGTGCCCGCCTCTCAGCGCGGTGGCCGCGCGTCGGGCGGGACACGTTTAGGCGACCGGGGCGGGGGCGATCTCCAGCGACCCGAGCAGGTTCGCGCACCAGTCGAGCAGGGCGGTGTCGCGCAGCGGGGGCGCGCCGATGCGGCCGCCGGCCGCGCCCTCGGTCGGGCGCGGTACCGAGACCAGGTTCGACACGGTCTTGAACGTGGCCTTGGGGTGGAGGCGCTTGAGGCGCACCGTCTGGGAGTCGCGCAGCGGGAGCGGGGCGAAGCGGATGAGGTTGCCCTGCATCGTGACCTCGGTGACCCCGTGCCGGCGGCACGTCTGGCGGAACGCGGCGACCGCGAACAGCCGGCGCACCGGCTCCGGCGGTGCGCCGTACCGGTCCTTCAGCTCCTCCTCCACCGCGGTGAGACCCTCGGCGTCGGCCGCCGCCGCTATCTTGCGGTACGCCTCGAGACGCAGCCGCTCGCCCGGGACGTAGTCGTGCGGGATGTGGGCGTCGATCGGCAGGTCCACCCGCACCTCGGCGAGCTCGGCCTCCTCCTCGCCCGGCTCGGCGCCGGCGTGCCTGCGGAACGCGTCGACCGCCTCGCCGACCAGCCGGACGTACAGGTCGAAGCCGACACCGGCGATGTGCCCGGACTGCTCGGCGCCGAGGATGTTGCCGGCGCCGCGGATCTCGAGGTCCTTCATGGCGACCGCCATGCCCGCCCCGAGCTCGGTGTTCTGCGCGATCGTGGCCAGCCGGTCGTGGGCGGTCTCGGTGAGCGGGGCCTCCGGCGGGTAGAGGAAGTAGGCGTAGCCGCGCTCCCGGCCCCGGCCGACCCGGCCGCGCAGCTGGTGCAGCTGGGCCAGGCCGAGCAGGTCACCGCGCTCGACGATGAGCGTGTTGGCGTTGGCGATGTCCAGTCCGGTCTCCACGATCGTGGTGCACACCAGCACGTCGAACTCGCGCTGCCAGAACCCCTCGATGATCTTCTCCAGGCGGTCCTCGTTCATCTGGCCGTGCGCGGTGACGATCCGCGCCTCGGGTACCAGCTCCCGCAGCCGCCGGGCGGCCTTCTCGATCGAGGAGACCCGGTTGTGCACGTAGAACACCTGGCCGTCCCGCAGCAGCTCGCGTCGGATGGCGGCGCCGACCTGCTTGTCGTCGTAGCTGCCGACGTAGGTCAGGATCGGGTGCCGGTCCTCGGGCGGGGTGAGGATCGTCGACATCTCGCGGATCCCGGCCAGCGACATCTCCAGCGTGCGTGGGATCGGCGTCGCCGACATCGTGAGCACGTCGACGTGCGTGCGCAGGGCCTTGATGTGCTCCTTGTGCTCGACGCCGAAGCGCTGCTCCTCATCGACGATCACCAGCCCGAGGTCCTTGTACCGGACGCCGGTCTGGAGTAGCCGGTGCGTGCCGATGACCACGTCCACCTCGCCGGAGGCGAGCCCCTCGATCACCGCCTCGGCGTCGGGGCCGTGGGTGAACCGGGACAGGCCTCGCACGGTCACCGGGAAGGACTGCATGCGCTCGGTGAAGGTGTTGAGGTGCTGCTGGGCGAGCAGCGTCGTCGGCACCAGCACGGCGACCTGCTTGCCGTCCTGGACGGCCTTGAACGCCGCGCGCACCGCGATCTCGGTCTTGCCGTACCCGACGTCGCCGCAGATCACCCGGTCCATCGGCACGCCGCGCTGCATGTCGGCCTTGACCTCGTCGATCGCCGCCATCTGGTCGGGTGTCTCGGTGAACGGGAACGCGTCCTCGAGCTCGCGCTGCCAGGGGGTGTCGGCGCCGAACGCGTGCCCGGGCGCGGACTGGCGGGCGGCGTAGAGCTGCACCAGCTCCGCGGCGATCTCCTTGACCGCCTTCTTCGCCCGCGACTTCGTGTTCTTCCAGTCCGAGCCGCCGAGCTTGTTCAGCGTCGGCAGCTCGCCGCCGACGTAGCGGGAGACCTGGTCGAGCTGGTCGGTCGGCACGAACAGCCGGTCGCCCGGCTGGCCACGCTTGGACGAGGCGTACTCGAGCACGAGGTACTCGCGGGTGGCGCCGGAGACCGTGCGCTGCACCATCTCCACGTAGCGGCCGATGCCGTGCTGCTCGTGCACGACGTAGTCGCCCGAGCGCAGCGCGAGCGGGTCCACCGCGTTGCGGCGCCGGGACGGCATCTTCGTCGAGAGGTCACGGCTGGACGTGCCGTGCCGGCCACCGGTCAGGTCGGTCTCGGTGAGCACCACCAGCGCACGCCGCGGCGCGAGGAAGCCCTCCTCGAGGCAGCCCCTGGTCACCGTGACCACGCCCGGGCGCGGCGGCTCGGCCAGCCCGTCCTCGGCGAGCACGGTCGGCACCTCCGCCTCGGCCAGCTGCTCCACCGCCCGGCGGGCGGTGCCGGCGCCGGGCACGACGAGGACCGCGGCACCACCGGACGCGGTGTGTGCGCGCAGGTCGGTGAACGCGCGGGCGACCTCGCCGCGGTAGCCCTCGACCGGCCTGATGTCGAGCTGGACGACGTGCTCGTCCGGAGTGGTGAGCTGGGACAGCGTCCACCACGGGTGCCCGGTCTCGCGGGCGTGCCGCGCGGTCTCGCCCAGCTCCCGGTAGGCCGACGCGCCAAGGTCCAGCGGGCTGCCGCCACCGCCGGCCGCAGCCATCCAGGCGGCCTCGAGGAACTCCTGGCCCGTGCGCACCAGGTCGTGGGCGCGGGTCCGGACCTTCTCCGGGTCGATCACCAGCACGTGCGCGCCGGCCGGGAGGACGTCGGTCAGCAGCTCGAGCTCGCCCTCGCAGAGCACCGGGACGAGGGCCTCCATGCCCTCGGTCGGGATGCCGTCGGCGAGCTTGGCCAGCATCTCCGCGAGGTGGGCGTCGGCGGCGTGCTCGGCCGCCAGCTCGAGCGCCCGTGCCCGGACCTCCTCGGTGAGCAGCAGCTCCCGGCACGGTGGCGCGGTGAACTCGGTGACCTCGCCGGGCAGCGAGCGCTGGTCGGCGACGGCGAAGGCGCGGATCTCGGTGACCTCGTCGCCCCAGAACTCCACCCGGACGGGATGCTCGCTCGTGGGGACGAAGACGTCGAGGATGCCGCCGCGGACGGCGAACTCGCCGCGCTTCTCGACCATGTCGACCCGGGTGTAGGCGAGCTGGACCAGGCGTTCGACCAGCTCCTCGAAGTCGTGCTCGACGCCGACGGCGAGCTGTACCGGGGCCAGCCGGCCCAGCCCCGGCGCCATCGGCTGAATGAGGCTGCGCACGGTCGCGACGACCACGCGCGGGCCGTTCCCGCTCGCCAACCGGTGCAGGATCTCCAGCCGGCGGGCGACCGTGTCCGCCCGCGGGGAGAGCCGTTCGTGGGGCAGGGTCTCCCAGGAGGGGAAGTTCGCGACCCGGTCCCTGCCGAGCAGGTCGGCGAGGGCACCGGTCAGGTCGTCGGCCTCGTGCCCGGTGGCGGTGACGGCCAGCACCGGGGCCTTGGCGGCAATCGCGGCGGCGACCAGCGGACGGGCCGCGGGCGGGCCCTCGAGCTCGAGGGTTGTCGTGCCGACGGCTTCGACGACGGTGGTCAGGGCGGGATCGGGCAGGACGGCTTCGAGCAGACCGGAGAGTGGACCGGACACGGCGTGTGAACCCCTCGGACGAGCGCGGCGACAGACCCCTGCCCGGGACGAGCCACCGGCCGGGGTTCTCGGGGTCGAGCCTACGCGCCGGGACCGACAGGTTTTTTCGCGCGCGACCCGATCGAGGTGCCGCTCAGAAGCGGGGTGTGCGCTTGTCCAGGAAGGCCCGGACACCCTCGGCGTAGTCGGCGCTGGTCACCGAGGCCTCGTACCAGGCCCGGACCTCGTCGTCCTCCTCGTACCGGCCGTCCCGGATCCGGGCGATGATCGTCTTCGACCCGCGCACCGACAGCTGGGCCCGGCTCGCGATCGTCGCGGCCAGCTCGGTCGCTCTCGCGACCACGTCCCGGTCCGGGTGCAGCTCGTTGACCAGGCCGATCCGCAGCGCGGTCGCGGCGTCGAGCAGCTCGGCGGAGAACAGGATCTGGCTGGCCCAGGCCGGCCCGACCACGTCCACGAGCTGCTTGGTCGAGGTGTGGTCGTAGACGATGCCGAGCTTGGCGGGGGTGATGCCGAACCGGGCGTCCTCGGCCGCGATCCGGATGTCGCAGGCCAACGCGATCTCGCAGCCCCCGCCGACACAGAACCCGGTCACGGCGGCGACCGTCGGCTTGCCGAGCCCCGCTATCGAGCGCACCCCGTCGTGCACCGCGGCGCTGTAGCGGCGGGCACTGTCGGCGTCGCCGCGCAGCGAGACGAACTCCCCGATGTCGGCCCCGGCGCTGAAGTGCTCGGCGCCCCGGACGACCAGGGCGCGGGTCGCGTCGTCGGCCTCGACCTGGCCGAGCAGGTCCGGCAGTGCCGCCCACATGGCGTAGCTCATCGCGTTGCGCTTGGCCGGCCGGTCGATGGTCAGCGTGGCGACCGCACTGCCGAGCTCGAGGGACAGGCCGGGGGTCGGAAAGTGGGTGGAAGCCTCGCTCACGCTGATCACAGTAGTGATCGCCGCTCCGAGTGCCGCTCGCAGCGCGGACAAGTCCTCGTCCACCGTGACTGCCGCGCGGCCAGCGCCGAGCGGGCGTGGACAGCTCGGCGTGCGACCGGCGCTGGGAGGACCTGGCCGCGGCGAGCGACGCACGACCAGGCATTCTTGACCCATGGCAAACCGGGCGAGCCTTCTCGTTGTCGCACTGGCCGCGACCGTGACCACCGCGTGTTCGGAGACCTCGGTCGGCGAGGTGCCGTCGCAGAGCGAGCCGAAATCGGCACCGACCACCGCGAGCAGCACGACCGGGACCCCGGGGCTCAAGGTCGAGGAGGTCGCCCGCGGAATGTCGCACGGGTGGGACATCGGGTTCCTGCCCGACGGCAAGGTGCTGGTGACCCAGCGGCCGGCCAAGATCGCGCTGCTGTCCAGCGCCGAGCCGGGCGCGACGGTCAGCGAGGTCAAGGCGGACCTGTCCGACGTGCTGGTCGAGGGCGAGGGCGGCCTGATGGGGATGGTCGTCCACCCCGACTTCGAGCAGACCCGGCGCTTCACGACGTGCCAGACGCACACCGAGAACGGCCAGGCCAACGACGTGCGGCTGGTGACCTGGCGGCTGGCCGAGGACGGGGCGACGGCGCGGCGGGAGCGTGAGCTGCTGACCGGTCTGCCGCTGGGCGGCGGACGGCACTCCGGCTGCCGCCCCACCCTGGCCGAGGACGGGAGCCTGCTGGTCGGCACCGGCGACATCGCCGACGGCTCGCTCCCCCAGGACCGCACCAGCCTCGGTGGCAAGGTGCTGCGCCTGGACCTCGAGACCGGCGAGCCGAAGCCCGACAACCCGTTCATCTCCTCGTCCAACGAGCGGGAGCGGTACGTGCTGTCCTACGGCCACCGCAACATCCAGGGTGTGGCCGTCCGGCCGGGATCGGGCCAGATCTTCACCGCCGAGCACGGCCCGGAGAAGAACGACGAGGTCAACCTGATCCAGGCCGGGCGGAACTACGGGTGGGACCCGTCCCGGGGCGGCACGGTCGGCGGCTACGACGAGAGCGTGCCGATGACCGATCTGGACCGCTTCCCCGACGCCGTCCCCGCGAAGTGGCAGTCCGGCCCGACCACGGAGGCGCTGTGCGCCGCGACGTTCCTCGAGGGCGACGAGTGGGGTTCGCTGGAGGGTGCGCTGGTGGTGACCGCGCTCAAGGGAGCCAAGGTGCTCCTGCTCACCCTGACCGACCAGGGTGACGTGGAGTCGGTGACGATCCCCGAGGAGATCCAGGACCAGTTCGGCCGCCTCCGCGCCGCCCGCATGGGCCCGGGCAACGCCCTCTACGTGACCACCACCAACGGCGAGGACGACAAGCTCCTGCGGATCAGCCCGGCGTGACCCGCTGGGTCGCGGACCAGCCGCGCTGAACCGCCACTACTAGTGGGACTCGCGCAGCTCAGGCTCGCTCTCCAGGTGCCGCAGCCCGTTCCAGGAGAGGTTGACCAGGTGCGCGGCGACCTCCTCCTTGCCGGGCCGTCGCACGTCCAGCCACCACTGGCCGGTGAGCGCGACCATCCCGACCAGGGCCTGGCTGTAGAGCGCGGCCAGCTTCGGGTCGTAGCCGCGCGAGCTGAACTGCACCCCGAGGATGCTCTCCACCTGCGAGGCGATGTCGTTCAGCAGGCTCGAGAACGTTCCCGTCGCCGAGGCCACCGGTGAGGCCCTGACCAGGATGCGGAATCCGTCGGCCGAGCTCTCGACGTAGTCGAGCAGCGCGAACGCGGCCCGCTCCAGCAACAGCCGCGGATGGGCGTTCTCGGCCAGCGCGGAGGTCATCTCGGCCAGCAAGGAGTGCATCTCGCGGTCGACGACGACCGCGTAGACGCCCTCCTTGCCGCCGAAGTGCTCGTAGACCACCGGCTTGGAGACGTTCGCCCGATGCGCGATCTCCTCGACCGACGCCCCGTCGAACCCCTTCTCCGCGAACAGCGACCGCGCCACGTCCAGCAGCTGCTGACGCCGCTCCTCGCCGGTCATGCGGACGCGCGGTACCGGGGTACCGCGTCGCTCCCGCCGCCTGACCGCCACGTGGCCACCCTACGGGCAACCACCGACGGTTCGTGACCCGATTACTCGACGCCGGCGCTGATCTTCGCCAGTCGCTGCGGCGTCGGCCACCGGACGTTGTGCACCCAGCCGAACTTCTCGAACAGCCAGATGATGCGCGCGGACGTGTCGATCTGCCCCTTCTTGACCCCGTGCCGGGCGCACGTCGGGTCCGCGTGGTGCAGGTTGTGCCACGACTCGCCGAAGCTCAGGATCGCCAGCGCCCAGACGTTCGCCGCCTTGTCCCGGCTCACGAACGGCCGGTCGCCGACCATGTGGCAGACCGAGTTGGTCGACCAGGTCACGTGGTGCAGGATCGCGACCCGCACGAAACCGGCCCAGAAGAACGCGGTCAGCGCACCCCACCAGGACCACGTGATCAGCCCGCCGAGCAGCGCGGGCAGCGTGAACGTGAGGATCGTCCAGAGCCAGAACAGGTTGTTCACCCGGACGATGTTCTTGTCGGCCAGCAGGTCGGGTGCGAAGCGCTGCTTGTTGGTCAGGCTGCGGTCGAACACCCAGCCCATGTGCGCGTGCCAGAAGCCCTTGGCGATCGCCAGCGGGCCCGTGCCGAACAGCCACGGCGAGTGCGGGTCGCCCTCGCGATCCGAGAACGCGTGGTGGCGTCGGTGGTCGGCCACCCAGGTGATCGGCGGGCCCTGCACCGCCATGCTCCCGGCGATGGCCAGGAAGATCTTCAACGGTCGCTTGGCCTTGAACGAGCCATGCGTGAAGTACCGGTGGTAGCCGACGGTCACGCCGTGGCCGGTGAAGTAGAAGAAGAACGCCGCCAACCCGACGTCCACCCAGCTCAGACCCCAACCCCAGGCAAGCGGAACAGCCGCTATCAGTGCCGCGAACGGCACCAGGATGAACACGTAGACACCGAGTTGGGTCCACCCGCTGCGGTGGCCCACCGTGATCGGCTTCGGCCCTCTGGGCGAGGCCTGATCTCCACTGGAGGTCTGCTCGAGGGTTGTCGTCATACGCTTGATACTCCTTCTAGCGATGGGTAAGGCGAGCCTCACCTACGCGGTCGTAACCTACGACAGCGTAAGTTCATCTCCTCCCGACGGTCCAGACCCCACGCGAGACACCTCGTTGGTGATCCAGATCACACTCGACCAGCCGTGCTTTGATCCTCTGGGCGGGTACCACTGCCCAGCGGGGGCCATGCATGCCACGATGTCCATTCGTGGGCGGTGTACGAGCGCCCGCGGTCCGCCGTGGTGTAAAGGCAGCACCTCAGATTTTGGTTCTGATGGTCCAGGTTCGATCCCTGGCGGCGGAGCTGCCTCACGGTGAACGGGAGAAACAACAGCACGAAGGTGGCAGCCAGGCGTGGACGGCGGCGAGGTCGACCTACCGGCGTTGGACGATCGATCGGACGCGTGGCTCGTGGGACGAGCCCGGGAACTGCTCGCCATCGCCCAGGTGAGCGAGCGCGGGGTACGGGCCCGGCACACGCACGAGGTCGACCGCCTGCTCGAGGAGGTCCAGCGGCGCGGCGACCCGCGCATGGTCGGCCAACTGCTCCGGGCGGCCGCGGTGATCCGGGTGAACGACGCCGGCGCCGAGGACACGCTGCGGATCATCGACGACTTCCTCACCCACTCCGAGCGCCACGACCTGCTCGTGCTCCAGGCCGACGCCCACGCGCTGCGGGCCAAGTGGCAGCTGCTGTCGGGCTTCGAGGACATGGCGCTCACCGAGGCGGCCGTGGGGCTCGCCATGCTCGACGAGAAGGTCCCGCCGGACGTGCTGTTCGGCCCACGGGTGTGGGACGTGCTGATGGCCTCCACGCTGATGGACCTCGGCCTGGTGCTGATGGAACTCGGCGTGTACGAGGTCGGCGACCAGGTGATGCGCCGGGCACACCGGCACATCCGCCGCGGCGCCGGGCCGCACGACATCGCCGTGCACCTGATCACCGTCTGCCGCATGCAGCTGATCTGGGGCCTGCGCCTCGAGCGGATCGGCGAGGACTCGGCACCCCGGTTCGCCACCGCGGCCGCCATGGCCGCCGACGTGGAGACCCCGTTTCGCGAGTCGCTGTTCCCGCGCCGGGCCGACCTGCCGGCGGCCGATCAGATCGCGGTGGTGGGCGCGGCGCACGCGCTGGCCCAGCCGAGCGAGGCCTACGTCGAGCGGCTGACCGGGCTGCTGGACATCGCCGCACCGCGTGAGGTGATCTTCGTCGCCATCGCGCTCGCCCGCTGCCTCGCCGCGGCCAACCGGTTCCAGGAGTCGGTCGAGGTGCTGGCCGGGGTGCAGAAGCGGCTCGACGACACGGCTGCCGAGCCCTCGCTGCTGCTGTGCCTGATCCGGGAGTTCGCCCGGCTCTCCGGCGCCGACGACGCCGAGCGCACGGCCAGCGCGCTGCGCCACTACGTCGCCGAGCTCGAGACCCAGCTGTGGGGCATGCGGGAGTCCCGGGTCGCCGCGCTGGACACCCGGCGCGAGCACGAGCGGCTGGCCAGGCGGCACGGCACCGTCGCCCGCCAGGCACTTCAGGACCCGCTGACCGGCCTGCCCAACCGCCGCGCCCTCGACGAGCGGCTCGCGGAGCTGTCCGGGGACGGGGGACCGCTCGCCATCGCGCTGGTCGACCTGGACGGGTTCAAGGGCGTGAACGACCGGCTCTCCCACGCCGAGGGCGACGACGTGCTGCGGGTCATCGCCAGCACGGTCCGCGACACCCTGCGCGGCAGCGACATGGTGGCCCGCTACGGGGGCGACGAGTTCATCGTGCTGCTGCCCGGAGCACCGCTGCAGCCGGCGGCCGCGGCGCTGCGCCGCGCGGCGATGGCGGTCGCCGAGCTGCCCGACGACCTCTCCCGCGGTGTGACGTTGTCGGTCGGCGTGGTGTCGCTGCGCGCGGACGAGACGGCGGCCCGCGCGCTCGCCCGCGCGGATGCCGCCATGTACCAGGCGAAACGCAAGGGCGGGAACGATGTCGTCGCCATCGCGACCACGGAGGGTGACGAGCTGATGCCGGCGCCCGGCGACCCCGACCCCGCGTGGATGCTCCCTGAGGCCACGTAGGATCGACTTCCTGAACTCTCAGGACTTGAACGATCACGCCAGAGGAGAAAGCTGATGCTCGAGGGCTCCACCGGGCTCGGCGAAGTCAGCACGATCATCCTCGCCGCCGGCGAGGGCACCAGGATGCGGTCCGCGACACCGAAGGTGCTGCACCGGCTGGCCGGCAGGTCGCTGGTCGAGCACGCCGTGCGGGCCGCGGCCGGTCTGTCCCCGCAACGCATGGCGGTGGTCGTCGGGCACGGCCGGGAGGCCGTGACCGAGCACCTGCACGAGGTCGCCAAGGCCATCGACACCACGATCACCGTCGCCGTGCAGCAGGAGCAGCACGGAACCGGGCACGCGGTGCGGTGCGCGCTGGACGAGCTGCCAAGCGGACTGAGCGGCACGGTCGTCGTCACCTACGGCGACGTCCCGCTGCTCGACACGCTCACCCTCTCCGCGCTGCTCGCCGAGCACGGCTCGGCCGGCAACGCGGTGACCGTCCTGTCCGCGACCGTCACCGACCCGACCGGCTACGGCCGGATCGTGCGCGACGCCGACGGGAGCGTCGCAGGGATCGTGGAGCAGAAGGACGCGACGCCGGAGCAGGCGGCCATCCGCGAGATCAACTCCGGGGTGTACGCGTTCGACGCCGCGGTACTCGCCGACGCGCTGGGCCGGCTGTCCACGGACAACGCCCAGGGCGAGCAGTACCTCACCGACGTGCTGGCCATCGCACGCGGCGACGGGCACCGGGTGGGCTCCTGGACCTGCGGGGACCCGTGGCTGGTCGAGGGCGTGAACGACCGCGTCCAGCTGGCCGCGCTGGGCGCCGAGCTGAACCGGCGGATCCTCGAGCGCTGGATGCGGGCCGGGGTGACGATGGTGGACCCGGCCTCGGTCTGGGTGGACGCCGCGGTGGAGCTCTCCCGCGACGTCGTCCTCGAGCCCGGTGTGCAGCTGCGGGGCGGGACCAGCGTCGGCGAGGGCGCCGTGGTCGGGCCGGACACCACGCTCACCGACGTCACGGTCGGGGCGGGGGCGAGCGTGGTCCGCACCCACGGCCGGGAGTCGGAGATCGGCGAGGGGGCGAGCGTCGGGCCCTTCGCCTACCTGCGACCCGGCTCGCGGCTGGGCGTCGGCTCCAAGATTGGGACGTTCGTCGAGGTGAAGAACTCCGAGGTGGGTGCCGGTTCGAAGGTCCCCCACCTGTCCTATGTGGGCGACGCGACGATCGGCGAGCAGTCCAACATCGGCGCCGCCAGCGTTTTCGTCAACTACGACGGTGTGGCCAAGCACCGCACGGTCGTCGGCTCGCACGTGCGCACCGGCTCGGACAACATGTTCGTGGCGCCGGTCACCGTCGGCGACGGCGCCTACAGCGGAGCCGGCACCGTGCTGCGGAACGACGTACCGCCGGGTGCGCTCGCTGTCTCGGCCGGTGCCCAGCGCAACATCGAGGGCTGGGTGCTGCGCCGGCGCCCGGGAACGGCGGCGGCCGAGGCGGCGCAGCGGGCACTCGGCGAGCAGGACCCCTCCGAACAGGGCCAGGAGGGCGCGTGAACGCCAAGTCCGGGACGCCGAAGAAGAACCTGATGTTCTTTTCCGGCCGGGCCCACCCCGAGCTCGCCGAAGAGGTCGCCAAGCACCTGAACGTCAGCATCACCCCCCAGTCGGCCTACGACTTCGCCAACGGCGAGATCTTCGTCCGGTTCGAGGAGTCGGTCCGGGGGTGCGACGCCTTCGTCATCCAGAGCCACAGCGAGCCCATCAACAAGTGGGTGATGGAGCAGCTGCTGATGGTCGACGCGTTGAAGCGGGCGTCGGCCAAGCGCATCACGGTGATCATGCCGTTCTACCCGTACGCGCGGCAGGACAAGAAGCACAAGGGCCGTGAGCCGATCTCCGCCCGCCTCGTCGCCGACCTGTTCAAGACCGCCGGCGCGGACCGGATCATGACCGTCGACCTGCACACCGCGCAGATCCAGGGCTTCTTCGACGGGCCGGTGGACCACCTGTTCGCCCAGACGCTGCTCTCCCGGTACGTCAAGGAGACCTACGGCAGCGACAACGTCACGGTGGTCTCGCCGGACGCCGGCCGGACGAAGCTGGCCGAGAAGTGGGCCGACGACCTGGGCGGGGTGCCGATCGCGTTCATCCACAAGACCAGGGACCCGTTACGACCCAACGAGGTGGTGGCCAACCGGGTGGTCGGCGAGGTGCGCGACCGGCTGTGCGTGGTGATCGACGACATGGTCGACACCGGCGGCACGATCGCCAAGGCCGTGGACCAGCTGCTGGCCGAGGGCGCGGGCGACGTGGTGGTGGCCGCGTCGCACCCGGTGCTGTCCGGACCTGCGCCGGAGCGGCTGTCCGAGTGTGGGGCGAAGGAGGTCGTGTTCACCAACACGCTCCCGATCCCGGACGAGAAGCGCTTCCCGAAGATGACCGTGCTGTCGATCGCCCCGCTGCTGGCCCGGGCGATCCAGGAGGTCTTCGAGGACGGATCGGTGACCAGTCTGTTCGACGGAAACGCCTGACGAGCCGAAACCCCGGCCCCGGCGCGTACGCCCGCCGGAGGCCAACGTAAACTGCTGAGGTTGCCTCGGCGAGGGCAGGCGTCACGCCTGGCGTGATCGACGCGGCGGCTTGATAGCCGCGCGTACGTCCGTCGCCGCTGGCCGCCGCCGCCCGAGTTAACCCCAGCAAGGAGAGCACCACCGTGTCCGAGGTCCGTCTCGCCGCCGAACCACGTACCGAGTTCGGCAAGGGCGCCGCGCGCCGCACCCGCCGCGACGGCAAGATCCCCGCGGTGCTGTACGGCCACGGCTCCGAGCCCAAGCACCTGGCCCTGCCCGCCATCGAGTTCGCCCGGGTCGTCCGGGAGCACGGTCAGAACGCCGTGCTCACGCTCGACATCGGGAACGGGACCGAGCTCGCGCTGACCAAGACGGTCACCACGCACCCGATCAAGAACTACATCGAGCACGTGGACCTGCTGCTCGTCCAGCGCGGCGAGAAGGTCACCGTGGACGTGCCGGTGGTGATGACCGGTGAGGCGCAGCCCGGCACCCTCGTCACCCAGGACGCCTCGGCGCTGCAGGTGGCGGTCGAGGCGCTGCACATCCCAGAGCAGTTCGAGGTCTCGATCGCGGGCGTCGAGGCCGGCACGCAGATCCTGGCGTCGGACGTCGAGCTGACCGAGGGCGCGGAGCTGCTGACCGACCCCGACACCCTGGTCATCGCGATCAACGTCGCGCCGACGGCCGAGGAGATGGAGGCCGGCGGGGAGGCCCCCGAGGGCGCCACGCCTCCGGTCGGTGGCGAGTCCGACGAGTCCGACAGCGAGAGCTGAGCCACCCGGGCGGCCCCGTGGGGCCGCCCGGTTCGCTTCTGGCGAGGTCCCCACATGCCGGATCCTTCGAACGACGCACCGATGTTGGTGGTCGGCCTCGGGAACCCGGGGCCGCGGTACGCGGCGAACCGCCACAACATCGGCTTCCTGGTAGCCGACGAGCTGGCCGCCCGGATGGGCGGCCGGTTCAAGGCGCACAAGGGTGGCGCGGACGTCCTCGAAGGACGGTTGGAGGGCCGGCGGGTGGCCCTGGCCAAGCCGAGGTCCTATATGAACGTCTCCGGCGGCCCGGTGGCCGGAACGGTCCGGTTCTACAAGGTGACGCCGGAGAACCTGATCGTCGTGCACGACGAGCTGGACCTGCCGTACGGCACCGTCCGGCTGAAGCTGGGCGGCGGCGAGAACGGCCACAACGGACTGCGATCGATCACGAAGTCGCTGGGAACCCGGGACTATCTCCGGGTACGTTTCGGCATAGGCCGCCCGCCGGGACGGATGGATCCGGCAGACTTCGTCCTGCGCGACTTCTCCGCAGCCGAACGCAAGGAGCTGGCGTTCACCATCGACCACTGCGCCGACGCCACCGAGGCGTTGGTGGGCAAGGGTCTGGAAGCGGCGCAGAACCTGTTCCACACACGCTGAGCCGGAGGCGGCCATGCAGCAGCCGGATGAGATCCCGCTGACCCCGATGGTGGTCGACTGTGTCACGTTCGACCGCGCGCCGCTGGGCCGCCGCGGCTACAACGAGGACCAGGTGGACGACTTCCTGGACCGGGTGCAGGCCACCCTGTCCGGCCAGGACAATCTGACGCCGCAGGACGTCCGCAACGTCGTGTTCGACAGCGCCCCGTTGATCCGCCGCGGCTACCACGAGGACCAGGTGGACGACTTCCTGGACCTCGTCGAGGCGGAGCTGGAGCGACGTTCCCGGGTGCGCCCGGCGGTGGCCCCGCGGCCGACGCCGGCGGAGCAGACCAGCCCCATGCTGTGGGCGGTGCCGCCGTCGATCCAGGGCGCGCCCGCCACCACGCCCCCACCCAACGGCCGCCACGCGAACGACCCGAAGCCGGAGCCGGCCAGCGAGACCGCGGTCGTGTCGGCCCCAGAGGCGAGCACCGACACAACTGTCGCGTCGCGAACGGGGGCGCCCGGCGAGGACGCTTCCGCCGACTCCCCCGCTCCCACGGATCACGCAGGCGAGTCCTCCGCAGGCGCAGCGGCCACTTCCCGCGCGGACTCCCCCGGCTCGACACCCACCCCCCGGGAAAGCCCGCCGGCGCCGCCCCTCACGGGGCGCAGCGGTACCGAGCCCACCACCCAGGACACCGAGCCGACCGGTGCACCGGAGACCCCAAGCGCACCCGCCGACGCGGACGCGGACGCCGGCGCCGTCACGCGGTCCCTGGCGCCCGCGCCAAGCCCGCGACCCACCGCCGCCCCCGAACCCACCGCGAGCAACTCCACGCCGTCCACAGGCCCGGACTCCGACCCACCCGCCCCGAGCCCGCAACCCACGGCGACCGCAACCAGCCCTCACACGCCGAGCCCCCCACCCACGGCGACCGCAACCAGCCCTGACTCCCCGAGCCCACAGCCCACGGTCACCGCTGTCCCCACCCCGAGCGCTCCGCCACCCACCGCCGGGACCGACGACGAGGCCGAGTCCAGCCCCACACCACCCGCGGATCCCGGCGCCGAAGCCCTGACCGCCGACACCGCGCCAGCCGGGAAGGACTCGCCGAGCTCGCCGGCGGCCTCACCGCCCAACGACCCCGAACAACAGCGAAAGCCCCTGACCCACACCCCCGCCAGCACGCTCCTCGACGCCTGGCGGGACACCAACGTCCTCGCCCTGCCGCTTCCCCCGGCCCCACCCAGCGAACGCGGCTACCGCCCCGGCGACGTCGAACGCCTCATGACCATGATCGCCTCCGCGATCAGCGACCCCGACGGCCCGACCGCCGAGAACCTCGCCACGCTCAAGCTCACCCGCACCTTCTTCATCGGGCAGGGCTATCACGCGGGCGTGGTCGAGGCCCTTCGGTTGGCCTGGGTCACGGAGCTTCGTCGGCGCGAGTTCTGATCTGGTCGGCGACCTGCTCGCCGGCCGCGGCGCGGCGGAGCTTGCCCGACGGGGTCTTGGGGAGCGTTCCCGGCGGGAGCACGACCACCGCCACCGGCCGGGCGTTGACGGCCTCGAACACCCGCGCGCCGACCTCCTTGCGCACGACCTTCTCCGCCGCCGGGTCACCGGCCAGCCTCGACTCGACGACCACGGCGAACCGCTCGCGCCGCGTTCCGGCGTCCAGACGGACGGCCACCGCGTTTCCGGCGCGCACACCGTCCACAGCGGACGCGGCGCGCTCGATGTCGGTGGGGTAGATGTTCCGGCCGGCGAGGATGATCACGTCCTTGGCCCGGCCGCAGATGACGACCTCACCGTCCACCGTGTACCCCAGGTCCCCGGTGTGCAGCCAGCCCTGGTCGTCCTGGGTGGGCACGGGACCGTCGACGGTGAGGTAGCCCGGCGTCACGGACTCGCCGCGCACGCGGATCTCGCCCACCTCGCGGTCGCCGAGTACCTCGCCCTCCAACGACACGATCGAGACCTCGAAACCCGACAGCGGCGGCCCCAGCAACGCGAACGACCGCGTGGCGGTCGCCGGGTCGACCGGCACGGCGCGGTTCTCCGCCTCCAGCTTCTCGGCGTCCACGTGGTCCAGGCGCAGCCCGATGAACGGCCGGGCGAAGGAGATCGCCAACGTGCCCTCGGCCATTCCGTAGGCCGGGAAAACGCATTCCGCAGGCATCCCGAACCGCGCACCGGCCGAGACGAACGACTCCACGGCCTTCTCGTCGATCGGCTCGGCGCCGTTCAGGGCGATCCGCAGTGTCGACAGGTCGAAGTCCTCGTCGGCGCCCGCCAGCCGGCGGCCGAGGAGGGCATAGGCGAAGTTCGGGGCGGCGGTAATCGTCCCCCGGTAGTTGGAGATCAGCCTGGCCCAGAGCAGCGGCGCGGACAGGAAGTCCACCGGCGTCACCTTGACCAGCTCGATCCCCATCAGCATGGGCGTGGTGTAGAAGCCCACCATGCCCATGTCGTGGAACATCGGCAGCCAGGACACCATGATGTCCTTGTCCTCGTCCAACTCCGCCCGCTCGGCCATCGCGCTGATGTTCGCCAGCAGGTTGCCGTGGGTGATCCGGACCGCCTTCGGGTCGGCCGTCGAGCCGCTGGTGAGCTGGAGCAGCGCCGGCGCGTCCTCCTCCACCTCGACGATCGAGGACAACGGTGTGCCCGAGGCGAGTCCGTCGATGAGCTGGTAGCCGATGCCGTGCTCGTCGAGCAGCGGGGCGAGCTGGTCGAACGGGGCGCCGAGCAGAACCAGCTTCGAACCAATCATATTCAGCACGCGCACGGTGTCCTCGGCCCACACGGCCAGGTCCGACCGCGGCGTCGGCTGGTGCAGCATCGTCACGCTGCCCCCGGCCAGCCAGACTGCCTGCACCGCCGGCCCGATCGCCGCCGGCTGCGCGGCCAGCACCGCGACCGCGTCGTGCCGGGCGAGGCCACCGGTCACCAACGCGCCGGCCATCGCCCGGGCCTGCTCGTGGACCTGCGCCCACGTCGTGTGCAGGGGTTCGGTCGGCTCCCCGGTGGTGACGCCGCGCCGGCGCCCGCCCGTGTTGGCGGTCTCGACCAGCTTGTCGACGAAACGGCTCATAGCCTCAACTCTAGATGGGCCTACTCCGCCGCATCCGCCACCTCGAGCCAGCGCTGTTCCACGGTGGTCTTCTCCGCCAACACCTCGCGCAGCTCGGCGTCCAGCGCGAGCAGCCGCTCGGCGTCGGTCGCCGCCGCGGCGAGCGCCTGGTGCAGCGACTCCTCCTGCTCGGTCAGCGCGTCGAGCCGGCGTTCGAGCCGGGCCAGCTCCTTGCGTGCCGCGCGCTGTTCGGCGGCGACGGAGCGGGTGGCGGGCGCGGCCGTGGCGCGGGGCGCCGGCGCCGGAGCGACCATGGTGTCCCGACGGGCCAGGTACTCCGCGATCCCGCCGGGCAGGTGCGTCACCCTGCCGTCGCCGAGCAGGGCGTAGACCGCGTCGCAGACCCGCTCCACCAGGTACCGGTCGTGCGAGACCACGACCAGGGTGCCCGGCCACGTGTCGAGCAGGTCCTCGAGCTGCTGCAGGGTGTCGATGTCCAGGTCGTTCGTCGGCTCGTCGAGCAGCAGCACGTTCGGCTCGGCCATCAGCAGCCGGGCGAGCTGTAGGCGTCGGCGCTCGCCGCCGGAGAGGTCCGAGACGGGCGTCCACTGCCGCGCCGCCTGGAAGCCGAACCGCTCGGCCAGCTGCGAGGCGGACATTTCCTGCTTGCCGAGCGTGACCCGGCGCGCGACCTCCTCGACGGCCTCCAGCACGCGTTGCGTGCCCGCCAGGTCGTGCAGCTCCTGGCTGAGATACGCCAGCCGCACGGTCTGTCCCTGGATCCGCCGGCCGGACTCCGGCTCCAGCTCGCCGGCGAGCAGCCGCAGCAGCGTCGTCTTGCCCGACCCGTTCACGCCGACCAGGCCGATCCGGTCCCCCGGGCCGACCCGCCAGGTCAGCCGGTCGACCAGGGTGCGGTCGCCGACCGACACCGAGGCGTCCTCCAGCTCCAGCACGGTCCGGCCGAGCCGGCGCTTGGCGAACGCCAGCAGCTCGACCGAGTCACGCGGCGGCGGGACGTCGGAGATCAGCGCCTCGGCGGCCTCGATCCGGTAGCGGGGCTTGGACGTTCGCGCCGGCGGGCCGCGCCGGAGCCAGGCGAGCTCCTTGGCGGCGAGGTTGCGGCGCTTCTCCTCGAGCGTCGCGGCCAACCGGGCGCGCTCTGCCCTGGCGAAGACCCAGTCGGCGTAGCCGCCCTCGTACTGCTCGACCCGCCCGCCGACGACCTCCCAGGTCCTCGTGCAGACGGTGTCGAGGAACCAGCGGTCGTGGGTGACCACCACCAGCGCGGTGCCGCGGCCGGTCAGGTGCTCGGCCAGCCAGCGCACGCCCTCGACGTCGAGGTGGTTGGTCGGCTCGTCGAGGATCAGCAGATCGAGCTCCTGGACGAGCGCGGCGGCGAGCGCCACCCGGCGCCGTTCTCCGCCGGACATCGTCGCGACCGCGCTGTCCACGCCGAGCGCGGTGATGCCGAGCCCGGTGAGGATGGCCCTGGCCCGCGGGTCGGCCGCCCACTCGTGCTCGGCGGTGACGCCGAGCGGGTCGAGCACCGCGTTGCGGACCGTCGAGCCAGCTGGGAGCTCCGTGCGCTGGGTGACGACCGCCTGGCGCAGGTCGCGGCCGCGGCTGACGCGGCCGCCGTCCGGCGGCTCGATGCCGGCGAGGATCTCCAGGAGCGTGGTCTTGCCGCCGCCGTTCAGGCCGACGACGCCGATCCGGTCCCCAACGCCCACGCCGAGCGAGACGGCGTCGAGGAGCGGGCGCATGCCGTAGCTCTTGCCGACCGCTTCGAGGTTGACCAGGTTGACCATGACGGCCTCACCGTACCGGGCGCCTCCGACAGCCCGGTCAGGCGTGCACCTGGGGCGGCGCGCGGTGGGGCTCGTCGTCGTTGACCACGCGGGCGCCCGGGACCGGGCCGTGCACGACGCGGACCGTGCGGCACACCCCGGCTCCGGAGAGCTCCGCCGCGACCCGCACCGCGTCCGCGGCGTCGGCGCAGAGGAACGCGCAGGTAGGCCCGGAGCCGGAGACGAGGCCGGCCAGCGCACCCGCGTCCACCCCGGCCCGCAGCGTCCTGCGCAGCCCCGGCCGCAGGGACACGGCCGCGGCCTGCAGGTCGTTGCCGAGCAGCAGGGCGAGCTGGCGGGCGTCCCCGGCGGCGAGCGCCTCGAGCACGGGCTCGGCGGAGCCAACCCGCGGCGGGTCGCCGGTGTCCCGGAGCCGGTCGAGCTCGGCGTAGACCTTGGGCGTGGCCAGTCCCCCACGGGCGAAGGCGAGAACCCAGTGGAAGGTGTGCCGGGTGAGCACCGGGACGATCCGCTCGCCGCGGCCGGTGCCCAGTGCGGTCCCGCCGTGCAGCATGAACGGCACGTCGCTGCCGAGGGTGGCGGCAACCGAGGCCAGCTCGTCCCGGCTGACCTCCAGCTTCCACAGGTTGGCCAGGCCCACCAGGGTCGCGGCGGCGTCCGCGCTGCCCCCGGCCATGCCACCGGAGACCGGGATGCCCTTGCGGATCAGCACCCGCACCTTGGGCTCGTCGGTGTCCTTGCCCACGTACCGGGAGAGCTCCTCGACAGCGCGCCAGGCGAGGTTGGCCCCGCCGGTCGGCACCGCCGAGGCGCCCTCGCCCTCCACCTCCACGCCGGGCTCGTCCGCGACGGCCACCGTCACCTCGTCGGTCAGCGACAACGACTGGAACACGGTGGACAGCTCGTGGAAGCCGTCCTTGCGCACCTCGCCGACCGCGAGGTGCAGGTTCACCTTGGACGGGACCCGGACGGTCACCGGGCGGGGCACGACAGCCAGCACCTCCCCAGCCTACGGCGCCCGGGCACCCTCCCCGGAAGTCAGGCGGCGCGCGGCCGCGGCACGGGGTGCCGGTGCACGGCCCCGCCGCGCTCGGCAAGCCAGCCCAGCGCCGCCTCCGCCCCCGCCCCGAGCAGGGCGAGGCGGAACCGCGCGACCGGCGTCTCGCCGATCTTGGTGACACCGCCGCCGGTCACCGAGATGTCGGTACCGAAGCGGCTCGCGGCCTCGGGCAGCAACGAGCCGACGGCCGCGAAGCCGACCAGCACGACGTCCGCCACGCCCGCGTAGCCGTCGGGCACCGGCCCGTCGATGGCCGGCAGCACGGCCTTGGCGACCGTGCTCTCCTGGTCGCGGACGAGGTCGAGCAGGCGGCCCGCCTCGAGCAGCCGACCGTTCTCGAGCACCGCGACGTCGTCTGCGATGCGCCGCACGACGCTGGCGTCCTGGGTGGCGACCAGCACCGTCGCGCCGAGCTCGGCGCGGGCGCGGTCGAGCACGGCCAGCACCCCGGCCGCTCCGTCGGCGTCCAGCGAGGCCGTCGGGTCGTCCGCGAGGACCACCGCCGGGTCACCGATCAGGGCCCGGGCGACGGCCACCCGCTGGCGCTGGCCCGGGGACAGCTCGGCCGGGTAGGTGGCCGCCTTGTCGGTCATCCCGATGAGGTCGAGCACCTTGCCCACCCGCTCACGCCGCTGCGGGCCGTCCATGCCGGCCTGTTCCAGCGGCAGCGCGATGTTGCCGGCGGCCGTGCGCTGGCCGAGCAGCGAGTCGCCGGAGGGGACGACGCCGATCCGGGACCGCGCGACGCGCAGGCTGCGCTCGTCCAGCGCACTGGTGTTGCGCCCGTCGAGGCGGAAGACGCCGCTGTCCGGCCGTTCGCGGAGGGACAGGACGCGCGCCAGGGTCGACTTGCCGGCCCCGGCCGGGCCGACGACGCCGGCGATGACGCCCGCCTGGACGTCGAAGGTGACGTCGTCGAGGGCCACGACGGACCCTGACGTACTTCGGAAGGTCTTGCTGAGGTTCTCCAGGGTGATCACGATGTGCTCCAGGGTGTCCAGGCGCGCGCGCCGAACCCGCCCAGCTCGAGAATTGGGCAGATGGTGGTCGGGGGATGTCGGTTGCTCGGAAGATCAGCTAGCTGAGCAGTTGGGACGACAGCCCGTGACAGTGCGCCGGCACTGATCGATGACCCGCCTGGTGGTGAGCATGACCATCGCTCTCACTCCTCCATCGCTCCTGGCGGTAGCACCTGCCCGCGGTGGGTGGTTGCTGCGGCGTCTCAGAGCCAGGTCTCTCGGCCGCTCGGGATGGATTACCTCAGACAGTGAACCTGACCTTCACTGTTGATCGCAACTACCTCACCTGCCAGATTAGGGCGGATATCCGCCAAATCACACGGCTGGCCCATCGGTGGTCGAGGGTTGGTCGAGGGCGACTCCAGCGAGCCGGGCGAAGTCGGCCACGGTGAGCTGCTCGCCACGGGTACTCGGGTCCACCCCGGCACGCTCGAGCAGCGCGCCAGCGCGGGCGGCGGAGCCGGCCCAGCCGGCGAGCGCGGCCCGGAGGGTCTTCCGCCGCTGCGCGAAGGCGGCGTCGACGAGCCGGAACACGTCCTCCCGGCGGCCGGGCGGGGTGTCCCGGCGGGTGAGCAGGACGAGTGCCGAGTCCACGTTGGGCACCGGCCAGAAGACCGTCCGCGGGACCGTGGCCACCCGGCGGGCCTCGGCGTACCAGGCGATCTTCACGCTGGGCACGCCGTACACGCGCGAGCCGGGTGCGGCGGCCATCCGGTCCGCGACCTCGGCCTGGACCATCACCAGCGCCCGGCGCAGGCTCGGCAGCTCGGCCAGCAGGTGCAGCACGACCGGCACGGAGACGTTGTACGGCAGGTTCGCGACCAGGGCGGTCGGCGGTGGCCGCAGCCGGTCGGCCGAGACGCGGACGGCGTCGTCCTGGATGACCTGGAGCCGCTCGGCCAGTGCCGGGGCCCGCTCGGCCGCGGTCTCGGGGAGCCGGCGGGCGAGTACGGGGTCGATCTCGACGGCGAGCACGCGGCGGCAGGCCGGGAGCAGGGCGAGGGTGAGTGAGCCGAGCCCCGGACCGACCTCGAGCACGACGTCGTCCGGGGTCAGCCCAGCCGCGACGACGATGCGGCGGACGGTGTTCGGGTCGTGCACGAAGTTCTGGCCGAGCTTCTTCGTGGGCCGCACGTCGAGCTCGGCGGCCAGTCGACGCACCTCGGCAGGCCCGAGCAGCGACGCGCCGTCGAGGTCAGTCCCGCCCTGTTCCACCCCGCGAGCCTAGTCGGCGCTGCCCGCCGATCTATAATTCCCTAAACAGACGTATATGTCTCTGTGTAAAGTGCGTATGTGACCAAACAGCTCTACTCGACGGAAGAGGTGGCCGAGCAGCTCGGGCTGCACGTGCGCACGGTTCGCGGCTACGTGCGGGACGGTCGGCTGAAGGCGGTTCGGATCGGGAAGCAGTACCGCATCACCCGCGAGGACCTGGAGGCCTTCCTCGGCGCACCCGTCGAGGACCCGCCCGAGGTTCGGCGGCACCGGCACGTCGAGGTGTCGAGCGTCGTCGAGATCACCGCGGTGAGCCCGACGACGGCCCACCGCGTCAGCACCCTGCTCACCGCCATGCGCAACCAGGCCGCCGATCAGCCCCTGCGGGTGCAGGCGGTCTACGACGAGGAAAGGGCCCAGATGAAGATCATGATCTTTGGCGGTCTGACCGACACCACGCAGCTTCTCGAGTACCTGCCGGCGGTGCTCGAGCCATGATCTACAAGACCGAGACCGGGGAGCGGGAGATCCTGCGCCGCTACGAGCAGACCCTGGCGAGCTGGCCCGTCCCGGCCGAGCAGCGTCGGCTGTCCACCCGGGAGGGCGAGACGTTCGTCCTCGTGTGCGGGCCCGAGGAGGCGCCACCCCTCCTGCTCCTGCACGGGTCGGGCACCAACGCGGCGATGTGGCAGGGCGACGTCGCCCTATGGGCCCAGCACTTCCGCGTCCATGCCGTGGACATGATCGGCGAGCCGGGGCTCTCCGCGCCGGCGCGCCCGCCGTTGGACTCCGCCTCCTACGCCGAGTGGCTCGACGACGTCCTGGACGCCCTCGGCCTGGACCGCGTCGCGGTTGTCGGGGCCTCGCTCGGGGGTTGGCTCGCGCTCGACTACGCGACCAGGCGAGTGGACCGGGTGGAGCGGTTGGCCCTGCTCTGCCCCGGCGGCGTGGGCCGCCAGAAGGTCGGGTTCCTCCTCAAGGTCCTGCTGTACAAGCCGTTCGGGCGATGGGGCATGTTCCGCTCGATCAAGGCGGTCGCCGGCGTCGACCCGCGGGCCACGCCGGAGGTCGCCGAGTACCTGGCGCTGACGTTCACCCACTTCCTGCCCCGCCGCGACCGGCTACCCGTGTTCTCCGACGAGGCCCTGCGGAAGCTGACCATGCCGGTACTGGTGATCGTGGGCGGCCGCGACGCCATGTTCGACTCCCACGACACGGCCGAGCGCGTCAGGCGGACCGTGCCGCACGCGACGGTGACCCTGCTGCCCGAGGTCGCGCACTCGATCATCGGCCAGACTCGGCCGATCCTCGAGTTCCTCCGAGGTGGACCGGCGCACTAGCCCTACTCATGCCTCGAGCCCGGACCACGGGGTCCGGGCTCGAGGCATGAGTAGGAAGGCGTTACTGGGGCAGGCCCAGCTGCTGCGAGCAGTGCGGCCAGGCGCCGTAACCGCCGTTGGCGTCGCGGAGCTTGGTGGCGATCGCGATCTGCTGCTCGCGGGTGGCCTGGTGGGCGAACGGGGCGTACTCCTCGCCGCCGTAGGCGTCCCAGGTGGGGTCGCTGAACTGGAGACCGCCGTAGTAGGTGTTGCCGGTGTTGATGGCCCAGTTGCCGCCGGACTCGCACTGTGCGAGGGCGTCCCACACACCGGCGTCGCTGACCGGCGGGGTCTCGGGCTCCGGGGGCTCCTTGGTGCCGATCCGGACGATCTTCGGCTTGGCCTTCTTGGTGATCTTGGAGCCGATCTCCTCGCGGGCGATCTCGACGCCGTTCTTGACCGTGATCCGGTAGGTCACCATGCGCTCGCCGGCGGCCCCCGGGTCGAGCACGACCTCGGTGCCCTCCTCGGCGTTGGGGTCCTCGACCTCCTGGACCGGCGGCTCGACCGCCTCGGTCTTGTTCACCACGGTGACGCCGTTGCGGGTGATCCGCACCTCAGCGCCGTTGGTGATCTTGAGGTTGGCGCCGGGGGTGATCGTGTCGTCCTTGCCCAGCGTGAGCTTGAGCTCCGCGAGCAGTTCCTGGACGGTGACCGCGTTGGTCTTCATCGCCTTGGGGGCGTTGCCGCCGTCGAACAGCGTGATGTTCTTGACGGTCTTGATCTCCATGGCCAGGCCGTTGAGCGGTACGGCCTTGCTCATGTCGTGGGACATCCACGCGCCGTCGGCGGAGAAGTTGATCGCCTTGAGGGCGTCCTCGACGGTGGTCGCGCGGACCCAGAAGTCCTTCTTCTCGCCGTCGATGGTCAGGTGCAGCTGCCGGCCGCGCTGCAGCACGATCGTGCTGCCGTCGTCGACGCTGGCGTTGGGCGAGGGGGACAGGGCGTCATGCGAGCCGACGTCCAGGCCCTGGTCCTCCAGCACCTCACCGACCGTGTCGGCGTAGGTGTTGACCTGCTGGGTCTTGCCGTCCACGGCGACCGTGACCGACTTGTTCATCGCGATCGCGGCGGCGCCACCGCCGATCAGCGACACCAGGATCGAGGCGAGCGTCGCCTTGAGGACGTTCTTCTTCCACCGCTTGACGCCGGTGACGAGGCCGGGGTCCTCCTCCTCGTCCTCGGGCGGCAGGGCCCGAACGCGGGGCATGCCGGGCACGGAGGACAGGTCGTCCGGGATGACCGGCAGGACCGTGGTCTCGGCGTTGATCAGCCGAATGAGCTCGTCGACATCGACGTTGGCGATCGCCATGAGCTCCTCGGCCTGCGCACCGAGGGCGACCCGCACATCGTCCGGGGTGATCGCGAGCGACCCGGAGTAGGCGTTCTCGTCGACGTCGGGCAGCTGGCCGTAGGCCGGGCTGCCCTGGTCGTAGAAGCTGGGGAACTCCGAGCGCCAGGCACGGAAGTCCTCGTCGATAACCGCTGTCGCGGGTCCGCCCGGCACGGCGACCGGGGTGAACCAGTCGGTGTCAGCGAAGCCGGCGTCGTCGTGGGCGCCGGATCTGTATCCGCTCACAGGGTCGATACCTCCACCAGAAAGGCCATAGGACTAACCCGACTACTGCGCATCGCGGGCTCTCCGGGACCGCTTCGTCCCAGCTACGGTCACGGGACAGTAACGGTGAAGGGCGGGTTGTGCAAACACATCCGTGAGTGTCGTGACATCGATCACTCCCCGAACGGAGTAACAACCGCCCCCGGTTCTACGCAAAGTTCACGCCTCGCGTGCGTCTTGTTCACTGGCGGTGACGGTCGACAGCCCGAAGACGCGGTCCGCGGTCGCCGCCACCTCCGCCGCCAGCTCCCCCACATCGACCCCTCTGAGCTGCGCAAGGTCGGCGAGCGTGTAGGCGGCGCAGTACGGCTCACCCGGGCGACCCCGGAACGGGTGGGGTGTCAGAAACGGCGCATCCGTCTCGACCAACAACTGGTAAGTGGGAATCTGAACCGCGGCCTCACGAAGCGCCCGCGCGTTGCGAAACGTCACGGTTCCGGCGAGCGAGAGGACGTACCCGCGATCGACACACCGCCGGGCGAACTCGAGGTCGCCGGAGAAGCAGTGGAACACCACGGTCTCCGGCGGGCCCTCCTCCTCGAGGACCCGCCAGATGTCCTCGTGGGCGTCCCGGTCGTGGATCATCAGCGGCTTGCCGAGCCGTTTGGCCAGGTCGATGTGCCAGCGGAAGGCCTCCTGCTGGGCGGCCGGTGGCGAGTAGTCCCAGTAGTAGTCCAGGCCGGTCTCGCCGACCGCCACCACCCGCGGGCGGGCGGCCAGCTCCTCGACGACCGCCCGGTCCGCGTCGGTGAACGTCGCGGTGCGGGTGGGGTGGACGGCGACCGCGGCGAACACCCGCTCGTCCCAGGTGGCCGCCTGCGCCGCCCAGCGGGCCGAGGCGAGGTCGTCGGCGACGGTCACGACCCGGGTGACGCCCACGCCCGCCGCGCGATCCACCATCGCCGTCACGTCGGCCGCGTCGCGTGCCCCGCAGGCGTCCAGGTGGGTGTGGGCGTCCACGACGGGCACGGGGAGCGGCGCCGGCAACGGCGGCCGCTCCCCCGTCCGTGGCGCCATCAGGACCGCACGACCGGCGCCCACTCGGGGCCGGTCTCGCCGAGCTCGGGGTCGAGCTTGGCGAACAGCGGCGTCGGCTTGGCCAGCGGCCGGCCCACCTCGATCGGCGTCGACTCCCATTTCGCCTGCTCGGCCGTGTAGTCCCCGGTGAGGATCGGGTTGACCTTGCCGGCGATGTCGAGGTCGTCGACCTCACGCAGCTCCGGCTGGGACGCCCAGACCCCGGTCGCGCCGAGCTGCTCGTGCACCTTCTGGGCGCTGTGCGGCAGGAACGGCGTCAGCAGCGTGTTGGCGTCCTGGACGACCTGCAGGGCGGTGTGCAGGATCGTGTCCCGCCGCTCCGGGTCGTCCTTGCGCTTCCACGGCTCCTGGTCGGAGATGTACTTGTTCGCGGCGCTGACCACCCGCATGGCCTCGCTGATGCCGGCCCGGAACCGCGAGCGCGAGAGGTGCTGGCCGACCGTGGTGAAGGCGTCCCTGGCGAGCTTCTTCAGCTCCTCGTCGGCCTCGGTCGGCGCGACCGGGGCGGGCACCGCTCCGACGTTCTTGTGCGCCATCGAGACGGACCGGTTGACCAGGTTGCCCCACTCGTTGGCCAGCTCGAAGTTGATCCGGCGGACGAACTCCTCCCAGGTGAAGTCGACGTCCTGGGTCTCCGGCCCGGCCGCGGAGATGAAGTACCGCAGCGTGTCGGGCCCGAACTCGCGCAGGAAGTCGTTGAGGTAGATGACCGTCCCGCGCGAGGTGGAGAACTTCGAGCCGCTCATCGTCAGGAACTCGCTCGAGGCGATCTCGGTCGGCAGGTTCAGCGTGCCGTAGGGGCCGGGCTTGCCGCCGAGGTCGCCCGCGCCGTTGTGGCCGAGCAGCAGCGCCGGCCAGATCTGGGCGTGGAAGGTGATGTTGTCCTTGCCCATGAAGTGCACGACCTGCGCGTCCGGGTCGTTCCACCACTGCTGCCAGGCGTCCGGGTCGCCCGAGCGGCGGGCCCACTCCACGCTGGCCGAGAAGTAGCCGATGACCGCGTCGAACCAGACGTAGAACCGCTTGAGCGGCTGGTCGCGCCAGCCGTCGAGCGGGATCGGGACACCCCAGTCCAGGTCGCGGGTGATCGGCCGGGGACGCATGTCCTCGACGAGGTTGCGGGTGAAGTTGAGGACGTTGGGCCGCCAGTCGGTCTTGGTGGAGAGCCACTCGCCGAGGGTCCGGGTGAACGCCGGCAGGTCGAGGAACAGGTGCTCGGTCTCGACGAACTTCGGCGTCTCGCCGTTGATCCTCGACCGGGGGTTGCGCAGGTCGGCGGCGTCGAGCTGGTTGCCGCAGTTGTCGCACTGGTCGCCGCGGGCGCCGTCGTAGCCGCAGATCGGGCAGGTGCCCTCGATGTAGCGGTCGGGCAGGGTACGGCCGGTCGACGGGCTGACCGCGCCGGTGGTCTTGCGTGCCTGGACGTAGCCGTTGCGGTGCAGGGCGAGGAAGATCTGCTGGACGACCTCGTAGTGGTTGCCGGTCGTGGTGCGGGTGTACAGGTCGTAGGTGACGCCGAGGCCGCGGAGGTCCTCCGAGATCACCCGGTGGTACTTGTCCGCGGTCTGCTGCGGGGTCAGCCCCTCCTTGTCGGCCTGGACGAGGATCGGCGTGCCGTGCTCGTCGCTGCCGGAGACCATCAGCACCCGGTTGCCCGCCATGCGCATGTACCGGGAGAACACGTCCGAGGGGACGCCGATACCGGACACGTGGCCGATGTGGCGGGGGCCGTTGGCATAGGGCCAGGCCACCGCGGTCAACACGGGGATGCTCATGGCGGCTTAGCCTACGGAGGACGGTGCGGGACGGATAACCGAGTATTCGGAGGCAGGGGTGTCGGCCACACGGCTGCTGGTGCTGGGTGTCGTGCGGATGTACGGGCGCGCACACGGGTACCAGGTCCGGCGCGAGCTGTTGACGTGGTCGGCCGACCGGTGGGCGAACGTGGCGCCGGGGTCGATCTACCACGCGCTGAAGAAGATGGCCGCCGAGAAGCTCCTCGAGGAGGTCACGGCCGAGGACGACGGGGAGGCCCGCGGCCCGGACAAGACCGCCTACCGGTTGACCCACGACGGTGAGACCGAGTTCCAGCTGCTGCTGGCCAAGAGCCTCTCGGAGAGCGACGACTCGGTCCAGGGCGCGCACCGGCTGTCCGCGGCCGTGACGTTCCTGCCGACCCTGCCCAGGGCCAGGGCGATCGGCCTGCTGCGGCACCGGATCACCCAGCTGCGCGGGACCGAGGCGACGACCCGGGACATGATCGAGCGGCATGACGAATGGGGCCAGCCCGAGCACGTGGATGAGCTGTACCGGCTGTGGCTGGTGAACACCCAGGCGATGCTGACCTGGCTGGAGGACCTGGTGGCCCGCCTGGAGGCCGGCAAGTACGTGATGGCCGACGACCCCGGAACCGAGTTCGGCGCCCCTCCGGCGGAGTAGCTAGACCGGCCGCTTCGCGAACCTGGTTAACCCAGCCACAGCCACCCTGCTGATTGGCATGACCACCTCGGGCTGCTTGCTGTCCCGGATGGCCGCGAGATCGCCCCGGACCTCCACGCAATTAGCCGATTCGGTGAATGAGGACTTGCGCCACGTCATGCGTTCACCCCTCCAGCAGGTCTCTGATGAGCCTACGACTTCCGTCCCTCGAAAGGGCGACGTGTTCGAGCCGGCTCAGGAGGTCGGTGTACGCGTTGGCCTCGTGGATGAAGGTCGCGCCAGCTGCCAGCTCGACGTACACAACGGGTGGCGAGTGGTGGAACGCCATCCAGTGCCAGGAGTGCAGGAGGAGCACCTCGGTCTGGTACGGCGGGATCACCCGAACACCGATGCCTCTGTCCTGGCAGTCCAGCAGGTGTTTCAGCTGCGCCCGATGTACCTCTCGTCCGCCCCATGGGGTGCGCAGCACGTTGAACGTGATGAAGGTCTTGTACTCCGCCTTCACCAGGATCTGCTGCCGGCGCAGCCGAGCCATCCAGATCGTCTCGATGTCCTCCCGCGGAATCCCGCCCGCCGTCAGGATGTTCGCGGCCGTCTCGTAGGTCTGGAGCAAGCCAGGAACTAGGCCGAGGGCGACCGTGACCAACTCCTCTGCTTCGGCTTCATAGCCGGCCAGTGTGCCGAGATCGCTCGGGACGCCCGGGATGGGGCGGTCCCACCAGCCACTCGACGAGCCGGCGGCCATCTCGGCCAGGAGCGGCTCCCGCTCCTTGGGCGGCAGGCCCCACGCCGTGATCAGCGTGGCGAAGTCCTCGATGGTCACCTTGCGAAGTCCTCTCTCGGTACGGCTGAGCTTGGCCAGGTACCAGCCGGCCATCTCCGCCGCTTGCTCCAGCGAGAGTCCGCACCGCTGCTTGCGGATCACTCTCAGCCGGGTTCCCCTCATCCGGTCCTGCGGGCGCGGGGTGTGTACAGGCATTGGCCGTCCTTCCTCGGCGAGACCTCCCGCAAAGAACCTAGGGGGACCATGACACGACCGCGTGGTCAAATTTGACTACCGGTCCCGCCGTGCGGCATGCTGCTCTCGCTAGTCAAACTTGACTATCTTCGAAGGGGAGCTTCCGATGATCGAGGCACGAGGCCTCGCCAGAACCTTCAAGTCCAGGAGCCGCACGGTCGAGGCCGTCCGAGGTGTCGACATCGACGTCGCCGCCGGCGAGTTGGTCGGCTTCCTCGGCCCCAACGGCGCGGGGAAGACCACCACCCTGCGCATGCTGACCACGCTGCTGCGCCCGAGCGCCGGCAGCGCCACCGTCGCCGGCCGGGACCTGCTCACCGACTCGCTCGGCGTCCGCCGCCAGATCGGGTACGTCGCCCAGGGCGGCGGCAGCGCGCCCGAGTGCCGCGTCGTCGAGGAGATCGAGATCCAGGGGCGCTTCTACGGCCTGTCCAAGGCCGAGTCCATCCGCCGCGGCCGCGCGCTCGCCGAACACCTCGACCTCGACGGCCTGGAGCAACGCCTGGTGCGCACCCTCTCCGGCGGCCAGAAGCGCCGGCTGGACATCGCACTGGGCCTGATCCACTCGCCGCGCCTGGTCTTCCTCGACGAGCCGACCAGCGGCCTGGACCCGCAGAGCCGGGCCAACCTCTGGCAGCACATCCGCTCGCTGCGCGACGAGCACGGCGTCACCGTGTTCCTCACGACCCACTACCTCGACGAGGCCGACGCGCTGTGCGACCGCGTCCTGGTCATCGACGACGGCACGATCGTCGCGGCCGGCTCACCCGACGAGCTGAAGTCGACGGTCTCCGGGGACGGCGTGACCGTCGGGGTGCCGGCGGAGTCGACCGTCGACGCCGCCGAGATCGCCGGCCACCTGCCCGGCGCCCACGAGGTGAGCACCACCGAGGACACGGTCAGCTTCCGGGTGCCGCGCGGAGACACCGCCCTGCCCGAGCTGCTGCGTGCCCTGGAGGCCAAGGGCATCGCGATGACCTCGATCCAGGTGCAGCGGCCCTCGCTGGACGACGTGTTCCTGACCGTGACCGGCCGGAGCCTGCGTGACGCCCAGGAGGTGCCCGGTGCTGCGTGAGACCTGGCTGGTGTTCCGCCGGCACACGGCGGTCTCCCTGCGCAGCCCGGCCTGGGTGATCATCGGCATCATCCAGCCGGTGCTCTACCTGGTCCTGTTCGGACCGCTGATGGAGAAGATCGTCGCCAACACGCCGGGCTTCCCGCCTGGCGACGCCTGGCAGATCCTCACGCCGGGGCTGCTGGTCCAGCTCGGCCTGTTCGGGAGCATGTTCGCCGGCTTCGCGCTGCTGGCGGACATCAGCACGGGCGTGCTCGAACGCATGCGGGTCACGCCGGTGCGGCGGCTCGCCCTGCTGCTCGGCCGCGTCCTGCACGACATGGTGCAGCTGCTGGTGCAGGCGGTGCTGCTGGTCGTGCTGGCAGCGCTGGTGTTCGGCCTGCGCGCGCCGCTGGCCGGGGTGGCGCTGTGCCTGGTGATGGTGGCCCTGCTGGGGATCTGCCTGTCGTCCTGCTCCTACGCGGTGGCCGCGATCCTGCGCAGCGAGGAGACCTTCCCGCCGGTGCTGACCAGCGTCTCGGTGCCGCTGCTGCTGCTCACCGGGATCCTGGTCCCGATCACCATGGACCTGGCCCCGAGGTGGCTGTACGTGCTGTCCCGGATCAACCCGTTCGCCCACGTCATGGACGCCGAACGGGCCGCGTTCCGGGGCGAGTACTCGGTGGACGCCCTGCTCACCGGCAGTGTCGTGCTGTGCGTGGTGACCGTGCTCGCCGTGTGGTGGGGTGCGCGCACCTTCCACCGCGAGAACGCCTGAGTTCCCGGGGCCGGCCCTCCCCCGGCCGGCCCCGGGCGGATCACCGGTTGACCGCGGCCAGGCCTGCCTCGGTGTAGCGGGCACCGGAGACCGAGCCGCCCGGTAGCGCGGAGTCGATCTCGGCCAGCTGCTCCGGGGTGAGCCGGACGTCGGCGGCTGCCGCGTTCTCCTCCAGGTACCTGACCCGCTTAGTGCCCGGGATCGGCACCAGGTGCGCGTGCTGGGCGAGCAGCCAGGCCAGCGCCACCTGGACCGGCGTGACGCCGAGCGTCTCCGCGAGCCCCTGGACGCGCCGGGCCAGGGCGATGTTGGCGTCCAGGTTCTCCCCCTGGAACTGCGGCAGCCCACGCCGGAAGTCGCCCTCCGGCAGGTCCCGCAGGGCGTCGACGTTCCCGGTCAGGAACCCCCGTCCCACCGGCGAGTACGGCACGACGCCGATCCCCAGCTCGGCACAGGTCGGCAGCACCGAGTCGGCGAGGTCGCGGTTGAACAGCGAGAACTCCGACTGCAGCGCCGTGATCGGGTGGGCCGAGTGCGCCCGCACCAGCGTGTCGACACTCACCTCGGAGAGCCCCAGGTACCGCACCTTCCCGGCGTCGACCAGGTCCGACATCGCGCCGACCGTGTCCTCGATCGGCACGTTCGGGTCGCGCCGGTGCAGGTAGTAGAGGTCGATGGTGTCGACACCGAGCCGCGTCAGCGACCGCTCCACCGCGGCCCGGACGTACTCCGGACTCCCGTCGACGCGGACCTCGCCGCCGCCCACGACCTCCCGGATCCCGAACTTGGTGGCGAGCACCACCTCGTCCCGGCGGTCCCGAATGGCCCGCCCGACCAGCTCCTCGTTGTGCCCGGTGCCGTAGACGTCGGCCGTGTCGAGGAAGGTGACCCCGAGGTCCAGCGCCCGGTGCACCACCCGGATCGACTCGTCGTCGTCGACCGGCCCGTAGACCGGCGACATCCCCATGCAGCCCAACCCCAGCGCGGAGACCTCGAGCTGCCCCAGCGTGCGCTTGTCCATCATTCCTCCTGTGTTGCCTGTCGAGCTCCACCCAACACGCTGGAGCACACTCCAGGTCAAGCCCGAAAACCGTCGGTCCCCCCGCGTAAGCTGGTTACCGGGGGCCGGAGGCCAAGATCACTCGCGCCGCGCCGCCAGCACCGCGTCGTAGAGCTGCTTGCGGCTGACGCCCGCGGCCGACGCCACGTCGCTGGCCGCCTCCTTGAGCCGAGCCCCGCCCTCGACCAGCTCCGCGACCCGCTCGACCAGCGTGTCCAGGTCCACCTCCGCAGGCGCCGCCCCGGCCACGACCACGGTGATCTCCCCGCGCACCCCGCCGGCCGCCCACTCGGCCAGCTCACCGAGCCCGCCCCGCCGGACCTCCTCGTACGGCTTGGTCAGCTCCCGGCACACCGCGGCTCGCCGGTCCGCCCCCAGCACCGACGCCGCGGCCTCCAACGTCGCCGCGATCCGGTGCGGTGACTCGAAGAACACCGCCGTGCGCGGCTCGGCCACCAGCTCGCCGAAGAACCGTCGGCGCTCCCCCTCCTTGCGCGGCGCGAAACCCTCGAAGCAGAACCGCTCACACGGCAGACCCGACAGGACGAGCGCCGTGGTCACAGCCGAGGGTCCGGGCAGGCAGGTGACCGGCAGGCCCGCCGCAACACACGCGGTGACCAGCCGGAACCCGGGGTCGGACACGCTGGGCATTCCGGCGTCGGTCACCAGCAGCACGGTCTGTCCCCGCTCGACCGCGCCGACGAGCCCGGACAGGCGCGCGGTCTCCACGGCGTCGTAGAAGCTGACCACCCGGCCGGTCGGGGTCGCGCCGAGCGCGGCGGCCAGCGCCCGCAGCTTGCGCGTGTCCTCGGCGGCGATCACGTCGGCGGTGCCGAGCGCCTCTACCAGGCGCGGAGAGGCGTCCCGCGAGTGGCCGAGCGGGGTGGCGGCCAGAACGAGCAGGCCGTGAGTGTCCATCTACCCAAGTGAACACTCACGGCCGCCCACACCGACACTCAGCCCCTGCCGGTGTTACCCAACTCCACACCCCCACAATAGTCGGAAACGACGGTTGATGGGTCTTTCGTTGCCATCCCGACGCGGACCGCACACGGCGGCGCCTACGATCAGGCGCCGTGAGTCTTCTCGTCGACCGGGACGAGGCCGTCCGGCCAAGGGAGTCACCCAACTCGACGGGTGGCGCTCCGCTGTCGGAGGCCGAGCTCGCCGAGCTGCAGCTGATCGGCAAGCCGATGCCGACTGACCGGCTGCGCGGCTGGCTGGTTGCGCTGTTCCTGGGGCTGCTCGGCGGCGTGGTCCGGTTGCAGAACCTGGGCTTCCCGACCGACAAGGGCGCCCCGGTCTTCGACGAGAAGCACTACGTGCCGCAGGCGTGGGAGATGCTGCGCAACGGCGGCTACGAGGACAACCCCGGCTACGAGCTGACCGTCCACCCGCCGCTGGGCAAGCAGCTGATCGCGGTCGGCGAGTGGCTGTTCGGCTACAACGGCTGGGGGTGGCGGTTCACCGCCGCGGTCGCCGGTGCCCTGATGATCCTGATGATCGTCCGGATCGCCCGCCGCCTCACCCGCTCGACCCTGCTCGGCGCGATCGCCGGCGTCCTGCTGATCTGCGACGGCCTCTCCCATGTGCAGAGCCGCATGGGCATGCTGGACATCTACCTGGCGTTCTTCGTGCTGCTGGCGTTCGGCTGCCTGCTGCTCGACCGCGACCAGGTCCGTGCGCGGTTGGCCGCCTCGGTACGCGAGGGTTGGGCGGACGAGTCGCCGTTCGGACCGCGGCTCGGCTTCCGCTGGTGGCGCTTCGCGGCGGGCGTCTCGCTCGGGCTGGCCTGCGGGTCGAAGTGGTCCGGCATCTTCTTCATCGCCGCGTTCGGCATCATGACCGTCGTCTGGGACGCCACGGCTCGGCGCGCCGCCGGAGTCGCCCAGCCCTGGGCCGGTGCCGCCGTCCGTGACCTCGCGCCGGCGCTCTGGGGCCTGCTGATGGTGCCGCTGCTGGTCTACCTGGCCACGTGGTGGGGCTGGTTCGCCAGCGAGACGGCGGTCGACCGGCACCTGGGCGAGGCCGCCAACCACCACGGCTGGTACGACATCCTGCCGACCGCGCTGCGCTCGCTCTGGCAGTACTCCGGCAACGTGCTGGACTTCCACGAAAACCTGAAGACGCCGGTCCGCGACCAGCACCCGTGGGAGTCCAAGCCCTGGACCTGGCCCATGGGCCTGCGCCCGATGCTCTACTACTACGACGGCGACACCACGTCCTGCGGCGAGGACAAGTGCGTCTCGGCGACGATGCTGATCGGCACGCCCGCGCTCTGGTGGCTGTCGCTGCCGATGCTGGCGTGGGGCCTGTGGCGCATGTTCGGCCGCCTCGACTGGCGCTACACGGCGGTGCTGGTGGCCTACGGTGCCGCGTTCCTGCCCTGGTTCACCAACCTCGACCGCCAGATGTACTACTTCTACGCGACGCCGTTGGCCGCGTTCCTGGTGCTGGGCCTGGTGCTGGTCCTCGGCCAGATCCTGGGGCGATCGGAGGACGGCCGCGAACGTCGGGGCACCGGTCTGCTGGTCGTGGCCCTCTACCTGGGGGCGGTCGTGGCGAACTTCGTGTGGCTGTGGCCGGTGCTGAACGGGGACTCGATCACCCAGGGCCACTGGCAGGCCGAGCTCTGGCTGCCGTCCTGGCGCTGACGCGCCGCGGCTCGGCCGGGGGCCGTACGCCCGCACCACCGGCCTGACCCGGACGTCGCGCTGGGAGCGGTCAGCGCCAGCCGCAGTGCCGAACGGTCAGCGCAGCGGTCGGGTCCCGTCCATCACCCGGGTCACCGGGCCCTCGGCGACCTGACCGGCCCGGCTGAGCCAGGCGTTCATCTCGCGGGTGACCGCGGCCAGGGTCGGTCGGCGGCTCGGGTCGGTGTCCATGGAGGCGGTGAGCAGGCGCAGATGCGAGCTGCGCCGCGGCAGCTGGGTCAGGGGCTCACCCTTGGCGGCGGCCATCAGCGACGCCATCGCGTTCTCACGGACGCCGCGCGGGGGCTGGCCGGTGAGCGCGAAGCTGACCGTCGCCGCCAGCTGCCAGGCGTCGGAGGCGGGCGTGGCGGAGTGGCCGCTTGCCGTCTCCGGGGCCAGGAAGTCCGGGGTGCCGACCATCATGCCGGTCGCGGTGAGGGTCGAGTCGCCCTTGGCGCGGGCGATACCGAAGTCGATCAGGTGCGGGTTGCCGTTGGGGTCCACGATCACGTTGGCCGGCTTCACGTCGCGGTGCAGCACACCCTTGCCGTGGGCCGCGGTCAGCGCGCCGGCCATCGTCACCCACAGCCGGGCGGCCTGCAGGTCGCCGAGCACCCCGCCCTCGTGGACGGCGTCGGCCAGCTGCTGGCCCTCGATGTACTCCATGATGATCCCGAGCCCGTCGGGGTCGGCGATGATGTCGTACACGCGCACACAGTGCGGGTGGTGCACGGCCGCGAGCGCCCGCGCCTCGCGCAGCATCCTGGCCTCGGTCTCGGCGTCCGGCGCGTGCGCGAGCTTCACCGCGACGGTCCGGTCCAGCTGGGTGTCCTTGGCCAGCCAGACCGTGCCGAACCCGCCCTGGCCGAGGGGCTTGATCTTCTGGAAGCGGCCGCCGTGGTTCTGCCAGAGACCGGTGGGCGCCGTCGGGGCCGGTCCCTTCGGGGCGAACGGCAGCGGGCCCGGGTCGGCGGCGAGCTTGGCCAGCGCCGCGCGGTCCGGCTCCGGCTCGGCCAGCGGCGGGGCGACGCGGGTGGGCGGAGGCGTCCTGTGTCCGGCCGGCGGCTGGTAGGGCGGCAGCGGCGGGGGCGGTTCGTAGGGCGGCGGCTTCTGCTGGGACAGCTGTTGGCGCTGCGGCTGGGGCGGCGGGCCCACCGGCTGGTGGGCCGGCGGCGGCGTCGGCTTCTGGTGTGAGCGCTCGATCACCGACCAGCTGGGCGCGCCGACGAACAGCACCGGCAGCAGGCCGAGGATGCTGGCCGGCAGGAACCCGAGCCAGAGGAACGACAGGAGGTTGGCCGAGACGCCCATCGTCAGCAGGAACAGCAGCGCGTACGGGATCCACAGCAGCCGGGCCGGCCACTTCGGGCCGCGGCGCATGGCGGCGCGGGCCTGCAGCCAGACGAACACGAGGATCAGCGCCGGCACACCGACCAGCATCGTGATCCGGAGCAGCAGTATCGGCGTGCCCTCGCTGGGGTGGACCAGCGTCTCGTAGACGGTGGAGCCCCGACCGAAGTGCTGCGACTCGGCGCCGACCCAGCAGGTGGAGCTGGCCTGGTTCATGGTGGCGACCTCGGCGCCGCTCATGGGCGTGGGATTCTTCAGCGCGACGCTGTGGAAGACCTCCGAGATCCCCATGACGAACAGCCACGGCATCAGGAAGACGAAGAAGCCGCCCGAGGCCGCGATGACCGTCAGCGTCGCCGCGTTGTAGGTGTTCCCGGTCCCCTTGCGCACCAACGCGACCAGCAACGACCCGGCCACGGGGAGTAACCCGATGACCAGACCGGCGGCGAGCGTCGCCCACGCCCAGTCGCCCGGGCAGAGGTCCGGCGAGAACAGACCGTAGGCGAACGACAACAGCGAACTACCCAGATTGACCAGGAAGTCCACGAACCACCCTCCTCAAATGCCCCCGACAACACCGGTGAGACCAGTCGCACGGGGTTCTGGATCCACCCTATGCCGAGCCGTTACCGAGAGCAGACCGCCGTTACGTCCATGATGACGTGCGGCCGGCGGGTAGCGTTGCGCGTGCGTCTCCACCGTCACCTGTTCTGCGATGGTGGCCGGAGGTCTCGTTTCTGTCTAGGTTTCCTCCATGGGCACGTACCAGGACGCGTACCGGCACAGCCTCGCCGACCCCGACGGGTTCTGGCTCGACGCCGCGGGGGCGATCGACTGGATCACCCCGCCGACCCGGGCCCTGGACGACAGCTCCGCGCCGCTGTACCGCTGGTTCCCCGACGGGGAGCTGAACACCTGTCACAACGCGCTGGACAGGCATGTCGACGGTGGCCGGGCGGAGCAGCCGGCACTGGTCTACGACTCCCCGGTCACGGGCACCAAGGCGAGTTTCACCTACCGCGAGCTGCGGGACGAGGTCGCCCGGTTCGCCGGGGTGCTCGCCGGGCTGGGCGTCGGCAAGGGCGACCGGGTGATCGTCTACATGCCGATGGTGCCGCGTGCGGTGGTCGCGATGCTCGCGTGTGCGCGCCTCGGCGCCGTGCACTCGGTGGTGTTCGGCGGCTTCGCCCCGCGCGAGCTGGCCAGCCGGGTCGAGGACGCGAAGCCGAAGGTGATCGTGTGCGCGTCCTGCGGCATCGAGCCGACCAGGATCGTCGAGTACAAGCCGATCATCGAGGAGGCGTTGGGCGCGACGACGCACCAGCCGGACGCGGTGGTCGTGCTGCAGCGCGAGCAGGCCAGGGCGACGCTGGGCGAACGCGACGTCGACTGGGACGAGGCGCTGGCCGGCGCGGAGCCGGTGGGCTGCGTGCCGGTCGCCGCGACCGACCCGCTGTACATCCTCTACACCTCGGGCACCACCGGGCGGCCCAAGGGCGTGGTGCGGGACAACGGCGGACACGCTGTGGCGCTGGCCTGGTCGCTGCCCAACGTCTACGACATCCACCCCGGTGAGGTGTTCTGGACCGCCTCCGACGTCGGGTGGGTGGTCGGCCACTCCTACATCGTCTACGCGCCGCTGCTCGTCGGCGCGACCACGGTGCTCTACGAGGGCAAGCCGGTCGGGACGCCGGACGCCGGCGCGTTCTGGCGGGTGATCTCCGAGCACGGTGCCAAGGCGCTGTTCACCGCGCCCACGGCCTTCCGCGCGATCAAGCGCGTCGACCCCGACGCCGCCGAGCTGGCGAAGTACGACCTGTCCGGGTTCCGGACGCTTTTCCTCGCCGGTGAGCGGCTCGACCCCGAGACCTACCACTGGGCGGGCGAGAAGCTCGGCGTGCCGGTCGTCGACCACTGGTGGCAGACCGAGACCGGCTGGCCGATCTGCGCGAACCTCCGCGGCCTCGAGCCGATGCCGATCAAGCCGGGCTCACCGAGCGTGCCCGTGCCCGGCTACGACGTGCGCATCCTCGACCCGGACGGCGAGGAGGTGCCGCGCGGCCAGGAGGGCGCGATCGCCATCGCGCTGCCGTTGCCACCCGGCACCCTGCCCACGCTGTGGGGCGACGACGACCGCTACGTCGAGTCGTACCTGTCGCGCTACCCCGGCTACTACCTCACCGGCGACGGCGGGTACGTCGACGAGGACGGCTACGTCTTCGTCATGGGCCGGACCGACGACGTGATCAACGTCGCCGGGCACCGCCTGTCGACAGGGTCGATGGAGGCCGTGCTCGCCGCGCATCCGGCGGTGGCCGAGTGCGCGGTGATCGGCGTGCGCGACTCGCTAAAGGGGCAGCTGCCGCGCGGCTTCGTCGTGCTCAAGGCCGGAGTGTCGATCACCGAGGACACGCTCCGCGAGGAGCTGGTCGCAGCCGTGCGCCGGGAGATCGGCCCGGTCGCGGCGTTCCGCGACGTGTCCGTCGTGGACGGCCTGCCCAAGACCCGGTCCGGCAAGATCCTGCGCAAGACCATGCGCGGGATCGCCGACGGCCGCGACGAGCCGGTGCCCTCGACGATCGAGGACCCGGCCGTGCTCGACGCCCTGCGATCGGTCCTGCGTGCCGACTAGTTTCCTTGTCGCTTTGTCTACATATTGATCATGTGGCCGGCCAGGCCGTGGATCGCCTCCTTCACCGCTTCGCCCAGGGTGGGGTGGGCGTGCACGTTGCGGGCCAGCTCGTGGACGGTGAGGTCCCACTGCTGGGCCAGGGTCAGTTCCGGGAGGAGCTCGGTGACGTCGGGGCCGATCAGGTGGCCGCCGAGGAGCTCGCCGTACTGCTTGTCGGAGATGAGCTTCACGAAGCCGCGGGCGTCGCCGAGCCCGTGGGACTTGCCGTTGGCCGTGAACGGGAACTTGGCGACCTCGACGTCGAAGCCGGCCTCGCGGGCCTGCTCCTCCGTGTAGCCGAAGCTCGCGATCTGCGGCTGGCAGTAGGTGGCGCGCGGGATCATGCGGTAGTCGAGCTCCATGGTCTCGGCACCGCCGATGGTCTCGGCCGCGACGATGCCCATGGCCTCCGCAGTGTGGGCGAGCATGAGCTTGGCCGTGACGTCGCCGATGGCGAAGATGTGGTCGACGCTGGTGCGGCAGCGCCCGTCGACGTCGATGGCCCCGCGCTCGGTGAGCTTGACGCCGGTCTTGTCCAGCCCGTAGCCCTCGACGTTCGGCTGGAACCCGATGGCCTGCATGACCTTGTCGGCGTGCAGGGTCTTGCGCTCGCCGTTGGCGGAGACCTCGACCGCGACCTGCTCCCCCGAGTCGTCGATCGACTCGACCCGGGTGGAGGTCATCACGGTGACACCGAGCTTGCGGTAGTGCTTCGCGAGCTCCTTGGAGACCTCCGGGTCCTCCAGCGGCACGAGCCGGTCGAGGAACTCGACGATCGTGACGTCGACCCCGTAGTTGGCCATGACGTAGCCGAACTCGACGCCGATGGCCCCCGCGCCCGCGATGATGATGCTGCCGGGGAGCTCGGAGGTGAGGATCTGCTCCTCGTAGGTGACGACCCGCTCGGAGAGCGAAGTTCCCGGGAGCAGGCGCGTCGAGGCGCCGGTGGCGATGATGCAGTTGTCGAACGTGACCTCGTCGTCACCCACCTGGATGGTGTTGGGCCCGGTGAACGTGCCTCGCCCGTTGAACTCGGTGATCGAGTTCTTCTTCATGAGGTAGTGCACGCCCTTGACGCGCCCCTCGGCCACGGTGCGGCTGCGGGCATGGGCGACCCCGTAGTCGAACCTGACCTCCCCGTCGACGCTGATGCCGAAGGTCTTCTGCTCGTTGTGGAAGATGTGGGCGAGCTCGGCGTTGCGCAGCAGCGCCTTGGAGGGGATGCAGCCCACGTTCAGACAGACCCCACCCCAGTACTTCTCCTCCACGACGGCGACCGACTGCCCCAACTGGGCAGCCCGCACCGCGGCCACGTACCCGCCGGGACCGGCCCCCAGAACCACGACGTTGAAATGTGTGCTCACGACATCCACCCTAGTCCGCCCGCCACCGCCCACCCGCCCCGAACGGGGGCGGAGGAGGGGGTTGTCCACAGGTCCGGGAGCTGTCCACAGAAAACCTTCACGCCGCCCCACCACCCCTCCACGCCGATACGCTGGCAAGGCGGGACGCCCCCGGGAACGGGTGGGGGTTGTTCATCACGGGGCGGCATTGCTAGTCACGGCGGGCGGGGAGTGCGCCGGCGCTCACCTGACGAGAGACAGCACCGCGCGTATGAGCAAGGCGGACTGGTGATCCGGTAACGGCGCCGGCAGCGCGAGCACGACCGCGTCAGCTCCGGCCTCACGCAGCTCGTCGATCCTGGCAGCGCACTCTGTCGAGGTGCCCACGATCGTCAGCCGGTCGATCCACTCGTCGGGAAGGCGCTGGGCGAACTCCTCGGGCGAACCACACTTCTCGAGCAGCCGGGAAACCTCCTCCCCCAGTCCCAGCGGCTCGAGGTGCGCCCGGCTGGACGGCATCGCCAGCTCCGTCGCGACCTTCGGACGCAGGCGGGCCCGCGCGACGGCCGGGTCCGCATCCACACTGATCGGGCTGTTCGCGACGATCACCGGTGACCCGGAGCGACCAGCAGCGGCCCACGCCTCACCGACCAGCGCACGGGCATGCCGGACGTAGGACGGCGCGGCGGGCCACGCCAGGACCACCCCGTCCGCCCGCTCCCCCGCGACGCCCAGCGACTTCGGCCCGCGCACCCCGGCGAGCACCGGGGGAACAACCGCCGGCGGGTGGTCGAGACGTACCTGGTCGAGCCGCACGTAGCCACCCTCGACCGTCACGACCCGCCCGGCCAACAGGTCGCGAACCGCCCCCAGGTGCTCGCCGAGCGCGGTCAACGGCGACCGGGGCGAGGCACCGATCTGGCGCATCCAGTCGGCCATCCCGTGACCCAGCCCGGCCACGACCCGCCCGGGGTACATCTCGGCCAGGGCCGCGAGCTCCATCGCCGTGAACGCGGCGTTGCGGGCCACCGCCGGGAGGATGCCGAGGCCTACCGTGGCGCGCTCCGTGGCCGCCAGGGCGGCGGCCGCCGCGGCGACACCGCCGGCGAAGAAGCAGTCCTCCGCCAGCCACAGCTCGTCGACGCCGATCTCCTCGATCCAGGCGGCCACCTGGCCAAGTCGTGGCGGGGGAAGCTCAGGTCCGACGCTGACACCGATGCGCACGTTCACGTGAGAAGTTTCCCAGACCGGAAGCGCAACGCGTGAGAACTTGGCGAAAACCCTTGCGCCACCAGGATTTCGGATCCGGTTTACAACGTCTTCCGCAACTGTCTTGACAGGGACGCCAGCCGGGCCCAGAGTGCTCCCATTGGTCTATACCACTAGGTCTAAACCACCGGTGCGGGCCCGGTGATCCGGGCACGGAGAGGACGGCAGACAAGTGAAGCGCTGGACGAAGGCGATCACCGGCGTCGCCGCGGTCGCTCTTGCGACCGCCGGGTGCGCGGGCTCGGGCGGCAGTGGCGGTGGCGGCGACGACGCCGGGCAGAACGAGGACCGCACGCTCACCGTGTGGCTGATGAACGGCTCCGCCCCGGAGACCCTCACCGACGCCCTCCACAAGGAGTTCGAGCAGACCCACGACGGTGTCACCGTCAAGTACGAGGTCCAGGAGTGGAACGGCATCCAGGACAAGCTGACCACCGCCCTCGGCGGCCAGAACCCGCCCGACATCATCGAGCTCGGCAACACCCAGGCACCCGCCTTCGCCTCGCAGGAGGTACTCACCGACCTCTCCGGCGACGTCGGCGACCTGAACGGCGACCAGTGGCTGGAGAGCCTCAAGGCCTCCGGCGAGTGGGACGGCAAGCAGTACTCCACCCCCTTCTACGCCGCCAACCGTGAGGTGCTCTACCGCACCGACATGTTCGAGCAGGCCGGCATCACCGCGCCCCCGACCTCCCGGCAGGAGTGGCTCGACGCGATCACCAAGCTCAAGGCGAAGTTCGGCTCCGACCCCCAGTTCCAGGCGCTCTACCTCCCCGGCCAGAACTGGTACACGCTGCTGTCCTTCATCTACGACGAGGGCGGCGACATCGCCGAGAAGGACGGCACGAAGTTCACGGCCACGCTGACCAGCGACGAGGCCAAGGCCGGCCTGGAGTTCTACAAGCAGCTCGTCGAGGCCTCCGGCACCACCGCGCCCAAGGACAACGACGAGCAGACCCCCGAGCAGGCCGGCATCTTCGGCCAGGGCAAGGTCGCCATGATGATCGGGCTTCCGTGGGAGGTCGACACCGCGACCAAGGACGCCCCCGACCTGAAGGCCAAGATCTCCGGCTTCCCCATCCCGTCGAAGAACGCGGGCGAGACCGCGCCGGTCTTCCAGGGCGGCTCGAACCTCGCCATCCCGGTGAACAGCGCCAACGCCGACCTCGCCAAGGACTACCTCAAGCTGATGCTCAGCTCGAAGTACCAGACGATGCTGGCCGAGGCGGGCATGGTTCCGGGCGCGTCCACCGACCTCTCCCCGCTGGAGAAGAACCCGGTGAGCAAGGCCATGGCCGACGCCTCGCAGAACGGCCGGGCCGTCCCCGCCACCCCCACCTGGGCGACGATCGAGGCCGGGCAGAACCCGCTCAAGGACATGCTGACGGCGTACCTCACCGGCGCCAAGGACCTGAACCAGGCGACGGCTGACGCCAACGCCGCGCTGGACGCCGCCTTCTCGGGCTGATGACGGCGACCGCGCAGATCGTGGTGCCGGCGGGCTCACCCCCGCCGGCACCGCCGCGTGCCGGCCGGCCCCGTCGGGCCGGTCTCGGGGAGCGCACGATCCCGTACCTGCTGCTCGCGCCCGCCGTCGTCACCATGCTGGTGCTGCTCGGCTGGCCGATGGTGCAGGTGATCGGGATCAGCTTCCGCCGGCTCGACCTCGGCGAGCTCGTCCGCGGCGAGGTCGTCTGGATCGGCCTGGAGAACTACCGCGAGGTGCTGGCCGACCCCGAGGTGTGGACGGTCGTGGCCCGCACGGTGCTGTTCACCGCCGCCGTCGTGGCCGCGACGGTGCTGGCAGGGCTGCTGCTCGCCGTGCTCATGCGGCACCTCTCCGGCGGGGTGCGCGTCGCCCTGCAGGTCACCCTCGTCCTCGCGTGGGCCACCCCGATCCTGGCGACGACGACCGTCTTCCAGTGGATCTTCGACCAGCAGTACGGGATCCTCAACAAGACGCTGGTCAAGCTGGGTTTCGACAGCTTCGCCGGCTACTCCTGGTTCTCCAGCGGCACCAGCACGCTGACCGTGATCGGCATGCTGATCATCTGGCAGGCGGTGCCGTTCGTCTGCTTCACCATCTACGCCGGCCTGCTCGGCACGCCCCAGGAGCTCTACGAGGCGGCCAGCATGGACGGCGCCAGCCCGTGGCAAGCGTTTGCGAACGTCTCCTGGCCGTCGATCCGCCCGCTGGTCACGCTGGCCACGTTCCTCTCGGTGATCTGGGACTTCAAGGTGTTCGCCCAGGTCTGGGCGATCCGCCAGGGCGGACCGGACGGCGGGAGCACCACGCTGCCGCTGCTGCTCTACCTCAAGGGTGTCGCCGGGCGCCACTTCGGCGTCGCCTCCGCGATCGCCGTGCTGATGATCCTCGTGCTGCTCGTGCTCACCGCCCGTTACCTGCAGCTGCTGCTGCGCTCCCGGGAAGCGGACCTCTCATGAACAAGACCAGGGGCCAGCGGATCGCGCTGAACACGATCGGCGTGGTCGTGGCCGTGCTGTTCGCCTTCCCGACGTACTGGATGATCACCAGCGCGTTCAAGCCGTCCAACGCCCTGCTCAGCCTCGACTACGACCTGGTGCCGCTGTCGGTCACGCTGGACAACTTCGTCTCGGCGCTGGAACAACCGGGGTTCACCGTCCACCTGACCAACAGCCTGATCGTGACGCTCGGCGCGGTGGCCTGCTCCCTCGTGGCCGGCGTGCTCGCCGCGTTCCCGCTCGCCCGGCTGCGCTTCCGCGGGCGCAAGGGGTTCCTGCTGCTGGTGCTGATCGCGCAGATGGCGCCGATGGAGGCGCTGTTCATCCCGATGTTCCTGCTCATGCAGGACGCCGGGCTGCTCAACCAGCTGCCCTCGCTGCTGCTGGTCTACTTCGCGATCACGCTGCCGTTCACCGTGTGGGCACTGCGCGGGTTCGTCCAGGGCATCCCCTACGAGCTCGAGGAGGCGGCCATGGTCGACGGGTGCGGGCGGTTCGGGGCGTTCCGCAAGGTCGTCCTGCCGCTGCTCGGCCCTGGCCTGGTGGCGACCTCGGTGTTCGCGTTCATCACCGCGTGGAACGAGTTCCTGTACGCGTTGGTGTTCATGCGCGACTCGGACAAGCAGACGCTGCCGGTGTGGCTGTCGACGTTCAAGACGGTGTTCGGCACCGACTGGGGCGGGATCATGGCGGCCTCGGTGCTCTACGCCCTGCCCGCGCTGATCTTCTTCCTGCTCGTCCAGCGCAAGCTGGTGTCGGGTGCCACTGCCGGGGCACTCAAGGGCTGACGGGTTGTGGTCTGGACCACCGTGGTTTATACCTGGTTGACCTGATCCATCGGCCGTCCCAGGAGGACCCCGTGTCCAGGCTCCCTGCACTCCGACGACGCACGACGACGGTTCTGACCGCCACGGCGCTGGCCGTCGTCGGCGCCGGCGCGCCGGCCCCGGCCGCGCCCGACCACCACGCCAAGGAGTCCCGCATGACGCAGGTGATACCGGCCCCCGTGTCGGTGACGCCTAACCGCCACGGCGGTGAGTTCCGGCTGACGCCGGCGACCGTGATCGACACCGACCGCGGCGCCCGGCGGGTCGGCGAGTACCTCGCTCGGGTGCTGCGCCCGTCGACCGGCTACCGCATCCCGGTGGTGGACGACCGCCGGCACGGCGGGGGCGGGATCTCGCTCGAGCTCGGCCGGGTCAGCCCGACGCTGGGCGAGGAGGGCTACGAGCTCGAGGTCGACCGCCGTGGGGTGGAGGTCAAGGCCGCCACCGCGGCGGGCCTGTTCGCGGGGGTGCAGACGCTGCGCCAGCTGTTCCCGGCCCGGATCGAGGCCCGGACCGAGCAGCGCGGGCCGTGGACGGCGCCGGCGGGCAGGATCGTCGACTACCCGCGGTTCGCCTACCGCGGCGCCATGCTCGACGTTGCCAGGCACTTCTTCTCCCCCGATGAGGTGAAGCGCTACATCGACCAGATCGCCCTGTACAAGATCAACCGACTGCACCTGCACCTCGCGGACGACCAGGGCTGGCGGATCGAGATCGAGAGCTGGCCGCGGCTGGCGACCTACGGCGGCAGCACCGAGGTCGGCGGCGGTCCCGGCGGGTACTACACCAAGGCGCAGTACCGCGACCTGGTCGCCTACGCCGCTGAGCGGCACATCGAGATCATCCCGGAGATCGACATGCCGGGGCACACGAACGCCGCGCTGGCCTCCTACCCGGAGCTGAACTGCAACGGCGAGGCACCGCCGCTCTACACCGGCATCGAGGTCGGCTTCAGCTCGCTGTGCATCGAGAAGGAGATCACCTACCGGTTCGTCGAGGACGTGCTCACCGAGCTGGCCGAGCTGACCCCGGGTGAGTACCTGCACGTCGGCGGGGACGAGGCGCAGGCGACGACCGAGCCGGACTACCTGAAGTTCTTCCAGCGGGTGCTGCCCATCGTCGAGGGCCTCGGCAAGAAGGTGGCCGGCTGGCACGAGTTCCTCAAGGCGACCCCGTCGACCTCGGCGTTGCCGCAGTTCTGGGGCACGACGACGTCGAACGCGCTGGTGGCGGAGGCCGCCGAGCGGGGTCACAAGATCCTGCTGTCGCCGGCGAACAAGGCCTACCTGGACATGAAGTACGACGCCAACACCCCGCTCGGCCTGGCCTGGGCCGGCTTCACCGAGGTCGACGACGCGTACGCGTGGAACCCGGGTGAGTACGTGCAGGGCGTGCCCGAGGCGGCGGTGCTCGGCGTGGAGGCCCCGCTGTGGTCGGAGACGCTCGAGGTCAGCGACCACATCGAGTTCATGGCGTTCCCGCGCCTGCCGGCGATCGCGGAGCTGGGCTGGTCCCCCTGGTCCACCCACGACTGGGAGTCCTTCCGCACCCGCCTGGCCGCCCAGGGACCACGGTGGACCGAGCTGGGCATCGACTTCTACCGCTCACCCCAGATCGACTGGCAGTAGCCCCGTCCCGGCGGGCGTCGGCCATCCCGGCCGGCGCCCGCCCGGTCTCAGCGGAGCGACTCGACGGTGCCCGCGAGCCTGGCCCGTTCGGCCGCGAACACCGCGCGGTGGGACTCCAGCGACTCGGCCGGGCCGGACAGGATGTGCGAGCCGTCGCGGGTGGCGACGGCGGTGGTGAAGGCGTCGAGCAGACCGGCGTCACCGCCGCCGTGGCCGGCGCCGGCGTCCTGGCCGGTGCTGGGTACGTGCAGTACCGAGGTCTCCCCCGTGGTGAAGTCGTGCAGCCGCACGGTCTCCCCGTCGCCCTCGAGGCTGCCGCGGGTACCGAAGATCTGCGTACGGCGGTCGACGTGCGGGGTGAACCCGGTCATGGTGAACGTCGCCGTCACCCCGCCGATGAACTCCAACGCCACCACCTGGTGATCGACCACGTCGTTGTCGCAGGCGTAGACGCACCGGCCGTACGGGCCCTCGGCCAGCGCCGCGCGGACGCCCTCCTCGTCGCCCCGGTCGGTGAGCACGTCGACCGGCCAGCCCGTCCGGCCCTCCGCCAGCATGCCCAGGTAGAGCCGCGGCGCGGAGTACGGGCAGTCGGGTTCCACCGCGCAGGACAGGCAGCGGTCGGCGGCGCCGGCCGGCTGGGACTCGCGCCGGAAGTGGCTGAGCGACCCGAAGCTCGCCACTCTGGCGACGGGCCGCCCGACGATGTAGCGCAGCCAGTCGACGTCGTGGCCGGACTTGGCCAGCAGCATGAACGAGGCCTGGTCCGCCCGCCGCCAGTTACCCCGGACGAACGAGTGCGCGTAGTGCCAGTACCCCACGGGCTCCAGGTGCGCGACGCTCATCACCTCGCCGATGCGGCCCTCGTCCAGCAGCGACCTGACCAGCCGGGTGTACGGGCGGTACCGCATGACGTGGCAGACCGCGAACAGCACGCCGGCGGCCTCGACCGCGTGCACCAGCTCGGCGCACTCCTGCTCGGTCGGCGCGAGCGGCTTCTCCACCAGCAGGTGGTAGCCGTTGTCCGCGAGCGTGATCGCCGGCCCCACGTGGTCGGCGTCCTGGGTGGCCACGATCGCGGCGTCGGCCAGGCGCGGCGCGGAAGCCAGCTGCTGCCAGGAGCGGAACGCCCGCTCCGGCGGCACGCCGTGCCGACGGGCCAGCTGCTCGCGTCGTCCGTCCAGGGGTTCGGCCACGGCGACCACGCGGGCGCGGTCCGGGTGTCCGGCGATCCACTCCGCGTACCCGCTGCCGCGCTGTCCCGCACCCACCACCGCGTACGTGACCGGGCGGTCCATTCAGGCCCTCCTGAAGGCGGTCACCAGCACCGAGGCGGTCACCCGAACGGGATCGGGCAGTGCGGCCATCCGTTCGCGGAGCGTGGCCGCGCCGACGTGCCAGGCGCTCGGGCCCATACCGACCAACGACAGCACGTCCTCGTGCGGCAGCTCCATGTCGAACTCGCACTCTTCCTGAGTAGACAGTCCAAAGTAGGGGGACAGCGCGGCGGCCGTCCGGCTGGACTTGTCCGGTGCAACGGTGAGCAGGCCGAGCTCCTGGACCAGCCCGGCCAGGTGCGCGACCGTCGGCGTGACCACCACGAGCCCGCCGCCCGGCCGGACGACGCGGGCCAGCTCGGCCGGATTCCGCGGGGCGAACACGTTGAGCACCAAGGAGACCGTCTCGTCCCGGACCGGGAGGGCCGCCCACACGTCGCAGCCGACCGCGCCCAGCCGGGGATGCGCGCGGGCGGCCCGCCGCAGCGCCGCCTTGCTGACCTCCAGGGCCAGCCCGACCCGGTCGGGTCCGGCGTCGAGCACCGCCGCCAGGTAGTGCCCGGTGCCGGCGCCGAGATCGACCACGCAGCCGCCGGCCGCAGGCGAGGCCGCCGCGACCACGGCGTCGGTGATCGGCCGGAAGTGCCCGGCCGCGAGGAAGGCCGACCGCGCGGCGACCATCTCGGCGCTGTCCCCGGCAACCGGCGCCGACCCCGCCACCAGGTTCACGTAACCCTGCCGGGCGATGTCGAACACGTGCCCCGACGCGCAGCGCAGCTGGCCGCCCGCCTGGTCGAGCGCCGCCCCGCAGTGCGGGCAGGCCAGGTGGGGCAGAACATCGACGAGCACCGCCCAACTGTAGTTCGCGCTGGACGTCGGCAGGTTCCTAGCGCCAGGGGTCGAGGGCGTGCTTGCCGCGGGTCAGGCCTGCTTCCAGGTCCCGCAGTACCGCCGGTCCGTCGGCCAGGGGGTGGACCTGGGGAGAGCCCGGCGGATAGACGCCGTCGGCGATGAGTGTCTCGAGCTCGACGAGCAACGACGCGTAGACCGACGGGGCCGCGGTCGCCAGCGCACCGATGTGCAGGCCCATGACCTGTACCTGGTGGGTGAAGACCAGGTCGTACGTGTTGAGGCTGGCATCGCCGGAAGCGGCGCCGAACACGACGACGCGGCCGACGAAGGGTTTGGTGACCGACAGGCTCACCTCGAACGTGGCCCGGCCCACCGACTCCAGGACCAGGTCGACCCCGCCGGTCAGGCGCATGATCTCCGCGGCCAGGTCGGCGCGCCGGCTGTCCAGGACCTCGTCGGCGCCGAGCGCTGTGACGGTGTCGTGCTTGGCCGGCGACGCCGTGGCGACCACGCGCGCCCCGTAGTGACGGGCGAGACGGACAGCGGCCTGCCCCACACCTCCGGCCGCGGCGTGAACGAGCACCACCTCGCCCGTCCTGATCTCGCCCAACGGCTTCAGCGCCGCCAGGGCGGTTGCCCAGTTCAGCACCAGCCCGAGAGCCTGCGCGGCGCTCCAGCCGGAAGGCACGGGAAGGACACCGGCGGCCGGCATCGTCATGTACTGCGCGAAGGCGCCCCGACCAGCTCCGACGACGTGGGTGCCGACCGGCAGCGGCCGGTCGACCCCCGCACCGCCGCCCACGATCTCGCCGGCGGCTTCGAAGCCCGCCACGTAGGGGGCCCGCGGGCCGCCCCCGTAGGTTCCGTGGGACTGCATGACGTCGGCGAAGTTGACCCCGGCGACGCCGACGCGGACCAGGTACTCGTCAGGCCCCGGGGTGGGGCGGTGATGGTCGGTCGTGAGGGTCAGGTCCTTCGGTCCTCGGTGCGATCTCTGGACCAGTGCTCGCACCGTCTGCTCGTTGATCTCCACGCGCCGACCGTAGAAAGCTGACACTTGCGTCAAGGTCAAGCACCTGTCATGGATCGGTGCGACGGGCCTTCCGCAGGTAGGCGTCGAGCGCGGACTGCTGCTCGACGAGAACGGCGATGCGTGCGGCCAGCCGATCACGGTAGCTCCGCACCTCGTGCAGGAACTCCTCGCACACGACGTCCGTGCCGCGATCGGTTCCCTCGGCGAGGTGGGGAAGAGCTTCCCGGACCAACCGCACGGGCAGCCCGGACTCCAGGAGAGAGCGGACGACGAGCACCCGGTCGATCGTGGACTGGCAGTAGTCGCGGAACCCGTTGCCACAACGGCCGGGGACGATCAAGCCCTCATCCTCGTAGTACCGCAGGGATCTCGCGCTCACGCCGCTGACCCGCGCAGCTTCACCGATCTTCATACCGGCGACAACCTCCTGTCCAGCAACACTCAGTCGCCAGCGGCGAGGCGCTCCACCCGTCCGTGCAGCCGGTCCACCCGATCCTGCGACTCGGGCTTCATCAGCACGCTGCGCAGCACCCGCGCGCCGTCGGCGTCCGGACGCACCCAGGGATGCCGGCGGCCCAGCTCGGCGGCAGAGACCCGGATCGTGCTCAGGAACACCGGGTCCTCGGGGTCGTTCATCCCCTCGGCGAACACCCGCGCCGAAGCCGCGTCGAGGGCCGAGAGCGTGTCCCGGCGCGGGAAGTAGGTCACGATGTCCAGCTCGGGCCGCTGGTACAGCGCGAGGTGCGGGGAGTCCTCGAGCCGGGCGGCCCAGTTGAGCGCGGCGCGCCGCCCGGCCGCGAGGAAGCGGCCGAGTCCGTCGGGGGTCGGCGGGATCACCTGGAAGGTGAGCCACAGCGCGGCCGCCGCCGCACCCGCGCGGGAGCACTCGAGGCTGATCTCGCCGAGGTGCAGGTCCGCGTCGGTGTAGTAGGTGTACGGCGAGTCGTGCTGGTAGAACCGCGCGACCTCCGGGTCGGCGAACAGGACCGCGCCGCACCCGTAGGGCTGTAGCCCGTGCTTGTGCGGGTCGATCACCACCGAGTCGCAGGACGCGATCGCCCGCCACGGCGCGGGGTCGATCGGCTCCGGCGAGCCCTCGGCGGCCAGCAGCGCGAAGAACCCGCCGTAGGCGGCGTCCACGTGCAGCCGCACGCCGTACCGCTCACGCAGCGCGAGCGCCTCGTGCACCGGGTCGACCGCCCCCAGGCCCGTGGTACCCGCGGTCAGCACGACCGTGCCCACCTCGCCGCGGGCCAGCAACGCCTCGAGCGCGTCAAGGTCCATGCGACCGGCGGCGTCGACCGGCACCGCGTGCCCGGACATGCCCAGCACATGGCACATGCGTGCATGCGTGTAGTGGCTCTCGGTGCTGAACGCCACGCCCCGTCCCGGGTGCGACTCGCGGGCGACGAACAACGCCTCCAGGTTCGCCACCGTGCCGCCGCCGGTGAGGTGCCCGAGGTGGTGCTCGCCGAACCCGAACATCGCCGCGAGCGCCGCGACGGCCTCGCGCTCCATCCGTGCGGTGGCCGGTCCGCCGTCCATGGCGTGGTTGTTCGGGTTGACCAGCATCGTGGTCAGGTACCCGGCGACCGCCACCGGGTGCGGCGGCTTGAGCATCTGCCCCGCGTAGTCCGGGTGGAAGTACGGGTAGTTGTTGGTCAGTCGCTCGGTCAGCTCGGCGAACGCGGCGCGGAACCGCTCGGGATCGACCCGCTGGGCCGGGTGCCCGGACCAGGAGGCGAAACCCCGCTGCCAGGACTCGACGGCCTCGACCCCGGCACGCAGCCACGCGGACAGATCACTCATGCCCACCACGATCGCACGGCGCGGCACCTATGTGGACGGCGCGTACTCCGCGAGCCCGTTCACGTTGTCCCGGATGAACCCGTCCAGCGAACGGCGCACCAACCAGCCGGTGCCGGGGTACTTGGCGTCGAAGGTGACGTGCCAGGTGATCTCGGTGCCGCCGTCGACGGGTGCGAGGTCGATCCGCGCCTCGTAGTCGCGTACCGGCAGCCCTTCGAGGTGGACGTACCGGAACTGGCGGTCAGGCTCGAACCCGGTTATCCGGTCGCGCCCGCGGACCCGTCCGCTGGTCAGGACCCGGATGGCACCGACACCCTCTCGTTCGCCGTCCCCCTCGCGCTCGAGCTCCACCGCGTCGATCCTGGACCACGCCGGCCAGGTCGAGCCGTCCCGCAGCAGCCGGTAGACCTGCCCGGGCGCGGCGGTGGACGGTGCCGTCTTCTCGATCGTGTAGCGACCCACCGGAAAAGCCTATAGCCCACTGCGGTCGCGAGGGTCAGTCCGGCTGGGTGTTGAGCCTGTCGGCGGGCACGCGTTCGATGCGGGTCCAGCCCTTCCAGCCTCGCTCCTCCAGAATCGCCACGATTCGCCTGCCCAGCGGGGTGGACTCGACCAGGGCGTCCAGCAGGGCGACGAACGGGTCGTCGGACGGGACGTCGTCGCCGTCGACGTCCACAGCACCCGCCCTGATCGCGCGAACCAATATGCGCTCCACGAGGTCGGCGATCTCGACGACCCGCGGATCGTCGGCGGGACAGTCAATGGCCGCGCTGATCAGGCCGTAGAGCGTAGTCATGTCCGGATCGTCCAGTTGCTCGTGCTTGCTGGCGATCACGGCGTCGATCTGGTGCGGTATCTGGGCGGCGATCATGATCCAGCCGTCCCGCTCCAGCTCGATGTACTGCTCTTCGACGCCGAGACCGCGCAGCCGGTCGAGGTAGTCCACGACGCTCTGTGGGAGCGCCAGGTGCTCCCCAGCGGCGAGCCGGGCCAGCCGTTTGCGGGTGCCCTGCAGTCGCCGGATCTCGGCACGGAGGTTCTTGTCGATCTCCTGGACGCCGTCGGCGAACTCCTCCGGGCCGGCGTCGAGGAGTTCCTGCACTCGGGCCAGCGGTACGCCGGCGTCCGCCAGGGTGTGGATCCGGATCAGTCGTACCACCACGGCCGCGTCGTAGGTCCGGTACCCGGAGCGATCGCGCTTGGGCTCCGCCAGCAGCCCGATCTTGTGGTAGTGGCGAACTGCCCGCACCGTCACCCCGGCGTATGCCGCGAGCTGGCTGATGGTGAGCATGAATCCCAGCCTGCCACTCTGATTGGCTCAGGCGACTTTCCGGCGATAGGCGATCATCGCGAAGATGTACGCCACGACAAGGATCCCGACGCACCAGGCGAGGGCGACCCAGATGTCGTCGCCGACTGGCTGCTGGGCAAACAGGCTGCGGATCGTGTTGACGATGGCGGTCACCGGCTGGTTCTCGGCGAAGGCGCGCACCGCGCCAGGCATCGTCCCCGTGGGCACGAACGCCGAGCTGACGAACGGCAGGAAGATGAGCGGATAGGCGAACGCGCCCCCGCCTTCCGCCGTTTTCGCGGAGAGACCGGCGATCACGGCAATCCACGTCAACGCCAGGGTGAACAGGAGCAGGATGCCCGCGACCGCGAGCCAGGCCGACACACCTGCCCCCGAGCGGAAGCCCATCAGCAAGGCGACGCCCACGACGACCATGAGCGAGATCAGGTTGGCGACCAGCGACGTCAGCACATGTGCCCACAGCACGCCCGACCGTGCGATCGGCATGGACTGGAATCGCTCGAAGATCCCGCTCGTCATGTCGGTGAACAGCCGCAGCGCGGTGTAGGCGACGCCCGACGCGATCGTGATCAGCAGGATGCCGGGCAGCATGTAGTTCACATACTTGTCCGACCCGGTGTCGATCGCGCCGCCGAACACGTAGACGAACATCAGCATCATGGCGACCGGCGTGATCGCGGTCGTGATGACGGTGTCCACGCTGCGCGTGACATGGCGCAGGGTGCGGCCGGTGAGCACGGCGGTGTCGCCGAAGAAGTAGGTGGTCATCCTCGTTCCCTAGTTGCTCGTGCCGGTGGCGTCGCTCGTGTCACCGCTCTTGGCGGCCCCGTTGTCGCTCCTCTTGTGGCTACCGCCGACGATCGCGAGGAAGACCTCCTCCAGGGTCGGCTGCTTCTCGACGTACTCGACCGTGGCGGGCGGCAGGAGCTGCTTGAGCTCGGTGAGGGTGCCGTTCGCGATGATCCGGCCCTGGTGCAGGATCGCGATCCGGTCGGCCAGCTGTTCGGCCTCGTTGAGGTACTGCGTGGTGAGCAGCACCGTCGTGCCGTCGCCAGCGAGCTGCTTGACCGTCTCCCATACCTCGACACGTGCCTCGGGGTCGAGCCCGGTGGTCGGCTCGTCCAGGAAGATCACCGGCGAATTCCCGATGAGGCTCATCGCGATGTCCAGCCGCCGGCGCATGCCACCCGAATAGGTCGACACCCTGCGGGTGCCCGCGTCGGTCAGCGAGAACCGCCCGAGCAGGTCATCCGCGACCGCGTGCGGGTTTTCCAGGTGCCGCAACCTGGCGACCAGAACGAGGTTCTCCCGACCGCTGAGGATCTCGTCGACGGCGGCAAACTGTCCGGTGAGGCTGATGGACTCGCGCACGTCCGCGGCCTGCGTGGCGACGTCGAAGCCGTTGACGCTGGCCGTCCCCGCATCAGCCTTCAACAACGTCGACAGGATGCGCACGACCGTCGTCTTGCCCGCACCGTTGGAGCCGAGCAGAGCGAAGATACTGCCCCGCGCCACGTCAAAGTCGACGCCGCACAGCACCTCCACCTTCCCGTACGACTTCTCCAGACCCCGCACGCGAATCGCCGCCTCGGTCGCCGGATGGGCGGTCATGAGCGGGACCGTCCGTCGTGTACTTCAGCGCGCTCGACGGCGTGGCCCGCGGAAAGCGCGCTGACGGGCGCCCGGTACGCCCACCACCGACGCTTGGCGCCGAGAATCCTCTCGATGAACGTCGTCACCGTGTGCCTCCTTCGTGGAGCCATCGCGGTCGTTCCGCAAGGAGGCTCCCACCAGAAGGATCGAGGGTTGACCCAGCGTCAAGGTCAAGTGGGATCGGCGAGGACGTGCCCTAGTGACCGGTCACACCACGCAGAACTCGTTGCCCTCGGGATCGGCCAGCACGAAGTGATCGCCGCGGCCGTCGGCGCCGTCGAAACGCTGGACGACGGTGGCACCGGCCGCGGTCAGCCGCTCGACCTCGGCCAGCACCCGCGGCCATCTCTCCTCCCACGGCTGGTCCCGGCCGCCGCCGACCTTCAGATCCAGGTGTAATCGGTTCTTGACCGTCTTGGGCTCGGGCACCTTCAACAACGACAACGTCGGCCCGACGTCGTCCGGAGGGGTGAGCAGGGCGCCGTCGTCCCACTCCTCCTCGGGCACGTCGTGGTGGCGGAACCACTCCTCCCACGACGCGAAGCCGGGCGGCGAGGCCGGCTCGACGTAGCCGAGCGCGAGCGCCCAGAACTTCGCCAACTCGCCGGGACGGGCGCAGTCGATGGTCAATCCCCACGTGGTCGTCATGAGACGAAGCTAGCCGGGGGCACCGACAAAACTAGTTCGGCCAGCGTGCGGCGGTCTCCGCGAGAGCGACGCGGGCCTGCGCGCCGAGCTCCCGGACCAGGTCGGCGGCCGGGACCTCCCTGGCGAACTCGTGCGCCTGGCCGGCCCACAGCGACATGGCCTCCGGGTCGCCGGCGCGACGCAGCCCCTTGGTGAGGTGGTGGAGGTGGGGGTAGGCGGCCGGCGCGGCCGCCGAGTGCTCGGTCATGAACCGGTTGACCAGGCCACGAGCGGGGCGGCCGGTGAACGCGCGGGTCACCGCGGTCCGGCGCTCGCCGGCGACCGCAGCCCGGTGAAGGGGGTTCGTTCCCGCCTCCGCGCAGGTCAGGAACAACGTGCCGAGCTGCGCGGCGCGCGCGCCGGCGACCAGTACGGCGGCGACGTCCCGCCCGCCGGAAAGCCCGCCGGTCGCGATCAGCGGAACGGCCACCGCAGCGGACACCTTGCGCAACAACGGGAGCAGAGCGGTGTCGTCGATCGGGTCGGTGTTGTGGAAGGTGCCGCGGTGCCCGCCGGCCTCGGCGCCCTGTACGCACAGTGCGTCCGCGCCGGCGGCCACCGCGGCCAACGCCTCGCCCGCCGAGGTCACGGTGACGACCGTGGTGCACCCGGCCTCCCGCAGTTCGGCCAGGACAGCGGGGTCGGGGCAACCGAAGGTGAAGCTCACGACGGCGACCCGCTCCTCGCGCACCACGGCCAGCTTGCCGAGCCAGCCGTCGTCGTCGTCCGCCGGTTCGCCCAGCGCGACACCGTACCGGCGTGCCTCGACATCGAGCCGGTCCCGGTACCCCGCCAGCTCCCTGCCGTCCACAGTAGACGTGTCGGGGACGAAGATGTTGACGCCGAACGGCTGGTCGGTCAGCTCCCGGGTGGCCCTGATCTGCTCGCGCACGGCCTCGGGGGTGAGGTACCCGGCGGCCAGGAAGCCGAGCCCACCCGCCGCGGAGACGGCGGCGGCCAGTGCCGGGGTCGACGGTCCACCGGCCATCGGCGCCTGCACGACCGGTTGGGTCAGCTCATCGAGAATCATTCACAGGGCTCCCGGGTCTGGCAGGGTGGGCAACGGGCCACCGCCCCCACCACGGCCTCGGCGATCTCACCGTCCGGTTCGGACAGCGTGATGACGGCTCCCCCGGTACGTGGCGGCGCCGCCGAGCGAGAAGTACCCAGGGCCGCCAGCGTACACACCGCTGCCGGGTTCTCAGTCGTCAGACATGGAACTGACCGGCGACGTGGGCCAACGCGCCCGTCACCGGCCAGGTGACTCCATGGTGGGGCGGGAGGGACCCCCGAACAACGACACTCGACCCGCCCTCGACGCCACCCACGATCAGCGGCGAGCCGCAACGAGGAACAGCGGCACGGCAACGAAGGCGCGGTTCGCCGCGACCCGTTCCCGTTGCTCGGCCATCCAGTCGTCGGTCAGCTCCGGCGCGCCGCTGGTCAGCGAGACCAGCACGGCGAGAGCGGTGTCGTCGGTGAAGACGACGGTACGCACCTCGACGACCGGGTCGACGAACCCGGCGTCCACCAGCAGGGTCCGGTAGGCGCGAGCGACCCGCGGCGAGGGGACGGTGTCCGCCCTGGCCCGGACGAGGCGGCGGGTCAGCGCGGGCCGGTCGGAGTCGATGACGATGGTGTCCCAGTCCTGGCCGAGCAGGACGGCCCGGCCGCCGGGGGTGAGCACCCGCCGGGCCTCACGCAGGGCGTCGGCCGGCTCGGCGAGCGTGTGCAGCACCTTGTCGGCGCGGTAGCCCACCACCTCGCCGTCCTCGAACGGCAGCTCGAGGGCGCTGCCCACCCGGAAGTCCCCGTCCCACCGGCTCCGTGCGGCACGCACCATCTCCTCGTCCAGGTCGACGCCCACGGCTCGGGCACCGAGGTCGCCCAGCTCGGCGACCGCGCGTCCACCCCCACACCCCACGTCCACCACCAGCCGGCCGGTGACGTCGCCGAGCAGCTCGTAGGAGCGTCTGCGCAGCTCAGCCGCACCGGGTAGCGAGTCGACACGATCGAGAAGATTCAGCAGGTTCGACATGCCGCCCATGCTCGGACTTAATGTCCACATGAAGTCAAGCGAGCTGACGATCGGGGAGGTCGCGGGTCACTTCAGCCTGCCGACCCATGTCCTGCGCCACTGGGAGTCGGTCGGGCTGCTCGAGCCGGCCCGGGTGTACGGCTCCCGCCGCCGCTTCACCCCGGCCGATCTCTACCGCGTGGCGGCGATCCTCCGGGCGAAGGAGGCCGGGTTGTCCCTGGCCGACATCCGGACGATGTTCGCCGCCTCCGGTCCGGGCACTCGTCGGGAGGTCCTCACCCGCCACCACGAGACCCTGACCACGAGAATCGCCAGCTTGACGGCGGCGAAGGCCCTCCTGGAGACCGCCCTGTCCTGCGAGCACGAGGACCTCGCCACCTGCCCGCACTTCCAGGGGCACCTGAAGGACCTCTACTCGCTGTGAATTCCACAGCTCACGAACGGCGCGATAAAAGCAGGTACAGCCCGGCCAACGCCGTCGCGGTGATCGCACCGACAGCCGCTACGGCAATGGACTTGGTGGCCAGATAAAGCGTACCCACACCGACCAGGGCTCCGTTGATGATCCCCATTACCGCCTGCGTGCCTCGCCCGGGCGACGGCGGGCCGCCTGCTGACCTCACCAGGTTCTGATCTTCACTCATGGCGTGTCCTTTCTTCTGGCCGCGCTGTCAATTGGACACGTCGCGCTCCGTAACACGCTTCGGCTATTGTTCGACGTATCTCAAGTCTGACGAGGGCGTGGCGGCCGGGGTAGGCGCAAGTCCACGGTAAGGGGCGGAGGTGCTCAGGGAAGTTCGGCGTAGTCTGGCTTTTGCTGTCGCGGTCTGGTTTCTGGTCGCCAGGGCTTTGCCGTAGCGTGTTGGACCGTCTCCGCTTCCTGTTCATCCGTCGCCGACCGTGTCCACCTGTCGCCGACGTCGGGGCGGAGGAGCGGTGGCCGAGAAGCTGATATCGAACCGCGACGATCTTGACAAAAGAAGGTCATTGATCGAGGGATCTCTGCGATGGCTCGCGACCAGGAGATACGCCAAGCCGTTCGGCCTGCTCCTCGATGCCGTCGAGAAGCCGGACAGCGACTCGGCCGCGGAACTCAAGGCTCTGATCGTCCCCATCATGTCCGTGCCGTGTGACACGGCGGAGACGCGAGCGCTCCTACTGTGGGGCCTGATAGTCGACCTGATCAACGCGGTCGGCTCGTCGGCTGACTCCCGCCGCAGGAACACCTTGATCGCCGCGTTTCGACTCCCACGCCGACCCGAGATCACGGAGCCGTGGAAGTCGTCCCTCGGTGACCGATTCCGTCAACTCATGGCGGTCCCCGGGATCTTCGGCGATCCGACACCGACCACGACGACCCCCATGCACAGAGCGTGGAACCGAGGTCTGACCGAAAGGTTGGTTCCCGCCCTGACCGAGCGCCTCGAGGTCGTCGCGGCCGGCGGCTCTGACTGGCAGCAGTATGTCAAGCTCGCCCGAAAGACTGAGGTGACGCTCGCCCGAGAACACACTGCGACCAGCGAGCCGCGCGATTCCGCTATCGGCTATCGGCGCCCTTCCAAGAGCGCACAGCCGGTTTTCCTTGATCTCTTCGTCACCACGGTCTTCATGCGCGCGCGGACGGTCTACCGGCGGATCACCGAACGCCTCGTCACCGCTCGTGAGGACAATGTGGATGCGTACATGGCGACAGCGCTCGGCGGGTCCGTAGATGAAACAGGACTAACGGACATTCCAGTGCGCCCACTGTGGGGTTGCCGAGCCGAAATACTGGCGCCGACACGGCCCGGGGACCCCGTGTTGACGAGGCTCGTCTTTCCGACTACTTTGCACCGAGGACAGAAGCACTACTTCTCCTCAGAGGCAGTGAACGAAGGGTCAATCGAAGAACGAGTTGGGGTCAATGTCGAGGTTGACCACCACGGCATAGCCCCCGGGAAGCTTCTCCATGGCCACGTCCCGATCAGCGGGTTGACGATCCGAGTCCGGTTCGACGAGCACCACGTTCCAGAAACAACCTGGTGGTACGCGGAACAGACGGAACGAGAACGGCGAGAGCCACCGCCCGACAAGGACCCGCGCCTGCTCACCATCGTGGACGGGGCCGTCGAGCACACGTTCATGGGGAAGTGTCAACCCCGCGAGAACTACGGTATCCGTTTCCTGTGGCCGGAGCCCTGATCGCGGCCACACCAGCACGAGAGGGTTTACTCATGGCGTTCCACGGCGGCGAGGACACGGGAAACTGACGTCACAAGCCGACTCACCGAATATTCAGAATAAAGCAATCGCCTGAAAACGACCGCGGCGCCGCCCTCGTGGGCGGCGCCGCGGTTTCTGCCTCGATCAGAGCTCCACCGTCAGATGGTGAAGCGGCTGACCTGGGACTGGAGGCTGGTGGACAGCTTGGCCAGGTCCTGGGAGGCCTTGGTGGTGTCGGTGACGCTTATCGTGGTCGCCTGGGAGGCGTCGGCCACCCCGGCGATGTTCGAGGCGATCTCCGAGACACCGGTC
>NZ_MSIE01000042.1 GCF_001921205.1 Actinophytocola xanthii | reverse complement strand
GCCCTACCACCAGACCGACGCGCTCGGCCGCACCTGGCAGGAGGCGGCGCAGAGCCTGCTGCGCAAGGAGTCCGGGATGTACACGCTCGGCCTGTTCATGGGCCAGCAGTTCCCCGAGGGTGCCGAGCGCGACGACCTGGACTTCTTCCCGTTCCCGGAGGTCGACTCGGCGGTGGGCGCGGACGCGGTCGAGGCGCCGATCGACGGGTTCATGATGGCCGCTCGCCCCCGCAACGAGGAGGGGGCCAAGGAGCTGCTGCGCTACCTCGGCACCGCCGAGGCAGGCGACACCTACCTCGAGAGCGACCCCAACAACGTTGGCGCCCACAACGACGCCGACACTGCCGGCTACAACGCCCTGCAGAAGAAGTCCCAGGAGCTGGTGAGCAACGCCAAGTCCATCTCCCAGTTCCTGGACCGCGACACCCGGCCCGACTTCGCCTCCACCGTGATGATCCCGTCGCTGCAGGAGTTCCTCCGCAACCCGGACGACATCGACGGCATTACGAAGAGCATCGAGGACCAGAAGGCTTCGATCTTCGGTGGCTGACACGGCGGTGCGCGAGTCGGCACCGGGGCTCGGGGCCGTGCGGCGTCCGCCGCGCCGCCCCCGCGGCGTACGCACCCTGTCCACCGGGGACAGGGTGACCGTCGTGCTGATGGTCGCGGTGCCGACGCTGGTCGTGGTGGGCCTGGTGTGGGGGCCGGCGCTGGCGACCGTGCTGCTCTCGTTCACCGACTGGAACGGCATCGGGAACATCGCCGACATCAATCCGGTCGGCTGGGAGAACTACCGGAACGCGACGACGAACTACCCGCCGTTCGGTCCGGCCATCGAGCACAACATCATCTGGCTCGTCGTGTTCTTCTTCGGCCCGACCCTGCTCGGAATCCTGCTCGCGGTGGTGCTCGACCGCGAGCTGCGCGGCAGCCGGATCTACCAGAGCATCTTCTTCATGCCGGTGGTGCTCTCGCTGGCGCTGGTCGGCTTCATCTGGCAGCTGATCTACTCCCGCGACCAGGGCCTGCTGAACGCGGTTCTCGGCACCGAGACCGACTGGTTCGGCGACCCCGACGTCAACCTCTGGGCGGTGCTGGTGGCCGCCGGCTGGCGGCACACCGGCTACATCATGCTGCTCTACCTGGCCGGCCTGAAGGCGGTGGACCCGGCGCTGCGCGAGGCGGCCGCCGTGGACGGCGCCGGCGAGGTCCGCACGTTCCTGCGGGTCATCTGGCCGGTGATGCGCCCGGTGAACGTCGTCGTCCTGGTCATCACGGTGATCGAGTCGCTGCGCGCGTTCGACATAGCCTGGGTGATCAACAAGGGCCGCAACGGCTTGGAGCTGATCTCGACCCTGGTGACCCAGAACGTGATCGGCGAGGCGAGCCGGGTCGGGTTCGGCTCCGCACTGGCCACGATCATGATCGCGATCTCGACCGTGTTCATCGTGATCTACCTGGTCCAGGTCATGCGGGAGCAGCGATGAACCCGGCGGTCAGGCGCGGGCCGGTGCGTCCGGCGCGGGTCGTGCTGGTGGTGGTCCTGACCGTGCTGGCGATCGGATGGCTGTTCCCGATCGCCTGGGCGGTCTACAACTCGCTGCGCGACTTCGACTTCACCTCGGTCAACGGTTACTTCTCCGTCGGCGGGTTCACCTTCGACAACTACATCGAGGCCTGGACGCGCGGCAACTTCGAGCAGACCTTCCTCAACACCGCGATCATCGTCGTCCCGTCGGTACTGCTGACCCTGCTGCTCGCGTCCTCGGTCGCGTTCGTCCTGGCGCGGTTCAGCTTCCGGTTCAACATCGCCCTGCTCGTGCTGTTCACCGCCGCGAACCTGCTGCCGCAGCAGGCGTTGCTGGTGCCGTTGTTCCGGCTGTTCCTGAACTTCGAGCTGTCCTACGACATCAGCGACTCCGGCTCGCTCTACGACACCTACTTCGCGGTGATCGCGGTCAACGTCGCCTTCCAGACCGGTTTCTGCACCTTCGTCCTGAGCAACTACATGAAGGCCCTGCCCCGCGAGCTGACCGAGGCGGCCATGGTGGACGGTGCAGGGGTGCTGCGCCAGTACTGGCAGGTCGTGCTCCCGCTCTGCCGCCCGGCCCTGGCCGCGCTCGCCACGCTGCAGATCACCTGGGTGTACAACGACTTCTTCTGGGCCGTCGCGTTCATGCGGACCGGGGACAAGCTGCCGGTGACCAGCTCGCTGCAGAACCTGCGGGGGCAGTTCTTCACCGACTACAACCTCCTCTCGGCCGGCTCGGTGATCGTGGCGATCCCGACACTGGTGATCTTCTTCCTGCTCCAGCGGCACCTCCGCGCTGGCCTGACGCTGGGGGCGACCAAGGGATGACGATCGTCCACCTGGCCACCGACACGGTCAGCCTCGTCCTGGACGCCAGGAGCGGCGGGCTGCCGACAGTCGTGCACTGGGGCGCCCCCCTGGGCAGGCCCTCCGAACCGGAGCTGGCCGCCCTGGCCGACGCGGTAGTCGGCCCCACCTCGCCGAGCACGCCGGACGAGCCGGTGCCGCTCGCGGTGCTGCCCGAACCGGCCGCGGGCTACCGGGGGCGGCCGGGCCTGCGCGGGCACCGGACCGGGCGAGCCGGCCTGCCCTCGTTCCGCCTCACCGACCTGCGTGTCGGAGCTTCCTCGGTGGAGATCACCGCCGAGGACGCCTTCGTCGCGTTGCACCTGGTCATCACGCTGGATCTGACCCCGTCCGGCGTCCTGCGGCTGCGTGCCGGGGTCGCCAACCACGGCGACGAGCCGTACACGCTGGACGCCCTGGAACCGGCGCTGCCGGTGCCCGCCCAGGCCACTGAGCTGCTGGACCTGACCGGGCACTGGACGCGCGAGCGGCACCCGCAGCGCAGGCGGTTCGACCTGGGCACCTGGGCGCGGGAGAGCCGTCGCGGACGGACCGGTCACGACGCCACGCTGGCCCTGCTCGCCGGCACCGCCGGGTTCGGGTTCCGGCACGGCGAGGTGTGGGGCCTGCACGTGGCCTGGAGCGGGAACCACGTCACCTACGCGGAGCGGATGCCGGAGGGCACCGCGACCCTGGGCGGCGGCGAGCTGCTCGCCCCCGGCGAGGTGATCCTGGCGCCGGGGGAGGAGTACGCGTCCCCCTGGCTCTACGGTGTCTATAGTGGACGCGGGGTCGACGGCCTCAGCGCGGCGTTCCACCGCTGGTTGCGAGACCGGCCCGGCCACCCGGCGACACCGCGGCCGGTGGTGCTGAACACCTGGGAGGCCGTGTACTTCGACCACGACCTGACCAGGCTGCGGAGCCTTGCGGACGTGGCGGCCCGGATCGGCGTCGAGCGGTTCGTCCTGGACGACGGCTGGTTCCGCCACCGTCGCGACGACACCGCCGGCCTCGGCGACTGGTTCGTCGACGAGACGGTGTGGCCGGACGGGCTGGCGCCGCTGGTCTCCCACGTGACCGGGCTCGGCATGCGCTTCGGGATCTGGGTCGAACCCGAGATGGTCAACGAGGACTCCGACCTGTACCGAGCCCATCCCGACTGGGTTCTCGCCCGGGGCGACGGCACCCTGCCTCCCCGGGCCCGCCACCAGCAGGTGCTGGACCTGAACGTGCCCGAGGCGTACGCGTTCGTCCTCGAGCGCCTGGACGCGCTGCTCCGGGACAACGACATCGCGTTCGTCAAGTGGGACCACAACCGCGACCTGCCCGGCGCGGCGGCGCACCGCCAGACGCTGGCCGTCTACCGCCTGCTCGACGAGCTGCGGACACGCCACCCGTCGGTGGAGATCGAGAGCTGTTCCAGCGGTGGGGCGCGGGTGGACCTGGAGATCCTGGCCCGTACCGACCGGGTGTGGACCAGCGACTCGAACGACGCCCTGGAGCGCCAGACGATCCAGCGGTGGACAGGGCTGCTGCTGCCGCCGGAGCTGATGGGTGCGCACATCGGCCCGCCGACCGTGCACTCCAGCGGGCGCACCCAGAGCCTGTCCTTCCGGTACGCCACGGCGTTGTTCGGCCACTTCGGACTGGAGTGGGACGTGACCTCCGCCGACGAGCCCGACCTCGAGGCGGTGGCCTTGGGTATCGCCTACTACCGCCGGGTGCGAGGGCTGTTGCACACCGGCGAGGTGGTCCGCGCCGACCACCCCGACCCCGCCGCCCACGTCCACGGCGTCGTGTCCGACGACCGCTCCTCGGCCCTGTTCGCCTACGTCCAGCTCACCACCTCCGAGCGCGCGGTTCCCGCCGCCATGCGGATTCCGGGCCTGGACCCCGACCGCCGCTACCGCGCGACCCCGGTCGCGCCGGTGGGCGAGCCGATGACGCTGGGCCGCCGCGCCCCGTCACCGCCGCGCGTCCTCACCGGTCGCATGCTGGCCGAGGTGGGCCTGCGGCCGCCCTTGCTGACCCCCGAGCAGGCATGGCTCGTCGAGCTCGAGGCCGAGGGCTGACCGTCGCGCCCGGTCGTCGATAATGGACGGGTGGGAGCGTGGATTCGGGAGTTCAGGGCTGGGGACACCGCGGAGGCCTACGCGGTCTGCCTGCGCACCGGGGACAGCGGCGAGGACGCGAGCGCGCTGCACACCGACCCGGACCTGCTCGGCCACGTCTACGTCGGCGCCTATCTCGCCCTGGCGCCGAGCCTCGCGTTCGTCTGCGTCGACGACACGGGCGTGGCCGGTTACGTCGTCGGCGCCAGCGACACCAGGGCGTTCGAGCAGGCGTGCGAGCGGGACTGGTGGCCCGGGCTGCGGCGGCGGTACCCCCCGCACTCCTTCCCGGCGCACACCCCCGACGGTCGAGTCCTGCGCCTGATCCACGAGCCCCCGGAAGCGGACGCGGACGTCGTGGAGCGCTACCCCGCGCACCTGCACATCAACCTGATGCCCCGCCTGCAGGGCCTGGGCATGGGCCGCCGCCTCCTGGAGACCCTGTTCGACGCCCTGCGCGCGGCCGGCGCGCCGGCCATACACCTCGGCGTGTCCGCCGTGAACCACCGGGCGATCGGCTTCTACCACCGGATGGGCTTCACCGAGGTCCGCCGGCACACCACGTCGCTGATCCTCGCCAGACCGCTGTGAGCCGGCGGGAACACCGTCGGTGGGGGCGCGGTCACGATGCTCGGGCCGTGCTCGAGGTGCGCGGGCCGACGCCGTTGTGGTCGGTGGCCAGCCCGCGCGCGGGTCAGGTCGGACGGCGGCCGTGGGCGCCGACGACCATCCAGGCGTAGTCGACATAGGACGGGTCGGCGTAGGCGGTGTAGGCGGCCGTGAGGTCGGCCCTGGACACGACACCGCGGGCCAACGCGGGCTCCTCGACGAGCCGGTGCGTGGCGGCCATCCACCGCGCCGCCGGCGAACCGCCGCGCACCGAGACCGCGTACCCCTCCGCCCCGCAGTCGACGAGCCCGGCGTCCTCCAACGGCCGCGGTAGCCGCCGTGCCCAGCCCGGGTCGGTTCCCACCGACGCTCCCAGGATCTCGCCCAGCGCGGTCAGGCACCGGGCGACCGCCACGTGCCCCGCCAGCTCCGGAACCGGCGTCGCCGACTCGACCACCAGCACACCCCCCGGCCTGAGCCAGGAAGCCATGCGGCGCACCGCCTTCTCCCGCTCGCTGACGTGCTCGAGCACCATCCGAGCGTGGATCAGGTCGAACTCCCCCGGCGCCTCGTCGGCGGTCACGTCGTGGCGCAGCACCCGCACCCCGGCGTCGGCCAGTGGTGTGAGGAGGTCCACCGCCATGTCGGTGGCGACCACGTGCTCCGGGCCGGCGCGCTCGGCGAGCAGCCGCGCCACCGAACCGGCTCCGGCGCCCACCTCGAGGCAGTCCCAGCCCGGTCGGACCCCGAGCCGGTCCAGCAGCCGCGCGGTGAACGGATCGAACACCTCTTCCAGCAGCGCCAACCGCTCGTGCTCGGCCCGCGCCTTGGTGTCCACGTACGAGGTCCAGTTGCGGGTGTTCGACACGATGGCCGAGAGTACGGGAAACCACTACCCGACAGCTCCGGCGTCCGGAGCAGGGCACGTTGGTCCGGCACGACGAACCGATCGGTGAGATCGCAAATACATCAGATCTTTCTTGGGCGACGGCCAGCTCTCGCTGATGACGATCGGGTATCTGTCGGTTTACATCCGATGTATCGCGCGTCTAGAGTCGTGGCCGTCTGCGGATCTGTGCTGACCTGCGACGACGTAGGGTTGTGCGGGAGACCGTGCCCCCGGACAAGGAGCGACTGCCTTGCGGCTGATGCGTGTGGGTGCCCCCGGCGCCGAGCGGCCCGTGGTGCTGGACGACGAGGACCGTGCCTTCGACCTGGCCCAGCTGACCGACGACATCGACGGTGCGTTCCTCGCCGGCGACGGCATCGCCCGGGCCCGTGCCGCGCTCGCCGCCGGTGAGCTGCCGCAGGTGGACGTTGCCGGGCAGCGGGTCGGACCGCCGATCGCCCGGCCCACGGCAGTCGTCTGCGTCGGCATGAACTACGCCGCGCACGCGGCCGAGTCGGGCGCCGCGCCGCCGCCGCAGCCAGTGGTGTTCTTCAAGCACCCCAACACGGTCGTCGGTCCGTTCGACGACGTGCTGGTGCCCAGGAACGCGGAGAAGGTCGACTGGGAGGTCGAGCTCGGCGTGGTGATCGGCCGCCGGGCCCGCTACGTCGACCGGGCCGACGCGCTGTCCCACGTGGCCGGCTACACCGTCTCCAACGACGTCTCCGAGCGGTACTTCCAGCTCGACCCCGCGGTCTCGGGCGGCCAGTGGGCCAAGGGCAAGTGCGCCGAGACGTTCAACCCGCTCGGCCCCTGGCTCGTGCCCGCCGACGAGGTCGACCCGCAGGCGCTGGGCCTGCGCTCGTTCGTCAACGGCGAGCCGCGGCAGGACTCCACGACCGCGGACATGCTGTTCGGCGTCGCCGAGCTGGTTCACCAGCTCAGCCAGTTCATGGTGCTCGAGCCGGGCGACCTGCTCAACACCGGAACACCGCAGGGCGTCGCGCTCTCGGGCCGGTTCCCGTACCTTTCGGTCGGCGACGTCATGGAGATCGAGATCGACGGCCTCGGCCGGCAGCGCCAGGAGTTGGCCGGGGCCTGACCCCGGCGGCGGGAGGAGTGCGGTGACCACGCGGGTCGCGTTGATGGCCACGTGTCTGACCGACACGTTCTTCCCGGACACCGCGCGTGCGGTGGTCCGGCTCCTGGAGCGGCTCGGCTGCACGGTGGAGTTCCCGCCGGCCCAGACCTGCTGCGGCCAGATGCACTACAACACCGGGTACCGCCGCCAGGCCACCACGCTCGCCAGGCACACCGCGCGGACCTTCGCCGACTACGACGCCGTCGTCGCCCCGTCCGGCTCCTGCGCCGGCATGGTCCGCGACCTCTACCCCGGCCTGCACCGCTCCACGGTGCGGGTGGCCGGGCGGACCTACGAGCTGTCCGAGTTCCTCGTCGACGTGCTGGGCGTCGAGGACGTCGGCGCCTACTTCCCGCACCGGGTGACCTACCACCCGACCTGCCACTCGCTGCGCATGCTCGGCGTCGGCGAGAAGCCGCTGCGGCTGCTCCGCGCGGTGCGCGGGCTGGAGCTGGTCGAGCTGCCGGCGGCGCGGTCGTGCTGCGGATTCGGCGGCACCTTCGCGCTGAAGAACGCGGACACCTCGACAGCCATGCTCGCGGACAAGATGCGCAACGTGCTCGACACCGGCGCCCGGGTGCTCACCGCGGGCGACAACTCGTGCCTCATGCACATCGGCGGCGGGCTCACCCGCCTCAACACGGGCGTGCGGACGCTGCACCTGGCGGAGATCCTGGCGAGCACCGAGGAGGAGCCGTGGGTCGCAACCCCGTGACCTGGCTGGGCAGCCCGACGTTCCCGACCGCCGCCCGAACCGCGCTCGCCGACGTCCAGCTGCGGGGGAACCTGGCCCACGCCACCGGCACCATCCGCACCAAGCGCGAGGCGGCGGTCGGCGAGCTGCCGGACTGGGAGCGGCTGCGCCGCGCCGGCGAGGCGATCAAGGACGACGTCCTGTCCAACCTGGACGTCTACCTGACCCGGTTGGAGGCCGCGGTCACCGCCCGCGGCGGCGTGGTGCACTGGGCCCGGGACGCCGCCGAGGCCAACGAGATCGTGCTCGGCCTGGTTCGCGCGGCCGGCGCGACCGAGGTGGTCAAGGTCAAGTCGATGGCCACCGCGGAGATCGGGCTCAACGAGGCGCTGGAGGCCGGCGGGGTCTCGGCCATCGAGACCGACCTCGCCGAGCTCATCGTCCAGCTCGGTGAGGACCGCCCGTCGCACATCCTGGTGCCGGCGATCCACCGCAACCGCTCGGAGATCCGCGACATCTTCCGGGCCACCATGCCCGGGGCGTCGCCGTCGCTGTCCGACCGGCCGGCCGAGCTGGCCGAGGCGGCCAGGGCGCACCTGCGGCGGAAGTTCCTCTCCGCGCAGGTCGCGATCTCCGGCGCCAACTTCGCCGTCGCCGACACCGGCTCGGTCGTCGTCGTCGAGTCCGAGGGCAACGGGCGCATGTGCCTGACCCTGCCCCGGACGCTGATCACGGTGATGGGCCTGGAGAAGGTCGTGCCGTCCTGGCGCGACCTCGAGGTGTTCCTCCAGTTGCTGCCCCGCTCCTCGACCGCGGAGCGGATGAACCCCTACACCTCGGTCTGGTCCGGGGTGACGCCCGGCGACGGTCCGCGCGAGTTCCACCTCGTGCTGCTGGACAACGGTCGGACGGCCACGCTCGCCGACCGGGTCGGCCGCCAGGCACTGCGCTGCATCCGCTGCTCGGCCTGCCTGAACGTGTGCCCGGTCTACGAGCGGACCGGCGGGCAGGCCTACGGCTCGGTGTACCCCGGGCCCATCGGGGCGATTCTCACCCCGCAGCTGGGCGCGGGGACCGACGACCCGGGGACCGCCTCGCTGCTGCGCTCGCTGCCCTTCGCCTCGTCGCTGTGCGGAGCCTGCTACGAGGTGTGCCCGGTGCGGATCGACATCCCGGAGGTGCTCGTGCACCTGCGGGGGCGGGTGGTGGCCGAGAAGCCCGCCTACGCGCCGGAGGCGGTGGCGATGGCGGCGGCGTCCTGGGTGATGGTCTCCCCGCGCCGATTCCGCTTCGCCCAGCGCCTGCTCGGTCCGTTGCGGCTGTTGGCCAGGCGGGGGCGGGTGCGCCGGCTGCCCTGGCCCGCGTCGTTGTGGACCGACTCGCGGGACGTGCCGGCTCCGCCGCGGGAGACGTTCTCGGCGTGGTGGCGGAGGAACCGTGGCTAGCTCACGAGAGGTCGTGCTCGGGCGGATCCGGGCGGCGCTGTCCGACCGGCCCACTGCGCCGGAGGTGCCCAGGGACTACGACCAGACCCGCGCGCTGGGGGACGTGATCGGCCTGTTCGCCGAGCGGGCCGCGGACTACCGCGCGCTGGTCCGGCGCGTGCGTTGGGACGACCTGCCGGCCGAGATCGAGTCCTCCCTGCGGGCACGGGGGGCGACCAGGCTCGTCGCACCGGCCGACCTGCCCGCGGTCTGGCGGGTACCGGGCGTGGTGTGGTCGCTGGACGCACCGGCCTACCCGCTTCCGGTCCGGACGCTGGATCGCTCCGACGGGGTGCTGACCGCCTGTGCCGTGGCGATCGCGGAGACGGGCACGATCGTGCTCGACGCCGGCGAGGCCCAGGGCCGGCGCGTGGTGACCCTGGTTCCGGACTACCACCTGTGCGTGGTGCGCGAGGACCAGGTCGTCGGCACGGTGCCGGAGGCGCTCGCCAGCCTGGAGCCGACCAGGCCACTCACGTTCATCAGCGGCCCCTCGGCTACCAGCGACATTGAGCTGGACCGGGTCGAGGGTGTCCACGGCCCCCGCCACCTCGAGGTCCTCATCGCCGGCTGAGATCCGACCAATGCTTGCACCGTTGTCGGTGCCCGCTGGATTCCGCGTGTCCGATGGGGTATACATCGGATGTCTGCTCGACGGTGACGGAAGGGAACGCGGCTCTATGGCGCGCATTGCCGGCATGGACGTGCTCGACATCCGCTTCCCGACCTCACGGGAGCTGGACGGCTCGGACGCGATGAACCCCGACCCGGACTACTCGGCCGCCTACGTCGTACTGCGTACCGACGACGGTCCGGACGGGTACGGGCTCGCGTTCACCATCGGGCGCGGCAACGACGTGCAGGCCGCGGCCATCCGCGCACTCGAGCCCCTGGTCGTCGGTCGGTCCACTCCGGACACTCCGGCAGCGCTGGCCGCGCTGTCGGCCGACCTCGTGGGGGACTCCCAGCTGCGCTGGCTCGGCCCGGAGAAGGGTGTCGCGCACATGGCCATCGGCGCCGTGGTGAACGCGGCCTGGGACCTGGCGTCCCGTCGAGCTAATTGTCCACTCTGGACCTTACTGGCGGCGATGACGCCCGAGGACATCGTCGGCCTGGTGGACTTCCGCTACCTGTCCGACGCGCTCACCGAGCAGGAGGCGCTGGACATCCTGCGGGACGCCGAACCCGGGCGCGCGGAGCGGGCGGCGCGGATCCGGGCCAGCGGCTACCGGGCGTACAGCACCAGCCCGGGCTGGCTCGGCTACAGCGACGACAAGCTGGTTCACCTGGCCACGCAGGCCGTCGCCGACGGCTTCGACATGATCAAGCTCAAGGTCGGCGCCTCGGTCGAGGACGACGTCCGTCGGCTGCGGCTGGCCAGGGCCGCGGTCGGTCCGGACGTGCGGATCGCGGTCGACGCCAACCAGCGCTGGGACGTCGCGCCGGCGATCACCTGGATGCGGGCGCTCGCCCCCTACGACCCGTACTGGATCGAGGAGCCGACCTCGCCAGACGACGTCCTCGGCCACCGTGCGGTGGCCGACGCCGTCCGACCGATCCGGGTGGCCACCGGCGAGCACGTGCAGAACCGAGTGGTGTTCAAGCAGCTCCTGCAGGCCGGCGCGATCGACGTGCTCCAGCTCGACGCGGCCCGGGTCGGCGGGGTGAACGAGAACGTGGCGATCCTGTTGCTGGCCGCCAAGTTCGGCGTGCCGGTCTGCCCGCATGCCGGCGGTGTCGGGCTCTGCGAGCTGGTCCGGCACCTGTCGATGTTCGACTTCGTCGCGGTCTCCGGCACCGACGCCGACCGGGCCATCGAGTGGGTCGACCACCTGCACGAACACTTCACCGACCCCGCCGTCGTGCGCGGCGGGCGCTACCTCGCACCGACCAGGCCGGGCTTCTCCGCGCGCATCCGTGATGAGAGCCTGGCACGGTACACCTATCCCAACGGTCCAGAGTGGAGAGACGCATGACCGACTTCGAGGGCCTGCGCGCCCTGGTCACCGGCGGAGCGTCCGGCATCGGCCTGGCGACGGCCGGGCTGCTCGCCGCGCGCGGCGCCCAGGTCGCCGTGCTCGACCTCAACCCCGAGGTGGCCGCGCCGCTGGTGGGCTTCCGCTGTGACGTCTCGGTCGGCGCCGAGGTCGACGAGGCGGTCGGCGCCGCAGCCGAGCGCCTGGGCGGCATCGACGTCCTGGTGAACAACGCCGGCATCGGCGCCCAGGGCGACGTGACCGCCAACGGCGACGACGAATGGCACCGCGTGCTGGACGTCAACGTGGTCGGCATGGCCCGGGTGACCAGAGCCGCCCTGCCGCACCTGCGTCGCTCCTCGGCCGCGGCCGTGGTCAACACCTGTTCGATCGCGGCCTGGCAGGGCCTGCCCAACCGGGTGCTCTACTCGGCGAGCAAGGGCGCGGTGCTGGCCATGACCCTCGCGATGGCCACCGACCACCTCGACGACGACATCCGGGTCAACTGCGTCTGCCCGGGCACGGCCGACACGCCCTGGGTGGGGCGGCTGCTCGACGCAGCCGCCGACCCGGCCGCCGAGCGCGCAGCGCTGGCCGCCCGCCAGCCGATGGGCCGGCTGGTCACCGCGGACGAGGTCGCGAACGCGATCGCCTACCTGGCGAGCCCGCTGTCCAGCTCGACCACCGGGACCGCGCTGGCCGTGGACGGCGGCATGTACGGGCTGCGCCCCCGGCCCAGGACCTGAGGCGTGTCCCGGTCAGCCGACGGCCGCCGGGTCGGCCTCGCCGTTCGCGCCGCCGAGGGCGATGCGCAGCCACTGCTCCACCCCGGCGACGTGCACCGTTGCCCAGGAGCGGGCCAGCTCGGGCTCCTTGGCGGCGATCGCCTCGTAGATCGCCCGGTGTTGCTCGCGGGTCTTGGCCACCGCGCCCTCCTGGGTGACCGCACGCCAGATGCGTGCCCTCGTCGTCGGGCCGGACAGGCTGTCGATCAGCGAGCAGAGCACGGGATTGCCCGAACCGAGCGCGATCCGGCGGTGGAACTCGAGGTCGTTGGCCACGAGCGCCTCGACCGTCGGCGACTCGTCCAGGTCGTCGAGGAGGGTGGCTAGCTCCGCGATGTCCGCCTCGGTCATGCGCAGCGCGGCCATCGCGGTGGCCGCGGGCTCCAGAATGCGCCGCACCGCCAGGAAGTCCAGGACGGTGTCGTCGCGGTGGAAGTCGACGACGAACGTCATCGCGTCCAGCAGCAGCTTCGGCTCCAGGCTCGTCACGTACGTGCCGTCGCCCTGGCGCACGTCGAGCACGCGGATCAGGCACAGCGCCTTGACCGCCTCGCGCAGCGAGCTGCGGGACAGGCCGAGCCGCCCGGCCAGGTCGGCCTCCTTGGGCAGCCGGTCACCCGGCGCCAGCTCGCCAGAGATGATCATGCCCTTTATCTTGTCGATCGCCTCGTCCGTGACCGGCATGACACGACCCTCCCCACAGACCTCGGATGTTTCTCCCGCCAGAGTGCCATGAATGGAGGCCCGATGCGTGTTGCTCTGCACACCCGGCTCAAGCCGGGCAAGGAGGCGGAGTACGAGCGGGTGCACGCGGTGATCCCGCCCGAGCTGGATGTCGTGCTGCGGCGCGCGGGTGTCTCCTCATGGCGCATCTGGCGTGACGGTCTCGACCTGTTCCACGTCGTGGAGGTCGAGGACTACGCGGCTATGCGCGCCGCGCTGCGCGAGGACCCCGCGAACGTGCGGTGGCAGTCCAGGATGGCCGAGCTGCTCGACGTGCCGGACGACTACTCGGGCACCGACACCGGACTGGACCTCGTCTGGGAGCTGCCGTGAACCTGACCCCGCTCGGCCTCGGCTGCGCGCAGCTGGGCAACCTCTACCGCGCGATGTCCGACGAGACGGCGACCGCGATCGTCGACACGGCGTGGGACAGGGGGATCCGCTACTTCGACACCGCGCCGCACTACGGGCTGGGGCTCTCCGAGAAGCGGTTGGGCGCGGCGCTGGCCGGGCGGCCGCGGGCCGAGTACGTGTTGTCGACCAAGGTCGGCCGGCTGCTCGTGGACAACCCGGACTGGGCGGGGGAGCGGGACACCGAGGGCTTCGACGTGCCGGCGAGCCTCACCCGCCGCCGCGACTACAGCCGGGACGGCGTGCTGCGCTCGCTCGAGTCGAGCCTGGGGCGCCTCGGCGTGGACCGGATCGACATCGCCTTCGTGCACGACCCGGAGGACTTCGTCGAGGAGGCGCTGGCCGGGGCGCTGCCGGCGCTGGTCGAGCTGCGTGAGCAGGGCGTGCTGCGCGGCATCGGCCTCGGCATGAACTTCGACTCGGTGCTGGCCGAGTTCGTCCGGCGGGCCGACGTCGACATCGTGATGATCGCCGGCCGGTACACGCTGCTCGAGCAGCCGGCCCAGGACGAGCTGCTGCCGCTGTGCGTGGAGCGGGACGTGCGCGTGGTCGCCGCCGGGGTGTTCAACTCCGGCATCCTCGCCTCGCCGCGACCCGGCGCCACCTACAACTACGAGTCGGCGCCGGCCGAGCTGGTGGCGCGGGCGGCGCGGATCGCGGACGTGTGCGCCCGCCACGGGGTCACGCTGCCCGAGGCCGCGATCGCCCTGCCGGGCGCTCATCCCGCGGTGGCCAGCGTGGTGCTCGGGGCGAGCTCGCCGGCGCAGGTTGAGTCGAACGCCGACCGCGCCGCGGTCCGGGTGCCGCCCGCGCTGTGGGCCGAGCTGGTCGCCGAGGGCCTGCTGCGGGCGGACACGCCGGTACCGGAGGAGACCGAGGCATGATCATCGATTCGCACCACCACCTGTGGGATCCGGCGACCCGGGACTACCCGTGGATGGCCGCCGCCGCGCTCGACCCGATCCGGCACGCGTACACGCTCGAGGACCTGCGTGCGGTGGCGGCGGGGGTGTCCGGGACCGTGCTCGTGCAGACCGTGGCGTCCACCGAGGAGACCGAGGAGTTCCTGGCCACGGCCGCTGCCGCGGACGGTCTGGTCCTCGGCGTGGTCGGCTGGGTGGACCTGCTGGCTCCCGACGTGGCCGACCACGTGGCACGGCTGCGGTCGCTCCCGGGCGGTGACCTGCTGGTCGGCGTCCGGCACCAGGCCGAGGACGAGCCCGACCCGCGTTGGCTGGTTCGGCCGGACGTGCTGCGCGGCATCGCCGCGCTGGCCGAGGCCGGCCTCGTCTACGACGTGCTGGTGCGCGAGCCCCAGCTGCCGGCCGCGGTGGAGCTGGTCGGCCTGCTGCCCTCGGTCCGGTTCGTGCTCGACCACGCCGGTAAGCCCCCGGTCGCCTCCGGCGCCCTCGACGGCTGGGCCGGCCTGGTGACCCGGCTGGCCGAGCACCCCAACGTGTTCTGCAAGCTCTCCGGCCTGGTGACGGAGGCCGACTGGCACTCCTGGCGGGTGGACCAGCTGCGCCCGGTCGCCGAGCACGTGCTTGCCGCGTTCGGTCCCGAGCGGGTCATGTTCGGTTCGGACTGGCCGGTCTGCGAGCTGGCCGCGAGCTACCAGCAGGTCACCGAGTCCGCCGGGGCCCTCCTCGCGTCCCTGTCGGAGGCACAGCGGGCCGAGGTGTTCGCCGGCACCGCCGTCCGCTGCTACGGCCTGCGGCTCCGGTGACACTCGAGGAGCTGGCCGACGACCCGCACCCCCTGCTGGCCCGGCTGCGCGAGAGCGAGCCGGTCGCGTGGGTGCCGGCGTTGCAGGGTTGGCTCGTGACCAGGTACGACCTGGCCCTGGCCGTCCTGCGGGACGCGGACACGTTCACCGTCGACGACCCCCGCTTCTCCACGGCGCGGGTGATCGGCCCCAGCATGCTCTCCCGCGACGGCGCGGAACACGCCCGGCACCGCACTCCGTTTCTGGCCCCGTTCCGCCCGGCGGCGGTGCGCGACCACTTCGCCCCGTTCATCGCCGCGACGGCCGCCGACCTCATCGCGGCCTTCCCACCCGACGAGGTCGAGCTGCGTTCCGCGTTCGCCGGCCCTCTCGCGGTCGCGGTGGTGGTCGACGCACTCGGCCTCCCCGGCGTCGACGCGGCGACGGTCCGTTCCTGGTACGCCGCCATGGTCGACTCGGTCTCCGCCGTCACCGCCGGCGCCGACCCCACCCCCGAGGGCGCGACCGCCTACCGCGACCTCCACGAAGCGGTCTCGCGCGGACTCCACTTCCAGACCCACACGCTCACCGAGGCCGAGGTGGTGGCGAACGCCGCCGTGCTCATGTTCGGCGGCATCGACACGACCGAAGGCATGATCACCAACCTGGTTCGCCACCTGCTCCTCCATCCCGCCCCGGTCACCTCCGCCGCCGTGGAGGAGTCCGTCCGCCTGGAACCGGCCGCCGCCGTGGTCGACCGCTACGCCACCCGCGACACCGCCCTGGCCGGCGTGCCCGTCCCCGCCGGCGACCTGGTGGTCGTCTCCCTGGCCGGCGCCAACCGCGACCCCGCCGTGTTTCCCGACCCGGACACCTTCGACCCCCACCGCCCCAACGCCTCGATGAACCTGTCCTTCGCGCGGGGCCCCCACTTCTGCATCGGTGCCCGCCTCGCCCGGGTCGAGACCGAGATCGCCGCCCGCACCCTGTTCGAGACCTTCCCGAACCTCCGGCTGGCCCCCGATCACCCCCACACCCCCCACGGCCTGGTCTTCCGCAAACCCACGGCCCTCCACGTCCGCACTACAATGCCCACGTGACCTCCCCGTGGCACAACACCACGCACGACTGGTTACGCGAAGTGGACGTGGACCACCTCGAGCGGATCCGCCGCATGCCAACGGAGTTCGCCCCCAGCGGTGCCCTGCACCTGGTGCTCGAGGTGCTGGCCCAGGCCGCCGACGAGGCCGCCATCCCCGGTCATGGCCGCGCCGTCGTGACGCTGCACCCCGACGGCTCCCTCTCCATAGCCGACGACGGCCGAGGCACCGACACCCGCGTTGACGCCGAAGGCCGCACGGTCAGGAAACCGGTGATGGCCACCACGGATCTGCGCTTCTTCGACCACCCCGCCCCGCCGCACCTCCCCGACGGCCACCTCCGCCGCGGTCTGTCGGTCGTCGCCGCCCTGAGCGAGTGGCTCGTCCACACCAACCACCGCGGCAACGGCTCCTGGACCCAGCGCTACGAACGCGGCATCCCCGTCACCGACCTGGTACCGATCCCGTCCCCGCCGACGCGCACCGGGACCACCGTCCACTTCCTCCCGGACCCGGCGCTGGCTCGCGTCGAGCCCGCCGCCATCCCCGCCACCTTCGGTCCTCAGCTGGAGATCGAGCTCCGCGCGGGCAGGTAGCCGCCTGAGCGGGTGAACCTGGGATAACGGTGTTCACGTTTCACGCTCGAAATCGATGTCACCGACAGCGTCGCCGCGACAGCGTCCCCATCGGAATCCCATTGTTCCGATCAACGAGCGCGAAGGGCGTCCAACATGAAACTCGCCGGGAATCGCTACCTCGGTGTGCTGGTAAGGCTGACGATCGTCATCTTGGGGAGTGCCGGGATCAGCGCCGTAGCCGCGGCTCCTGCCGCTGCGGCCAGTTGCTTCGGCGTGAGTTCGACCATCAACGGAACGCCGGGCAACGACACGCTTCTGGGCGGCAGCGGTGCCGACGTCATCGACGGTGGCGGAGGCAACGACCTCATCATCGGTAACGGCGGGAACGACAGGCTGTGCGGCGGAGACGGGGCCGACATCATCGAGGGGTACAGCGGCGACGACGCCATCTCTGGTGGTGCGGGCTCCGATCACCTCGACGGCGGCCGCGGTGGCTGCTGCGACCCCGTTCTGGACACCGGTACGGACACGATCAACGGCGACGACGGTCACGACGTGATCTGGTCCTCCGACTACGGGCGGTTGATCGCGAACGGGGGTACTGGGGACGACCAGATCTACGGGCTGCCGGGCAACGACGTGATCGGTGGCGGTGGGGGCAACGACCTGGTCAGTGGCGGCCAGGGGAACGATCTGTTGGACGGTGGGCTCGGCGGATGCTGTGATCCGGTTCAGGACACCGGGTCGGACACCGCCTACGGCGGTGCCGGAAGCGACACCATCTGGTCCGCCGACTACGGCCGGTTGAGTGCGAACGGTGAAGCCGGGAACGACACCATCTACGGTCTCGGCGGTGGAGACGCTCTCTGGGGAGGACCGGGAAGCGACAACCTCTTCGGGAACGGTGGCGCTGACTACCTCGACACCCACGACGGCTTCACCAACAACGACCTGGCCAACGGCGGTGACGGCACAGACACCTGCCGCATCGACGTCTACGCCTACAACCCGGCCTACCGTGACGTCGTGTACTACTGCGAGACCATCCACACGGTCCAGGTCACCTAGAACCGACCGGAACCGGTCGGCAGGCCACGGCGGCGAAGCCGATCCCGTTCTCCCGGAGCCTGCGCGACACCGACCTGCGGAAGCTCGGCCGGAGCAGGCGCGGGAAGAACCCGAACGCGCTGCCCGGCAGGCGGACGTGGTTCACGAACACGTACGGACCGTTCCTCACCGGCTGCAGGAGCGCCGAGTCCCGCACGCCCGCCCTGTCTGTGAACCACCCGGCGATCTCCTCCCACGTCCGCAACGCACGCTCCGGCTCCGCCGCCGTGAAGTGGTTGAACAGGAACGCCCCGGCCTTCGAACGATCGATGTCGCCGATCCGCCGTCCGTTGCGCGCCGGCATCACGAAGTCGGCGGCCAGCTCGCGGAAGACGGCGGTGTCCTCGACAGCCGCGATCGTCTCGGGCGACGTCGTCCGCACCAGCACCATCACGTCGAACCGCGGGTGCTCCGCCGCCGGAGGGATCAGCACGGCCTCGTAGACCGCGACGTCGACGACCTCGGCCAGTTCGGTCAGCCGGCGCGCGGTGTCCGCGCAGGCCCGGAGCCGCTCGGCCCGCCTCGTGCTGCTGGGCACGAGCGGCACCCGTCGCGGCGGATCCACTCGGATCCCGACGTAGAGATAGCCGTGCGGTGCGGGGGTTGTGAACGGGGACATCGCGGCTCCTTCGGTGTGTGGGACCGACGGTAGCAAATAATCGATCGATCGATTAGTTTCTACCGCATGGCGGAGACCAGGAGACGCCCAGGCCGTCCACGCAAGGCGGACGCGGGCGACACGAAGGCTGTCCTGCGGCGCGCCGCGCTGCGCCTGTTCGCGCGCAACGGCTACGCCGGAACCTCGATCCGGGCGATCGCCCGCGAGGTCGGCCTCAGCGAGAGCGTGCTGTACGCCCACTTCGCCAGCAAGCAGGCGATCTTCGACGCCGTCCTGGCCGAGTTCGGGCCCTCGGGTCCACCCGCGCCGGCGAACCCCACCGAGGCCGACGCCGACCCGCCGCGTTACCTCCGCGAGCTTGTGCACGCGTTCCTGGACGAGTGGGACACCCCCGACGCCCGGCTGCTGATCAGCCTGCTGGCCCGCGACGGCCTGCTGCACACCCCAGCCCTGCGCGAGGCCGTCGAGGCCATGCGGACCTCGGTCGCCGGATTGCTGGAACGCTGGATCGCCACCGGTCGGCTACCGCCCGACCGCGGCTCGGCCCGCGACCTCGCCCTGGCGTTCACCGCCCCCATCGGCCTGACCCGCATCCTGTACCTGCACGCGGGCGCCACCGGCGAGGAGCGCGCCACGGCCCGCGCGGACATCCTCCGGCACGTGGAGACGTTCGCCAGGACCTTCCGCTAGGGCGCGTCCGCACAGTCCCGGTCGATGGGCTTGGTGATCCAGGTCGTCGCTGGCAAGGCGGAGGGCGGGCCTCGTACCGGGTTGTACTCGGTCTGTCCGACAACGCGGCCAGCGGCGGGCTGGGCGCGGAGACCGCGATCGAGGGCTGTGCGGACGTGCCCTAACGCCCGGCGACCTGCTTGGCCTGGGTCACCGCCTGCTGCCAACCCTGGTCCGGCGGCAGGCCGGTGTCCACGGCCTGGAGTGCGGGCACGACCGCCTGCTGCTGGACCTCGCCGCTCCTCGCGCCGGGCTGGCGCGGCACCGGAACCTTCGTCGCCAGCTCGGCGTACACCCCCGCGGTCTTCTCGCCGGTGAAGTAGTCCTTTGTGGCCCCCCGCAGCGTCGACGACTCCAGCGCCTCGACCTGGCCCGGGAACACGCTGGCCGTCTCGAACGCGGTGAGCTGCTGTTCGGGCGCGGTGAGCCAGGCGGCCAGGGCCGCCGCCTCCTCGGGGTGCTCGCCCTGCGCCGGCACGGCCAGGTAGGAGCCGCCCCAGTTGGCGCTGCCGCCGGGGAACGCGGGCGCCACGGCCCACTTCCCGGCGTTCGACGGACCTCCGTGCGCCTCGATCAGGCCGAGCATCCAGTACGGCGCCGGCATCGTCGCGAAGGACGGCTTCCCCAGGCCGCTGATCCACTCCGGCATGAACGCGGGCAGCTTGGCCGACTGGCCGCGCCCGGCCGCGGCGGTGACCTGGTCCCAGTTCGCCTTGATCCGCTGGTTGCTCTCGATGACCAGCGCGCCGTCCTCGTCGAAGTAGCCGGTCTCGAGTTGGTTGTGCATCACCGTGAAGACCTGCGCACTCGAGTCGAACCAGGGCTTTCCGGTTGCCTGGACGTATCGGTCGCCGGCGGAGAAGTAGGAGTCCCAGCTCTCGAACAGCGCGGCGACCTCGCTCGGCTCGGTGGGCAGGCCGGCCGCGGCGAACAGGTCGGTGCGGTAGGCCATGGCCGTCGGTCCGATGTCGACGCCATAGCCCACCCAGGTGCCCTCCGGCGCGATACCGCCCTTGTGGACCCAGTCCAGCCAGCGCTCCGCGCTGACGTCGTCGGGCCCGACCTCGGCGAGGTCGGCGAAGAGGTCGGGCTGGTCGAGCAACGCCGCCATGCCGAAGTCGTCGATGGCGACGACGTCGGAGGCCGTGCCCGCGGCCAGGCTGGCCTGCAGCTTGGGGAGGTAGCTCGCGCTGTCGGTGGTCCTGTCGTGCCTGATGGTCACGTTCTCGTGCTGGCGCTGGTACTCCTCCAGCAGCGCGTCGAACCCGAACTCCCCGAAGCTGGAGACGGTCAGCTCGACCGGCTCGTTCGACACCTCGGGGCGCACGCTCGCGTCGGGGTCGGCGACCGGGACACCCGCGGTGACCTTGCTGCATGCCGTCGCCATACCGACCACCCAGACCAGGGTGAGGATGGCCACCGTCCGTCGTCGCTGTCCTCGCACGCCGGCAGCGTAGCCGCCGAGCCCGCGTCAGGTGGCCGGATTCCAGATCATCAGGCCGACGCCCTCCAGCGCCAACGCGGCCAGGCTCGCCACCGCACGCCAGTGGTTCCATCTGGTCCAGCGCGGGGAGTAGGCCGACCAGACCCTGGCGGCCTGGGCGTCGTCGGTCGGCTCCGGGGCGGCCAACAGCGCGTTGTTGAGCGGCACGTTGACCGCGGCGGTGGGGGCGATCGCGCCGAGGACGTACACCGCGGCCGCGGCGAGGAACAGCAGCGCCGCCGCCGTGGCGTCCCTGGTGAACAGCAGCACCCCGGTCAGCGCCGCGACCAGCGGCGGCCCGACGAACGAGGTCAGGAACAGCGGGTTGAGGATCGCCCGGTTCATGCTGGTCATCGCGGCGACGGCGGGACCGGGGCGGATCGCGTCAAGGCCCGGCAAAACCGAGGTGGAGAACGCGAAGAACACCCCGGCCACCGCGCCGGTCAGCACGAGCGCGACCGTCGCCGCGACCGCCGTCAGTACGTCCATGCCTGGCCTCCCCACCTCGGTGGGGACAGTATCCAGGTCAGGCGGCCTCGGCCGCGGCGGCCATGGCGGCGCGGAACAGCACCTGCTGGTTGCCGTCGACCCAGCTGATCCGGTAGGTGATCGCCTGGATGCGCCAGCCGGCCCCGGTGCGGTTCAGTCCGAAGTCGTAGGTGCCGCCGACAGTCCACAGTGGAGAGCCGTGGGGATTGGTCAGCCGGTGCACGCCGAGCACGTTGGCGGTGGCCCGCGCCTGGTCGCCGTCCACGTCGACCAGCACGTTGGTGATCAGGTGCTGGGTCGCTTCCAGACCGTCCATCGTGCGGCGCCACGAGCCCTGCGCGGTGGTGCTCAGCAGCTGGTCGACCGTGCCCTCGCGCGGCTGCCCGCCCCAGAGGTCCGTGTAGTCGGTGAACACGTGCTCGGTGAACAGGCCCCGCAGGCCGTCCCAGTCGCGCCGGTCCAGGTACCAGCCCATCCGGACAACGGTGTCGGTGATGGTCGCGCGGTCGTCCAGCGTCATGGGGACAGCCTGGGCGGTCGTGAGCAACGGCCGCTCGAGGAGCGGTCAGTCCGGTGGGTGCGCCGGTGCCCGCCAACCCGAAGAATGTGGACGTCGTTCCCTACTGGGTGAGGAGTCCGATGCTGTTCCCCGATCCGCCGGCCGGTGACCGCACGGCGCTGCGCTTCCCCGAGGCCGAGCTGAGCTACCGCGACCTCGCCCGCCTCACCGGGCGGCTCGCCGGTGAGCTGGCCGGGCGGCGGCGGATCGCCGTCTGGGCGACCCCGACGATCGAGACCTGTGTCGCGGTGGTCGGCGCGCTGGCCGCCGGGGTGCCGGTGGTGCCGCTGAACCCGAAGATCGGCGAACGGGAGCTGACCCACATCGTCGGGGACAGCGAGCCGGACCTGGTGCTCGCCGCGCCCGGCACGGAGCTGCCGGCCGCGCTCGCCGCCCTGCCCGCGGCGCCGGTCACGCTCGACGCGGCGGACCTGCCGTCGCCGCCCGCCCACCCCGAGCCGGACGACGAGCGACCGGCGTTCGTCGTCTACACCTCGGGCACGACCGGTCCCCCCAAGGGGGTCGTGCTCCCCAGGCGCGCCGTGGCGGCCAACCTCGACGCCCTGGCCGACGCCTGGTCCTGGACCGCCGACGACGTGCTGGTGCACGGCCTGCCGCTGTTCCACGTGCACGGGCTGATCCTTGGCGTGGTCGGTCCGCTCCGCCGCGGCGGCACCCTCCACCACGTCGGCCGCTTCTCCACCGCCGCCGTCGCGGCGGCACTCGACGGCGGCGGCACGATGATGTTCGGCGTACCCACGATGTACCACCGCCTGGCCGCGGACTGCGCTGCCGACGCCGGCCTGGCCGCCTCCGTGTCCCGGGCCCGGCTGCTGGTCTCCGGCTCCGCCGCGCTGCCCGCGACCGACCACGAGCGGATCGCCGCCGCGACCGGCCAGCGCGTGGTGGAGCGCTACGGGATGACCGAGACGCTGATGAACACCTCCGTCCGCGCGGACGGCGACCGCCGCCCCGGCACCGTCGGTCTCCCGCTGTCCGGCGTCTCGCTCCGCCTGGTCGACGACGACGGCGCCGAGCTTTCGGACCCGGACCCCGAGACCGTCGGCGAGATCGAGGTCCGTGGCCCGAACCTGTTCCTGGGCTACCTCAACCGGCCGGATGCCACGGCGGAGGCGGTCCGGGAGGGCTGGTTCCGCACCGGCGACATGGCGGTCCGCGAGCCGGACGGCTACGTGCGCATCGTGGGCCGCCGGGCGACCGACCTCATCAAGAGCGGCGGCTACAAGATCGGCGCGGGCGAGATCGAGAACGCGCTGCTCGAGCACCCCGGCGTCGCCGAGGTCGCCGTCACCGGCGAGCCGGACGAGGACCTGGGGGAGCGGATCGTCGCCTGGGTGGTGCCGGCGGGCGAGCCGCCCATCGAGCAGGAGCTGGCCGACCACGTCGCCCGCCTGCTCGCCCCGCACAAGCGCCCGCGGGTGGTCCGCTTTCTGGAGTCGCTGCCCCGCAACGAGATGGGCAAGGTCATGAAGCGGTCCCTGCGGTGAAGCCCGGTGCGCGCGACGCGATCAGGGCGGTCTCGACCGACTTCACCGAGTTCGATGTGGACGACGGCCGGTACGGTCCCGACGGTCCGCTCGACTGGCCGGGCTACGCCACGCAACGCGAGAGCGCCGCGCGGCTCACCGACACGGCGGAGTCCGTCGTGTGCGGCCGGGCGAGGGTTGGCGCGGCCGAGGTCGTGCTGGTGTCGTTCGACTTCCGCTACCTGGGTGGCTCGGTGGGTACCGGGACGGGCGCGCGCATAGTCCACGCCTTCGACCGCGCCCGGGTGTCGGGCCTGCCCCTGGTGTCCCTGATCGCGACCGGCGGCACCCGCATGCAGGAGGGGATGCTCTCCCTGCGCCAGCTGCAGCTCGTCGCCCGAGCGGCTGCCCGCCTGCGCGAGTCCGGCCTGCCGCACGTCGCCGTTCTCCAGGACCCGACCACCGGTGGCGTCTGGGCGTCGCTGGGAGCCGGCGCGGACGTGATCCTCGCTCTCCCCGGCGCCCAGGTCGCCTTCGCCGGCCGCCGGGTCCGCCCACCCCGCTACGCCGACGACCCCGCGTTCACCGCCGAGCACCAGTACGCCGCCGGCCACGTCGACGAGCTGGTCGCCCCGGACCAGCTCCCCACCCGCCTGGCCGACTGGCTCGTCCACCTCGGACAGCCCGCGCCGGGCTCCATCGACATTCCCCGCCCCCTCGGCGACCAGACACCCCGGGCCCGCGACGCCTGGCACGCGGTCCAGCAGGCGAGATCCCCTCACCGCCCCCGCGCCGCCGCCTATCTCGACGACTACTTCGACAGCCGCGTCCTCATCCGCGGCGACCGCACCGGCGGCGTCGACGAGGGCATGCTCTGCGGCATGGGCCGCCGCCGCGGGCACTCCATCGCCTACGCCGCCCAGACCGGCACCGCGACCACCCCCGCCGGCTTCCGCACGGCGGCCCGCCTGATCCGCCTGGCCGACCGCCTCGGCCTCCCGGTCCTGACCCTCGTCGACACCCCCGGCGCCGCCGCCGACCCCGAAGCCGAACGAGGCGGCACCGGCCCGGCCATAGCCACCCTCTTCGCCACGATCGCCGAGGCCCGCGTCCCGGTGACCACGCTGGTAGTCGGCGAAGGCGGCTCCGGCGGTGCGCTGGCGCTGTGCTCCCAGGACCGCCTCTGGATCACACCGGACGCCTACTTCTCGGTGATAGCCCCGGAACTGGCCGCCCAGATCCTCAAACTCGACCCGTCCGAGGTCCCCGAGCTCGCCGGCCGGCTCCGCCTACGCCCCGAGGACCTGCTGGAGCTGGGCGTGGTCCACGGCATCGCGACGGGGTGAGGCCGACCCACGGGTCAGGTCAGGTGCTTGGCCAGAATGTCCCGCGCGACAGTGTTGGCGATGTCGAGGTGGGCCTGGTCGGGCGGCTGGTCCCGGGTGGAGCCGACCTCGGCGAGCGCGTGCACGCTGACCGACAGCGTGCCCTCGGCCAGGACGACGTCGATCCCGCGCTCGGCCGTCGGCGGTCTCGTGCGCTCGCTGACCCACGCCGACGTCCCACCCAGGCTCGTGCGGTGCGCGCTCTCGTCGACGATCACCGGCCCGTCGGTGATCCGTACGGCCACCCGGACCGTTCGGGTGGCCTCGACGAACATGCAACCGGCGACGTCGTCGATCACCGCGTGCACGTCCGTGCCGGCATGCGCACGCACGATGTCGCCCGCGATGGCGCACGTGACGTTCGCGTCGGCCGACGCGGCGCGGAACACGGCGGCGGCGCCCCGCGGAGCCGGCACCGGCACGTGCGGCCGGCAGCGCACCGGATCCGCCGTGTAGTAGCCGCACACCCCGGCCACCGGCAGGTCCGGCTCCTCCGGCCGGTAGAGGAGCTGGCGTGCCGGACGCACCGCCTCGCCGGCGGTCGGGGCCGTCGCCACCGCCGCGGCCAGTCGTCGGGCGAGGGCACAGTCCGGTGCGGACAGCTCGCTGAGCTGCTCTCCCGCGTCGCCGGCCGGTCCGTTGCTCCACCGCACCGTGCAGCGGCCCCGTCCGCGGCTCACCACCGCCCGTCGTCCCGCGACCTGGCTTGGCTCGCCGCCGGTCAGGCGGCCGTAGGCGAGGCTGAGGCGCACCCGTTCGTCGGCGCAGGCGTCGATGCCGTGGTCGCCGGTGGCGTCGTGGGCGACGCGGCGGTCGAGTACCGCCGACAACATCGCGCACGGGTCCCAGCTCGCCATCGGCGCGCCGGCCCGCGGCGTCTCGGGCTTGGTCAGCCGCTCCGCCGCGCCCTCGGCGAACGACGCCGCCACCGCGCACAGGTTCTCCGCACCGCCGAACGCCGCGAAGCGGATCGACAGCTCGTGGCTCACCGGCAGGTGCAGGAAGCACATCGTCCGCGGCTCGTTGGCCCAGCGCTCGACGTATGCCTTCGCCTCACCCAACGCGCGCGGGTAGTAGTCGTCCAGCCGGTCCCGGTCGGTCAGCGCCATGCCGAGACGGACGGACACGCGGACACCGCCCGCCGTGGTCACCTCGCACCGGTGCGGCCCGAGCGGTCGCACAGGTCCGTCGGCGGGGGTGAGCAGTGCGCACGCGTCGGTCCGCCGCAGTGCGGCCAGCACCGCCCGTTCGTCCCGTTCGGCCGCGGCGGGGCGCCCGGCCAGGGGCAGTCCGGCTTGCTCGACCGTGCACCCGGCCAGGACCAGCACACCGACCAGCACCGCCCGTGCCGCGCGCTTGACCATGGTGCCCCCACAACGACCTGGCTGAGGGCAGCCTACGCCGGCCCGACGCCCCCCACACCTACGCCGATGGACCGACCCGCCCCTCTCTCGGCCGCCATCCGGGGTAGCCGCCCGGCCGCGCCACCGACACGCCGTCGGCGCTGCCCGGCCAGCGCGTGTCCCGGCAGGACTGGGACGGCCCCTGCCCCTCCCGGCGTACGCCGAGGCCCCGGCCTACGCCTGCCGGACCCGTCACCGCGCCGCCCCCGGCCGTACCTCGCCGTACTCCACGCACCCCCACCGAGCAGCGGCAATGCCGCCGTTGATCGGACGCGGCGGCTGCCTTCCCACCGTCAGGCTTGTCTGCGGAGAGAGGAGCCACAGATGACCACCACCCAGGAGCGCCCCGCGCCCCCCACGCCCCAGGCCACCAGCCGGCCCGAAGCCGCACTGACCGCCCTCGCCGGCCGTATCGGTTTACCCGCCCTGCGGTTGACCCTCGCCCTCACGTTTCTCTGGTTCGGCGCCCTGAAGATAACCAACGACACCCCGGTCGCCGACTTCGTGCGGGACACGGTCAGCTGGGTCCCGCTGCTCGACGGCGGCTGGTTCGTCCCGTTCCTCGGCGTGGTCGAGGTCCTGCTCGGCGCGGCGTTGCTGCTCGGCCGCGGCCTGCGGATCGTGCTCCCGCTGCTGTTCGCCCACCTGGGCGGCACCTTCCTCGCGCTGGTCACCCAGCCCGAGGTCACCTTCCAGGGCGGCAACGTGCTGATGCTCACGACCGAGGGGGAGTTCGTGATCAAGAACCTGATCCTGCTCAGCGCGGTCCTCGTGCTCTACGGAGCCCGCGCCCGCCGCTGACCCCGACGCCGGACGCCGCACACCCGCTCGCGGGTGTGCGGCGTTTCTCTCAGTCCGTCCTCAGCGAAACCGGTGCACCATCGGAAGTGGACCGACTGCGGGAGGACAACGTGTCGTTGATCAGCGACCTGGTACGACGTTCGGCACTGCTGGTGCCGGTTGGCGCGGGCGCGGCGCTGGTGCGCGCCGGCTGGCAGGTGCCCGCCGCCCTCGGCGGACGGGCCTCGGGCGAGCGGCTGGCCCGGATGCAGGCGTCCCCGAACTACCGGGACGGCATGTTCCACAACACCGTCCCCGCGAGCATCGCCGGACCGTCGGGCAGCGTGCTGCGGGACTTCGTCCTGGGCCGGGAGCGCCGCAAGCCCACCGGTCCGGTGCCGCTGGCCGTCCCCGACTTCGGCGCCGCGGCCGACGGGCTGCGGGTGAGCTGGCTCGGCCACGCCACCGTGCTGGTCGAGATCGACGGCCGGCGGATCCTGTTCGATCCGGTGTGGAGCGACCGGGTGTCGCCCTCCCCGCTGGTCGGCCCGAAGCGGCTGCACCCGGTGCCGGTGCCGCTGGCCGACCTGCCGCCGATCGACGCCGTGGTGATCTCCCACGACCACTACGACCACCTGGACATGGTGACGGTCCGGCGGATCGCGCGGCTCTGGCCGGAGACCCGGTTCGTCGTGCCGCTGGGGGTTGGCGCCCACCTGGAGCGCTGGCGGATCCCGGTCTCGCGCATCGACGAGCTGGACTGGGCCGAGTCCGCCACCGTGGGCGATGTCGAGCTCACCGCGACCGCGGCGCGGCACTTCTCCGGCCGGTTGAAGCCGGGCGGCAACGACACGCTCTGGGCGTCCTGGGTCGTCGCCGGCGCCACCCAGCGCGTGTTCTACACCGGCGACTCGGGCTACTTCGACGGCTACCGGGAGATCGGCGAGCGGTACGGGCCGTTCGACGCGACGTTCGTGCAGGTCGGGGCCTACTCGCCGCACTGGCCGGACATCCACATGACTCCCGAGGAGGGCGTGGCGACCCACCAGGCCGTCCGGGGTGGACTGCTCGTCCCGGTCCACTGGGGCACGTTCAACCTGGCCATGCACTCCTGGTCCGAGCCCGTCGAACGGGTGCTGGCCGACGCCGCACGGGAGGACGTCCAGGTGGCGGTGCCGCGCCCGGGGGAGTTGCTCACGGTTTCCGACGCTCCCGACCCGGACGGGTGGTGGCGCTCGATCGCCTGATCAGGCCCCCGGTCACGGCCGGTAGAGGCCCTAAGTAGAGTTAGACGATGCCTGGGGCCAGTTCGACGCCGCGGATGACGCTGCCGACGCAGCGGGTTCTGCGTACGCTGCTGGACGACCCGGCCCGGGAGATGTACGGGCTGGAGATCTGCGCCGCCGCCGGCCTCCCCAGCGGGACGATCCACCCGATCCTCGCCCGGCTCGAGGGCGTCGGATGGGTGCGCAGCCACTGGGAGAGCATCGACCCCCGCGTCGAGGGGCGCCCGCGGCGGCGCTACTACCGGCTCGACCCCAACAGCATCGCCACGGTCCAGGCCGCGCTCGCGCGGGCGGACGCGGCGGTGGCCCGGCTGCGGCTCCGGCCGGGACTCGCGGGGGAGGGCCAGTGATCGGTGTTCGGCTCCGCTACACGCTGTCCGGGTTCGGGCTACGCCTGAGTGGGCTGGTCCGGTACAGCGCCTTCCCCCACGGCGACCGGCATGCCGACGCCTTCCGGTCGATCGGCCGCCTCGGCTCGTTCGAGTCGGTCGAGGACCCGAAGATCCGCGGCCGGGCACGCACGCTGGCGCTGGTCCTCGCCCACTCCTACATCCGCGCCCACCAGCTGACCGCCTCGATGGAACGGCACATGGGCACGGGTCGGTACCGGCTGCGCCACATCGCCGACGCCGACCTGATCAGCGACCGCCTGGTGGGCCTAGCCGACGTGGACGACGCCTGGGAGCTGACCTTCGCGATCGCGCGGGTACGGGACATCGCCAGCGGGATCCCCGGGGCGGGTGCCCTGGTCCGCACCCTGGCCGACGCACACGACATCGCGCGGGCGATCGCGCTGTCCGGCGCGGACTTCTCGATGCGCGTGCTCGTCATCCGCCTGAACCCGCTGTCCCGCATGCTGGTGTCGATGTCGGTGGCGGTCCTGCCGGCCGAGCACCGCGAGCGCTTCGGCACGGAGTTCCGCGCGGAGCTGTACGACCTGCGCCCCTCGCGCAAGCGCCAGATCCTCTACGCCTGGCGGCAGCTGCGCCACGCCTTCGTACTGCGGCGTTCGCTGCGCCAGGCCAACGGTCACGCCGAGCGTGAGCGGCGGACCGACACGTAGCCGGCGAGCAACAGCAGCGGCGAGAGCACCGCGACCCCGCTGGACGCGACGACCAGCACGGTGAGCCCGCCGGCCCGGACGGCCTCGTCGCCCTCGGCGTGGATGGGCAGGGTGTCGCCCTGCTGCTGGGCGAAGGACAGCTCGATCTCCCCGGTGTACTCGCGTCCGCCGAGCCGCCAGCTGGCCTCGCAGTCGTCGTCGAGCTCGCCGCCGTCCTCGCACCGGACGACCTTGGCGGTGGCCGGTTCGCCCCGCAGGTAGGTGAGCGACTCGCCGAAGTAGGCCAAGCCGAACACGGTCGCGGTCAGCACCGCGCCCACCCCGAAGAAGGCCAGCGACACCAGCACGACGTCCGGCCGGTGCTCGACGACCGCGCCGATCACCGACAACACGACCAGCACCAGGCCGGCCAGCGCGCCGAGCAGCCCGGCCACCAGCTCGGCGGTGCCCGTGCTGAACAGCCACACCGCGAAGGCCACCAGGCAGGCCGTGCCCGACAGGACCGTGAGCCAGCCCCGCGGGCTGATGTCCGCTCCGTTGGTCGGGCTCTCCACCGCGGGGCTCACGACCGGGCCGCCTCGAGGTGTGCCCGGGCCGCGGCCTCGAGGTGGGACAGGTCCGAGGAGATCGAGGCGAACGTGAAGCCCTCGGCCAGGCGCCGGGCGGCCGTCTCGCCGTTGGGCGTGTGGATGCCGGCCGCGATCCCGGCCCGCCGGGCCGACTCGCGCACCCGGGTGACGGCCTCCTCGAACTCGTCGGCGACCGCCGGGTCCATCGGGAACGCGCCGCCCACCGCGAGGCTCAGGTCGGACGGGCCCACATACACCCCGTCCAGGCCCGGTGTCGCGCAGATCGCGTCCAACTGGGACAGCGCGCCCGCGGTCTCGATCATCGCGATCACCACGGTGACAGCGTTTGCCTCGCCCGGCGTGGTGCCCACCTTCTGCCCGGCCCGGCCCGGCGCGAACGAGCGCCGCCCCAGCGGCGGGTACCGCACCGAGGCCACCGCGTCGGCGGCGTCGGCAGCCGTGTCGACCAGCGGCACGATCACCCCGACCGCACCGGCGTCCAGCGCCCGCCCGATCGGCGTGATGTCGTTGGCCTCCACCCGGACCAGCCCGACGGTGTCGCCCCCGGCCGCGTCGAGCGCGATCAGCGACGCCAGCAGCCCGGAGTAGCCGATCATGCCGTGTTGCCCGTCGAGGCACACGTAGTCATAGCCCAGCCGCCCGAGCCGTTCGGCGGCCGGCGGCGCGTCGAGCACCGACCAGTACCCGATCACCGGCTCCCTGGCGCGAAGCCTGGCGGCGAACTCGGCAGCGGTCATGGCGGCGGTACCTCCTGATTTCGGGATGGCGCTTCCATCCTCTCGTGTCCGACCATGTCACGCTGGTCGCGCCACTCGCGACTCAGCGGTGGGAGGTGAGGGATGAGGCGGCACCGGAAGGTCCGGTCGGTGCGGGACCCGGTCGAGGTCGGCGTGCACCGGGCGGAAGGCGGCATGCCGCCCTACGTCCGGCGTGACCAGCACGACACGCTGCTGGCCCTGCTGCGCCCCGGCCGGTTCGCCCTGGTTGTCGGCGACTCCGTCGCCGGCAAGACGCGGCTGGCCTGGGAGGCGGTCCGGGATCGCCTGCCCCGCCACGCCCTGTTCACGCCCGCCCCCGCCACGCTCGCCCGCACGCTCGAGGAGATGTCGACGGTCCGCCGGGCGGTGCTCTGGCTGGACGACCTCGAGCGCTACCTGGACGTGCTCACCCCGGCCGCTGTCGACACCCTCCTGTCGCGGGGACACCGGGTGATCGTCGCGACCCTGCGCCTGCAGGAGCTGGGCCTGCTGGCCGCCGAGTCCGACCGAACCCTGGCCGAGGGCCGCCACCGGGTCCTGGCCGCGGCCGAACACGTCCGCGTCCCGAGCGAGTTCTCGCCGACCGAGCAGGGCGCGGCGGCCTCCCCGGCCCAGCTGGCCGGTGCCCCGGCCCTGCTGGCGCGGTGGCGCGAGGACGAGGCGCACCCCCGGGGCCGCGCCCTGGTCTCGGCCGCGGTCGACTGCCGCCGAGCGGGGTTCCTCAGCCCACTCCCGGTGGCACTGCTGGACGAGGTGGTCGCGCACTACCTCCCTGCCGACGCCGGGGAGTCCGCACCGCGGGCCTGGCGCTGGGCGACCGAGCGATGCCCCAACGCCCTCCTGGAACGCGACGGCGACACCGTGGTGGTCTTCGACTACCTCGTGGACCACGCCCAGCGGACGCACCCGTTCGACCACGTACCCGACGAGGTGCTGCGCACGGCGTTGCGCCACGCGAGCCCCGCCGACGCCCGATCGATGGGTTACGTGGCCGGCCAGGCCGGCCGCTACGAGCTGGCCCTGGAACTGCACCAGACGACCCTCAACGGCTCGACCGACGCGGTGCAGAACCTGGCCCGCCGCAACAGCGTGGCGGTGATGCTGGCGCACCTGGGGCGCCACGAGCAGGCCCTGTCCGAACACCGGGCGGTGCGGGAGGCGCGTGCGCACCTGCTGGGCCCCGACCACCCCGACACCCTCGTGAGCAGCACGAACGTGGCCAACGCGCTCAACGCCCTCGGCCGCCACGAAGCCGCGCTGGCCGAGCACCGGCACGTGCTGTCGGTGCGCGCCCGCCTGTTCGGCGCGGACCACCCGGAGACGCTGACGAGCCGCGACAACGTGGCCACCGTCCTGAACAACCTCGGCCGCCAGGACGAGGCGCTCGAAGCGCACCGCACGGAGCTGACGGCCTGCGTCCGGGTGCTGGGCGCCGACCACCCCGACACGCTGATCAGCCGCCACAACCTGGCCACGGTCCTGATGGACATGGGCCGCTTCCGCGAGGCGGCCACCGAGCTGCGCGAGGTCCTCCACGCCCGCCGCCAGGTCCTCGGCCCCACCCACCCCGAGACCCTCACCAGCCGAAACGCCCTGATCACCGCGATCCTCGAGACCGCCCGCTACGGGTGAGAAGCCGCGGTCGCGTCGGTCAGCGGTCGGTCCGCGTCAGTATCCCGTTCCGGGTGGCCGTCGCCACGTCGTCGCCGAACTCCGCCAGCAGCGCGAGTGCCTGTCGCCAGTGTTGGCGTGCCTGATCGACATCGCCGTCCTGGTGAAGCGCGGTGGCCAGGTGGTTGAGTGCGACCGCCCACTGCCAGGTGTCCCCGAGCTCCTCGTGGACCTGTGCCGCGCGCCGGTGAAACTTGGCGGCCTCCTCGTCGTTGCCCAGCGCTTGGAACGCCTGGCCGGAACCGTCGATGGCCGTTGCCTCTCGGCTGCGATCTCCGAGCCGCCGGTGCAGGACGGCCGCGTCGTGGAAGTTGGCCAACGCTTCGGGCGCGCGTCCGCCGGCGAGTTGGATGTTCGCCAGTTCGGTCAGCCAGTGCCCACGCCACACGTCGTTGTCGTGCTCCTCGGCGATGTCGAGCGCTTCGGCGATGGCGGTTTCGGCGTCGGCAAGGCGACCGGCCGTCCGCAGTGCCTTCGCGAGGATGAACAGTCCGTTGCCCACACCGGACCCGTCCCCAAGATCACGCAGCGTCGCCAGCGCACGACGTGCCATGTCGATCGCGGGCACGGGCGAGCCGTAGTCGGTCAACGTCTCGGCGAGGTTGGCCCGCAGCAGGGCCCACATGCGGCGGTCTCCGAGCGAGGCGAACATGTCGGAACCGGCAGTGAAGTTCTCCCGCGCGACATCGAGCTGTCTGCGCCGCAGCGCCAACAGGCCGAGCGCGTTGATGGACTTGGCTTCGCCGAACCGGTCGCCGCGGCGCTGCCGCAAGGCCAGCAGGCGGGAGTGGTGCACTGTCGCCTCATCGAACATGCGAGCCTGGAAGAACGCCTTCGCCAGAGTGTCCAGTGTCTCGCTCTGCGCGGTGTCGTCGTCGAGCTCGACGGCCGCATCCAGACCGATCCTGCCCACGGCGATCCAGTCGTCGAAGTGGTTCTGGTGCATGTAGATCGCGCGTAGGACCGCGGCAAACGTCCACGCGGTGCTGTTGCGCCGGTTTTCACGCGCGCCGTGCACGGCGGCCACGATGTTCCGCGACTCCGTTCGGTACCAGGTGAGGGCGTCGGCATAGCTCTCGAACGTGAGGGGGACGACCCCCGGGGCCGGCTCGCCCACCACCGTGTAGCTGTCGAACGGCGCTATGAGGCGTTGCGCGGCGTCGGCGGTGTGCAGGTACCACGACAACACGCGGTCCACCGCCGCGCTGATCTCGGCCCGGTCCCAGTGGGCCAACTGGTCGACGGCGTAGGCGCGCAGAAGATCATGGAACTGGTACCGACCTGGGCCAGTGTGCTCGATGAGCTGGGCACCGACCAACGCGTCGAGGTTCCTGCGAGCCGCGCCAGTGGCCAACCCGGCCAGCGCGGCAGCGGCCGGAAGGCTGAAGTCCTCGCCGGGATGCAGTCCGAGCAGGCCGAACGTCTCGGCGGCGTGCGGTGGCAGTGCCCGGTACGACCAGGCGAAGACGGTTCGCACCGCTTCGGCGTCCTCGTCTCCGTCCGGGGTCAGCGCGGCCCAGAGGTTGCCCGACTGGTGGCGGAGATCGGCGACCAGTTCCGACAGCTGCATGCGCGGGCGTCCTGCCGCTCGTTCGGCCGCGATCCTCAGCGCGAGTGGCAACCGCGCGCACAAGCGAACCAGTTCCAGAATCTCGCTGTGGTCGTCGTGGCCTCGGTATCCCTGAGTCACCGTGCGCAGCAGGGCTACGGCGTCTTCCTCGCTCAGCAGGCCCAGCTCGACCCTGGCAGCGCCCTCCCGGATGACCAGGCCCGAGAGTCGACTTCGACTGGTGACGATGACCAGGCACTCGCGTGAACCGGGAAGCAACGGCCGTACCTGCGCGACGGTGGCCGCGTTGTCGAGAACGATCAGCATTTGCCGGTCGGCCAGGACCGAGCGGAACAATGCCGATCGATCCTCCAGAGCGTGCGGTACCGCCCCGGGTGGAACGCCGAGATCCCGCAGGAACCGACCAAGGGCGTTGTCCGGGACCACGGGCAGGCTCGGATCGTATCCGCGCAGGTTCATGTAGAGCTGACCGTGGGGGTACTGGTCTCGGAGGTTGTGCGCCCAACGTAGCGCCAGTGACGTCTTCCCAACGCCGGCGGTCCCGGTAATCACCACAACCAACGGCCCGCCGTCCCCCACCTCGACGATCTTGCCTAGCCGGGCGAGCTCGGTCTGCCGGTTGACGAAGCCCCGGTCGGGAGCCGGAAGTTGTTGCGGCACTACGGTGAAGGACGGTTCCTGGCGAGAGTGGAAGTGGATGCCGCCGCGAACGTCCCGAGCCTGCACGAAATCGCCGATATCGCCCGCGGCGTCGACCTGGTTGTCCACGGGCTCCGGTGCGTCCGCGCCTGACGGTTTCTCGTCGCGCATCTGCTGCGCCGAAGGCTACGCCTCCGGCACGCGTCCAGGTGCGGGCAGGGTAACGACGCGGCGGTCAAAGTAGGACTGCAATGGTTCTCCTTTTGTGTACAGATCTACTATGAAGCGTCGGCAACGCTCGATCACTTCGCGCGCGGTGAACTTTCGTGCTGAGTCGAGTATCCCCGTCTCGTCGTAGATTGCTTCGTACATCAGTTCGGTCCCCAGGGTGTAGATCTCAGGAAGAGGGCCGCTGGTCTCCCATTCGCCGACCATTTCCGCGCCTATGACTCGGACCAGTCCGCCGTTGGCGTCCCGTGCGCGCAGTACGTGCAGCTCCCACTGCAGATAATCGGTGACCGGCTCTTCTACTACTCGGACCCGTTTGGCGGCAAAACCGCTGTCGGCGATCCTGCCGTAGTAGTCGCGCATCGTCGGGAGCTGGGCCTCGATCAGCTCGAGCGACTTGGCCCAGTCGCCACGGGCGAACGCCTGCCAGCTGTCGTTCTCAGGTTCCTGGAAGTACTGTCCTCGCTCCAGTTTCCAGAACCCGGGACTGCCGGTGTGCCAGAAGTGGCGCTCGAAGTCCTCCCGGTAGGAGTCCAGGGGCAACCACTCGAAATCGGCCCCGCGGAGCAGTTCATGCATCGGGGATGTCCGGCTTCGCGGCGAGCATCATGTTGCGAGGAATTATTACCAGTCGTTCGTCCGGATCGATGCTCACCCCTGCCGGAAGTCGTGTGGAGTAGGAGGAAGTGCCGTCTTGCCCGATGATTGCGACGTCGCCGTTGTCGAGCTCCCAGATGTCGGGGCAGCTGGCTTCGCCGGAGGTGTCACCGAGTTCGTGTGCGGATTTTCCCAGTCGGCGGTAGAAGGAGGCCGAAAAATCCGCGCGCCACTTTTTGGTCATGATTCCTCGGGTCTTATGAGGTCACGTGTTCTTGCAAATTTACCAGTATGTGCTGGTAGCGTCCACTGGCCTCACTCTTTTGGACCACTATTGACTATTCGAGGAGTCGCGGCGGGGAGTTTTCGTCTCCCGGTCAGATAAGTGATCTTCTCGGCGGCTAGATCCCACGGTCAGGTTGCCGGGCGGCCGTTCCAGTGGATGATGTCCGGGAACTCGTGGTATTTCCGGAGATGGTGGACCTCGCCGCGCCCGTGCAGCGGGAACGTGAACGTCGAGCCGTCCGGCCAGGTGATCGTCCGGGTGCGGAAGCTGATCTCCGGTCGCTCGGGCTGCTGGGCGTGCCACAGGATCCGCGGTGCCGGGGCGTCGGCCACCTCCACGTAGGTCGGTCCCGTGTCGATCACGGCCAGGTGGGACGGCGAGCAGGCCAGCCACGGGCCCGACGCCGACCGCATGCTGTCGAGCAGACCGAGCGCCAGCGCACCGGCCGGTCCGGTGACGTGGATGTCCCGCGTGAACGGGTTTCCCGCCCCGCCGGCGTTGAACAGCGAGAAGACCGTGACGGCGGCGCCGCCCACACCGCGCGCGGCGTTCCAGAAAAACCGGCGAATCAGGCGTTTCCCCTTCACCGTGCCGTCAAGGCGCCGGCCGGGTACGGCGAAGCCGAGGTCGACCTTCTCGTCGAGGCGCAGGACGATCACCGGTTCGCGCCACTGGCTCCGCACGAGCTGCTCGACGCGCTCGCGGTGGCCGGGGCGCACGAGGGCCTTGTCCACTCTGGCCTGCGTGCGCTCCTCACGCGCGGCCAGGTCGCGGATGGCCCGCTGCCTGGCCTCGCCCCGGGCCTGGTCGCCGAGGGATCCTAGATGTCCAGGTTCCTCCGGGTCTCCTCCGCGCTCTGGTCCCCGCCGATCGCGCTCTTGTTGAACCACGGCTCTCCTCCGAGGCCGACGTCTTCGGTGGCTTCGCTCTCGATGGCCTTGCCGGCCCCGATCCCGGCCTTGACACCCGCACCGCTCAGGAACGGCCGAACGCCGACCGAGGTGCCGAACATGGTCGTCAGCACGCGGTTGCTCGGCGTGAGCGCGACCCCCGCGGTGTTCTCCAGCACGTCCAGGCTGAACTTCGACTCGCCGGCGTAGGTGCCGATCCGGAACTTCCTCGTGGCCTGCATGACCTTCGTCGAGTACTTCGCGAGGTAGTCGATGAACGTGTCGAGCAGCTTGCCGAACCGGCCGAGGTACCCGGTGACCTTCTTGAACATGGCGGCGGCCTTGGCGATCGACGCGGTCATGGCCGCCGCGACCGAGCTGCCGAAGCTGATCACCGACGAGGCCAGCGCCGGCAGCCAGATGGTGATCAGCCAGGACACCAGCTCGGTGATGATGGCCTTGATCACCTCCTCGATGACCACCATGACCATCGACCACATCTGCAGCACCTCGGCCACCGAGCCGGCGGCCGAGCCGACGCCGCGGATGCCGGCCGAGAAGTCGCCCAGCGCCTCCCGCGCCGCGGTGCCGGCGTCGTCGATCCAGTCCTTGAGCGCGGTGTCGCCGGTCTTCTCGAAGTCGTCCGCCAGTGCGACGAAGCCCTGGGCGATCGTGACGAAGTTGTCCGACGCGTGTCCGATGGCCGGGCCGTCCCCGCTGACCTGGTGCAGCGCGTCCTGCAGCGGCTGCACCAGCTCGAGCAGCATGTTCAGCCCGTGGCTGACCAGCCACCCGATCGGGTCCATCGCGAACGTGACGACGTCGGCGGCGGCTGCGCTCGCGAACGCGGCCCCGTCACCGACCAGCGCGGCGCCGGCGGAGGCGAGCTCCTGCGGGTTGTCCGCCTCAGCCGCCTGCTGCGCGTGCTCGGCGATCGACTTCCCGGACTTGTACACGGTGCCGACGACCGGGACGTGTCCGACCGCCCGGTCGATGTTCGCACCCGTGCTCTCGTCGTACGCCTCGACCTCGAGCGCGTCGGCGATGCTCGGCCTCGGCTCCGTCACGGGCCCTCCAACGCTTCGATCTGTGCCTCGTACTGGCCGAACCGGACAGTGCCGGCGTCCTCGATGCCCTGGTACATCTGCGCCGACTGGTCGATCTTGGTGGTGAGCGCGTCGACGCCGCTCTTCATGTCCTCGAGCAGCGAGCGCAGCTCGGCCAACCGGTCGGTGTAGCCCTGCTTGGCGAAGGAGCCGATGATGCCCCACGCCTCGTTGGTCACGTCGGCGGCGTCGATCAGGTTGCCGAACTTGTCGGCCTCGCCCTCGTAGTAGCCGAGCTGGCGGGCGTAGGCCGTGAGCGCGGCGATGTCGACCTGGGTCCCCTCTGACATGGCTCCCCTCCCGTCAGCGTCCGTAGATGGTGTCCTGGTCGAAGTCGTCGTCATCGGAGGGCGTCGGGCGCCGCCGGGACGAGGACGTCTCGTCCTGCGACGCGGCGCGGTCCTCCGGGGTTCCGAACGCCTCGGCCTGGGCCTGCCGGACCTGCTCGGAGGTGTTGACGCCAAAGGCGCCACCGAACACCTCGTCCACGATCCCGGCCTGCTGCCGCGCGGCTCCGGCGACCGCCTCGCGCAGCGCGGTCATGATCGTCGCCGACAGCTCGGCCGGGCCGAGGCGCATCGCCCCGGGGGCGAGGCGGATGTCGGTGACCATCCCGCCGGCACCGGCGACCACTGTCACGTTGCGGTCGGGAGACGTCGCGACGCTCTCGACCTGCGCGACGCGCTCTCCCATGTCCGACACGCCCGCGAAGCGGGCCTCGGCCTGCCTGATCCTGGCGCCGAACTTCTCGAACTCGGCGATCATCTGGTCCATGTGGCTGGACATGGTCATCTCCCCGTGCGTGGCTGAACCGGGCCATCATCGCACGTCAGGCCGACGGTGTTCGCGGATTCGAATGATCGTGGATACTGTCGCCGTGCGCCGTTCCCAGCGGCTGGCCGTTGACCATGTCAGAACATTGGCGACCGGAGAGCCAGGGGATCCGTCCTGGCGGGTGACGCTGCACTTTCATCCCGATCGGCTGGTGGCCGGAGTGCCGATCCTTCGGCGCCCGAGGCCTTCGGGGTGGTGTCGCGGCTGTCGACACTGGTCGCCCTCGCGGACGCGGATGACAAGGACGCCCTCGACGATTATGTGGAGGCGCACGTGCACGGCGTGGTCGACTTCTCGCGCGACGTCGAGGCCCTGGTGCTCGATCCCTGTTACCGGGCGACCCCGATCGAGAGTGCCGCTCGCGAACTGGCGTGCCCGATCGAGTGGCATGGCGGTTTCGCGCTGACCACGGCGGAGCTCAGGCGCCATCCGTCGTATCGCGGGGCGGAGTTCGTCGCGCTCGGTGTCTCGCTGGCGCGGTCCGGAAGGCTTGATCCTGGGGTGATCGGGGACGCTTCTCGGACGGGGCGGTACGACGAGCAGGCTCTGAAACGGGTTTGGCACTACGTGGCGCGGTTCGGGACGACCGAGTTGGCGTGAGCCGGGGACGCGCGGGTTCCCTCCCGCCTGGTGGAGGGTAGATATTCCACATTGCAGTGTCGGTCGCCACCTAGTTCGTTACAACTGATGATGTCCGTGTTGCGTCCACCAGTGGGATGAGCTGGGTCCTGTCGTGCCGGTTCCCGCCGCTCAACGTCATGGCGAGATCAGCAGTTCACAGCATGAGATCCCGGTCTTGAGCACGGAACACGATCCCGCCAACGCCACTCGGTCATTCACCGGCAGCTCTGCGCATACGCGTTCGGGTGGAACTACTCATTCGGCGGTGGCGTAGGCGTGGGTAGCGTGTGGGCGTGGTCACTTTATCCCGGTTCTTCGCGCTGGGCTGTGCCGCTTTGGTGCTGGTCTCGTGCGGTTTTCTCAGTGGCGGCGTCAGCGCCGGTAACGAGGAAACCGACCGGCAGTCCGAGACCCTGGCCGTGGCGATCGGCTACCCGCGGCAGGAGGACGCGCTCGGGTTCGCGCGTGCCGCGCTGGGTACCACGCTGGGCAGGAGCGGTGGTTTCAGCGTGCTGGAGGCCACGGACCTGGACCGCCGGGACGTCGAGGACCCGATGGCGCGCCTGGTCTGGCGAATCCACCGCCCGGCGTCCGACTCCAAGTGGGGGCAAACCCCGGAGATCAACGCCTGTTACGAGGTCGAGTTCAACTACTACGGGGCCTCTTCCGGTCCGACCCGGATCCCGTGTCCGGAGAACGCCACCGCGATCACGCCACCACCGGTGCCGAGGCGGGACATCCCGCAGGAGTTCGCCCCGGCCCTGACGGCCGTCCTCGGCGCACTGCCCGCCACACCCAGCGAGGCGGACGTGCGGGCCGCGCTCACCGCTGGCCTGCCCGCCCCGCCCGTGGACCCTGAGACCGGCCTTGCCGGCGTCCCGCCGCAGGTCTTCGTCCGGGTCAGGGGTGCTGACGTCGGCGTGGCGCTGTTCGCCCGCACCGGCGTCGAGAGCAGGGACTGCATGATGGGCCACCGGGTCAACGGTGTCGTGAAGGTGTGGTCGCTCAACTGGCGTGACCTGGACATGCGGGAAATGACGTGTGACGCGGACGTTGCCGTCTCCGGGACCTGAGGACGGCCGAGGGCACGTCCGCACAGCCCGCGGTCGCGGTCTTCGCGCCCAGCCCGCCGCTGGCGGCGTTGTCGGGACAGGCCGAGAACGACCGGTACGAGGCCTGCCCTCCGCCTTGCCAGCGACGACCTGGATCACGAAGCCCATCGACCGGGACTGTGAGGACGCGCCCTAGTCAGTTGGCCTCGCCGGTGAGGGCGAAGGAGCGGAGCTTGGTCGTGGCGCCGTAGATGCCGACAGCTACGAAGATGGCGGCGACGATCATGGCGGTGGTGACCGAGAGGGTGTCGTCGAGCATGTCGGACTGCGCTATGGCGTTGGCGAAGGTCGTCGCATGTTGTTTGACGCTGAAGACGCGGACGCCGTCGACAAAGTTGACCAGGAGGTTCTCCCACAACATGATGTAGACGAGGCCCACGGCGACGGGGCGCTTGGTCAGCAGGCTCAAGGCCAGGAACAGGGAGCAGTAGGCCAGTGAACCGAGCAGTGCGCCGCAGACGAGGCCGCCGGCCAGGGCTGCCGAGCCGGCGATCAGGCCCGCGACTGCCAGCGGGACGCCGGTTGCCACCGTTGTCACCAGCCAGGCCACGCACAGCTTGGACAGCACTATCTCGCTGCGGGGCAACGGCTTGGTCAACAGGTGGGTGATCGTTCCGTCGTCGATCTCCAGGCCCAGGACGCTGCTGCCGACGATCAGGGCGGTCAGGGGCAGGATCACGCCCAGGCCCAGGTTGCCGAAGACCACCGGGCCCCAGTGCGCGGGCTCCTCGCCGGTCATGATGCCGATCAGGGTCAGGCCGATCAGCACCAGGGGCATCGGAATCAGCATCAGCACCCGGCGGCGGCCGAGCAGGGCGCGGGCGGTCAGGCTCATCACGGTCGTGTTCATGTCGCCACCAGGTAGGAGAAGACCTTCTCGAGGGATTCGTCGGCCGGGAGGATTCCGGTCAGGCGGATGCCGGACGCCTTGGCCAGCTTCGCCAGCGCCCTGGCGAACGTGCCGTAGTCGCTCGCGTGCACCTGCAGCGTGCCGTCGGTCAGGGTCACCGCCGACACCGACTCCTGTCCGATCAGGACAGTCGCCAGCCGGCGGTTGTCGGAGGACTCGATGGTGAACACGTGCGGGCGGTTCGTCATCAGGCGGCGGATGTGGCGGTAGTCGCCGGAGGCGGCGAGGCGGCCGGCCACGATCACCTGCACGGTGCCGGAGAGCTGCTCGACCTCCTCCAGGATGTGCGAGCTGAACAGGATCGTCCTGCCCTCCTCGGCCATCCGGTGCAGCAGCTCCATCATGTGCAGCCGCTGCCGAGGGTCCATGCCGTTGAAAGGCTCGTCCAGCAGCAGCACCCCGGGGTCGTGCACGAGCGCCGCGGCGACCCGGGTGCGTTGGCGCATCCCCTTGGAGTACGTGGAGATCGCCCGGTCCTGCGCGCTCTCCATCTCGACGATGCCCAGCGCCGTGCGGGCCGCGGCCGCCGGGTCGGGCAGCTTGTGCAGCTTCGCCGACGCGAGCACGAACTCCCAGGCGGTCAGGAAGCCCGGCACGCTCTCCCGCTCGGTGACCAGCCCGAGGGTCCGGTACACGTCCGGGTTGCGCCAGGCCGGCTTGCCGCCGATGGTCACCGTGCCCTGCGAGGGCGAGAGCAGGCCGGCCATCAGGTGCAGCACTGTCGTCTTGCCCGCTCCGTTGGGCCCGAGCAGGCCGGTCAGGCCCGGACCCACCGTCAGCGTCACGTCGTTGACCGCGACCACGTTGCCGTACCAACGCGACGCCTCGGTCAGCTCGACCGCCGTCATGAGTTCACCTTCCGATACCGCCAGACCGTGCACGCCGTGCCGGCGGCCACGATCAGGAGCGCGGCCAGGCCGTAGACCGGGCCGTAGGGACCGATGTCGAAGAGCCCGCCGTCGAACAGCCAGCGGTCGACGCCGCCGAGCAGGCTGACCGGGTCGAGCAGGCCGGCGAGCTGTTGACTCGCGCCGTCGCCGAGTGCCTGCACCACGCCGCTGACCGGCGCGGTCAGCAGCGTCACGCCGATGATCATGCCGGTCGCGAACACCCGCCGGCCGGTCAGCGACGCGAACGGCAGCGCGATCGCCGCCAGCACGGCGGCGTGGATCGCGGCGGCGGCCAGGCCCTGGAGCAGACCGCCGAGCTCGGAGAACACCCCGGCGACGCCGTTGTCGGTGCTGAACGCCATTCCGAGGAAGAGCACCAGCATCGGCCCACCGAGCAGTACGAACGTCGCCGACGCCAGCGCGGCGAGCTTGGCCAGCGCGTAGTCGGCGCGACGCAGCGGCCGGGCCAGGTAGAGCGCGAGCAGGTTGCTGCGCAGGTCGACCGACACCAGCTCCGGGGCGACAACCGCGACGAACACCGTCGCCGCGTAGGTGAACGTGGTCGCGATGCCGACGTAGTCGATCACCTCCACCGGGAGCTGGGTGTTCAGCACGACCAGGATCAGCGCGGCGATCGAGGTCGCCCCGAGCAGCCCGATCGGCAGGACCTTCGCCCAGGGGCTGCGGCCCAGGCCGTAGGCGCTGCGGACGCCGTGCACGAACAGCGAGCGGGCCGCGTAGCCGCGACCCAGCCGGGGTCCCTCGTAGCGCTGGTAGCCGATGTCGTGGATGACACCGGTCGGCCGCTCAGGCGTTGACATGGCTGGCCTCCGTCGGCAGGTCCCGGAACAGGTCGGCGACCTGGTGGCGGTGGCGTTCCAGCCGGTGCAGCGACAGGTCAAGGTCGGCGACGCCGTCGCGGATCAGGTCGTAGGTCTCGTCGGGGTTCTCGCCCATCCGCACCATCAGCGCGCGCTTCTCGGTGCGGACCTGCAACCCCTGGCCGGTCAACAGCTCGGCGAGGCCCGCCGGGTCCTCGTCGGTCTCCACCATCAGCAGGTCGCTGTGCTGGGTCATGGCCGACAGCGTCGCCGAGCGCAGCAGTCGGCCGGCGTCGATCGCGACCAGCGAGGTGCAGATGCGCTCGATCTCGCCGAGCAGGTGGGAGCAGACCACCACCGAGATGCCGAACTCGGAGCCGATCCGGTGCACCAGGTCGAGCATGGCGCGCCGGCCCTCCGGGTCCAGCCCGTTCGTCGGCTCGTCCAGCAGCAGCAGCTCCGGGTCGTGCACCAGCGCCTGGGCGAGCTTGACCCGCTGCTTCATGCCGGTCGAGTAGCCGCCGATGCGTCGGTACCGCTCCTCGTAGAGCCCGACGTGGCGCAGCGTCTCCGAGGCGCGCTCCCGGGCCCGTGCCGCGGGCAGACCGCTGACTCGAGCCATGTGGGTGACGAACTCGGCCGCGATCTGGTCCGGTGGGAGGCAGTCGTGCTCGGGCATGTAGCCGACCCTGGCGCGGACGGTCTCCCCGTCGGCGATCGGGTCGAGGCCGAGCACGGTGATCCGCCCGCCGGTGGGTTCGAGCAGGCCGAGAGCCAGCTTGATCAGCGTGCTTTTGCCGGCGCCGTTCACGCCGACGAGACCGACGACGCCGGGTTCGATGGTCACGGTGAGGTCGGCGAGCGCGGTGACGGTGTCGTACCGCTTCTCGAGCGAGTCCGTCTCGATGAGTGCCACGCGGCAGACACTATGGGAACGGCCCGACAGCGGCATCCGGCCTGGTCCCTGAACAACGTCCCCTAGGGGTGGCAGGGTGGAGGGGTGCGCATCAGCCTGAACGTCACGAACTTTTCCTGGCCGGGCGAGATCGGCGCGAACCTCACCGAGGTCGCGCGGGCGGCGGACGAGGCGGGAATCGACACCGTCTGGGTGGGCGACCACCTGCTGCAGGCCGACCCGACCGCCTCGCCGGAGCAGGAGATGCTCGAGGGGTACACGACTCTGGGTTTCCTCGCCTCGTGCACCTCGCGCGTGCGGTTGGGCACGATGGTCACCGCGGCGACCTACCGCGCGCCGGCGTTGCTGGTCAAGGCGGTCACCACGCTCGACGTGCTCTCGGCCGGACGCGCGTGGCTCGGGATCGGCGCGGGGTACCACGAGCAGGAGGCCGAGGACTTCGGCCTGGACCTGCCGGTGGCGAGGCGCGAGCGGTTCGAGCGGCTGGAGGACACCCTGCGCCTGGCGTCACGGATGTGGGCTGGCGACGACAGCCCGTTCGCGGGACGGCACACCAGGGCGGGCCACCCGGTGAACAACCCGGCCCCGGTGACCCGTCCGCATCCGCCGGTGCTGGTCGGCGGGATGGGGGAGAAGCGGACGCTGCGTCTGGTCGCTGAGCTCGCGGATGCCTGCAACCTGCCGGACATCCCGGACGGGGGTGCGACCGTGCGCCGCAAGCTGGAGGTGCTCGCGGGGCACTGCGCCGAGCGCGGGCGGCCGTACGAGGAGATCGAGAAGACGTTGAGCACGCGGTGGGTCCCCGAGGAGAGCACCGAGGACTTCACCGCGCGCTGCGCGACGTACGCGGACTGGGGGATCGGCCACGTCGTGCTGATCACGACCGGTCCGTGGACCGCCGCGTCGGTGTCGGCACTCCGTCCGGCTGTCGAGGCGGTGCGACTCAGGCGGGGGTGAGCCGCGGGGAGCCGAACCAGCGTCCGATGGCGGCGTCGAGGCCTTCGGTGTCCGGGCTGGGATCGGTCGAGGACCAGGCCACGTAACAGTCGGGGCGCAGCAGCATCGCCGTGGTGGGGAAGTCCGCGCGGCCGGTCACGACGGGAACGCGCGAGCCGAAGCGGTCCGCGAGCGCGCCGTTCGGGGTGAGGTCGATGAGCAGGGGGTGCGCGTCCCTGGTCAGCTCGGCCAGCCGGACCGGCCCCCGACCGGTGTCGAGTACCAGGTCGGGAGCCCAGTGGCCGCCCGACGGGAACCCCACGTCGTAGCGGATGTCCGCGCCAGAGAGCAGGTCGGCGATCCGCTGGACGGTCGCCTCGTCGCGGAGCAGTTCGCTGAACAACGCGCGCAGCTGGGTGACCTCTTCGCCCGGCGCGACCAGCGCGGACTGCGCCTGGGTGTGCATCACGACCCGCTGACTGACCGGCCGCCGCTCGCTCTCGTAGGTGTCCAGCAGCCCTTCCGGTGCCGTGCCGCGCACCGTCGCGGCGAGCTTCCACCCCAGGTTGACCGCGTCCTGTAGCCCGAGGTTGAGCCCGGCCCCACCCATCGCCGAGTGCACGTGCGCCGCGTCGCCGACCAGCAGCACCCGTCCGGAACGGAACCGCTCGGCGATCCGGGTGTTGCCGCCGACCAGCCGGCGCAGCAGGTGCGGTCCGGCGCCCTCGGGCGCGGCCAACGGCAGGTCGCCGCCGAGCACTCGGCGGATGCTGGCCGCCAGCTCCTCGAGCGTCATCGGTGCGGTGTCGTCGACCGACGCTCGTTCGGTGGTGGACACCAGCGCCGGGCGGGACGGGAACGGCGCCCACACGAACAACCCGTGCTCGGTCCGGTGGTGCGTGAACGGCGGCACGACCCCGTAGCCGGGCACGTTCAACCCGCCGGTCGTCGGGTCGACGAGTTCGGCCGGCACGCTGACATGGGCCACTCGCGAGACCGAGTCGTCCGTCGTGACGCCGGGGAAGCCGATGCCGGTCAGCTTGCGGGTGGGGCTGTGCCCGCCGTCGGCACCGACGAGGTAGCGGCCGGCCAGCCGGTAGGGGCCGTCCGGGCCGTCGACCTCGACGGTGACCGCGTCGGCGTCCTGGGACAGGCCGGTCAGCGCGTGACCCCGACGGATCTCGACGCCGAGCTCGACGGCGCGCTCCTCGAGCACCTGCTCGATCCGCTGCTGCGGCACCGCCAGCGTGTACAGCGGGTTATCGGCGAGGACGCCCAGCTCGAGCGGCAGCGCGCCGAACATGAACCCCGGCGCCGGCTGCGGCGGATCGGCGCTGCCGCTCAGCGTCTCGTACAGGCCGCGCCGGTCGAGCATCCGCACCACCTGGCCGACCAGGCCGTTGGCCCGCTGCGTGGTACCGCGCTCTGGCATGCGCTCGAGCACCACCGGTGTCACCCCGGCCAGGCGGAGCTCGCAGGCCAGCATGAGCCCGTTGGGGCCGGCGCCAGCTATCACGACGTCGATCATGAGGAACCTCCTCGTAGGCATGACGAACCGACCCGGCGACGCGCCGGGTTGTCGGAAAAGGACGGGGTTACGGTGTGGGCAGGCCCGCCGCGAGCTGGTGCAGCGCCTCGCGCAGCAGTCGCTCCATCGGTCGTGGTTCCTCGCCCCGCAGCCAGTGTTCGGTGGCGACGTTGATCGCGGTGCCGACGGCCCCGGCGACCAGCTTCGGGTACAGGTCGCGGGTGGCGTCGGTACCGGTGCGCTCGGCGACCGCGGCGGCGAGCTCGGCCTCGGCAATCGCCCTGGCGCGGATGAACTCGGCCTGCAGCGCCGGTTCCTCGATCATCAGCTTCAGTCCCTCGGCCCACTCCTGGTCGCGTTCACCTCCGGCCGAGATGTCCTCGCCCAGGGCGAACCGCGCCATCGCGGCGTTCTCGATGGCCTCCCACAGCGGCTCGTCCGCGGGCCGCGCCCGAAGCTCGTCGGCGATGGCGCGGGCCCGCTCGAGGTGCCGCGCGGCGATGGCCTCGCCTTTGCTGGAGAAGTAGTTGTTGAACGTGCGGGGTGAGACCCCCGCCTCGGCCGCGATGTCCTCGACGCGGACGTTGTGGAAACCGCGCTCCACGGTGAGCCGGATCGCCGCCCAGCTCAACGCGATGCGGGTTTCCCGCTTCTTGCGCTCCCGCAGCCCGAGCCGCTCCTCGCCGTCCATGACACCACGGTAGACGAATGTTGCGGATCACGCAAAGATTCGCGTCCCGCAAATTTTGGCCTCGATCCGGTGAGGGCTTGAGCTGGAGCGCGCTCCAGCTCATACGCTGCGAGAATGCGCCTGGGAATCCACGTCATGGCCTTCACCGTCCCCGGCGGCACCCCCGCCATCGCTCCCGAGCTGGCCAAGATCGGTCGGGCGGCCGAGGCCGCGGGGGTGACCCACCTGTCGGTCATGGACCACTACTTCCAGATGGACCAGTGGCATCCGGCGACCGATCCCATGCTGGAGGCCTACACGACCCTCGGCTTCCTCGCCGCACACACCTCGACGATCCGGTTGGGCGTGCTGGTCACCGGTGTCAGCTACCGCCACCCCGGCCTGCTCGCCAAGATCGTGTCCACTCTGGACGTGCTGTCCGAGGGCCGGGGGGAGCTCGGTATCGGCGCTGCCTGGTACGAGCGCGAGCACCGGGGCCTTGGCGTGCCGTTCCCGCCGGTGGTCGAGCGCTTCGAGCGGCTGGAGGAGACCCTCCGGATCTGCCGGCAGATGTGGGACCCCGACAACGAGGGCCCGTTCGAGGGCAGGTACTACCAGTTGGCCGAGACGATCTGCCGGCCGCTGCCGCTCAGCGGACCGCCGGTGCTGATCGGTGGTGGTGGGGAGCGCAGGACGCTGCGGCTGGTGGCCCAGTACGCCGACGCGTGCAACCTGTTCCCGTCCACACCCGCCGAGCTCGGCCGCAAGCTCGACGTGCTGCGCGCGCACTGCGACGACGTCGGCCGGGACTACTCGACCATCCAGAAGACCCTCGCCGCGGCCGAGGTCCCGACCGACGTGGACGCCTTCGCCACGGAGATGGCGGACTACGCCCGGCTCGGCTTCGACACGGTCATGGTCGCCCCGCCCGGCGACGCCCCGGCCGAGTGGATCGAACGCGTCGGGACGCCCGTCGCGGCCCGCCTCGCCGAGCTCGGTTAGGCGGCGCGGACGCGCCCGCGGACGTGCCCTAAGCCCGGTCGACCGGGATGTGCGCGCCGCTGATCGGGGAGGCGTCGGAGCCGGAGAGGAACAGGATCGTCCGGGCGATGTCGGCGGGGGCGACCCAGTCCTTGCGGTCGGAGTCCGGCATGGCGCTCCGGTTGGCCGGCGTGTCGATCACCCCCGGGAGCACCGCGTTCACCCGTACCCCCTGGTCGGCGTACTCGACGTGCAGCGCGTCGACCAGGGCGAGCACGGCCGCCTTCGCCGTGACGTAGCCGGCGGCGCCGGCGAAGGGCTGGCGGGCCGCCCGGCTGGACATGCACACGATCGAGCCGCCGCCGCTCTTGAGCAGGTAGGGCAGCGTCGCGTGGCAGGTCAGGTAGGTGGCCCGCAGGTTGAGCAGGAGCTGGTTCTCGAACTCGTCGATCGGGGTCTCGTGCACGAGCCCGCCGGAGGCGAAACCGCCGACCAGGTTCACCACCGCCCGCAGTGGAGCGTCCACAGTAGACGCCGCGGTGCCGGCACACTCGAGTGCGGACTTCTCGTCGAACAGGTCGGCGCGGAACAGCTTGAGCCGGGGGTGCTTGGGCATCCGCGCGAGCTCCCGCTCGACCACCCACGGCACGACGACCCGCCAGCCGGCGTCGAGGAACGCTGAGGTCACCGCGGTACCCAGCCCGCCGGTGCCGCCGGTGACCAACACCGTTCGTGCCATTCAGACCTCCAGGAGCTTGGCGCGCAGCCGTCGCGCGTCCTGCGTGTCGAAACCGTGCGTGCCCAGCCAGCCGAGCACGCCGCCGTGGTCCTCGTCGAGCCGGGCGAGGAAGCGCTCCATCGAGGCCGCGCGGGGGCGGTGCTCCTCGGCGGGCAGGTTGTCGATGTCCTCGGCGTAGGTGGGCGAGGCCCGCAGCCGGTCGAGGACCCGCTCGATCCGCTCGGCGGTGGCCGTGTAGTCGGCGACCACCGCCTCGCGCGGAACCCCGGCGACGGTCAGCGCCATCGCGACGACCACCCCGGTCCGGTCCTTGCCGGCCGCGCAGTGCACGAGCGCGGCCCCCGGCGCCTCCGCGATCGTGCGCAGCGCGGCCACCACGTTGTCCGGCCGGTCCTCGAGGTAGCCGAGGTAGAACGAGAGCGCCAGGTCGGAGGGGCCACGTCCGGCGGCACGTTCCCGGTTGAGCGCGAGGGCGTCGGCGGCGACGTCGGTCATGCCGTGGCTCTCCGGGAGCACCGACAGGTTGACGTGGCGCACGGCGGGGACCCGGCTGAGCGGTCCGGGGCCCTCGGACCGGACCTCGCTCGTGCTGCGCAGGTCGATCACCGTGGTGACGCCGATCTCCTCGGTCAGCCGCGTGACGTCGGCGGGGGAGAGGTCCTGGAGGTTGTCGGAGCGGACGAGTCGTCCCGGTCGGGTCGGTACCCCGCTGTCGGTCGGCATGCCGCCGACGTCGCGTACGTTTACCGCCTTCTCGAGATCGATCCACACCACGAGGTCATCTCACCAGATCGGGCCCGCGGCTGGTACGCCTCCCCGGGCTTCGTCACAGCCGTCCTGTTCGTACGAATTGCTGGGCGGGCCCCGCATGTGTCACCTTGGCTGGGTGACGACCGTGAGGACTGCTAAAGACCGGCGCGTCCTGTTGGTCGTCGGGTTCCTGCTGATCGCGGCCAACCTGCGGGCCGCGCTGACCTCCGTCGGGCCGCTGCTGGAGACGATCCGGCGCGACGTGGGGCTGAGCGCGGGCGAGGCCGGTTTTATCGGGACGGTGCCGCTGCTGACCTTCGCCGCGGTCTCCCCGCAGGTGCCTCGGCTCGCTCGCCGGTTCGGTGTGGACCCGATGCTCTGGGTGGCGATGCTCACGCTGGTCATCGGGATCGTCCTGCGGTCGCTGCCGGTGGCCGGGTTGCTCTGGGTGGGCACCGTGCTGCTCGGCGCGGCGATCTCGGTCGGCAACGTCCTGCTGCCGAGCATGATCAAGCGCGACTTCCCCGACCACATCGGCGCCGTGACCGGTGTCTACACCGCGGTCATCGGTGTCGTCGCCTCGATCGCGGCGGGCGTCGCGGTGCCGCTGGCCGGCGTCCTGCCGGGCGGGTGGCGGGCCTCGCTCGGCTGCTGGGCTGGGTTCGCGCTGGTGGCCTTCGCGCTGTGGACGCCGCTGGGCCGACGACGGCCGGAGCCGGAGCCGGCCGCGCTGCGGCCGCGGGCGCCGTGGCGGTCCCCGCTCGCCTGGGAGGTCTCGGCGTTCATGGCGCTGTCGGCCTGCGGCTTCTACACGATGCTCGCCTGGTTCCCGTCGATCGTGCAGAGCACGGGTGCGAGCGAGGAGTACGCCGGCTGGGCACTGTTCGTGTACCAGCTCGTCGGCGTGGTGATGAGCATCGCCGTCCCGCCGGTGCTCGCCCGCCTGCCCGACCAGCGCGCGGTCGCCGCGACCGGCTCGCTGCTGGCCCTGGCGGGCTACCTGGGGCTGCTGGTGGCGCCCCGGCCGACGATGCTGTGGGCCGTCGTGACCGGTGTCGGCGCGGGAGTGCTGTTCTTCCTCGCGCTCGCGTTCTTCAGCCTGCGCGCGGCCGATCCGCGGTCCTCGGCCTCGCTGTCCGGGATGGGCCAGTCGCTGGGGTACCTGTTCGCCGCGGTCGGGCCGGTCGCGATCGGCGCGCTGCACGACGCGACCGGCGGCTGGCGGGTGCCGCTCGCTGTGCTGGTCGGCGTGGCCGCTGTGCACACTGTGATCGGGTTGCGCGCCGGCCGGGACGCGCACGTGCGGGTCTGAGGAGGCCGTGATGCGTCTGCTCGTGCTGGGTGGTTGTGGCCTGGTTGGGTCGATGGTGCTGCCGCACCTCGCCGCCGGGCACGAGATTCGGGTGTTGGACCTCGCCCCGCCGCGGGAGCCGGTGTCGGGCGTGGACTACCACACGGGCGACCTGCGCGACGTCGAGCTGGTCGCGCGGCTCGCCGAGGGCGTGGACTCGCTGGTGTTCATGGCGATGGGACCTGCCGCTCCCTGGGGCACCCCCGAGACCGCCCGGGCCCACCTGGAGGTGGCGGTGGTCGGCATGTACGCCGCGCTGACCGGCGTGCACCTGGCCGGCGTGCGGCACATGGTCTATACCAGCAGCATGTCGGTCTACCCCCACCCGCTCGGTGGCGACTTCCCGGCACCCGGCGAGCTGGACCCGGACGCGGGCGACGAGCTCGGTCGCTACCCCGACGAGTCGACGCCGCCGAACGCGGGCGACTTCTACGGCCTGGCGAAGCGGTTGGGCGAGGAGGTCTGTCGCAACGCGACGGCCGAGTGGGGGATGGACGCGGTGTGCCTGCGGCTGTGCTTCCCGACGGCCGACGACGAGTGGCCGCGGGTGGGCACGGCGATGCAGCGCGCCATGTCCACCTCCGCCCGCGACGTCGCCGCGGCGATCGACGCCGCGCTGCGGCGACGGGGGCACGGGTTCGACGTCTACGCGATCAGCGGGGACGGGGACGAGCGGACGATGAGCCTGGCGAAGGCGCGGCGGGAGCTGGGATGGGAGCCGCGGGATAACACAGCCGCGGCTGGCTGACCTGGGACTCAGCGGGCGCGACCGTGTCGGGAGGTCGGGAACAGGTCGCGCCCGCTGAGAGTTCGGTGGTGTTATGCCGCCGGTCACGGCAGGTCGGACACCGGGCGATGTGCCGTTTGACCGTGTGCTCGGTCCACACGAACAGCCAGGTGACAACCGGTCCGAAAAGGCAGCCGCCCAGAATTCCGATCTCGATGATCAGCAGTGTTGTGTTCCATCCGGCACTCACGGGGTCACCTCCTGCTTTCGGCTCTGTCGAACAGTAATGTCTCTTGCGGCAGAGCGGTTCCGATTGCAAGGAGTGATTCGGGTTGGTCACAAAGCCGGTGTCCCGAGATCGAATCATTGGTGCACGTCTGCGAGCCATAAGGAATGAAAAAACGACTTTGAGTCTCGAACAGGCGGCTGCCGAGGCGCAGTGGTCACCCTCACGGTTGAGCCGAACCGAGCGCGGACTACGGCAGGTAACCCTGGAGGAGGTGGCGGTACTGCTCACGGCTTACCGCCTACCTGTCAGTGCCCGCGAGGAGATCCTGGCCGAGATGCGGGCCGGTTCCTCCTCCGGCTGGTGGGACAGGGCTCTGCCGGGGGTTCCGCCCGAGGTGGGAGCCCTGGCCAGCTACGAGGCGGATGCGGAGGCGCTCGTGGACGTCTCGGTCACGGCCATCCCGGGGCTGCTGCACACCTACGAGACGGCGGTGGGGGTGATGCAGGCCGACGGTGCGGCTCGCCGGGACATCGAGACCCGCTGGATGGCCCGCCTCCGGCGCCAGCAGATCCTCGGGTCGGTGTCCTACACGGCCTTCATTCCCCAGGATGTCCTTCGGCTGCCCTATGGCGGAGAGCGAGCTCGGAAGGTTCAACTAGAACATCTGCTATGTGCACAAGATCGTGGAATTTCGGTCCGGATTATTCCTGACCACCAGACTCAGGTCCTGCTGCTTCATTCGTGGTTGTGGATGCGGTTCCCCAACACAGGTCCGGTGCTGCATATCGAACTGGCCGCGGGCGGGTTCTTCCTGCACGACCAGGATGTGCGGCCCTACTCCACGGCTCTCGACCGTCTGAATAAGATAGCGCTGTCACAGACTGCAAGCCGTACACTCATCTCCGACCTGATGGAGGCACCATGACGAGTTGGCGCAAGTCGACCAGAACCAACACCGGAAACTGCGTGGAGGTTCGGAACGACCTGGCAGCCCTGCGGGACAGCAAGGACCGTGACGGCGGCTCGCTGGCAGCCGGCTCGTTGCGGTCGTTCCTGCGTGCCGTCAAGTCCGGCAGGTTCGATCGTTGACTTCGGACTGCCGCGCCTCGTGACGATCCGCGGTTCGCACGTGCGTCGCCGATGTCGAAACAGGACAAAGCGGATCTGCTTGTAGCCCTCACCAGCATCTTCGGCCTCCGCGAGTGATGTGAATCACCTTCGCGCTGTGCTTAGGCGAGGCTAACCTCCGTTTGTGCGTCGCCTACTGATCATGCTGAGTGCTGGGCTCGTGCTGTCCGCCTGCGGTTCCGCCGCGGAGGACAGCGGTAGCGATTCCTCCGGTCCCTGGAGCTTCGTCGACGGTTCCGGTGAGACGGTCAAGCTGGACGAGATCCCGAAACGCATCATCGCCCACGCCGGCGAGGCGGCAGCGCTGATGAGCTTCGGGATCCGGCCGGTCGGCATCTACGGCGACGAGTCGGTGAAGACCGACCCCAACCTCAAGGACCTCGATCTCGACGGGATCGAGATCCTGGGTGAGGAGTGGGGCGTCATCGACGTCGAGAAGGCGGCCGAGCTCGACCCCGACCTGATCGTCGCGGACTGGTGGCCGGCGGAGAAGGCGCACGGCGGGTTCGAGGAGGGTGTCGAGGAGAAGAGCCTCAAGCTCGCCGAGCTCGCGCCGGTGGTCGGCGCCACTCAGGGCGAGTCGATCCTGTCGCTCGCCCAGGGGTACGAGAAGCTGGCCGAGAGCCTCGGCGCCGATGTGGACGACCCGGAGCTGGCGGCGGACAAGAACGCCTTCGAGGAGGCGCTGTCCCGGTTCAAGGAGGTGGTGGCGAGCAAGCCGGAGCTGACCGTGCTGGCGGTCTCGCCGTCGGACGACCTGCTGTACGTCGCGAACCCGGAGTACGCGCCGGAGCTGCTCGATTTCCAGGAGTGGGGCCTGAAGGTCATCAACCCGGACAGCCCCGACAAGGGCTTCCCGTACTGGGAGAACCTCAGCTGGGAGAACGCCGACAAGTACCAGCCGGACCTGCTGATGATCGACAGCCGGCAGTTCGACAGCACGCTCGCGCAGGCCGAGAAGCACCCGACCTGGCAGACCATCAGGGCGGCCAAGGCCGACGCGATCATCCAGTGGCCGGCGTTCTGGCTGCACACCTACGGCGACTACGCCCAAGCACTGGAGATCCTCGCCGACGACCTCGAGAAGGCCGATGAGAACATCGGCGACTGACCCCCGATGAGCACGACCGGCACCGTTTCGGTCCCGGTACGACGGCGAGCCCCGGTCCTCGGCACGGGTCTCGCCGTTCTGCTGGTCGCACTGGCCGCCGTCGCGTTCCTCAGCGTGTCCCTGGGTTCCCGGTCGATCTCGCTGGCCGACGTGCTGCGGGCGTTGTCGGACATGACCGTGACCTCCACCGACGGCAGCGTCACCCTCGAGATGCGGGTTCCCCGGACCCTGTTGGGCATCCTGGTCGGTGCCGCGCTCGGGGTGTCCGGCGCGGTCCTGCAGGGCGTGACCCGCAACCCCCTGGCGGATCCTGGGATCATGGGCATCAACGCGGGCGCGGCGGCCTTCGTCGTCCTCGCGATCACCGTGCTCGGTCTGCGCGGGATCTCGGCCTACATCTGGTTCGCGTTCCTGGGGGCGGCGGTCGCGACCCTGCTCGTGTACGCCGTGGCGTCGCTGGGCCGGGAGGGAGCGACGCCGGTGAAGCTGGCACTCGCCGGCGTCGCGGTGACCGCGGGCCTGACCTCGGTCACCACCGGCATCGTGATGACCGACGTCGACGCGCTCAACGAGCTGCGGTTCTGGCAGGTCGGCTCGCTCGCCGGACGGTACGCCCCGATCCTGTTCGGCGTGGCGCCGTTCCTCGGGCTCGGCCTCGTCGCCGCGTTGGCCTGCGGTCGTTCGCTCAACGGCCTCGCCCTGGGCGAGGACACCGCACGGGCGCTGGGCCTCAACCTGGCCCGGACCCGGCTCCTGCTGTTCGCCGTTGTGGCTGTCCTCTGTGGAGCGGCAACCGCGGCCTGTGGACCGATCGTCTTTGTCGGCCTGGTGGTTCCGCACATCGCCCGGGTCCTGTGCGGCCCGGACTACCGCTGGATCCTGCCCTACTCACTGCTGCTGAGCCCGATCGCACTGTTGTTGGCCGACATCGCCGGCCGCGTTCTGGGCAGCCCCGGCGAACTCCAGGTCGGCGTGGTCCTGGGCGTGGCGGGCGCCCCGTGTTTCGTCGCCCTCGTCCGCTACGGCCGAATGGCAGAACTGTGAAACACGACCCCTCCACGACCGCCACTCGCGCCCGAGCTGAGCGTTCCGTGCCCACGGTGACCACCGCGGTCAGATCCGGGAAGACGGCACTTGCTCGGCGGTCGGTGGTGGTCACGGCGGTGCTCGGCGTCGTGGCCTTCGCGGCGTTCGTGCTCAGCATGATGGTGGGCAGCGTCTGGCTCGGCGCCGGTGAGGTGCTCGGCTCGCTGTTCCGGGTGACCGTCGACCGGGGTACCGACTTCATCGTGCTCGACCTGCGGCTGCCGCAGGCGACCTCCGCGCTCACCGTCGGCTTCGCGCTCGGCGTCTCCGGGACCCTGTTCCAGCAGCTGCTGCGCAACCCCCTTGCCGCGCCGGACTTCGTCGGTGTCTCCTCCGGGGCGAGCGTCGCGGCGGTGGCCGGCATCGTGGTGTACGGCGCGGGTGGGTTGGCGGTCCCGGCGATGGCCGTCGTGGGCGCCCTGGTCTCCGCCGTGCTGATGTACGTCCTCGCCTTCCGCGACGGGCTGAGCGGCTACCGGTTCATCCTCGTCGGCATCGGGGTGTCGGCGTTCATGATCGGCGTCGTCGGCTACCTGCTCACCAGGGCGGATCTGCACGACGCGCGGCAGGCCATGCACTGGCTGATCGGGTCGGTCGGCCAGGCGGGGCCGACCGAGCTGCGGGTGCTGATGGTCGTCCTGGTGGCGCTCGTCCCGGTGGCCATGCTGCTGCAACGCCAGCTGCGGGCCCTCGAGCTCGGCGACGACCTCGCGCGGGGGTTGGGCACGCGGGTCGAGTGGGCGCGGTTCGCGCTGATCGCCCTGCCGGTCGTGCTGATCGGCCTCGCCACCGCCGTCGCCGGCCCGATCCAGTTCGTCGCGCTGGTGGCCGGTCCGGTCGCCGCCCGTCTGCTCCGTCCCGCGCCGGGAGGGGTGCTGGCCGCGGGCTTCACCGGTGCGGCCGTGCTGCTGATGGCGGACATGGTGGCCCGGCACGTCCTGCCGACCGAGCTGCCCACCGGCGTGGTGACCGGCGCGGTCGGCGCGCCCTACCTGTTGTGGCTGCTGGCCACGGCCAACCGGGAAGGAGTCGGCGGATGACCGGTCGGCTGCGCGCGGAGCAGCTCAGCCTCGGCTACGACGACAGGAACGTCCTCGAGGCCCTGGACCTCGACGTCCTCGACGGCAGGCTGACCGCGATCGTCGGCGCCAACGCCTGCGGCAAGTCCACTTTGCTGCGCGGTCTGGCCCGCCTGCTCAAGCCCAGAGCCGGCCGGGTCCTGCTGGACGACCGCTCGCTGCAGGATGTCGGCACCCGCGAGGTCGCGCAGGTCCTCGGCATGCTCCCGCAGACCCCCGTCGCCCCAGACGGCATCACGGTCGGTGATCTCGTCTCCCGTGGCCGCCACCCCCACCAGGGCTGGTTCCGCCGCTGGAACGCCGCCGACGAGGCAGCCGTGGCCAAGGCCCTGACCGCGACCGGCACCCAGGACCTGGTCGGTCGTCCCATCAACCAGCTGTCCGGCGGCCAACGCCAACGGGTCTGGGTGGCGATGGCGCTGGCGCAGGACACGGAGCTGTTGCTCCTCGACGAGCCGACGACGTTCCTCGACATCACCCACCAGGTGGACCTGCTCAGGCTGCTGCGCGACCTCAACGCCGACACCGGAAAGACCATCGTCGTCGTCCTGCACGACCTCAACCTGGCCTGCCGCTACGTCCACCACCTCATAGCCATGGCCGACGGCCGAGTCGTCACCGAGGGCCCGCCCGCCGAGGTCGTGACCCCCGCCCTGGTCGAGAAGGTCTTCAACCTCCCCTGCGTCGTCGTCCCGGACCCGGTGGCCGGCACCCCGATGGTCGTCCCCGCCGAGAACTGAGGGAAATTCCCCGACAATTCGCGCCGTCCGGGCGCTGGGGAGATTTCTCATAACCCGCCGAGACGCCCCGTCGGCTCTGTATCGTTACGCCGCAAGCAGGCTCGGTGCGTGGGTTCGGGGGTTGTCGATGACGTCGTTTTCCGTGCAGCCAGGGGCTTTGCGGCAGCTCGCGGCCCAGGTGGACCGCGCCCGCGAGGACGTGGTCGCGGCCAGGACGCACCTCGCGAAGATTCAGGAATTCCAGGGTGGTGAAGGAGTTGTCGGTCGACTCACGGGCGGACACCGCGATGTCTACAATGCCCTCGACTCCTGGCTCGGTGAGCTCGCGCACCCCACGTTGAGTTCGGTGGCGCAGGCGGTCCGTGACTCCGCCGCCTACTACGAGCGCACCGACCAGACCTCCGCCCAGCGACTGGACGCCGCGTACCCCGCGGCGGACGCGGCCGAGCAGCGGAAGCAGACCGGGTACATCAGTGGACCTGGAGCCCCGGCCGAGTTCCAGGACGTCCAGGAGCCGCGGGGGCGCCTGAGCAAGATCAAGGACTACCGCGAGGAACTGAACGGCGACTACGACTGGTGGGATGCCTTCAGCCCGATGACGGCGATAGGGGCGGCGCTCGAGGCCGTCAGTCATGTGGCTGTGTGGCTGCAGGCACTGGACCGACCGATCGACCCCTGGGACGAGATCGTCAAGCCGTGGGTCGGGGACTGGGCAGGCCTGCGCGCGGCGGCGGACGTGCTGAACGACGTGCGGTGGGCTCTCAACGACGTCGGCATCAACATCCAGTGGGCGTCCCAGGGCTGCCAGGCTGTCTGGCGCGGCAATGCGGGTGACGGCGCGGCGGTGTACCTGATGCGGCTCGTCACGCCGTTCGAGCAAGCTCACGAGCAGCTGCGCGAGATCGTCGACCAGTACCGGCTCGCGTCCGAGGAGATGGTCAGGATGCGCGACGCCGTCGTCAACATCCTCAAGGGGGTGGGGGACGCCGCGATCGAGGCCGCCGGGTCCGCCTGGGTGGCGGGTGGAGCGGCAGCGACGGGAGTCGGGGCGCCCATCGCGGTCTTCGCCGGGGCGCTCAGCGCGTACAACGTCTACCGGGTGGTCGACGGGATCAAGGAGATGTTCGGACTCATCGGACAGATGGATACGGTTATCAAGGTCGTCGAGGCGGCGCAGACGAACTACGGCAGCGTGCACCATGCCGGCACCGGTCTGCCTTCGTTGCCGACCGCACCTCTCGACCCGCCCAAGTGAGGACGAGACCATGACGCACAGTTCCCGTCCGGTCCCTGCCGACCGGAGCGAGTTCCTGAGACTGGTCGAGGGCTCCGCGCACGCGGACACCCTCCGCGACGAGACCACGCTGCGGAAGATGCTGTTCGCCACGATGAAGGACAGCGACGACCCACTGGTCCGGGAGATCGGGGAAGGTCTCGCAAGCGGCAGGATGTCCTGGACCACCGTCGCGACGACCTCCGCTTATGCTGACTTCATCGATCGAAGCCTCGCCGCCGTGCGCCAGTTCGACGTCGGGGGTCTCGTCGAGGACCTGGAGGCGACCAAACCAGAACCCGTACGCCCGTCGGGTGAGAACAAGAGCCGCCGGGATGACGACGGGGAGGATCTGTGGCAAGGGCTACGCCGCAAGCGGCGATGAGACCGCTCCTCGTCATCGCGATGGTTCTGACCGCGGCCATGAGCACGGGTTGTTCGGATGAGCCCGCGCCAGGACCCGAATCGGGCGCGGGACCCTCGTTGTCCGTTCCGCCCGTGCCCGAGCCACTCGACGCGGAGCGCTTCCGAGAAGCACCCTGCGAACTCCTCTCCGCGCGGCAGGCGAGCGAACTCGGCCTACCTGTGACGGCCCAGGAACGCTCCGCCGGCCGCCCCACGTGCGTCCTGCGCCCCGCGGACCAGGACCCTCTCGACACCGTGACCATCAGGTTCCAATCGAGCACGGGCCTGGCCGGTATCGCTCGGCAGTGTGCGAACAGCGCCGAATGCGACTTCTGGGGTGTCGACACGATCGAGGGGTATCCGGTGATCCGTGCCAACGGCGACCTCGAGTCGACGTACGGACTGTGCCGTCTGTTCCTCGGAGTAGCCGACGACACGGCGATCTTGATAGCCGACGGCGACGTCGCCACCGCGGGGAGAACGGAGACCGAAGGCGGGCCGCGCTGCGACCGCGCCGACCGAACAGCGGCCTTCGTGATCAACACCTTGGAAGGCCGGTGAACCGGCCCGGCCGCAAACGCAAGCCGGCTCGGCGCGCGGCGTGGAGCATGCTGCTGGGCGGCCTGGGGGTGGCGGTGGTCATGATGGGCATCGGCGCCTACGCCGTCGGGACGGGTCAGTCCGTCGGTCCGGATCAGGAGGCGATCTGGCCCGCCGGTACGGAGATTGGGATCAGCCGAGAGTTCGGGCGCCGGCAGCAGGCCGGTGGTGAGGCCACCATCGTGACCTGCGCCGTCACCCCGGAGAACGGGAACCCGCACACGATCGACGCCATGTGGGGGGAGCGGATCTCGCCGCGCTTCACCGGGCCGGCGTCGATCACCTGCGAGTACCGGGCCAAGGTCCTCACCGGCGGCGCCCTCACCACCGCGGGCATCACCCGGGGCCCGCTGGTCGCCGTGCCGCTGTTCGTGGCAGGGCTGGGTGTCTTTTTCTTCTTCCCCCGCTTCACCGCGTTCGCCGCGAGTCTTTCCCATCCCTTCGGGCGGCTCGTCGTCAAGCTGACCGGGCGCGACCGGCGGTACTGGGAGCACTGACGCCGCAAATAGGATGGGCCGATGCCGACGACGGTGGAGGAGCTGCGCGCGGCCGGCGTGACCATGGTCGAGCTGTCGTTCGTGGACAATGCGGGGATCACGCGGGTCAAGGCGGTGCCGTTGTCCCGCCTCGCCGCGCTCGACGGGGTTGGCGCTTCGCCCTGTTTCGAGGCGTTCGGGTCCGACGACGTCATGGTCGCCGGCCGCTACCTCGGTGGCCCGGACGGGGACCTCCGACTGGTCCCGGACCTCGACCGCCTCGTCGCGCTCTCCGCGATGCCCGGCTGGGCCTGGGCACCGGCCGACAAGCTCACCAAGGACGGCCAGCCCTTCCTTGCCTGCCAGCGGGGGTTCGCGGCGCGGCAGGCAGCCGCCGCGGCCGAGCGAGGGCTGAGCCTGCTGATGGCCTTCGAACACGAGTGGGCGTTGGGTGTCACCGGCGCCGAGGAGTTCCGACCGGCGTTCGACGGGCCTGCCTACGGGCAGGTCCGGCTCGAGCAGGTCGCCGCGTACGCGGCCGCGCTGGTCGGGGACCTGACCCGGCAAGGGCTGGACGTCCAGCAGTTCCACCCGGAGTACGCCCTCGCCCAGCTCGAGCTGTCGGTCGCGCCGAACGACCCCGTCGGCGCCGCGGACGACGCCGTGCTGTTGCGGCACACGGTCCGTTCACGCAGCCTCGCCCACGGCTGGCGGGCCTCGTTCGCCCCCAGCGTCGACCCCGACGGCGCCGGGTCGGGCGGGCACCTGCACCTGTCGGTCCACGACGACGCCGGCAACACCCTCGCCGACCTGCGGCCGACCGGCGAGGCGTTCCTGGCCGGGCTGCTGCGGGAGCTGCCGGCGTTGCTCGCGATCGGCGCCGGCCACCCGGCGAGCTTCCTGCGGCTGCTGCCCTCCCGCTGGGCCGGTATCTGGCAGTGCTGGGGCCACGAGACCCGGGAGACCGCTCTGCGGATGGTCGCCGGTTCCCAGCAGACCGCCAACGTCGAGCTCAAGTGCTTTGACGCCACCGCGAACCCGTACCTCGTGGTCGGCTGCGTGATCGCCGCGGGGCTCGCCGGGGTGGCCGACGACCTCCGGCTGCCGCCGCCGGTCACCGGTGACCCCGCCCTGCTCGACGACGCGGGACGCCAGGCGGCGGGCATCCGCCGGCTGCCCACGTCGGCGTCCGAGGCCGCGGACGCCCTGGCCGCCTCGACGGTGCTGGCCGACGCCCTCGGTCCGGAGCTGCACGACGCGATCGTCACCGTCCGCCGCGCCGAGGCCGACCGCTGCGCCGGACTGCACCCGAAGGAGCTTTCGGCGGCCGTACGCTGGCGCTGGTAGCAAGGGGGCTCGCATGGCCGTGACCGACGAGGTGCCGCTGATCGACCAGCACTGCCACGCGGTGCTCGCCCGCGACCCCGACCGTGACGAGTTCGCCGGCGGGCTCACCGAGGCCGCGGCCGCCGGCACCCGCGACCGCTGGCACTCGTCGCTCGGGCTGGCCGTACGGCGGTGGTGCGCCCCGGTGCTCGACCTGCCGGCGCACGCCGCACCCGAGGACTACCTCGACCGCCGGGCCGAGCTGGGCTGGCGCGAGGTCACCGACCGCCTGTTACGGGCCACCGGTGTCGAGCGCTGGTTCGTCGACACCGGGTACGCGCCGAGCCCCGGCCTCGAGCCGGGCGAGGTGTGCGGGGCCGGGCACGAGGTGGTGCGGGTCGAGCAGGTGATGGAGGGCGTCGCTGGTCGGCCCGACTCGCCCGCGGCCGTGCTCGACGCCTTCCGCGACGAGCTGCGCGACCGGGCGGCCGGCGCCGTCGCGCTCAAGACCGTCGTCGCCTACCGGTCCGGCCTCGACGTGCCGGGGGAGTGCCCGTCCGACCGGGACGCCGAGCAGGCCGCCCAGGCCTGGCTGCGCTCCGGCGGCACCCGGCTGACCGACCCGGTGCTGCACGCCTGGACCATCCACGAGGCCATCAGGGTCGGCGCCGAGCTCGGCCTGCCGCTGCAGTTCCACACCGGCTTCGGCGACGACGACCTCGATCTTCGCGAGGTCGACCCCCTGCTGCTGACCGACTTCCTCAGGTGCACCAGGGACAGCGGCGCCGCCGTGGTGCTGCTGCACTGCTGGCCGTTCCACCGCAACGCCGCCTACCTGGCCCACGTGTTCGACCACGTCTCGGTCGACATTGGACTGACTCTGCCGTACGTCGGGGTCCGCGCCGACGACGTGCTCGGCGAGGCGCTCGAGCTGGCGCCGTTCGACTCGGTGCTCTACTCCAGCGACGGCAACGTCCTGCCCGAGCTGCACCACCTGGGTGCGGTGCTCTGGCGACACCACTTCGGCCGCCTGCTCGACTCCTGGCTCGCCGAGGACGTTCTCGACGTCGACACCGCCGAACGGCTCGCCTTCGGCGTCGGCGCCGAGAACGCGGCCCGCCTGCACCCCCGGCTCGGCCGCCCGACGGCCCGCTGACGGCTGCTCCCTCCCGGGCCGCCGGACGGGTGCGATCCGGGTGCTGTGTTGGAGCGTGTTGGTTGGCGTGTGGGAATACGTGGGCTACTCCCGTTTGGCTCTCGTTTCTGGGCCTGTTTGACAACACAGGGGCCGCATTGTCAGTGGTGTCCAGCTCGCACCACCGAAGGAACCCCACCGACAATGACTCGCCCCCGGCTCGCCACCCTCACCGCCGCTCTCGTCCTCGCCGCGACCGCGGCGGTCTCCGCCGTCGCCACGACCGGAGCCGTCGACCGCCATGTCGCGCCGGTCGAGGACGGGGTGACCGTGGTTGCCGAGGCGATTCTGGCCTCCACCCCGTTCGAGCAGGCCGCCGCCATCGGCGCCGCCGCGGAGGGGACCGCCGCGGCCGCCACGCCGGGCTGCCAGGCCAAGCCCTACGCCCTGGCCGCGTGGCGGATGCCGGCCACCTTCACCTGGTACTACAACCCCGCGGCTGCGCCGGCCTCGGTGGCGGCGAGCGCGCTGCCCGCGATCAAGTCCGCGACCAACACGCTGTTCTCCGCCCGTTCGCGCTGCGGTACGGCGACCACCACGGTGACCACCGGGGTGTACGCCGGCACCAGCACGAAGGCGGCTCAGGTCTCCCCGAAGGGCACCTGCACCGGCAACGACAACGTCAGCGTCACCAGCTGGGGCGCCCTGCCCGCCAGTGTCCTGGCCTACACCTGCGTGTACTACCGGACCGGCTCCAAGACCGTGCTGTCCTCCGACGTGCTGATCGACAACAAGGTGCACAAGTGGTTCACCACCAAGCCCGCCGG